>CBDCGV010000018.1:0-729570 GCA_965216955.1 Chitinophagales bacterium | reverse complement strand
AAGCTCTAAATGTCCATTCAGGAGTTGTCAGTGTTTTCCCAAATTCTAAATTGTACCAAGAACAGCTGTCTTGACTATTTGGGTTTTGCAGAATTTGAATCTCTTGAGCGGGCATATAACTTTGTGCCAACATAAAAACCTTTTCACCCGTTTGATTGTTTATTGCCATGTCTATTACTATAACGGCATGTCCTGGAGATCCTCCTTGGATGAAAACATCTCCTATTTTCATATCTTGAATATTTACGGGTTTTAGCTCTTTCGATAATGATAATGTACCAGCATACATAAAGATAAAATCCATATACTTCCTAAAAGTAGGATAGTCTTCTTTTTTAGAAGCATTTTTTTTCCAAGAAGTCTTATTTCCATTAACAATGACTCTATATCCTTGTACCCACTTTTCAAACGGAACATTAAATCCATTGGTTAAATTGAAGTGTATTTTGTTATACTCTTTCATTTTATAATGATATTCTCCCTTTAGTCGCATTATGGCATCTGCACATTGTTGTAAGTCTTTTGATCCTATATCCATATTGATAACAGCATTATATACATTGTGATTATACTTGCTATTTCCATTAAAATACTTAACTATACTTCCATCGGGTTTTAAAGTCAAATTTTGCAAATAGTGCGCAAATGAATTTACATCTGTGTTAACTCTGGTAAATCCATTTTTAGGGATAAACCTTTCTGAGACGGTCGATCCATTTTTATGAATACAAGTTTTATGTTGTTTGTTGTTTTGTTTGGAAGTATTTTTCTTATCTATTTCATTGCAGGATAGTATACTCAAGATTAAAATCCAATACGTCAAAGCTAAATATGTCATTGGGTTTATAACGGTTGAATAGCTTTAAATAGTCTTTAATAGTGAAAATTAAATGTTTTATGATCATAGGTTTGTTAAACTCGATTAAAGAGTTTTGAGAATTTCATCATTGCAGGCAAGTTGTTAACTTTTAGCTTACCACTCATAACAGCCATTTCCGGGGCCATTTCTCCCAATTCAACTTTTTCATATGTTTCAGCATCTGAAGTCACAGTACATTCCGCATTATCCTTAAGCCCTTCGGTAACTATACATTGTCCATTCTTAATTTCAACTGTAAATTGACCTCCAGTAGCTCCGCTTATATCAAAATGGAATAGGGTATTGTAACTGTTAGCTTTATCTGTTTTGATTCTCAAGGGAATAGATTCAATAATAGCTTTTGCTGTTTGAGGAGTGCCCCATGGCTTTCCTCCATTCATTTCTTCATCATAAATCTTTTTGTATTTGACATCGTCTAGAATTATTTTTGATAAAATCTCTCTCATTATTTGACTCGTTCCACCTGCTATAGTACTAACACGGCAATCTCGATATGCTCTTGCCAAAGGATATTCTTCCATATAGCCATATCCGCCAAACATTTGTAAGCAATTATCAATTATTTTATTCCCCATTTCCGTGCAAAAGAGTTTTACCATTGATGTTTCTTTAACAGGAATTTGTCCTTGTTCATATTTCCAACAAGTATTATAAACCAATTGCTTGGCAGCTTCTAATTCGGTATACATATTGACCATGTCATGCCTTAGAACTTGATATTTTTTTATTGGTCTACCAAATACTTCTCTTTCATTCATGTACTTAAGTGTAGTTTCTAGACAAGCTTCTGCGCCTGCAGTAGCCATAATTCCTGCAACCAATCGTTCTAGTTGAAAGCTCTCCATTATATAGAAAAACCCCATGTTTTCTCCACCTACCAAATTGCTAGTTGGTACTCTTACATTGTCAAAGGCTAATTCTCCAGTGTCAGAAGAGTGCCAGCCCAGTTTTTTTAATGGAGTAGCCGTAAAACCAGGTGTGTCTTTGTCTACAACAATTAAGCTTACACCGTTAACTCCCGCCTTAGGGTTTGTTTTACAGGCAACGACTATAAAATCACCATAAACCCCATTGGTAATAAAAGTTTTAGACCCATTGATGACATATTCATCTCCTTCTTTAGTAGCAGTAGTTCTCAAAGCAGATACGTCTGATCCTGCGCCTGGCTCGCTAATGGCTATGGCTCCTACCATATCTCCGTAAATAGAAGGTGTTAGGTATTTTTGCTTTAGTTCATCACTTCCCGCATTAGCCAAATGATTAGTAGCCATATATTGATGCACACTAACAGCAGCTGAAACACCACCATAGCCACATTTGGCTAGTTCTTCTAAATAAATAACAGAGTAAAAAAGATCTGCATTACTTCCACCATATTGCTCTTCATGATTTATTCCAAGGAACCCTTGGTCTCCTAATTTTTTGAATAAAGCTCGATCTATTTTTTTATCCTCTTCCCACTGATTTGCATAGGGGAGAACTTCTTTTTCAATGAATTGCTTAATGCTTGTTCTAAACAAATCGTGTTCCTCATTAAAATATAGTGACTTCATTTTTAATATTTATAGAGTTAAGCTAATTAAAACTTTTATTATATCCAACGTATCGTCTTTAGATCTTTGAAGACAATAGTGAACAGTGGTTTTTGTATCCAAACTAGATTAGGAAATTATAATGAGGTAAGATTTAATTCCATTTACATGTGATTACTATTGTTGTTTATCAGTGTGGTATACTTAGTATTTTAGCCACAGATAAAATCAGCTTAAGCGACTATTAATGATTTTGAATTATGGATTTGAAGCGCTTCTAAGTGTTTGTCTATGTGCTTATGCATAATAGAAAACCATAGAGGAGGGAACATAGCAATCATCATCATACCGGGATAACCTGTTGGCATTTGTGGGGCTTCATCAAAATGCCTTAGGATTTGATATTTCCTCCCAGCATGAAAATGATGATCAGAGTGCCTAGTGACTTCGTACATGACTAATCTCCCTAATGGATGATTTGAATTCCATGAATGATGCGGCATGGTTTTTTCATAAACACCTGGTTGAATTTCTTTACGCGTTAATCCATAATGTTCTATATAATTTACAACTTCAAAAGACAAAAATCCTATAGTGGAAACTAAAAAGAAATAAGCCAAACCGGAGACACCAAAAAGTATAAAAATTAGTGCGAAAAAGGCTATCTGGATGGCTGTCATTTGAATCATCTCATTTTGAATAGATATAATTGATATTTTTTTTCTCTTTAAGCGATTATTTTCTAATCGCCATGCAGATAAATAGCTTGTGGTAACAGACCTTAACCAATAGGCATAAATAGATTCTCCTCTTCGTGCCGTAGCTGGATCATTAGGGGTCGCAATGTTTTTATGGTGCCCCCTATTATGTTCTATAAAGAAGTGCATGTAGTTGGTACACATTAAATAGGCTTTAGCCATATATTGTTCATACTTTTTATGTCGATGTCCTAATTCATGACCAATACCAATACCCATCACACCGCAACCTATACCGATAGAAATCGATTTGCCAATTAAATCAACTAAAGGAAGTGTTTGTGTAGTAACGAGATGCAAGAAATACATTAAAACCCCAAATAGCATTGGTAGTTGAATGTATAATATCCAGTCATAAATACTTTTTTTCTTGACGATTTTTTCTTCTGCTTTGGTGAAATTGGCGGTAGATTGTGGCATGATTAGCTCTGCCAATGGGATAAACACGAAACCAATTAATAATGCTGAATAGGACCAAACACCATTAAAGAATACAGAAATAGCAAGTGCTGACGGTACAATAAATCCGAAGAAATACTTAATAACTTTCATCGATTAAAACATTATTTATGATGAAGATACATTTTTAAACTATATAAGAAATAATAGTTTAGTTTTTTTTCTTGAGAGGAATTAATCTAGTTTCCTGAAACTATTTTATAGTTGAGTATTTCTTTTGGGATGCCTTTATCTTATAATTCGCAAGCATTATTTATTTCAAACCAGGAATGTTAAAATTTGGCATACCCTTACTACTCATTTTACTAAATCGTTTCATCATTTTTTTCATTTCTTCAAATTGCTTAATGAATTGATTTATCTCCTGAATCGATTTGCCACTACCTGCTGCTATTCTTTTGCGACGACTACCATTTAAAGCATTAGGATTTTTGCGCTCATATGGTGTCATTGATTGAATAATGGCCTCTATTTTTTTAAAGGCGTCATCATCAATATCTACATCTCTAATGGCTTTGCCTACTCCAGGTATCATGCCAAGAAGATCTTTAACATTACCCATTTTTCTGATTTGCGCAATTTGACTCAAAAAATCATCAAAATCAAATTGATTCTTTTTTATTTTCTTCTCAAGCTTTTTAGCTTCTTTCTCATCAAATTGTTCTTGTGCTTTTTCTACAAAAGACACAATGTCACCCATTCCAAGAATTCGTTGGGCCATTCTATCGGGGTGAAATATTTCTAGTGTGTCAAGCTTTTCACCTCTACTTGCAAATTTAATGGGTTTGTTGACGGTGTATTTAATAGATAATGCAGCACCACCTCTAGTATCTCCATCTAACTTTGTTAAGACAACACCATCAAAATCAATGACATCGTTGAAAGCCTTAGCGGTATTAACTGCATCTTGTCCTGTCATTGAATCAACAACAAATAGTGTTTCTTGTGGACGAATATTTCTTTTGATACTTGAAATTTCATCCATCATTTGCTGGTCAACAGCTAATCGACCTGCCGTATCAACTATAACAACATTGTATCCTTTTGTTTTTGCATGTGCAATACCATTTTGTGCAATTTGAACAGGATTTTGATTGCCAATTTCTGCATAAACCTCAACATTTATTTGTTCTCCCAATACTTTTAATTGGTCTATTGCTGCAGGTCTATATACATCACATGCGACCAATAGGGGAGAACGATTTAACTTGTTTTTTGTATAATTGGCAAGTTTGCCACTAAACGTTGTTTTACCACTACCCTGAAGACCTGCAATTAATACAACAGCAGGAGCACCTTTTAAGTTAATATCAGCAGCGGTCCCCCCCATGAAAGTTGCCAACTCATCTTTGACAATCTTAATCATTTGTTGTCCGGGTTGTACGGCATTTAGGACCTTTTCTCCCATTGCTTTATGTCGAATGCTTTCTGTAAACTCCTTAGCAGTTTTGTAGTTTACATCGGCTTCAACGAGTGCTCTTCGAATCTCTTTTATTGTAGAAGCTACATTGAGCTCGGTAATTTTTCCTTCTCCCTTAAGGTTTTTAAACGCGGAATCTAACCTGTCCTGTAAATTTTCAAACATAGACTATTTAATTAATAGGTAGATTTATTTAATAATACGTAAGCCTGATAACTTCAGAAATATATTTTGCTAATCTTACCACTTGACGGGTATACCCATATTCGTTATCATACCAAACATAAAGTACAACCGTTTTCCCATCTGAAGAAACAGATGTTGCTGGAGCATCTACAACACTAGCATGTGCATTTCCAACACAGTCAGATGATACATATTCATTAGAAGTAGAATAGTCAATTTGTTCGCAAAGTTGTCCAAATGTAGACGCTTTTCGCAATAGATTATTGACATCTTCAACATTTACGTCTTTTTCGAGTTGTAAGTTTAATATTGCAAGAGAAACATTCGGTGTAGGAACCCTAACAGCATTACCAGTAAGTTTACCAGCTAAATGTGGCAGTACCTTAGAAACGGCCTTTGCTGCACCGGTTTCTGTAATCACCATATTGATAGGGGCAGAGCGTCCTCTACGATATTTTTTATGATAGTTATCTAATAAGTTCTGATCATTTGTATAGGAGTGTATGGTTTCAACGTGACCTTTCTGAATACCATAGTTGTCTTGAATTACATTTAAAACGGGCACAATAGCGTTGGTTGTACAAGATGCGGCTGACCATATGTTGCTATCATCGCTCTTAAACTCCTTGTGATTTACACCATAAACAATATTCGGGATTTGATCCTTACCAGGAGCAGTTAGTAATACTTTTGAGACGCCCCTACTTTTTAAGTGTAAAGACAGTCCTTCACTATCTCTCCAAACCCCCGTGTTATCTATAACTAATGCATCTTTAATGCCATAAGCTTCGTAATCAATTTGGTCTGGAGATTTAGCGGTAATCATTGCCACCTTTTGACCATTAATTATCAATGCTTTATTCTCCAAATCATCGATAATTGTTCCACGAAATTTTCCATGAACTGAATCTTTTCGCATTAACGTAGCTCTCTTAAGTATATCGGCATCAGAATTACTTCTGGTAACAATGGCTTTTAGCCTAAGTTGTTCGCCTTTACCTGTTTGCATAATTAACTCCCTTGCTACAAGACGTCCAATTCTTCCAAAACCATATAGTACAACATCTCTAGGTTGCAAAACCCGTTTGTCCTTTCCAACGAAAGCAGCTAATTTATTTTCAATAAATGCATCAAAGCTTCCAGATTCAGCAGATTCCGCCAGCCATTCTTTAGCTAAAATCCCAATATCAATTCTAGATGGTGCAAGTTCTAATTTACTAATTGCTCTTGCCAGTCCTAAAGAAATGTCTAGTGTTAGCGGTTTGTTGATATAATTTCTGCCGTATTCGTGATCATTTAAAATGTCACTTGTTCTATTGTCAACTATTCTTCTTCTAAAAAGGATTAATTCTACAGAATGACCATACATCAATTCTCCAGCAATAGTAATTAATTCAGAAGCTTTTTTTTCTTTATCAATCCATATGGAATGACTGGTTGCATTTCCCATAATGTTAGCAATAAGATTTTAGATTATTGTCCTAAATAGTTTTTAAGTAGTTTGCTTCTAGAAGTAGCTCTTAATTTATTAATAGCCTTGTCTTTTATCTGTCTTACACGCTCTCTTGTTAATCCAAATTTTTCGCCAATATCTTCTAAAGACATAGCATGCTCAACGCCAATTCCAAAGTAATATTTAACAACATCTCTTTGTCGTTCTGTTAAGGTGTTTAAAGAGCGCTCAATTTCTCTTCTTAAAGATTCTAGGTATTCAAGATGTGCATCCGTTTTAGGGGTTTTGTCATTTTCTAGAACATCAAGTAAAGAGTTGTCTTCTCCTTCTTGAAAAGGAGCATCAACAGAAACGTGACGTGCTGCAACACCTAAAGTAGTTTCTACTTCAGTCGCATTAATTTCTAAAATTTCAGCTAACTCATCGGCAGAAGGTTCTCTTTCAAACTCCTGTTCTAATTGAGAGAAGGCCTTGTTGATTTTATTTAATGATCCAACTTTGTTCAATGGAAGCCTAACAATTCTAGACTGTTCAGCTAATGCTTGTAAAATAGATTGTCTAATCCACCATACTGCATAGGATATAAATTTAAAACCCCTAGTTTCATCAAATCTTTTGGCGGCTTTAATTAATCCTAAATTTCCTTCATTGATAAGGTCACTAAGAGAAAGTCCTTGATTTTGGTATTGCTTTGCTACAGAAACAACAAATCGAAGATTTGCTTTCGTTAATTTTTCCAAAGCAATTTGATCCCCTTGCTTAATCCTTTGCGCTAAATCTACCTCTTCATCCGGAGTTAGGAGGTCTACTTTGCCAATTTCCTGCAAATATTTTTCTAAAGATTGACTCTCTCTGTTTGTTATGGATTTGGTAATCTTGAGTTGTCTCATATAGTTTTACTTTAGATTAAGCGTAAAGGGTGCAAATTTACTGAAATCTACTGTCATTATCAAGGCCTAGTTGTTATAAATTGGTCTAAATAATATTAAAAAAAGGTTGTTCTTCTTATCAACTTGAATAATTATTATTCAATTAAATTTTGATATTTTAAAATTTTAATTTTAATTGTGGGCGATAAGAGCGAATATGTCAGATAAACAAAAATTTACGGTAGAAAGAATGTTTAGGTCTTCACCGGCCATTTTATACAAATTTTTAACAACTCCATCAGGGTTAGTACAATGGTTTGCAGATCATGTAGATAAAAATGGAGATGTTTATTCTTTCTTTTGGAATGGAGTAGAAGAAAAGGCCGAAATTGTTTCTCAGTCGGAGGATGAAATGTTACGCCTAGTTTGGGAAGATGCAGAGGATACTTTTTTAGAGTACACCATTGGGAAATCGGAAGTGACGGGAGAAACTATCCTTTATATCACGGATTTTGCCGAGGAAGATGAATTAGATGATTCTGTAGAACTTTGGGAAAGTCAGCTAGATGATTTAGCGAAGTGTATGGGGGTGTAAGTACAATGCTCGAAGTAATTCATCGTTTATTAGTTTATATACCGTGTTGTGTTTAAAAAAGTAGATAGAATTGTCTTAAAATCTTTTTTAGGTCCGCTTCTAATCACCTTTCTAATTACAGACTTTATTTTTTTGCTTCAATTTTTATGGAAGTACATTGATGATTTGGTTGGAAAGGGCTTAGAAACTTCCTTAATTTTACAGTTAACCTCTTTATATGCATTAACAATTGTTCCATTAGCACTACCATTGGCAGTGCTGCTTTCTTCAACAATGGTGCTGGGGAATATGGGTGAGCACAATGAATTGGTGAGTTTTAAATCTTCAGGTGTTTCTTTATTAAGAATAATGCAAAAGCTTATCTTTTTTGTCATTTTACTTAGTATTGGAGCCTATTTCTTTTCTAATAAAGTATTACCAGCTACACACCTGAAATTTTATTCCCTATTATATGACATCCGTAAACATAAACCTGCTCTAGATATTAAGGAAGGTGTTTTTTATAATGGCATTGAGGGATATACTCTTAGAATTATGAAAAAAGCTCCTGACGATAAGAGAATTTTTGATATTACCGTTTATGATCATACCGAGGGCAAAGGAAATACGAATGTTACACTTGCGGATAAAGGGGAGCTAATTGCAAGTGCAGATGGACAGTATTTAATAATGACGCTTTATAATGGAAAGCAGTATAGAGAAATGAAGCAGAGGTCTGATAGCGAAGAAAAGTTATATGAAAGATCGGAAATGACTTTTTCTCGATGGAGAAAAGTTTTCGATTTAGCTTCTTTTGAGATTAAAAGGACAGATGAAGCGCTATTTAAAGACCATTACCATATGCTTAATGCTCAGCAACTATCGGATCAAATAGATACTTTATATAAACAAAGAAAAGTTAGAACAGACAGGCTAAAAAAATACAATGCCGCTTATGTTTCTATTCATAAAACAGATGAAAGTAAGAAGGACGATAGACCTCATGTAAAACATTCAACTGATAATAGGGGACGAATTTCTGCCAATACCTTTTTAGAAGAAATGAAAAATAGGCAAAATGCTGATCGCGCGATTAATAGGGCTGAAACTATGCGCGATTATAGCAAAACAACCATGAAAGACCTAAAAATCAAAGATTATGTAATAACACGACATCAAATGGAGTGGAATCGAAAATTTACATTATCAGCAGCTTGTATAATACTCCTTTTTATTGGAGGTCCAATGGGAGCTATTGTTAGAAAAGGTGGATTCGGCATGCCGATTTTAATTTCTGTTCTGTTCTTTTTATTGTTTCATGTTTTGACTATTACAGGAGAAAAATTGGCCAAGGAGGGGGTTCTAAAAGCAGCTTCAGGGATGTGGTTACCTTCCATGGTTTTAGCAATGGTGGGTATTTTTTTAACATACAAAGCTGTTTTAGATGCACCGATTATGAGGGAAGAATGGTATAGTAAGGTAAAACTAGGTTTTAAATCAATTTTTAGGAAAGAGAAACCCTAAAGTTTCCAATTGATTGTTTACGTATAGATTTATGCCTTTTAAAGGCAAATATGTAAAGCTATTATCTTTGTATTAGCTTTTGAAAGCGTTTTTTTCTTTAGCCTATTTCTTACTATTATTGGATTACAGGGATTAATAAAAAGAGTGAATATGTTAAACACTATTGAAGAAGGCATTGAGGATATAAAGAGAGGACGTTTAATAATTGTAGTTGATGATGAGGATAGAGAAAATGAGGGAGATTTTGTAACTGCTGCAAGAAATGTAACGCCAGAGATAATAAATTTTATGGCTACTCATGGACGAGGATTGATATGTGCTCCTTTATTAGAAGACAGATGTGATGAACTTGGGCTTGAGTTGATGGTTGGAAGAAATACAGCATTACATGCAACACCATTTACGGTGGCCATAGATTTGATTGGTCATGGATGTACAACAGGAATTTCTGTTGCAGATAGAGCTAAGACGATACAAGCTTTGATTGATCCTAAAATGACAAACAAAGATTTTGGGAAGCCGGGTCATATTTTCCCCTTAAAAGCGAAAAGAGAAGGAGTTCTAAGAAGAACAGGGCATACAGAAGCTACTATTGATTTAGCACGTCTTGCTGGATTTGAACCCGCAGGAGTTTTAGTCGAAATATTAAATGAAGATGGAACAATGGCTAGGTTGCCAGATCTAAAAGTCATTGCTGAAAAGTTTGATATGAAAATCATTTCTATCAAAGATCTTGTAGCTTATAGGTTGAAAAATGAAAGACTAATTGAAAAAATAGTTGAGGTTAAAATGCCTACTAAATATGGAGATTTTGATTTAATCGCTTACAAGCAAATTACAACAGGAGAGGAGCATTTAGTCTTGAAAATGGGTGAGTGGGAAGAAAATGAGCCAGTAATGGTTCGTGTTCATTCATCTTGCGTAACAGGAGATTTATTATCTTCTTTAAGATGTGACTGCGGTGATCAATTAAGTGGAGCAATGCAGATGGTTGCAAAAGAGGGGAAAGGAGTGGTACTCTATATGATGCAGGAAGGAAGAGGCATTGGTTTAATGAATAAATTAAAAGCTTATAAACTTCAGGAAGAAGGGAAGGATACCGTAGAGGCTAATTTAGACCTTGGATTTAAAGCCGATCAAAGAGATTATGGTATTGGAGCTCAAATATTGAGAGATATTGGAATTACAAAGCTTCGATTAATTACCAATAATCCTAAAAAAAGGGTAGGACTTATAGGTTATGGTCTTGAGATTGTAGAAAATATTCCAATTGAGATTTCTCCTAATGTGCATAACGAAAAGTACCTCCAAACAAAGAGGGATAAATTGGGACATGAGATATTAAAGGATTAAAAATATCGCTACATAGTTATTCGATAACTAGTAACTTAAATCCTACCCCATGAATAGTCTGAATTTCCACCTTGGGGTCTTCTTTGAAGTACTTTCTCAGTTTAGACATATAGACATCCATACTTCTTCCAACAAAATAGTCATCGTCTCCCCAAACTTCTTGAAGTATATTTTGCCTTGTAACCGCAACATTTTTGTTTTTTAATAAAATATTTAAAAGTGCGGCCTCCTTTTTTGTTATTTTAATAATTTGCTCATTGGCATCAATAAGCTTTAATTCCATAGGTTTAAAGTTGTATTGACCAAGTTTTTCTGTATTGCCATCCTTAGAAATATTTGTAGATGATCTTCTGAGTACGGCTTCCATTCTTAATACCAATTCCTGAAGAGAAAATGGCTTGGTTATATAATCATCAGCGCCCAATTTAAAACCTTTAATTCTGTCTTCTTCAAGCCCTTTTGCTGTTAGAAAGATAATTGGCGTTTTATGGTTTTTTGATCTGATCTTTTGGGCAATTTGAAACCCATCAGCATTTGGAAGCATTACATCTAAAAGGCACAAATCAAAGTAATTCCCGTTTTCAACTTCTTCTAATGCCTCTAATCCATCCTCTTTATGAAGTACATCATATCCATGGTTGAGTAGGTTGTCTTTGATAATGAAACTCAAATTTGGATCATCTTCAACAAGTAATATTTTTCTTCTTCTGTTCATTTAGCTTTTATTTTGGGAAGACATATGGTAAAAATGCTTCCTACTTCTTTTTTACTTTCCACTTCTATCTTTCCTTTATGGTCTTCAATGACATTTTTAACGTAATAAAGACCAATTCCATATCCTTTTACATTATGAATGTTACCCTTAGGTACTCTATAGAACTTTTCAAAAATATTTTTAACTTCTTTACTATCAATTCCAATGCCATTATCTTCTATAACGACTTCAACGTAGCTGTTCTCTTTAGATTTAATACTCAGATTGATGACCGGTTTTTTATTATTGTATTTAATGCCATTGTCAATCAAATTATTGATAACATTTGTTAAATGGTGTTTATCTCCTTTTATTTTAATGGTTGATGCTGGAAGTGTTATGTTTAGGTGTCCCATTTTTTGTTCCACTCTAAGTCTAAAGTGCTCAGCAGCTTTTGAAACTAGTTCTGTCAAATCAATAACTTCATGGGACAAATCCATCTTTTTTTCATCCATAATGGACACTCGGAGTACGGTTTCTACCAAATTTTTTAATCGAGTGTTCTCTTGATTTATGATAGAAGCATATTTTTTCAACTTTTCTGGCTGTGCAATAAGGGAGCCATTCATTATTACTTCACTTGACACACCAATAGTTGAAATAGGTGTTTTTAGTTCATGTGTCATATTATTGATAAAATCTGCTTTTATTTCAGAGAGTCTTTTTTGTTGTAAAATGATGTAGATCGCATATGCAAAAAAGGAAATAACGAGTGCTAATATACCGGTAAAAAACAACCAGACTTTCATCTGGTTAACTATAAATCCTGTTTTTTGAGGAAACAAAACACCAAAATAAAAATTATGATCTTGAATAGGGTTGTAATGTACGCGCCTAATTTTATCCAGCTTATTCATGTCAACATAATTTCCATAGACAAAAGAGTCACTTGAGCATTCAAAAATTCCATATTCAAAATCTATATTGAGGTGGTTGTTTTGAAATTCTGCAACGAGAAATTCCTCTAAAAGTGTTGGATTAATATTTGAATTGAATTCAACGGTGTAATAGTTAGAGGCTAACTGTTTTATAGTTTCGACCCTTATGGTCGAATCTTGGCTGGTCTCAATTAATCTGTCTGAAACATTTTGTAAGGCAATTGTTGTTCTATGCTTGAATTGTTTTTCTTTGAGGTCTAATGCTTGTCTAAGCCAATAAGACTGACCCATAATAATTCCAAATGTTGAAATAACAGCTAAAAGAATAATAATGCGAAGTGCTCTTCTATTCACAACTTTAAATTAGTGGATCATCAAAGAAAAATCAGTTTTTTTAACAAATGATTAACCCATACATGATTAAATTTAAAAATGGCAAAAAATTTGCATCAAGTATATTAAATTAAAAACATGAAGTCTTTGAGAATATTTATTTTAAGTATGGTGTTAATGGTTGGCGCTTTAAATAGCAACGCTCAAATTAAAGACAACCATGTGCCAAGCATAAGTGATTTGTTGTCTGGAACAATGGATCTTAATGCACTTTTTGATCAGTTGAAATCCGAATTGGATAACTCACGAGGAGATTGGGAGCAATTTTTTAATCCTAATGTGATTGATTCTGTAATGAATTCAATGGACGGGGTAGATTTAAATAAAGAATTAAAAGCTTTAAACTTTGATTTGAATGGGATTCTTAAATCAGATATGTTCCAAAATTTTATGCAAGATTCTGTTTTTCAAAAAAACATTTTTGATCAGCTTTTAAATAATGATTTCTTAGAAAAATTAATGGCTCCTATGTCCCCTCAAGAAGGAGGTTCCGATGAAGAAAAATCAAAGGGCACTTCTTATAAAATATAGCATTTATTTTTTTATTAAATGCTTAAAATCAGAATTTTACCATTTTATAGTGTAAGTGTAACTTGAGGTTTTTTTCTGCGTGTCAGGAGTTCCTTTTTTTTCTGGTTTCTTAGTTAGTGAATATTGTATTTTTTGTTTTTTGACTTTTGGAAGTTTAAAATTAATAGTTATTTTTTTACGTCCACTAACTCTCATTCCTCGGTTTTTAGGGGAAGTAAATTCTAGAAGTTTAACAATTCTTATGGCTTCTTCATCGCATCCATAACCTAATCCATTTAGTATTTTTATATGCTCAACCTTTCCTTTAAAATTAATAGTGTAAGACAAGTGAACTTTGCCTTCAATTTTCTTTTTTAGGGCTTCTTCTGGATATTTCAAATTTTTACGAATAAATTCATTCATCGCTTTTTTCCCTCCTGGATACTCAGGTTTTTTTATGAAAGAATTCTTGTCTTTAGATTTTTGCATGGACTTTAAATATAGTATTTCTCAAAATTTAATGAATACAGCTTTTGTATATTATAATGCAATATAATTGATGTAGTATTTGTGTAGTGATCGATGGTTGCTTATCTTTCGGATAAGAAGTAATGGAAGAAGTATTATATCTATTAATGATTGCTGGCTTTTACCTTTTTAGAGCTTATTCGCAACAAAAGAAGAAGCGTCAAGAGGCAGAAAAAAATGCAAAAAAACAAAAAAGAGCTGAGGAAGAAGTATTTCAGCATGATCCTCAAGAAGAGGTCACCCAAGAGGAGGCTACTGAACCAACTTGGAAGGAAATCTTTCAGGAACTTGTGCAAGAAATTGAGCAACCCCCAAAAGAGGAAACTAGACCAGTTTTTGAACCCGTTATAGAAGAACCTGTTATCACCAACACTATTGAAAAGCCCATTAAGAAGAAGGAATTACCTGTTTCTAATCTCGAGATGTTAAAAATCAAACCAATGAAGATCTCAAAAAAGAGAAAAAAGAAACACATCTTACTTCGCAAAATGAGTTTGAAGGATATGGTTGCTGCTAAAGCAATTTTAGAGAGTCCTTATGTTGATATTGTAAGAGATTAATTGGCGCATTTTACGCAGTGGGTACTTTCCGGCATTAAAATTAGGCGTTGAAATGGAATAGACGCTTCACATTTATGGCATTTACCATAGGTAACATCATTATTCTCAATTTTATTTAATGCGAGTTCAAGTTTATTCAAAGTTTTTCTTGCTTGTCTGAGAGCAGCTTCATTAACACCTTTTTTATTAATGGCATCCATTCTTGTTATTCTGCCTAAAGAATTTTCCGGGGCGATTGGCTTTGTTTCTTCGACAAGTGTATCAATATCCAATTTTAACAATCTTATTTTTAACTCAATTTTCTTCTTTAACTTATTTTGCTCTTCAATATTTAACATGCCTCTTATTTAAAGTTATTTGAAAGTATAGCATTCTTTATACCATCTGCATAATTATAGAAGCCTTCACCCGACTTGACACCTAAATTTCCAGAAGTTACCATATTTACAAGTAGAGGGCAAGGTGCATATTTAGGATTGCCAAAACCATCATACAGAACATTCAAAATGGATAAACATACATCTAGACCAATAAAATCTGCTAGTTGTAAAGGACCCATTGGGTGAGCCATACCTAGTTTCATAACCGTATCTATTTCTAAAACTCCTGCAACACCTTCATAAAGTGAGTATATGGCTTCATTGATCATGGGCATTAAAATTCGATTTGCTATAAATCCTGGATAATCGTTTACTTCAACCGGACTTTTTCCTAATTTTTTGGATAAATCCATGATGATATTAGTTACCTCATCAGAAGTTTGATAGCCTCTAATAACTTCTATGAGTTTCATAACAGGAACAGGATTCATAAAATGCATGCCGATTACTTGCTCAGGATTTTTTACAACCGATGCAATTTTGGTAATTGAAATAGATGATGTATTCGTAGCAAGAATTACCTCAGAATCTACTAAATCGCTAAGTTGATTAAATATTTTGAGTTTTAAATCTATGTTTTCGGTCGCAGCTTCTACAACCAAATGCACATTTTTTATTCCCTTTTCTACAGAGGGGAAAGTATGTATGTTACCTAATATGTCTATCTTTTCTTTTTCCGTTATAATTGCTTTTTTGATTTGCCTATCAAGGTTTTTTGAAATAGTACCGATCGCTTTTTCTAAAGCTTCTTCAGAAATATCTATTAGGTTAGTATTGTATCCGCTTTGGGCAAAAACATGTGCAATGCCATTTCCCATCGTTCCTGCTCCAATTATTGCAATATTTTTCATTTACTTATCTTGTTTTGTAAAGCAACATTAATGTTATTCTTGTAAATATACTATTGATTTGGTGTTTCAAATTACTATATCTTAGTGAACATAAAACAATTCAAAGATTTTACTAAAAGAACAAATATTAGGTTTTAAGTGCGAAGGGCATAGTTATGAAATAAGAGGAAATACAGAGATTGGTAATGATATTTTCTCTTTAAAGACAACTGTGCAAGCAGATCAGTTTGACACAATCATTACATCTCAATTAGTCTCAGAGAAACCAATAGCACTTGTCCGATTTGCTTTAATTTTTGAAATGGACTATTCTATTGTGAAAAAGATTTTTTGCAATGGTTTTCAGTCATGGTCTTTAAGCAGGGAATATAGTTTAGATGAGAAAATAAAGCAGCCCATTGGAATTTTTAGGAAGTTGATGGCCAACTATGGTGATTACGGTATTATAAACAAGGTGGCAAGTGATGACCAACTTTACAGTTGGTTATATACATATCTTAAATTACCTCACAAAGAAGTGTTTTGGATAGGTTCATTAGATGAGTCAAATGGATATACGCTGTTCACTTTTAATAGAAATAAAAGGGAATTAATTATTATAAAAGATTGTGAAGGGCTAGAGATATCGAACGCGCATACAATCCTTAGGGCTTTTTACTCTAAAACGAATGAGGTAAATGCAGCTTCAATTTATTTTCGTAAAATGAAGTTGGTTACGCCAAAAGTTAAACCTGCAATTGGATGGACCAGTTGGTATTATTATTATACTAAAATTTCGGAACAAATAATTCTAGCAAATATCAATGCTTATAGGCGTAAAAGTATTCCTATTGATTATTTCCAAATTGATGATGGTTATCAAAAAGCTGTTGGTGATTGGATGGAAGTCAATGAAAAGTTCCCAGGAGGATTGAAACCAATAGTAAGAAAGATAAAAGAGATAAATGCCAAGGCGGGGTTGTGGTTGGCTCCATTGGTATGTGAACGCAAGTCTAGCATTGTTAAAAATCATCCGCATTGGTTTGTAAAGGGTGAGAATGGCAAAAAGGTGAAAGTTGGTTTTAATGATGCTTGGAGCGGTTGGTTTTATGCTTTAGATATTTACAACGAGGAGGTTAGAGCTTATTTAAAACAGGTATTTGATAAAGTTTTGTTGGAGTGGGAATTTGATATGGTAAAGCTCGATTTTTTATTTGGCGCAGCAATTCGGCCTCGTAATGGGAAATCCAGAGGGGCTATTATGTATGATACAATGACTTTTTTAAGAGAGTGTATAGGAGACAAAATTATTTTAGGATGTGGTGTGCCAATATCTTCTGCTGTTGGATTGGTAGATTACTGCAGAATAGGGCCAGATGTACATTTAAGTTGGGATTTTAAAGCTTTGAAATGGATAAGAAATAAAGAAAGACCTTCAAATGTGAATGCTATTTTAAACAGTGCCTTTAGGCGACATTTAAATGGTCGAGCTTTTTTAAATGACACAGATGTTTTTATTCTTAGAGAGAGAAAAAATAAGTTGTCTTTTAATGAAAAGTATACTTTGTTGCTTTCGAATATATTGTTTGGAGATTTAATTTTTACTTCAGATAATATTGCTGAATACAAAAAACCAATAGAGGAGATATATAAATCAATTTTCCCACTTCGAAAGATAAATCAATTGAAAGTGGATTATAGCAATGGTTTTTTTCGCATTCATTTTATGATTAAAGGGAAACAATATCTTGCATTAATAAATACATCTGATGGTAAGAGGCAGTACAAATTGGCGGAAGGCGACTACTTTAATTGTTTAACAAAGGGGCTTGTACAGGGAGGGGAGTACATCGATTTAGCGCAACATCAATCTTTTTGTTTTTTGAGAATCGAAGATACCCCATTTGCTATTGCAGGGAGTATAGGGCACTTTTTTTCTGGGTCAGAAGTATCTGAATTTATGTTCATAGAAAATGATATTGTTGTTACAATTGAAGAAAATAGTTTACACATCCCTACTATCTTTGTAAAAGTTCCGAAGGATTACACCCAGTTAACGGTCAATGGTAATAAGGCGGAGATTTTTTGCAAACGAAATTTTAATATTTATAGAATTCAATTCAATTGATTGGCTTTGATGAATTGAATAGCCATTATTGCCCATCCAATAATAAAAAATAATCCGCCCAATGGAGTGATAGGGCCTAATAGCTTACTAAAAGATTCAATGCCAAGAAGTTCTTTGCATGATAGTAAATAAATAGACCCTGAAAAGAGTAAAATGCCTATTAAAAAACAATACCCCGCATAGGATAAATTGATGTTAAACCGCTCTCCAATAATTACACAAAGGAAAATGGCAAAAACATGGTAAAACTGATATCTGATGCCTGTTTGAAAAGAGGTTAGTTGGTCGATGGTTAATTGATTTTTTAATGCATGAGCGCCAAAAGCACCTAAAATTACTGCCAATCCACCTAAAAATGCACTACCTGTTAATAAAACACTCATTTGTTTGAATTAATAATAACAACTTTTGTATTGAGATCGAATATAGGATTAACCGGGAACATGAGAAAGTTTAGTTTTGTTTTTCTTTTATTACTATTAATTGGTAGTCTTGCCGTTTTCATTTCTAATGGAAATTTATCCCCTGTAGGCTCCAAGAATAGCAATGATTATGTTTGGAACGCAGTTCCTTCCAATAGCTCTTTTTTACTACATATTTCCGATTTGGATCGACTGTCTTTATCAATTGATTCAAGTAAGTATAAAGAGCAATTAGAAACGCTTACCTTTTTTGATGAAATTGCAGATTTTAATCTTTCTATCGATAGTTTTTTTATAGAAAGAAATATTTCGTTTCAGAGTGAAGCATTAAATGCTTCTTTCCATTTAGCAGGAGTAGGCAAAATGGCACCAATTATTTTTAAAGGGTCAACCGTTAAGAAAAAACGAATTAAGAAGTTTTATACATCCATTAAATCCGATTTAGATTTAAAGGTGAATAGTTGGATGTACAATGATATAGAGGTATTTGAAGTAACCTCTTTGAATAATGGTGATAGATTTACATTCGCATATTCGGGTGGTTTGTGGATGATAAGTCAGACTTCTTTTTTAGTGGAAGACGCCATCAATGAGTTGGTAAATACAGAAAATAGTAGAATCAGAAAAGGAGACTTTAAAAACCTTTGGAAAACTTCTTCTGACAATGCTGATGCTACTTTGGTGTTTAGCTATCCGTATCTTGATTTATGGTTTTCTACTTTGTTGAATAGAGAAAGTATTGAGCATTCTGGAAAACTCAAAGAGTTTGCAGATTGGACTTTGCTTGATTTTTATCTTAATGAAGAAGGTATCTTTTATACAGGTAATACAATTTATCAAGAAAATCATAGTTTAAGTCATTCAACAGATTTGGTGAATTTGCCCTTACAGGTAATGCCTAATAATTCAGCTTTCTTTTATCAAGTACTCACAAATGGGGTGCTTAAAGAAAAATGGTCAGGACGTGGATTAGTCTTTTTAGAGGAAGAATCTTTTAATAGTGTGTCAGATAAAAATGATTACTTGATATTAGAAAGTTTAGATGCTGATGCAAATAGTAACTATTTACAAGAATTGGCAAGAAGTACAAAACTAGATACTTTTAAACAGACTTATAGCTCATTTGACATTTTGAGTTTTTGGAACGAAGGGGAGTTAGAGAAAATAACTGGATTAAAATGGGCTAGTAATCATCGACTTTATTATACAAATATTGGTCAAAGTGTGGTCTTTTCAAAGAAAAATTATGCTTTGGAATTATTAATTGACAAGATTAGTAATGAGCGTACCTTGTTAAAGGATATTTCGTTCAACGACTTCAATGAGAAAGCAAAGATGAATGGGGAAGTAAATGTTTACTTGGATACAGAGCTTTCTAAAGGAACTATTGAATCCATCTCAAATCCGATTTTAGAAGACGATTTAAATGACATTATTGATAATCTGAGACATTTTAGACAAGCCTCATTGAGTTTTAAGAAATCAGGAAAGTTATGCAGTACAAGTGGGTTTGCACTATATAAAGAAAAAGTCGAATCTAAAGAAGGATTATTGTGGAAGAGTAAGTTGAATGATAACATATCAGCTGCTCCGCAATTGGTGAAGAGCATCGAGGATAATAGTCTAGTAATCTTACTTCAAGATGAAAAGAATATGCTTTATGCTTTGAACACAAGTGGTCAAACTATTTGGACAAAGCAATTAGATGAAACCTTAATAGGGGAAGTTCATGCGATAGATTATTTTGGGAATAATAAGACGCATTATTTATTTAATACAGCAAATAAAATCTATTGGCTTGATAAAAAAGGAAAAAATATTGCTGATTTTCCAATGAAACTTCCGGCAAATGCTTCATGTGGATTAACCTTTGTGGAGGCAAAAGATCAATTGAAAATTTTTATTCCCATTTCAAATGGAAACATTTACGGATATGAAGCCAATGGAAAACCACTTCCAAATTGGAACCCAAAGACAAAAGTTGGGAATGTGAGATTTCCAATCAAGCATATAAATGCTAATGAGAAAGATTATTTAATAGGATTCAATAGTGATGGAAAAGTATTTAATTGGAAATTGGATGGAACTTTAAATAACAGCGTTGAAACAAGATCAAGTATCAATAATGATTTTGTTTTTGATTATACGGTTAAGCCAAATAAACTCAAAACAATTAATAAACAAGGCAAGGTGATAGCGATAACATTGAATGGAAGCCTGACAACGGATCAATTAAGCTATAAATTTCCGGTCACTTATTTTACAATGGAAGAAGTTAGTAGCAGTCAGGGATTAGAGATTGTCACTGGTGGTAGTAAATGTATATCACTTAATAAAAGAACAGGGCGAAATATTTTTACCAATTGTTCTAGCAAAGAAAACACGGTTTATGAGGTTTCAAAGTTGCCGAGTAATAATTTACCATTGATTGTTTGTACAAATTCTAAAGATAAAAAGGTACGATTGCTAGATAATAAGGGAAATGTTATAAATGTACTTCCTGAAAAAGAACTTGAGGGTATTAAAATTGTAGATCTTTTCGAATCTGGAGAAAACAACTTAATAGCATGGAGCGGGAAGGAAGTTTTTGCTTTTAGAATTGTTAATCAAGAGACCAATCAATAGGGGTAGTTCCTTTTTCTTTTAATAACTGGTTTGCTTTTGAAAAGTGTTTACAGCCTAGAAATCCATAGTGTGCGCTAAAAGGAGAGGGGTGTGTAGAAGTGAGGATATGGTGTTTCTCTCTGTCAATTAGAGAAGCCTTGCTTTTTGCAAAACTGCCCCATAACAGAAATACGATGCCTTCTCTTTTTTCAGAGAGTGTTTTAATAACTGCATCTGTAAATTGTTCCCAGCCTTTCTTTTGGTGTGATGCCGGTTTAGACGCTTCAACAGTAAGAATTGCGTTTAACAAAAAAACACCTTGATCTGCCCATTTTTGCAAACAGCCATGGTTGGGGATGGATATTCCAAGATCGCTATGCAATTCTTTGTACATATTCTTTAACGATGGGGGAGGTTTAATGCCATGCTGTACCGAAAAGCAGAGGCCATGTGCTTGTCCTTTACCGTGATAGGGATCTTGCCCAAGAATAATAACCTTTACTTTTTCGAATGGTGTAGAATTAAAAGCATTAAAAATTAAAGAGCCTGGAGGATAAATGGTTTTATTGGCTTTCTTTTCGTTTACTAAGAATGTTCTTAGTTGATAGAAATAATCTTTTTCAAATTCGTTTTGAAGCACTTCTTTCCAGCTTTCATCCATTTTTGGATTGATCTTTTCCATAGAACCACTAAAGTAAAAAAAGGTGTTTAATTTAAGATTCTACTTTAGAAAGAATTTTTATCCTCGGGTTGTTTTACAAACCTTAAATTAGTTAAAATGAAAAAGAGCATATTAGAGGTGTAAAACAGATTTAGGGACTCTTCAAAAATTCACTTTTTACTGATACTAAACAGCTAATGATTAAGATATATAGACAACTTCTAAGGGTATATCATAAGACATTAACTTATTCTTTTATTTGAATGGTAAAATTTTATTAGATCTGCTGTATGTTTCGCCTCTGTTTTACGCATTATGTTCTTTCTATGCTTGTATACAGTATGTATGCTTAATAATAGTTCTTCTGCAATTTCTTTTCCGGTTTTCTGTTGTGCAATAAGTTTTAATATTTCCTGCTCCCTATTTGTTAAGGAAGATTTTATGAGATTTTTTTTATTTTTTTCTGATTCTTCTTTTTCTGAAAATTTACTTAAAAATTTAAGAGTTTTTTCTGAGAAATAAGCTCCACTATTTGATACTTCACGTATAGCTTCTATCAGCTTATTATTAGTTTCGTTTTTATTTAAAATGCCATCGACACCTAGTTTAAGTAATTCCATATGGTCATTATATGACAGAAAAGACGAACTAACCATAATTTTGTTTTTTTTATCTGACTTTTCTATTATTGCTGGAATAGCATCTTTCATTTTAAGTAAGTCAAGATCAAACAGAAGTATTTCTTTTCTTTCAATTTCATTGGGAAATTGAATATTATATAGATTGTAAGAAGTTTCAAGCACATTATCTGTGTTAAAAGAGTAAATAATATCTTCGTAGGATTTTACATTATCATCTATAATAAATACCGTTTTCTCGAGTACATTATTGATTATTTCTCCTTTCAGAACTTCATGTTTTTTCAATGCCCCGTTTTCAATCAGTTCAATTAATTTTTTTGCATTCAAATCATCAAGCTCAAATTTTATAACAACACTTCCTCTTTCTACACTTTTAATGGTAATGTCCGATTCCAATTCAAGTAATTTTCTTATTGTTTCAAATAATGCTTCTTTTTCTTCTGAACTATAAGAGTTGTAATCTCTATCAACAGTGATTTTTACCATTACATTTTTGATTAACTTTTGATTGGATGGTTCTGGAATGGTTCCATTTAAATTTATCTCGTTTTCAAATGCAGATTGAGATATTTCTAAGATTGAAACATTAATCTTGCTAATTGATTTTTCTATCTCCTCTTGAGAAAGGACACCATCTATTTTTTCTTTTTTTAATTTATTGTATTTACTTTTTAAAATAGTTGTGGAATTTAACCACTTTGAAGAGTTAGCACTTTTTAAGAACTTAGTCAACTCGTTTAAAGCTGATTCTGTATCATTTTGTGAGATACAATTCTGTATCAATTCTTTAATGGAGTTATTGTTTTTGATAATTCTATTTTTTTCTACGTCTAATTATTTCTTCTTTGCTAAGTCTATTTTGTCTAATTATTTCTTCGACAACAACATTTATAATGCTTTTACAAGTATCATTTACTAAACTGAGTGGTTTATCTTTTGCTAAATATCTAAGATCAAAAAGATTAATAAGGTTTAATTGGTATTTAAAATAATCATACCTTTCTAATATTTCAAGATGATTCGGCATTGAATAAATAAGAATACCTACCAAATATTTATGATTTCTAGTAATGCGATCTACAAAATATGGAACACTATTATCGGGTAGTTGAACTTCTGAAATAACTAATTTAATATCATTATTGCTTCTATTCAAGAATTGAAGCCCTTCTGTATAAGTAGAAAAAGAGTGAATATTGGTGAATCCCGCACTTTTTAGAACAAAATTTAAACCATCCACAATTATTTGATGTTCATCTAATATTAAAACTCCAGAAAAGTGATTATTATTCAATTTACTATAGGTGTTTAAAAATTTAACTCTAAATATAAGATATATTATAAATATAAACCCTGAAGACGTTAACCCTTACCTAGTATTGTCGTTTTCACATATGCATTGTCTGTCCGAGAAGGTTTATTGGCTCCCGAATTTGGGAAAAGTGAATGGAAAAAACACAAAGACAGAGTTACTAGAACTGTTTCTGTATTCCACAAAGGAATATCAATTCTCAAAGCCAGGTTTTATCATCTAGCTTCATTTATAAGATATCTTAAACAAGTAACCCGAAATATTACTCAACAAAATCATGTCATGTCCAGTAGTATGGCTTTAAAGTTTAAGGGAGATAGAAGTGATTCAATTTCAGAATCTTTTGAGCAAGCTGATAGTAATTAATAGAACAACTAGAATTTTTTTGGCACGTTTGATAAATTACAATTTGAATACAAATAAAAATAAAATAATAAAGATAACTGAAGATATTACGACTATACCTATTGCATGAATAAACAGTCTTAGTATTGGTTGCCCTAAATCACTTTTATCAATCTTTTTACCAAATATTAAATCAAAAATGGCATTGCCAATCTGAAATGACAGATCTATAATTGCGCCGATCATATGGGTAAATGCTTCAATAATTCCTTCTATCACTTTGCTATATTCTTAATATGTATTATGTAGCCAATAATGAAGTGGATGTATTCCTTTATAGTTTAGTTCAATTAAACTAATTCCTCTAAAGTATCACTTATAAAGTGACTATTTACTATATCTAAGATCGCATCTAAGAATGGTAGTTTTTCGTTTTCGATTTTCGATCTATCTATAGTAAGTAATAAAAGCATTTCGTTTGGCACCTTTAATGCCTCTGAAATTGCAATTAGGTGGTTCTTATTAGGATCTCGCTGGTTATTTTCAATCTTAGATAGAACAGTCACGGGAACACCTGATAATTCTGCAAGTTCCCTTTGCTTTAATCTTCTTGATATTCTTAATGACTTTATTAAGTTATTTATTGTCATATTAGTTATTCCAACAACTCTTTTGCTAGATACAAAAGAGCATACTTTACAATTTTTTTAAATGCTTTTTTTGGACCATCAGATTTAGGATCTGGATCATTAAGCATTTTTTTTAATTTCTCTTTTTCACTTTTAGGTAAGTTACTGTTTTCTACTAGCTCTATGAGCTTTTTTTTTGAAGAATGTATCATTAGCTACAATTTTTAAATAAAAAATACCATTGTTCAGCATTTGTTTGGTTTGTTGATATTTAAGTAAAGCAGCCATTTTTCTATTTTTTGAATTCTTTCATTTGCCTATTCACAATATAATAATTTATTGTCAATATTGGCAAGTTTTATTGACGAAATTGTCAATATTTTTTTATAGTAGAGTTTATCTATAAAAAATATCTATCACCAAAAGCACTTTATTAATAAAATAATCACCTCATCTGTTTCATTGTTTACGACCTAGTCCTTCGAAGCTTAAAAAAGAAAAACTATCCGTATGCTTTCTGCTACGGATATGCTATGTTGAATAGTTTCAACTATTAATTATGGTTGTCCCAAAAAAAACAAAGGATTGTAAATCAAAAATTTACAATCCTTTATAGACAGTCATACAGTTCAGCTGGATTAATTGTCTATTTTGTGTCTTACAAAATTTATTTTTCTTTTTGAGGAGTATATTTACCAATAGTAGGCTCTTGTGTACCATAGGTCACTTCAAACGTACAGGTCGGTCCAGTATATTTTACCCAAGTGTTTTCCTTACATTGATATTTATTTCCACTTGGAAAACATGCGACATCTCCAGCATTATGAACAGTAAAATTAATACCGTCTAAGTTGTATAATTTGCAACTTGTTTGATGACGGGTTTGTTTTTCATTATTAGGGTTTAATTCTGGAACTTCTTTACTACAAGAAATAATTGTAATAAGTGCCAATACTACAATCGAAAAATTAAGTCTTTTTGTCATTTTTAAAGTTTTTATGTTTAATAATGTGGCAATGATATTTTTTTTACAACAGAATGTCAAATTATTTGTTTAAGTGGTTTGGACTTGTAAGCCTAACTCCCTATAGATTAAAACAAAAACTGCCTGTTTATGTGTCGTAGTTAGTATCCAGACTACAATGAGCAACGAATCAAATTAAAAGTAGTTGAGAGCTTGAAAGAGAGTTTGGCTATTTTCGTTTAGATTTCATAAGGCTATATCGAATGTCTCATAGTAGCTTAAATTAATAAAGTAAAAACCTTATATGTTTGTTAGTTAGTAGCCACGCTGCAATGAGCAACGCATAAAACTATGAGCAGTTAGGGATAATTTTTTTTACTTTTATTGATATAAATGATTTTTGGTTAAAATTCAATAAATGAGAAATGTAATTTTAATTTTGATATTAATCTTATCTTTTGATTCTATTGCACAAGAAACTAGCGGAAAGATTATGGAGTCTTATGTGGTAGATTTTAGTAATGTTAAGGATACTAGTCCTGAAGCTTTGAAGAACATAGAAGCAGATTTATGCAATGGAAAAATTTTGTTCGTAGAACATATAGAAGATCCATGTAAAGGATGTAAAAGAAGCAATGCTAGGAAAAGTTTAGGTGCTACTTCTGGAGCATACTTTCATCATTTGAAATACGAAAAATCTATTAAAGAATTTAATTCATCAATAGGTAACTATATTGGAAATGGAGAAGTAATTAGTAGGGATAAATATAAAAATCAAAGAAATAAGTTAAATGCGGACTATTTGATATATGCTTTACCTATAACAAAACTGACTTCAGGTGTTGATCCAGTTTTGGTCCTGAAATACGAATGGTATATTGAAGATATGAGATCAGGGGAGATTAATCGAATACAAGGTGCTTCTATGACAAAACACCTTGTTAAAAGATTGAATAGTAAGTATAGAAGTGAATGTTCAAAATAACTTATTATATGATAATAATTACTTTTTTATTTTCAATCGATTCTAATAGAGATCAATCTACTAACTCTGTGGCTTAAATTAAAAAAACTATCCGTATGCTTTCTGCTACGGATATGCTATGTTGAATAGTTTCAACTATTAATTATGGTTATACAAAAATATACCTAGTGAGAATAAAAAAGCCTTGATTTTAACCGTTCTAACGTAACAGTTTAAAAACCAAGGCTATTAGTGATCGAGGCAGGATTCGAACCTGCGACCGTCTGCTTAGAAGGCAGATGCTCTATCCAGCTGAGCTACTCGACCATTTTGTTTTTATGTATGTTCTACCAATCCCACTTTTCAAATACAGTTCTCTTTTTCTCGCTTCAACCTTATTGGGATGTTGTTCAAAAAAGAATAATTTCCAAGGACGATATCCTTTAGTTGATTTAGTCCTTCCATTATTGTGCTCTTTTATTCTTCTGTAAATATCGTTAGTCATTCCAATATAGAATCTATTGTATCTAATACTCTTAAGAACATAAACATACTTAAAGAACTTAACTCCCAGATGCTCCCTGCCTGCCGGCAGGCAGGTATCCAGCTGAGCTACTCGACCATGTAGTGCATCAAATAGGACGCAAAGATATTGATAAATTCAAAAAAACAATGTTATAAAAAGGTTTAAAACTATAGGCATTTATAAATGGCATCTCTAAGTGCCTTTTCTCTAGGATCATTTGCAATATTACTGCCCATCTTATTCATAACATAGGCGTATCCTAGTTTCGCTTCTGGATCTGCAAATGCGGTAGAGCCCCCAGCTCCCTGATGTCCATAACTTTTAGAATTAGTACCAAAATTGAAATAGGGTGACGGTTTTTCAAATCCTAAAGAATAGATCATATTAACTGCTAAAACTAAATCATCCACATAATTATTAGGGGAGTGTGGAAAGGCTTCTAGCTCTTTAATAGTTTCCTTTTTTAATTTTAACGTTGGACAGCCCATTGCAAATTCTCCATAGATTTTGGCAAGGTCGTGCGCATTACTAAAAAAGAAACCCGATGCAATTTTTAATGCCCTGATTTTCTTAGTATTAAGCTGTTCCATGTTGAACAAAAAAGGCGGGTTTAAAAAAGACAATAAAGGAGTTGGAAAATTCTTTACAAAATTGAACAATAGCTTATCTGGGTTTTCATATTCTGAATTAAGGATAGGTTGCAATGGATCAACAAAGGCAATTTTTGCAATTTTATGCTGTGCTCTATAATCGGGAACACCCAAAAAGGTATTGTTAATTCCCAGTGGGTCGGTTATTTCCTCTTTGAAAATCTTATCCAACGACCTTCCTTTTGTATCCACTCTTCGGGCGATTTCATTTTGGTAAAAACCTAAAGAAACGGTGTGATAAGCTTTTCTATCCAATGATTTTTTATCCGGTTTTTGAGCAGCTAATACTCGAGCTAGTTTATCTTCATTTTTAAGGGTGCCAACTGTAAGTATTTTATTAGTGATAGCAGCTAAACCTCCTTCGTGGGCGAAGAGTTGTCTTAAAGTAATGTACTCTTTCCCGTTTGCTGCAAATTCAGGCCAATACTTAGCAACTTTTTCTTCAAATGAAATGAGTCCCTTTGAATGCAGAATAGCAAATGTTAGTGCAGCTAAAACCCTTTGAAGAAGAGAAAATGATGCATGAAGTATCTTTTTCCCATGGTCTTGTTTTCAATCGATTACTGTATCCTCCCCATAGATCAACCACTTTTTCTCCTTCATGGTATACAGCGCAAGAAGCTCCTAATTCGTTTCTCTTTTTAAAATTGTATTCGAAAGTCTCTAAAACCTTTTCAAATCCTGGTTTAACGGAACCTCCAACCTTGGTTTTTTTATTGCTAATGATGTTCAACATTCAAAATAATATTAAATATGAATAACTTTTACCCTTTTATCTATCTATTTATTATGGTTTCTATTAATTTTGCAGTTCAATTTAGTAATAATGGAAGCAGTAATAAATTTTTTAGGTGAAAATATTGAATTAATTTACATCCTCATCTTGGCGACCTTCATTGGACAAGAGGTAATATCAAACATTCCAACAATTTTACATACCCCATTAATGTCGGGTGCAAATGCTATTAGTGGAATTGTAATTATTGGGGCTATTATTGTTGTTTTAAAAGCAGAGCCTAATGATATATTTACGCTGAGTATTGGTAGTATTGCCATTGCATTAGCAAGTATAAATGTTGTCGGAGGTTTTGTGGTTACAGACAGAATATTAGGCATGTTCAAAAAGAAAAAATAAATCTCAACGCTTTTGTCTACTCACTTAAAGCAGATGTTGAGGATGTCCAAGTTTTTTTTAATTCTTTTTTGTCTTTTTTGTTCGATTGATGTGTGGAGTCAATATAGTAAACTATTGAGAGTCCAACAGTTGAAGGGGTTCGGCAACTATGAAAAAGCAATTGATAAGCTTGAAAAAATCCACTCTAAAACACCATTGAATAATGTAGGAACAACATGGTTGGCAGAATTATACTTTGAATCTGAAGATTATGAATCTGCTGAAAAATGGCTACAGGAAGCTACTAATTTCAATAACATAAATAAAAAATATCATTATTTATTGGGGAAAACGCTCGTAAATCTGGGAGAAATTGAAGATGCAAAAGAAGTTTTTAAAAATGCAGGACGGTTGGGAAAAGAAGATTTGAAGTTTCATTCGTCCAATCAGAAAAACTCCGATTTTGAGATTTATAGCTTGACGGATTTAAATACTAGCCAAAAGGAGATAGGATGTTTTCAGAAGAATGAGCAATTTTTCTTTCTGAGTGATCGTGATAAAGGAAGAGTGTTTTGGAAACAAAGAAGTAAGGCTTATCAGGTAGTACTTATTGGGAAGTCAAAGTTAATGGCAGCACCAGAGATGGTCGATTATTTATCAAAAAGTGGAATTCGGGATTTTACAACTGTTGAAGAAAGAAATAATTATATCCTATCTATAAATAAGCGACCTCTTTTTTTTCAATGGAGAAAACAACCCTATTTTGTACTTCAAGAATATTCAGAAGGAGAGAAAAAACTTGAAAAACTCAACACACTTACTTTTTTAAACAAGGAGTATAGTGCTACTAATCCTTTTGTTACCTCAGATGGAAATACGCTTTATTTTGCCGCTGATATGCCCGGAGGTTTTGGAGGCTATGATATTTACTATTCTAGGTGGGAAGGCGACAAATGGTCGGCACCTAGAAATTTGGGACCTGAAATTAATTCTAGTCTAGATGAATTACATCCTTTTTATGAAGGTGAAACATTGTACTTCTCCTCTAAAGGATTAGCTGGGTATGGTGGTTTTGACATTTTTTTAAGCACGAGAAACCAGTCTGGATGGAACAAACCTATTAATTTAGGAAAACCTCTTAATTCGAGGGCTGATGAGTATGCTTTTCATCTCTTTAGTGATAATTTTGGTACAATATCTTCTAACAGAGAGGAAGGAGAAGGTAACATAGATATCTATTTTATTAAAAAGCCTTAACATCATTTGTAATCATTGTTAATTATTGTTAAGTGTGAAATGATCGCACGGCGTTTGTCGTAATTTCATATTGTGAACAAGAATTTAATAGCTGGTGTAATTGCACTTTTAGTTGTTGGACTAATGGGACTAATGGTAGTGCAAGCAATGTGGCTTAAAGGAGCTGTGAAAGTTAGAAATCAGCGATTTGATAGTGTTGTGGCGGAGGCTATGAGTGAGATTTCTTATAGAATCCAAGAAATTGGATTTCAAGCGGAAATGAAAGACCTTTTTACGCATAGAGAAATGCTCATTGATCAATTTGGTGAAGATTTTGAAACTACAGAAATTGCTTCTTATACGACCGTTCAAGGGAACAAACAATATCACCATGTAAAAGTCAATAACATTATTGATACTGTTATTTCTATCGAAAATAATGAAGAGGGTTCTAAATTTATGTATACTAAAGAGTATGCTCATGTAGAAGAAGAGGGGCAATTGCCAATGTGGAAACTTGGAGTGAATATTGACGAGACTCCAGTCGCGATAACCATTAGTCCAGAGGAAATTAAAAGAACAATCTTAGAACAAAAGGAGGCTCTTAGCAGGATGCTATACAAACAAATGTTCAACCTAAGGCCTTTCTTGGATATAATAGACACGGTTGCCTTAGAAGGGATTATAAAAGAAGTCCTAATCAGTCATGGAATTGAAACGGATTTTGAATTTGGTATTGTAGAAGCAGATAAGAATAACTTTGTTTATGCCTCTTCAAAAGCTTGTTTAAAGGATTTATATAAAAGTAAATATGGTGTTGAAGTATCTAATAGCAGTTTTTTCAAGCTATCGAAATATCTTATTGTAGCCTTCCCTAATAAAAACAAGTATCTATTAAATTCCTTTTGGCTGCCACTGTCATCTTCGGGTCTGTTCTTGATGATGTTGATGGCCTCTTTTGCCATTGCGCTTTTCATTATTTTTAGACAGAAGAGATTGTCTGACATGAAAACGGATTTTATAAACAATATGACACATGAATTAAAAACACCTATTGCAACTATAAGTTTAGCAAGCGAAATGTTAAAAGATAATACCATTGCTGCAAAGAATGAAAATAGATTAAAGTATGCAAATGTCATTTTCGATGAAAATAAACGACTGGCAAATCAGGTAGAGAAAGTCTTGCAAATTGCTAAGATTGAAAAAGGAGAAGTTGTTTTAAATAAATCGGAAATAGATGTCCATCAACTTATCAATACAGCGCTTAACCAATTTCAAATTCAGACAGAAACTAGAGGAGGGCGTATTGAAAGAAATTTGAATGCCAAAAACTCCATCGTTAAGGTTGATGAAATGCATATGACAAACGTGTTGAATAACCTACTTGATAACGCTGTAAAATATAATGTAAATCAGCCCGAAATAGTGGTGACGACACTCGATGCAAATGGTGGTATAAAGTTGGTGATTGGTGATAATGGTATTGGGATGAAAAAAGAAGAACTTAAACGAATTTTTGATAAATTTTATCGCATCTCCAAGGGAGATGTTCATGATGTAAAAGGATTTGGGCTAGGCTTAAGTTATGTTTCAACTATCGTAGAAAAACATGGAGGTAGTATAGAAGCAAGAAGTACAATAGGAGCCGGATCGGAATTTGAATTATTTATACCCTTTAAAAATAAAAAAGATGAAAAATAAAAATGTGCTATTGGTCGAAGATGATCCTAACTTAGGATTACTTTTAGAAGAATATTTAGGCCATAAATCTTTCGAAGTAACACTTAAAAAGAATGGTAGGGAAGGTTTAGATGCTTATAAAAATGACGAATATGATATTATCCTCTTAGATGTTATGATGCCGCAAATGGATGGCTTTACAATGGCTCAGGAAGTCCGAAAATTGGATGATCAAATACCTATTATTTTTCTTACAGCCAAGTCTATGAAGGAAGATAAAATAAAAGGATATACCATTGGTGCCGATGATTATATTACTAAGCCCTTTAGTATGGAAGTGTTGGAATTAAAAATGAATGCTATTTTAAGGAGAGTAGAGGATCAAGAAGAGGAGGAGATTATTTATGATTCTTATGAAGTAGGTAATACAAAGTTAGATTATAAAAATAGGACGTTGGCGGTTAATGGAAATGAAGCAATAAAGCTAACAACTAAAGAAAATGAGCTACTTAGATTGTTTTTTGGAAGAAAAAATAGTGTTTTAGAAAGAGAGACAGCATTAAATAAGGTTTGGAATAATGATAGCTATTTTACAGCTAGGAGTATGGATGTTTTTATATCTAAAATCAGAAAATACCTTAAGCCAGACGAAAGATTATCTATTATTAATATTCATGGAATAGGATATAAGCTAATTGAAAACTAAGTTTTGTTATTTTTGGTCAAATTTAACAAAGAGCTCGGTTTATGATTCTTTCAGATATAGGTATTTTAGACGCAATTGATAAAGGGGATATTGTAATTGACCCTTATGATAGATCTTGTTTAGGAACTAACTCTTATGATGTTCACTTGGGAAAACATTTAGCGACCTATAAGGACAGAGAACTGGATGCTAAGAAACACAACGGAATAGAAACATTTGCAATTGGGGAAAATGGATTTGTTTTACAACCTGGAGTACTTTATCTGGGAGTTACGGAAGAGTACACCGAATCTCATGCGCATGTTCCTTTCTTAGAAGGAAAATCTAGTGTCGGTAGATTAGGTATCGATATACATGCTACTGCGGGGAAAGGAGATGTTGGTTTTTGCAATTCTTGGACGCTGGAAATTTCATGTGTTCAACCGGTCAGAGTATATGCAGGAATGCCTATTGGACAGTTAATATACTTCGCTGTCGATGGAAAGATAGAAAACTATTACAATAAAAAAAGTTCAGCTAAATATATTACAAAAACAAACTTGCCTGTTGAATCGATGATGTTTAAGAACCAATTTTAGAGGTTAGCATAAAACCCTTTTAGTTCCTAGTGCCGCTATTGTATCTTTGCTTTTATTAACGACAACGGTTTGTCGATGATGTGTGTGATGTAGAGAAGTATTGTTTATGTGGTCTTGAGTGTGCTGGATACTAATAGGCTAAGGATAATAATTGTAAATGCTTAAATAGGTAATTTGTCTTTTTTTCAATCTTAAAGCCAAATGAATTGAGATAACTTGCTAAATCAGAATTAATAAATTCTAAATAGTATTTACTTTCATAGATATTTATCAAGTAAGAAGAACATAATCCTAATAATTTATTTGTAGGCAAGTCATATTCCAAAATATATAGTTTTCCATCTTTTTTTAATACTCGCTTTATTTCTTTCAATACAAATGATCTTACCTCTATGGGCATGTCATGTAATCCCAGACTTATTGTAATAATATCGAATTGATTATCCTGGAAGTTCATTTTAGTGGCATCCATTTGGACAAATGATACATTGTCTTTTATTGTTTTCTTCTTTGCAACATTTAGCATCTTTGATGATAAATCAATTCCTACAACTTTTCTTGCCTTTGAGCTTAAGGCAATTGCTAAACTTCCAGTGCCAGTTGCTACATCCAAAACAGATTTGTTTACTGGGTTTATTTCTTGAGTAATTTTCTTTCTTACGTTAGATAAAATTATTTCAAATCCATCATAGATAGGTGCCCATTTTGAAAAGAGTTTGTCATTGTATTTTTCGTAGTCTTTCATTTTTTGTGCTTATGAATGATAAATATAATATGCGGTTATACGAAATATGCTGCCATCTATTGATATGCGTAATTATTTAAAAGAATTTTAAGTAATTCCAACTGCCTATCTTCTCTATTCTAACAATCGTAACCAGTAGACTATCTGATTATTTAATCTGACTTCTAATAATTCAATACCTTTGTCAAGTGAATAGATTATACTACTAGACTTACCATTTATACAACTCTCTAAAATCAGAACATTCTCAAAGTTAAATTGCCCGATTGATATATTGGTTAGCAAATTTTCATCAATTATCTCAATTGTATTGTTACCCGCAATTCTATAATAGCCATTTGGAATTGTTTTTAAACTGGTGATAGTATCTTTAGCAAAGAAATCTATGCTAAAGTTGTCAGGAGTTAATTCTAAGTGAATTTTCATTTCATTAGAACTATTAGTAAACTTAGCCAGTATATATTCATACTCATTACAACTTGGTTCTTTCCAAAAACCTCTTTCATACCTTAATTGATTGAGATATATAGTGTCACCAAAAAAATCAACAAACTTAATTTCATCAACATCTTCATATACCATTAAACTTTCTTCGAACGCACTTAGTGAATAAATATCAGAATTTCTACAACAGGAACAACAAAAATAAATATTAAGAAAAACTGTACCTTATATATATTCATAATGCTAGTTTAAACAGTTAGTTATATTACAAAGACGATCATTAGCCTGAATCTTCTTTTTTAAAACTTTTACCATGAGAATTATTTCTGATAACGGTTTAGTATAAAAGCGTGCTTTTCTTTAGCCAAGCTAATGCTTTTTATATTGTGTTGTGCACAGTAAATTCTTTATTTTGGATTATATACTTTGAAAATCTGAGTGAATTTTTTATTCTTAAAGTTGTTTAATATTTCTAATATAGAGCTTATGTGAGCTGCGCCCACTATAAAAATTCCCTTATCAAAATTTATATTTTGATGGTAGCGATAAATAGTTTCAATCATAGTGTTTTCACGTTTTTTGAGCATTTCAGACCATTCAATATATATATCAAATAGTTCAGATTGATTGATCTTTTTAAGTAAATAGAATTTCAGTTTTTCCTTCTTTCTTAGTATAGAAATACAATGATTACTATTAAGATATTTAAATCCATAAATCTCTACTAACTTTCTGTGATCAATGTCAACCCTTTTATATTCAATACTATAGTTGTCTAATTTGTCGAATAATTGACTAACCTTATTTCTCAATTTGGAATGGACGATACTATCAATTTCCATGTCTACCGGATAGTGTTGGATAGAATGTTTTTCTAGATATTTCTTTATTGTAAAAGTTTCCAATGAATCATTTAATGTTCCATCGTAAACTGGTCCGAATTTAGATGGAGAAATTTCTTCGAAAATTATATCTGGAGAAATAAACTCGATTATTTTATATAAATTATTCGAGTTTAACTTGCCAATCTGTCCATGTCCTGAAGCGACAATTATTATTTCTTGCATGTTACATGACTATATTGCTTTAAGATTTTTTAGTTGTAATTGATTCTATTGTGCACAACGGTTTAGTATAAGAGCGCTACTTGGCCCCGAAGCCACGGAATAGCCAAGATAATGATTTTTATACTGTGTTGTGTGTAGTTTTTTCTTAATGCCATAGATGTATTGGTTAAAATATAGCTTTTATTCGTTTAATAATTAAATCAAGCGAGTCGTGCAGATATTGTCTTAATAACTAATTCTTTATTCTTAGTTGCTTTTTCAATAAAATCCTGAGTTACAGCTAAATCCTTTTTATGTTTTGCAGACCACAGTATCATCTCAATTAGAACTGGAATTAGATCTATTCCTTTTTTGGTAAGTGAATATTCTTTCTGCGTCTTAAGCTTTTCATAAACTTTGGATTTGATGATTCCTGCGTTTTCCAATTTTCTTAGCCGGTCCGATAAAATGTTTGTTGCAATTCCTTCTTTCCCTCTAAGAAATTCCTTGTAGAATCGCTTTTCTTCAAACATAATGTCCCTAATGACTAATAAAGTCCATTTATCTCCGAAAAAATCGAGTGCAAAACTTATTGGGCAATCTGATCTATTTATAATTTTTTTCATAAACACTTGCATTTTGCAAGTAAATAATTATATTTGTATCACTTGCAAAATGCAAGTTAGTAATTATTTATGTAAACATCTTTAAAACTTATTAAAATGGAGGGACTTAAAATAAATTTAGATACACTTAAAAAGGATAATTGGTCTGATCTGGAATTAAAAAATGCTGAATTGGTTATAGACTTTGTTCAGAATATTATGAATAATCACAATTTTGATTATATCAGGAAAAAATACGGCAGCGATAGGTATAAACAACATAATCAGAGTATGGTGGACGGATTAAGCGGAGTTCTGGAAGTAGTCTCTGGTTTTGCCAAGAGGTATCCTGAGTATACATATGATGTCAAACATATATATGTTGATGGTCCATTCGTTACACTTCATTCACACGCCACCAGATTTAAAAAGGATAGGGGTAATCCAAAGAAAGGCTTAAATATTATGGACATTTGGAAAGTAGAAAATGGTGAAATTACAGAACACTGGGATGCTGTTCAGCCAATTGATGGTTTCATGCGATTTTATTTTTTGATGGCAGGAGGTAAGTTTAGAAACAAGAATACCTATTTCTAGGACAGGTTCTGAAATGTTGATATTTTACATTTATTGTTCACTCCAAATTACGCACAACGGTCTCGTATAAGAGCAGTAGCGGACTAAAAGCTATTACTTTTGGATATCAAGATACTAAATAAAGCATAAAGCGGTTCGAGTTTACACTTTGGCCGCTGTTGCTCTTATACATTGTTGTAGTACGTTTTATTAATTCATAGGTACTTCAAATACCATTATTTCAGATTTTTGAAGAGAATTAATAGTGATAGCATCTACCTGCTCAATTCCTATTTCATCCTTTTTTCGTAGTGTAACTCCATTCACTTCAATTTCTCCCTCAATCACCTTAATAAATGTTCCATTGCTAGAATCGTTTAGAGTGTATAGAGTTTCGCTATTTTTATTTAAAATTCCATAATTTAAATAGGAATCATTTGCAATTTTTAGTGATTTGTCTCTACCGGTTGGGGAAAGTAATTCTACCAACTTTCCTTGGTAATCCTCAGGAGACAATTCCCATTTTTGATAATTGGGTTTAATTCCTTTCTTTTTTGGATGTAAAAACATCTGTATCCCTTTAAAGGGTAACTCTTTTGAATAATTATATTCTTCATGCATGATACCTGTTCCAGAGGTAATCAGTTGAACAGCTTTTGCCTTCGTAACACCTATATTTCCATTGGTGTCTTCGTGGTGTCCTTCGCCTTCTAAAAAAAGTGTTACTACTTCCATATCTCGATGAGGGTGCATTCCAAAACCTCTCGAATTAGGAGTCATTTCTGCGTCATCCAGATTGTACAGTATTCCAAAGTTTTTTCTTTTAGCTTGAGGAAAGTCAGGACGAAAGCTGAAATGGATTCCAATAAATCCCATATCGTGGTAAAGTCGTTCTTCTCTTGGATATTCTGTTATTTTCATTGTAATTGTATTTTATAGTGGGGTCTTTATTTTAAGACACCCACCAGTTATTCCTTTAAGATAGAATCTGAGGTAAATACTCCTGAGTAATTAGCCCGATTAGTTTACCTCCATGTTCAGACGACCAATCAGATGCCAATTCAGATAATAATGTTAGTGTTGATGTAAGTACAACTCCCTCATTTTCCATTCTTCTTAATGCGAGGTCATCTGAAACTTTAGTTGGTGACCCGGAAGCATCTGGAATAGCGATTACATTAAACCCTTCCTGTACTGCGCTAATAGCCGGATGAACCAAACAAACATCTGTTGTAATACCAGCCATAATCAAATTTTTTCTTCCTGTTTCTCTCGCTGCCTTGTGCAAAAGCCGGGTCATCCCAAACAGTTAACAATTCCACCTCTTAAAATCCTCTTATCATAAGCCTCTGGAGCTACATTTTGTAAATCTTCGTAGAGTGGACCTTGGGGTGCATCTTCCATACTACTTGTAAGCACTAAAGTTATATCCAAGGACTCCAAGCCTTGGCGGCTTTTGCCAATACAGTGGTATGCAGTTATATTCGTTCTAAATCATCAGAGCGAACCCATCCCATAGTTCCTACTTGATGGTCAATTACATAGCATTGCCGTGTTTTTTGATGTTAATTTTTCCATTGTTATATCTTTTTATGATTTATTGACATAAAGATATTTTATTGAGGTAGCCTTAGGCTTGGGATAAGACGACAACAAATTAGGGAATTGCGACAGAGGAGTGGTTTTCGCTGTTTATTTGAATGAGGAAGGTGATTTTCCCGTCCCAGTTTTTAAATTGATTTACGAATGTACCTTGCTTCAGAATAACCTAAAAACCAAGCAATCTCATTGATGTTTAATTTGTTTTCTTTGATAAGTTTAATAGCTTCCTCTTTTCTTACACTTTCAAGAACACTACTGTAAATTGCAGATTCTTGTTTGAGTCTTCGTTGTAATGTTCTTCCACTAACACTTAAATTGCTTGTGCCATCTCAGAGAGGCTAATGACTTGGTTAGAAGTATAAAGATAACTTCTTATCAAAGTGGAAACCTGTTCCGTTAAACAGTTTTTTTGCAACAGAAGATGCAGATTTCTTGTTGCCAATAAATCGATATGCTCAAGTATTTTGGAGTCTCTATGTAAAAGCTTGTAATCAAGAGTTTCTGATTTATACTCAATGGCATTTATTCCTTCGTTAAAAAGGAGAGGACATTTAAAAAAATGAGTGAATTTTTTCAAGATAATCTTTCGATACACCAGGAAATCGAACCATATTTTTTCTGGTTGATGTTCTTTGCCTGCTATGCTCCTGAATAGTCTTGGTTAATATTACTGCCTGACATTGTAAAACATAATTTGGTATAGGGTGATTTTTTTCAATCTTAAATTCAATGATTTCATTGCCTAATGTTGAATTAGAATTGATACTAATTTTGAGAAAGTCTGAAAGCAACTTATTGTAGCGAATCTGTTTTTCTAATGCTTCACGGATTGTATAACTATAGGTAAAGAACATCCCGGTTATACCAAGTTCAGATACTTTAATTTTGGAGCCTAAAGTAAGACCAAGAAATTCATCTTGAACTTTTTGGTTCATTACTTCCCAAAATTGACGAATTTGTTCATGGTCAATTCTATAATCTGGGTCAGAAAACAGTTCTTTAGAAATATTGGTCTGCTCTAGAATGGAGTTTATAACAATTTCATCCTTTGTCAGTGCATTAAGTATTGCTCGAAATAAATGCGATGATATGCTTTGTTTTTGGTTCAATACTTCTGGCGATGATTTAATGTACTACAACGGTTTTGTGTATGATTAGTTGCGGGAAAGGACACGAGTCATTTTCCGCCGTAACTGAAAGATAATTAATAAGATTGAATTTCCGAGTAGGAAATTCAGCCGCAATTAATTATACACGGTGTTGGCATTAGTATTTATTTTTTAAATACAAAGGAAATCAATCTAGGTGTCCCGTTTTTAGTATTTTCATCAAACCATTCTTTCATTTCTACGAATTCCAAACCGTTATTTTTTGCATCATCAATATATTCCGAAATATGGTGAGTATAAACTTCTAATTCCTTTGTTCCATTTTCAGTTTCATATTTGGCTTTGCTCCCTGAGTATTGCTTAAATGGATGTAATTCGCTTATAAAAAATAATCCGTTTTTCTTTAATTTCAGATTTGCTTGATTAAAAATATGATTTAAGTTTTTTATATGTTCCAGAGTTAAACTACAAGTTATTAAGTCAGCAAATTCATTGTCAATTTCCCAACTTTTAGTTAAATCTGCTCTTCTGAAAATGACTCTTTCGTCTGATATTTTTTCTTTCGCTTTATTTAGCATTTCTTGAGAAAAGTCCAATCCAATTATTCGCTTTGCTTTTTCCAATAACCATTTTGTATTTTTCCCTGTACCGCAACCTAATTCCAAAACACTTTCAAAATCATATTTGTTTAAGGTTTCTACTGTAGATATTTTATCTAAATCTCTTGTACGGTTTTCATTTGTGTCATATTGATTTGCCCAAATATTATATCCTTTTTCAATGCTCATTTACTGTTCTTTCTATATTAATGCCAACGGTCCGAGGCTTACAAAGTCGCGCCGACTTTTATTGATTTCGCTTTCCAGATGCTTTTGGCTTTAATTTAAGGAATATTTTTTATGGTACATAGGAGCGAGGCGTGCTTTTTAGCCGCTGTTGGCAATAGTTTAAATAAAGATCACATTGTCAATAGTGTAGAATTAATCACGTTTAAATCTCAATTTTCCACTTTTAGAATACATTTTAAACGTAAAGAAGTATTCCATTCCTGGATATGTTAAAAGTATTAAATAGTAGTGCTTAGTCTTTTCTATTATTTCATAAAGATAAGTGTCTCCTTTGTTACTGAAATTCTTTCTAATTCTATTGTTGCTTTCTTCAAATGTTAATTCAAATTGACACTTATTTAACCATTTAAATTTTAATTTTGAATATGTGCCATCTTTAAAATTATCCATCCAATAGAATTTGCTTATTTCTACGTTAACGGTATCTCCAGATGGTTCTAAATAATGAAAATGTCTTAGTTTAGAAAAACTTTTACACTTTCTTTCTTTTTTTATAGCGCTTGGTTTTTTAAAATGCCTAATCCAGTCTCCTTTTTCTTGTTTATTTATAACTTTTACCAAATCATAAAATTCTTCACAGTCTTTTTGAAGTCTAATATAGATGCCATTAATTATAGAATCTGAATTTTCAAAGTTTTCTGCATATCTATTTACTTTTGAGTAAAATGAGATTTTCATCCTTTTTTCATTACTTAAATAACTGTTTGATTTTAGAGATTCACATATAACTTCACAAATAGAGTCTCTTTCTAATTCTGTCTGTCCCCATGAAGTTTTTATTTCAAGAAGTGTAAGTAGTAAAAATAGATTAATATATAGTATAATCGTTTTTGAAAAAAACATTTCTGTTAATTATTGCCAACGGTTTTGTGTATGGCTCGTTGCGGAAAATCAGCTATGATTTTCCGCCGTAACCGAAAGATAGCAAATTGCAATGAATTCCGATTAGGAATTCAGCCGCAATGAGATATACAGGTTGTTAGATGTAGTAATTTTAAAAATCTTTTTCTATTTGATCAATAGTAATAATTTTACTTATTAGAAAGTTTTTTTCTGTTTCAGTAAAATTCATTTTCTTAATTTCTTTGAATAAACTCAAAACATCATCTTGGTTTTTTAAAAAAATATATTCAATGTGTTTGAGTTCAATTGTCAATTTTTTAGTAACGTTTTCATTCAATTCTTTAAGCTCTTTTTCAATTTCTGAATTTGATTTTCCGGTAACATTTACAGTTTTTTGTTTAACATATCTCCATTCTCTTTCTTCATAATAATAGACTTTATTGTCGGTAGAAAACATGTATTTTAGATATGGAATTAAAAAAGTGAAATCTTCTTTATTTTCAAAATCTACTGCCATTAGAGCAAATGTAGGATGCGATGTTTTATGAAAATATTGAACTGGACTTATAAAATTTTTAAAGGCAAATTCTTTAGATAATCCTATACCATATTTTCCATATGTATTTGTGTGATTTATAACATTGCTTAAAGGTATATCACAAAAACATTTCATTAATATCAAATATTTTTCTTTAAAAGTAGGATAGTCTTCAAGAACGTATCTTGGAGACATTTTCATGCTATGCAAAATTTCAAATAACCATTCTTTTTTTTCAAGAAAGTGAAAAAGTGTTGTGCTACTTATTTTGCTCATTATATTCTTGAATTGGTTTTATTACAGTTAACGGTTGTCGGCTAAACAATCGTTCCATATTTAATAGTTTTCTAAATTTGTTTGAAAACTGATTCCTAAAATTATATTTCATAATACAAGCAGGAGAGAGGCATGTTGTTTGAGCCGATGTTAGGCATTGTTTTAACATGATTCTGAAGACATCTTAATGATTTTATTTTTCTTTAAATTTATTATATCCAAAAGTAATTTATTTTTTACGTTTTTTTTGGTCATGCTTATATATTCATACAATTCACTTTCATGAGTGAAGTTTCTTTTCTTATCTAAAAAGTTTTCAAGTATTCTTAAGTGTGTTGCGATTATTAGAATTCTATTCCAGTCTTTATCATTTTTATTATTATCAATGCCATAAATTAAATTGTCAAGATATTTAATCCAGTTTCTGAAATTGTTATTTGTTTGAATTAACTCAACAAAACTATTGAAGCCAATAGTTCTAGTTTCTTTTCCGTTTGTTTTTATCATATGTTCTCCAATTGCGGACAATATGAATCTTGGAATTGTTGATTCTTCATAGGTCTTATTTAATTCAGGTTTGACACCCCCAAAATAATACATTGAAGAAAATCCTTTATAAACGTTATAAAATGTAATGTAAAACTGTTTTGATTTTCTATTTAATCTATAAAATTTTTGCAATGCTTCAGTTTCAATTATATGACAATTTCCAAAGAAGTTGCAAAAAACATATAGCGTAGAAAGTTTATAAATTTGAAATTCATTTCGAGATTCCCCGTTATAAAGATCTCTATCACTTTTATTTTTAATTAAGAAATCAAGCCTTCTATGGAGTGATTGTGCCGACTGAAATAATGGAAATTTGAATCGTTTTAAAGCCTCATTAGCCTCAAAGTTAATATTGTATCTAGAGGTTAAAATTAATTCGAAAATGAATTTAAATGAAGCACCAACAATACCCCCAACAATTGAAGAACATAATATCCAAATAAGAGTGAATTCATTAAATTCTTTAAACATTTTTATTTGTAATTTTAGGATTTAGATAAATAATTAATTGGTTTGCTTTTTTAGCACCCCTATACATATTCTTATATCCCAACTAGAGCATTAGAAAGGATTTTTGTCAATAGTTATTTTGCTCTAATTTATTCAATATTTCTGACTTTAGCTAAACGCTTACATGTTAAATTAATTAGCTGTTTAGAGAATTAATATATTCAGTATATTGAAATTCCAAGTTATTAATCTACGGAATAATGCCTAACGTTCAAAGGCTAAGAATACGGGCGGTTGAATGGACAGTTGTCCATTCGGCCGGCACGGATGCCCAACCATACTGTAAAATAGAAATAAAAAATTAAAGGAGCCTGATTTTTAGCCTATGTTATGTGCTGGTTTTTTAATCCAGGTAGGAGCGTAGCACAATTTTCAATAAATGTTTGGCGAGTTTAAATTTTATTTGATGAAGTAGGGAAGAGGCACAAATTTTGGCAGAGTGATGAAGATCGAAAAACCACAACATTTTAATCGAAACCTTTTCTTTGGCTAAAAGCAGAGAACTTGCTTATTGTGCTTCAATTCTTATAAGCACCACCTGCAGTTGAATTTTCAATTATCTAGTAGGATGAATTTAAAAACTACGGAATTCAAAAGAGCCCATGATGGCAAACCCGAAGGCAATGTCAGCTCACGAGCCAAACATTAAGCACTAAAAATCAAGCGTAAGATAGCTGGAGCGGAAGTTTCTAGATATTATTAACGGAAAGACTAGGAGCGTGGCAATGATAAAAACGAAAGTAAATACAAATAAATTAAAGTACAAACAATTCACATATACCTTACTTGCACATCGGTTTAGTATAAAAAGCGTTACTTGGCTTTAGCCAAGATACTGCTTTTTTATACTGTGTTGGCAACTGGTTTAGAGTTTTACAGATAATTCAAGTTGTCCACCTAGTCCAAGTTCAATTATTTTTTGAAGGGTTGACAATCTTGCTTCTTTCACGTTATTTTCAATTTTTGAAATATAGGATTTTGTTGTTCCTACTTTTTCAGCAAGTTCTGCTTGTGTCAAACCTTTTTCTTTTCTTGCTTCAAGTATTAAAGCACCAAGTTTGAAACTTTCAAATCCCTTTTCTAGTTTTTCGCGTTTTTCAGTCCCGCGTTTTCCATAGTGTTTGTCCTTGAATTGTTCAAGATTCATTATGTTACTTTTCTTTTTCATATTCATCTTTTATTCTAAGTGCTTTTTCAATCTCTTTCTTAGGAGTTTTTTGTGATTTCTTTTGGAAGCCGTTTGCCAAAACCACCAGTTTTCCTTTGTCAAAAAAGCAAAATATTCTAAAAATGTCATTTGCTAGTTGAACTCTAATTTCATATAGTCCGTCTGTCGACTCTATATGCTTTAGATATTTTTCTGGAATTTTTTCAATTCCTTCGATCAACTCAATAGTCCAGATAATCTTATCTTTTACCTTTTGTCTTCGTTTTATGAAGAAATCTTCAAAATAAGACTTGTAAAAGATGACCTTTCTGTACTTATCATTATTCATTACGTAAATATACGAATAAAAGTTTCACTTAAGTGCTACTTTTGATTGCGTTTTCTAAAAAAAATGATTTGGTTTTAGTAGTTCATTTCCAACTTGTTGCCAACGGCTTAGTATAAAAAGCGTGCTTTGCGTCAGCAAAGTAATGCTTTTTTATACTGTGTTAGGCACTGGGATTGTCTTGTTAGTTCAATCATCTCCATAAGCTGTTACATTCACACGTAGGCCTGAATAGGATGCCCAAGAATCAACAACTGTTCTTGCTATATTGTCATGAGTTGGCATTAGATGAGCTAAAGAAATTCTCTCTCTCCATAATAATGCTTTAAGATCTTTGATTTCACCATACGGTAATGATAAAACTCGAATAGGCTTAGTGCCAGTATTATAACAAAGCTCAATAGAGTCCAGTAACGTAGGCCATTTGTGATGTGTCTTTCTATATTCTCCTGCATTTTGATGCCAAATAAACAGTCCATCTTGAGCACGTAAAAAAGAGTCCTGGGCTCTTGCTGATGTGAGACTTTTTAGACCATAACTAGGGTCAATCGATAGTAAAAATGGAACATTAATAGCCCATAATCCAATATGTGATCCTGTTGATCCAGCTGGAATAGCTGACGCAAAGTAAGCGCCAATAAGAGGTTTGCGAGACCAGTCCATAAGTCGAGTAGGTATGCCATGGTGTTGGGCTATTCCAAATGAGGAGTTCGGAATTACGTCAGGCCATTGTTTATTTGATAAGCAATTTTTAATGAATTTGATACCGCTAGAAAGTTCACTTGAACCATCAATTGGGTGAGCAAGCTCGTCTGCAAATTTCACAAAGTGTTTTACGGAGTCGTGTTCTGCAGCGACACTTGCAAAATATTCTACAAAATCATCAAAATCCGTATGTGGTATATGGTGGGTTCTTGCTAGGTTATCAGATTCAGTCCTTAATTTCGAATTTATATAATCCGCAAAAGAATCTGATAAAGATTCAAGTGGGTTCGAGTCCGGTCTCCATGCTCGTGGTGTTAATTCCCATGTAATATCAGCTTGTCCTCTAAAGTACCATTCTACAGATTCTAGATTACCCCAATGTGTTTTGGTTGGTCTAATATATTCTAAAAAATCTGCGGCATTTGTGAAATCTATTTCCTCAACACAGTTGTAGTGATTCCAAATCATATTTTATAGTTTTACTATTTAAAAGTTGTTTTTGCTCCTTGTGCCTAACGGTTTAGTATAAAAAGCGTTACTTGGCTTTAGCCAAGATAATGATTTTTTATACTGTGTTGTACGCTGCATTTTAATTCTTGTTAAAATATGATTCAATATACTCAAAGGAAGAATCACATTTGTTTTCTAATGAAAGTTTTGAATCCACCATTATAAAAGTTTCATTCATGATTTTTGTTAAAATTAAGAACATTCCAATTTCAATTTCGGGTTCTTTTATCTTAGGTATTTTATGCCCTTTATGTAGTGGGTTTTCGCATTTCTTCAAGTTATGTTTAGCAATGTAGTCCCACATACTATGAGTAGCTGAACTACATGTAGAATAAAATAGGTCATAAAAGTCTTTATTTCCAGAATCAATAGCAGTTTTTCTTATATTACTAAAATTCCAACTCCCAATGTTTATCTTATTTAAATGAATAAATCTTTGTTCATTTATCCAATTTTCTAAATACTCAATGAATCTCTTTTTTTCTTCATTTTGATCACTTGAGCTTTTCAATGATTCTAATTGTTTCGTTTCATTACTTAAACCATAATCTATATACATTTTTGATCTCTCACTAGGATTTAATAGAATCCAAGATAGATTGATATGGTTTTCTACCATTGATCTCATAATTATTGGAGAGAAGGTTTCATTCCAAGACATAGGAGTAAATGAGATTTGGTAAACCAAGCTACATTGTCTCGCTAATAAACCCGCAATAACTTCATTTTCTGAAATTTTACTTGGATTCAATTGTAGTGATTCCCACCTATTTTTTAATTCTAGTTTTAGTAATTTTTGATATTGTGAAATTCCTACTTCTAACTTTTTGAGAAACTCAGTTTGTTCCATAGCAATTCCCAATTTTAAAGTTTGTTTCCCAAAAATGATTGGCCCAATTAGCGGTTATTTCTTTTTGTATAAATGTTGAATTAATTGTTGATCGAATAATAGAAGCTAGATTAATTGAATCTTCAGTAGCAGGGTATTCCAAGATTGAAATTAAATTTGGGATTTTAAAACTAAAAGAAATTGAATTCGATTCTAATAGAATTCTAAATGCTATTGCTTGGATTAATGTTGCTTCCTTTGTAGTCCTATCATATATTTTAGATAAGTATTGTTTGTAACCATCTAATTCTAGATTTGAATCAATTGTCTCGCTTCTATTTGAAAAAGGAAATTCATCATATAAATCACTAAGTGGTTCAAAGATTTTTAATTCTTTTGATGCATCTATAGTCTTGTTTTTTACAATTTTATTTATCTCTTGTATTTCACTAGCATTTAAGTTCTTAAAAGAGCTGATTACTCCAAACCAATTGGATTTATCTTCGTTTTTTAGTTGATATGCTTTTTTTGCAATTTCTAAAGCTATTTCACTACCTAATTTTAATCCACAATTATTTTGCAAAATGCCAATCCAAATTAATTCCGGCAGAATATTATCTAACCAACTTACTGCATTGAACTCTCCTAATTGTAGTATAGGAGGGATATACATTTTTCCTTCTTTTTTATAACCAGCATTTTCTAAAAAGTCTTTCATTTTTTATGTTGCGTACAACGTTCAAAGGCTAAGAATACGGGCGGTTGAATGGACTGTTGTCCATTCGGCCGGCACGGATGCCCAACCATACTGTAAAATAGAAATAAAAAATTAAAGGAGCCTGATTTTTAGCCTATGTTATGTGCTGGTTTTTTAATCCAGCTAGCAGCGTGGCACAATTTTCAATAAATGTTTGGTGAGTTTAAATTTTATTTAGTGAAGTAGGGAAGGGGCGCATTTTTTGGCAGAGTGATGAAGATCGAAAAACCACAATCGCTAAATCGAAACCTTTTCTTTGGCTAAAAGCATAGAACTTGCTTATTGTGCTTCAATTCTTACAAGCAAAACCTACGGTTGAACTTTTATTATCTAGTAGGCAGTATTTAGAAATTACGAAACTAAACAGAGCCCATGATGGCAAACCCGAAGGCAATGTCAGTCTACGAGCCAAACATTAAGCACCAAAATCGAGCGTAAGATAGTTGGAGCGGTAAATTTACAAATATTATTAAAGGAAAAGTTAGGAGCGTAGCAATGATAAAACGAAAGTAAAACAGAAAATTTATGCTGCAAAAAACCATTCATCCCTTACTTGCACATAACGGTCCGCGGCTTACAAAGTCGCGCCGACTTTATAAGGTGTCGCTTTCCATTTACTTTGGGTTTAATTTAAGGAATATTTTTCATGGTACATAGGAGTGAGGCGTGCTTTTTAGCCGCTGTTAGCTTTATACTTTTAATTGTCTTGCTCTAATTCAATCATTAATAATACACTGTCTAGTGCTTCAATCTCATTAATTGGAATACCCGAATAAGTAAAAGCATTATCTCTTACTCTTATAAGGTCATTTCTAAATCTAATTACTTTATTCTGTAGAGTATCAAATTTAGATTCGCAAACGTCATCGATATAATTCAATCTCTGTTCAAAAAGTACTTTTTCTTGTTTGATAGCGTTCTTTGAGATTGTTGTTTCATAAATTATAATAAAGCTAACTCCAGCTATTGTTAAAGTGAATGAAGTAGCTGCAACAATTACTTTTTGTAAAAGATCACCACTTGTTAGAATTAAGAAACTTAATAAGAGTAGAGCTTTTGATTTTCTTTTTTTTGAAAGGAGTATGGCAAAGTAATTAAGTTTTTTAGAAATCTTTCTTTTAATTTCTATGGGATATTCAATTCGAATTTCTTCTGCTAGCGAAATAATTGCCTTTCTTATTTTGTTTTTTTCTATTCCTGCATTTTCAAATGATATTGTTCCATTGTTAATTTCTGTTTGTAATGCTTGAAGTCTTGCAGATTGAATTAAAATTTGATTATTATTAAAATGATCCATTAATAATTCGATGGCATTTTTTAAGTTGTCTTTTGCGACAGAATTTAGGACTTTATAGTATATTTCTGGTTGTTTCATTTTAAGTTAAAGCTAACGGTTTAGTATAAAAAGCGTTACTTGGCTTTAGCCAAGATACTGCTTTTTTATACTGTGTTGTAAGTAGTTTTTAACTTAGTTCCCTTAATAGCGTCTTAACTGCTAGTTTTCCTAGCTCATTTGACGCTAAAGGACTAGATCCTGTAATTAGTTTCCTGTCTAAACATACCTTTTTGTCCATTTTAGTATTCATTAAATTAACGCCCAAACTTTTTAATTTTTCACTTAATCCATAAGGCATTTTTCCTGGTAAATAACCGAACATGGGTGTTTTATTGTCAACTGAATCTGGGAATACGGCCATGTTATAGCCTTTGTATAAGAACTTTTGATTGTCTATGGTTGTTGATAAAAATGCTCCAGGCCCATGACAAAGACTTATAGTAAACAAATCATTTTTATGAGCCCATCTTAAGATTTTTGCAACATTTTCGTTTTCTGGAATACAATCATTGCTCCATGACCACCTGGAATGAAAACAGCTGCATATGAATTTGGATAATCAAAGGAGGAGTTAATGAAATCAATAAGTTTCATGGGTTTGTCAAAGCTTGATTTATTTTCTTCGTAAATTGCTTTAACATGCTGGTCTTTCTTGGGGAAAGCCCACATTTCAAAAATAACAGGCTTTCCTGTTGGAGTTGCTATTTCAAAATCAAATCCTGCGTTTTTTAAATGAAGCATGGGTAATAGAGCTTCTACTGGATGATTACCTGTGGAGAAGAATTTGCCGTTTTTCATTTTTAAATTCTTTTCTTCCGTGAAAATGACCAGAATTTTAGATTTTTTTCCTCCATATTTTTTATAGGCTATATTTTCAAAATCGGTCTTGTCAGCAACCCCCATTTTTAGTGCCATTTTGGATGGGCTGTACGACCCATCTGATTCTAATTTGGGCTCAATACCCAATAATTTTTTCAGCATAATTTTTGTATTTGTTATTGTAACAAAATTAGAATACGGGTTTTGAATAAAAATTACCCTATGGTAATAAATCTATTTTTTTACTTTTTCTGCTCGAATTCGACTCAAGCTTTGTTGAGTAATACCTAAGTATGAAGCAATATGATAGTTTGGAGTGTAACGTTCAATATCAGGATATTGTTCTAAAAACAAATCATACCTTTCTAAAGCTGTCATTTGTAATTGATTCAAGATTCTTTTGTGTAAACTAACCACATGGCGCTCTAAGTTTTTCCGTTGAAAGACTTCAAATTCAGGAAATAGCGAATATATCTCATCTAATTCTTTAGTCTTAAACTCAATAACTTTTGAAGAGGTGATGCATTCAATAGTTAGTGTTGCCAACTCATTATTGTATATAGCTATAAAATCACTAATCCACCAATCTTTAATTGCAAATTGTAAAGTATGTTCTTTCCCATTTTTATCAATACAGTATGATCTTAAACAACCATCTGTCACGAAATATGTATTCTTCACAACTTGTCCTTGTCTTATTAGGATTTTTCCTTTTCGAATTGTTTTTTGGTTTGCGATAGAAATCACATGCTCTTCAGCTTTTGAGCTTAGCGATATATTACCTTTTATTTTATTAATTAGTTCTTCCAAATTTTAAGGGCGACGTAAATTACTTACAACGGTTTAGTATAAAAAGCGTTACTTGGCTTTAGCCAAGATATGCTTTTTTATACTGTGTTGGGTGCTGCGTTTCCTTTTCTTCAATGGAAATTTAAGAAGGAATTCCTGGTTTTTCAATTTTACTCGAGAAAATAACAAACCCTAATCCTCCAAGAATAACTAAGACTCCAGCAATCAATAGTCCATTAATCTCATCGGTAACAGAAGTCATTATAATAATTACTGCTCCAAGTGCATTAAGAAAACCTGAAACAAGTCTAGATAAAAGAATTCTATAATTTAATTTGTAGCCACTATTGAGTGCCATAAATCCAAATAGTATTTCTATAATACCGAAAGTCCCCATAAAAAAGGTGATATATTGTAAGAATTCTACTAAGCTTTTAGCATTAACTCCAATTAAGATAGAAAAGATAATCATTCCTGCTCCTTGTAATAAGTGGTATTGTCTTGCAATCTTATGATGTTTATTAGCTTCTGAAAAAAGATATGCAAAAATACCACCGGTAGCAAACATTATTGGAACTAAAATCCTACTTATATCAACACCAATTTTTTCAGATATAAGCATAAAAGTGCCAGCTAAAATCATTGCAATCCCACAAAAGGTTAAGTATTTAATTTTATTCATTTTGATTTAATTTTATTGGTTTTAAAAATTATAGTTCTCCTTTTTCTCCATTGACCCACCGTTGCATCATTACCATTTCCGCAGGTGTTTGTTGTTGACCACCCGCTAATAGGTCAAGAAATCTATCCCAAAGGTTTTTCTTTTGCTTAGCTTGTTTTTTGAGTTGGTCATAAGCTTCCATATACTCTTTTTCGTATTGCTCAGCTTCTTGCATTGTATAATTGCGAGGCATATGTTTTAGAATAGTGTCTGTTAGTTCATCCATTTCTGTCGGACTAAATTCTTCTATCATCTCTAACTGGAGAGTGCTCCCTTCAGCTATCTTTTGAATAGCAAGCATTTTGTTAAATACTTTATCCCACAACTCTTTCCACTCCGACCTAACAGATTGTTCTGAAAGATGAAGATCTCCTAATTCACTCTGGCGTTGAAGGCTATTAAGAACTGCATTTGAATGTGATACATAGTTACTCCATGTTTTCGATAGATCTGAAGTGTCCTTCAAATTTATTTTTTCGATAGATTTAGACATTATAGTTCTTAATGCAAGTACTTCTTTGGAGACGAGTTCTCTCTCTTTTAACCAATTTTCGTGGATGGCGATTTTTGTACTTTCTAAGAACAGATCATTGGTCTTATTAAGTAAATCATCTATTTCACTGCCCAATGATTTTAATTCTTTCCAGTCCGTATCAATTCCTACAACTAAATTTCTGATTGATACAACTGCTTTTAGTTTCTGATTTTGTTTTTCCATAAAGATTGTTTTATACTAATAATGTAAGTGTTAGAAATGCAATAAAAATGGCTCCATTCCATATGGTTCTTACCCAATGTAATCCGCCCCAATTTTTTAAATCATTTATTGTCTGTTGCGAGTTTGGATCAACATTGTCTGCCATTAATCTATTATTAGTTGGCATCATGAATTTTAGCGTATATGGGCCATTTAAATGCATCAATAAAGAAACTCCAAACCACAACCAATTACATGTAAAATAGGACAATGCCAATGCTAATACTGTAACAAGAATTGACATTGAAATCATACTCTTGTGTGTTTTTTGAAAAAATGGTTTGAATACTTCAATAGCTGAAGGCCTGCTAATTTTTGCTAAAATTGGATGAACTATAATAGAAGAAGCTAAAGCAATTCCGAATTGTGTTCCAATTACAAGTAGTAGTAAAAAGTTAAGTAATTGTGTCATATTGATATTTTTAGATTTTAATAATGTTATCTGAAAGCAAATTCTTCATCATAGATGTCATCTCTACTTACCCCTTTTTGAAGAAGCCCTTTAATCAGGCTCTCTTTTAGGGCTTTAGGGCCACATATTAGGTATCCTTTGTTTTTAAAGTTTTCAGTTTCAATCTTATTAGCTGTTAAATAGCCAGATTTGCTTGATGTCCAAATGGTAAATTGAAAGTTTGGATTCTTGGTGGTAATCTCTCGTAGTTCATCTAGGTATACAGCTTCTTCTCTTTGTTTTACACACCAATATAAGTGTACTTTATTAGGGTGAATATCTTTTGCTAGAGATAAAAATGGAGTTATACCAATGCCACCGGCAATCCATATTTGGTCAGACTCTTTGATATAGCTAGATGAGAAGTGACCATAAGCTCCTTCAACTAAGGCTTTATCACCTACCTTTAATTTTTTACTCAAATCAATTGTATAATCTCCCAAACTCTTTACTGTAATTCTGAGTAAATTATCATAGGGATGACTACTTATTGTAAAAGGATGTTGTTCTCGTTTACTTATAGAAGGGAATTTGAAAAAAGCAAATTGACCTGCTAAATAATGCAACTCTTTTCTCACTGGTTTGAGAATTATTTCAGTAATTTGATGCCCCAAATCATTTATTTCCGTAATTCGATAGTCTAATTTTTTATTGAATATATTAAAAAGGAAAGCCCGATAAATCCACGCAGAAATTCCAATAAATGACATTCCAAAAACATATACTCTCGTAATTGGAAGTTCCTTTATGAGACTGTTTACCATTAATCCATGAATGACTCCCATCACATAAAATACTCCCATTAGCTTGTGAAAGTTTATCCACTTATGGTAAGGGATCTTTCTTTTGAAAATCGGGGCTGCTGAAATTAAAACGCCTATCAAAATAAGTGCAAAAGCATAGAATCCTAATGGTTTACCTGGATTAAATTCAGTAAGGTCTCTAGGTACAAAAATAAAATGTGCTAATAATAGAAAAACAGCAATTACTCCCGACCGACGATGGATGAGATACATTTTATCTAGACCTCCAAACAGTCTTTCAACCCATTTTGCACGGGTGGACATTAAAAAATTGAAGGCAAAAACAGTAACAACCCATGAAGAAAATACTTCGCCTAATATTCGATGTATATTTTTCCATGATTCATTAGTCATTTTCCCAAACAAAAGTGTGTCGGATGAAATTTCCATGAATGAACCATTGTAAAAGTAGAGGTCAATTGCCCAAAAAAGAAAGTGAATAAAAATGATAATCGGAAAGTAAATTTCCTGTTTCAAAATACGCATAGGATATACATTTACTGCAAACCTATTCCTCTTTGATGTTTTTTATTTGTATAAAACGGTCGTTTTGTAACTTGTGTAATTCGCTTGGGGCTTTTCCAGTGTGTTTTTTAATTTCTCTAACAAAATGTGCTCTATCAAAGTATTCAATCTCAGGAAAAAACCTACCTTCTCTAATTTGAATATAGGCTTGGTAAGCTTTTTGGATATTGAGGTATCTTTTTAATGAAATACCAATATATTTATTCAAGTATCGATTGATTTGTCTATTTGTCCAAAATATTTGTTCGGACACTTCTTTTGCTGTAATTTCTCCTTTAACCTCGTCCAATAATTGAGATAATCTAAGTTTACTTCCAGTTATTGTCTTAGGTGGTTTGATTTTTAATAATTCTGTTTCCCATTGATATACTATATTTTCAAAGGTAGATGTGTCAAAATGATTTAAATTTAAATAGCTTAATTCCAATTGCTTGAAATCCTGTAAAACTGATGCCATTTCACGTTGCAATAAGTATTCAGGAGCCAAAATTTTCAATCTACACCCATAATTGATGGCTTTAGGGGGAGTGATAATGTTATTTTCTCTTATCCATAAACCAGTCATAAAATACCTGTCTACCTTGTTGTTTACTACGACGAAAACAATTTTAAGATAACCATCAGGAACAATAGTCATATGTTGCGGTTTGTCAAATGGATTCTTGTGCATCCAAAATGAATGAACTAAATCTTCCAATTTTTTAATCGGTTTGATTTCTTTATATGTTTGTTCATTATTCATTTTAATGTACTAACAGGTAGTTGCACCCAACGGTTTAGTGTAAAAAGCGTGCTTTGCGTCAGCAAAGTTATGCTTTTTATACTGTGTTAGCCGCTTTGATATTCTTTTTCTTTCTTTTCTTGATTTTCAAATATGTCCTTAACAGTAAATGTTTTTTCTTCTGATCCACCAGAATAATAAAGTTTTGTTCTTATTTCTGAATCTAATACATCTTCATTGACTTTAATTACAGCATGCGTTACTCTAATAGTTTCTTCTGGAAATATTGCTGCATCATTTGGTATTGAAAATTTATGATATTCTGGTAATGTATGTGTCTTAAATTTTAAAATTAAACTTGGTATACCTAAATATGAAGATTGATAGATGTTTTTGGAAATTAAAATTTCTAATTTGAAATCTTTTTCTAAGATTTTTCCAGCATTCGTAATGTGAAACCAAATCTTAAATAAGCCATTTTTGCTATTGGTATAATTATGAAATTGGTCAAATTCATTATTAATTACGGGTGATTCAATTTGTAATTTAGATTTCCTTATTCGTAAATACTCTCTTCTAAGATCATATTCCATATATTTAGTGATGTTGTAATTGTTGCGTTTATAAAATGCACCATCATATGCCATATGAGGAGAGTCCTCACTTCTTGGGATTTTTATTAAATAGATTGATTTTTCAATTGATTTATCCTCTCTTATGGTATGTATTTTAAGATTTTGAATTGGTCTCTTAATTCTAGCTTGTATAACTTGCTCAAGTCTTTCTTTAGTTATTAAATTTCCGTCTATAAATGTTTTAGAATGAGCAACATGATTCTTTTCTCTAATTCCATAGATAATTATACCTCCTTCGGAGTTTGCCATTGCTGAAATGTCTTTAGATAATTCCGTTTTAAGCGATTCTTTCCTTTCTTTGTTTTCAAAGTCCAACGAACCGGATGCTTTGAATTCTAAAGTTAAAGACTCTTCAGCGTTACTTTCAATTAAAGCATTGATGTCTTTAATTGTGAATCTATTTTTTATAAATAATTTCATTTTAATTCAGTGGGTTCATTGCGGCTAACGGTCCGAGGCTTACAAAGTCGCGCCGACTTTATAAGATTTTGCTTTCCAGATACTTTTTGCTTTAATTTAAACAATATTTTTCATGGTACACAGGAGTGAGGCGTGCTTTTTAGCCGCTGTTAGCGGTAGTTTGTTTTTTCTTTGGTGGAAAAACAACAATATGTGATCCGTAATCATAATAGTCTGTAAATTTTGTAGACTTGAATAAAATATTTGAATCTATATTTTTAGAAGGGACACCAATCCAATTACATTCTTTAAGTACATTAAATCTTGTTATCCAAGTGTGCCAACCCTGATCGCTAAACCCCCATCCAAATTCATTCAGAGATAACAGACTATCAATTTTTGTTTTTTCATTTTCAAAGTCAAGTAATTGTTCAATTTTAATGTTTGGTTGTTTCCAAACAGAGTATTCCTTTCTAGTATTGTATGAATTTAGGCATTTTTCATATTCATGGGAATCTTTGGATAGTATAAGATATGCTTTCCAATTGAAGTGTTTTGTTAAAATATGTGCTACACTCCATCCTGCATATTCTCTTTCATTCCAGATTTGTCTATGAAATTCATCTAATTTGTAAAAGCTAGAGTCCATTCCAGCTTTAAGAGCTTCGATTGCATATATTGTGCAATGCATGCTGTCTGGAGTTATATTTTTATTCACTAACTCGTTTTTATATTTGTTGAATACAGAGATAGTATCTCCATAGTTGAATTCATTTATTGCTGAACTCTTCCATTCAGTTCCATAGTATTTGCTAAGTCCATGTTCGTAATTATTGAAGTATTCATTTTCAATTTTTGCAATATGATTAATTGCTTTGGGAGAGTTGAAGTTTTCATAAGTGTTTTCTAACTGACTTGATTTAGTATAGATTTTCTCATTGTCTAGATTGTCTTGAATGGCTGTTTTCTTTTCAGTATGATTGCTTTTACAAGATGAGATAATGGTTATGAATAAGAATAGCCTTAATAAATCTTTCATTCGGTATTAACGAAAAAATAGGAGTTTCAATTGTTTGTTTTGTGCAAATTGCCGCTAACGGTTTAGTATAAAAAGCGTGCTTTGCTTTAGCAAAGTTATGCTTTTTTATACTGTGTTAGCATACGTTTTTATTTTATTCCATGCTTTTGATATACCGCATCCGTATAGTGTGTTAAAGTGTACTTTGGCGGACTATGAACTGAAAACTGATTAATGGCCTCTTCTATCAAAGCTTTTTTGAATGGTATATGAATCGACTTAACTCTATTGTCATCCACATATTCCTTCAATTTATCGGGCCATTTATCCCTTAACTGTCCTGGGCTTTGTACCCAATTATAACCTGGGTAGCAAACAATTAAAGGTAATTCGTAGGTTTCAACTGCTTTTTCAATCTCCCAATTAAGCAAACCTCTGTTGATACTTGCGTGATCAGTTGCTATTAAAAAGAGAATCTTAGAACTCCTTAATCTTTCTAAAAGTCTATTTTTCAAAGTTATTTCTTGACTTGAATCTCTAACGGAATAAGTTTTCTTGTGGCTGTCACTAAATGATAAATCGAAATTATTGGACTTATTCCATTGTTGTAGAAGTCCATAATATTTCATGTCGCTTTTAGTTGGGTCTGTCGTTCCCATTCCATTAAAGGCAACATATACACCGTTTCTATAATTACTCATCTTTCAATTATTGTGTCCAAACGGTTTTTATGTTCCTTAATAATGACCTTCTTATCATTTTTATTTTCAATGGTTTGCTCTGTTTTTTCTTCTGTGGCCAACTTTGGAGTCCTTTTTATCATTGTAAGCATTACAATACCAATGACAATCATTAAAACGTAAATTGTCGTCCAGAAATAATTATGAGGTATTTTTGATATCAACCTGAAGTCTTTCTGGTTTTTCCTATCTGCTTCTTGTCTTAGTTCAAGAATTCTTGAATTATTTCCACAGTGACTCTCCAAGTATTTATTCCATTTATCAAGCCTTTTTTGCCCCAATTGATGAATTTGAAAAATTTTTAAGCCCATGAAAATGCCAACAACCCCAAGGACAATAATGAACCATATCATTGGTTTAGTTTCCGGTGTAAACTTTTGCTGAACTACAAATCCGGTAATAACAGATACAATTGCTAGTATTAGTACAGAAACGCGTTCTCTAAGATTTTCTAGATGTCTCATTTCTTCCCATGTTTGTCCCATATAAAAGAACAAAAATTCTTTTTCAGTTTCATTTAGTGAAGACGGCTTGTCTGATTTATTTTTATCTTTCATTACTTATTACTTTACACGTGTTTAGAGCTATTTGTATAGCATTGTGCATGGAATTTCTAAAAGCCTCGGACGAATCTAAATGATAAATACTTGCCTCTTCATTTCTTACTTTAGCGAAGGATTCAACAGTGTTTACGACCAAAATTGATCCTGCATCTATTTTTCTTTTTTTTCCAACTGCAAAAATTGCTGAGCATTCCATTTCGGAACTTATTAATCCTTTTCCCTCATTCTTTAAAAAATTCTCTTTGGTTTCATAAAAAACATCATGAGTTCTGTTTGTGCCAGTGAAATATTCAATACCCAATTTTTTAGCACTCATAAAAAGATTCCTGAGAATAATTTGACTAGATCTAAAATTTTGGATGCTACCTTTAGATTCAATAGTATAGCTGTCTTGACCAATAGTATCTGTTGGAATAATTACAGAACCAGTTCGCATTTCATCCATCAATCCTCCACATGACCCAATTCTAATGACATATTGCGCTCCACAATTAGCCAGCTCTTCAACTGCAATCGCTGAAGAAGGACATCCTATCCCGGTAGATACTACGCCTATTTGTAGCCCTTTAAATTTTCCTTGAGAAATTCTATACTCTCTATTGAAACTTATTTCTTGAACTTCTTCCAAGTGCTCATGAATTACATCACTTCTACCTGGGTCACCTGGCAGTAATATGAATTGAGGGCAACTTGATATTTTCAAATGAGGCTCCATTTTAGTTTTATTTCAACATGTATGCTAACGGTGCGCAACTATTGAGCGTACCTTAATTCTTTGTTTTGAGTTTAAAGTACAATATACAAAAATGGAAGAACTGAAACTAGGAGTTAAGGTATGCGCTATAGTTGCTGTTGGCTTTAGTGCATATTTATGCACGTAGTGGCGTTGATCGATATTAATGAAACTTGTTCCTCACTTTTAGTAAAAATAATGAAGTTTTATCAAGCCTTATAAACGTCGTTATTTTTTCGGCAGATAGATTTATTGGACAGTTTTGTCCAATAAATGGAACGAAATAACTGCAGAAAGGGAAAAGGTATATATATTTTAACCGGAAAAAGTTAGCTTCTAGTCGCTAAAACGCGCAAGCGTTTTGAAAGCAAGCTTTCAACGGCTCGCCCGAGCGACTTGAGCACTTCAAGTTCCAACAGGGCAAAACACCAAATTCTATCTGTAAAAGTGTGAACAATTTAACACATCGGCAGCGGCATTAATGCCAACGTTCAAAGGCTAAGAATTCGGGCGGTTGACGTGGACTTGTCCCGTCGGCCGGCACGAATGCCCAACCATGCTGTAAAATATGAATAAAAACTTAAAGGAGCCTGATTTTTAGCCTATGTTATGTGCTGGTTTTTAATCCAGGTAGCGGCGTAGCACAATTTTCAATAAATGTTTGGCGAGTTTAAATTTTATTTGATGAAGTAGGGAAGAGGAGCAAGTTTTGGCAGAGTGATGAAGATCGAAAAACCGCAACCATTAAATCGAAACTTTTTCTTTAGCTAAAAGCAGAGAATCTGATTACTATATTTCAATTTTGACAAGCACTACCTATAGTTGAACTATTATTATCTAGTAGGAAGTATTTAGCAATTACGAAACTAAAAGAGCCCATGGTAGTTGACCCGAAGGGAATGTCAGCCCACGAGCCAAACATTAAGCACTAAAATCGAGCGTAAGATAGATAGAGCGGGAAGTGTCCATATATTATTAAAGGAAAGACTAGGAGCGGGGCAATGTTAAAACGAAAGTAAAAAAAGGAAATTTATGCTGCAAAAACCTATCCATACCTTACTTGCACATAACGGTCACGTATATGGCTCGTAGCGTGTAAAAAGGTAATATCTTTTCGGTTTAGCCTTGAGCCAAATTTTTGATTTCTATGTTTATCTTTCTCTTATAAATATAGCCAAATTAAAAATTTGGCGGTCATAGCAAATATGCCCAAGCCTTTGATTAAGCACTTTCCCAGCTATGAGCTATATACAATGTTGTGCATAGTACTTTTTTTATTCTATCCAATCTTCTGGATGTCGATTTTTTCCAAGTCCGACTATTTCAAATTCATCCTTTAACAAAGTCCGATTAACACCAATTTCTTTAAGAATTTTATTCATAGAACTTTTATCAAAGTCAGTCAAAACAGCGCGTTTACCATCTCTCCATAAAATTCCAATATGTCCGCCTTGTCCACCAAAAAAATCAGATTCTATATAAGCTAATTCATTCGTTCCAATTATTTCAATAGTTTTTCGTTCTATATTTTCATTCAGAAATTCAAATGTTGAAATTCCAGAAGAACGTTCCATTTGATTGATTTCATCAAATAACTCATCTTTCATTAAAATCATTGAAAAACCTTTGTTCAAATCCACTTTTTGTGATGCACTATATTTTTCAAGAATAGGAATCAGATTTTCTTTCTTTCTTTCCTATATATGCTTTTAATGTATATCCCATTTAATATTTTCTTTTTTCTTCAATTACTGGGTTATCATTTTGGTCAGTATATATTTTTCCAGCAAATACATCACAATTAAATTGTTTCTTTATCCTTAAGGCTATTTCTGATTCATTTAATTCGATTCCATTATTGGATTCCACTATTATCATTATAGGTTTTTTATATTCTCCCTTTTCCCAGTCGTGTGGTCGACTAATATTCAAGTAGAGATTTGACTTTCGGTCGCTGGATTCAATCCATTCCCAAACATTTTCGTAGTCACGATATAGGTTATTTACTCTGAATATTTTTTCAAATTCAGGCTGTAAGTCAATTAAATCTCTCTCAAGATAAATCCAAAACTTCACTTTCTCGCGTATTATGCACAACGTTCAAAGGCTAAGAATACGGGCGGTTGAATGGACTGTTGTTCATTCGGCCGGCACGGATGCCCAACCATACTGTAAAATAGAAATAAAAAATTAAAGAAGCCTGATTTTTAGCCTATGTTATGTGCTGGTTTTTTAATCCAGGTAGCAGCGTAGCACAATTTTCAATAAGTGTTTGGCGAGTTTAAATTTTATTTGATGAAGTAGGGAAGAGGCGCAAATTTTGGCAGAGCGATGAAGATCGAAAAACCACAACATTTTAATCGAAACTATTTCTTTGGCTAAAAGCAGGGAACTTGCTTATTGTGCTTCAATTCTTGCAAGCAAAACCTACGGTTGAACTTTTATTATCTAGTAGGCAGTATTTAGAAATTACGAAACTAAACAGAGCCTATGGCGGCAAACCCGAAGGGAATGTCAGCCCACGAGCCAAACATTAAGCACCAAAATCGAGCGTAAGATAGATAGGGCGGGGGATGTCTTGATATTATTAAAGGAAAGACTAGGTGCGGGGCAATGTTAAAACGAAAGTAAAACAGAAAATTTATGCTGCAAAAAATTATCCATACCTTACTTGCACATAACGGTGCGCAACTATTGAGCGTACCTTAATTCTTTGTTTTGAGTTTAAAGTACAATATACAAAAATGGAAGAACTGAAACTAGGAGTTAAGGTATGCGCTATAGTTGCTGTTGGCTTTAGTGCATATTTATGCACGTAGTGGCGTTGATCGATATTAATGAAACTTGTTCCTCACTTTTAGTAAAAATAATGAAGTTTTATCAAGCCTTATAAACGTCGTTATTTTTTCGGCAGATAGATTTATTGGACAGTTTTGTCCAATAAATGGAACGAAATAACTGCAGAAAGGGAAAAGGTATATATATTTTAACCGGAAAAAGTTAGCTTCTAGTCGCTAAAACGCGCAAGCGTTTTGAAAGCAAGCTTTCAACGGCTCGCCCGAGCGACTTGAGCACTTCAAGTTCCAACAGGGCAAAACACCAAATTCTATCTGTAAAAGTGTGAACAATTTAACACATCGGCAGCGGCATTAATGCCAACTTGTTTCTATCAACAGGTTTGTTGTGTTTTAGTCAACAAAAATATTGCTAATATATAGATTGATAGTGATTTAGACATTTTTTTTAGAAAATCATTTTTATAACTCATCAAATGGGTTTTTAATATTAAGTAGATTTTGCTTGCTTACATGTGTATATATCATGGTTGTATTTGGACTTTTATGACCTAATAAGGTTTGAATATAACGAATATCTGTGCCAGATTCTAATAAATGAGTAGCGTAGCAGTGCCTTAAAGTATGCAAAGTAATTGGTTTATTAATTTTTGCTTTTTGTACTGCTTTCTTTAAAATATTTTGAGCACTTGTACTACTATATTTACCTCCATTTTGCCCATTAAATAAATAAACTTTTGGTTCATATAGTCTATAATATGCTCTAAGCTTTGGAAGTAGTTTTTTAGATAGGCCAACTATTCTGTCTTTTCGGCCTTTACCCTGTTTAATATGGATAAACATATTCTCAGCATCTATATCGGTGAGTTTTAAATTAAGCGCTTCTCCAATTCTTAAGCCGGAAGCATAAATTAGCGAAATAAGCATCTTGTGTTTTATGTTTGCTATAGAATCAATAATTTTTTTAACCTCATCTTTTGAAAGAATAACTGGTAATTTTCTGATTTTTCTAGGTCTTGCAAGATTATCGTAATCTTCTGTTGATAAATTTAGATATTTTAAGAAGAGCTTTAATGCGTTAATCATTTGGTGTTGGTATTTGAAAGAATAGTTATGCTTAATCACAAAATTATCGTTGAAGTTTATAGCATCGTGAGGTGTTATCTGATTAGGGGTTTTTAATGGATAATAACCAAAAAAAGTAAATAGCATACTCTCATATGTTCTAATGGTAGAACTGCTATATCTTTTTTGGAGCATCCAGTTAGTAAAATCTTTAATTGCCTTTAGACTTTTAGCATTTGGCTTTTCAATCTTTTTCTTCCTACTTACTTGGTTATTTTGAAGTAGCTTACCCTTATGCTTAGTTTGAGCATCGTTCATTGATTTAAATGCTGAATAATCTACCCATAAATTAGTCCCTCTTAGATGTGTAAATATCCTACTTAGATTTTCTTTAGTGTGTTGAATATAAAACCCATTATGCGTTTTGCTCCATCTAACTCCATCCATCTTTTTGATATGCTCTTTAATCTCAAAATCATAATCAAAATGAATTTTTATTTGCTTTTTATTTCTGTGAAGCAATGGTGTTAGAATAATACTTTTTTTAGTAGTCATATTATATAGATGTTCTTTTAAGAAAATTCCATAAAAAAAGCCGAGTAAATTTATACTCGGCTTTTTTTTAATAAGGTGATGATTTTACATCATTCCTGGCATTCCGCCACCTCCCATTGGAGGCATAGCAGGAGCCGCTTCCTCTTCTTTATCGGCAACTGCAGCTTCTGTTGTAAGTACCATGCTTGCAATTGATGCCGCATTTTCAAGTGCTACCCTTGTTACTTTTGTTGGATCAATAACACCTGCTTTCAAAAGGTCTTCATATTTTTCTGTTCTAGCATTAAACCCGATTTCTTTTTTCTCGGATTTAACATTGTGAACAATAATAGAGCCCTCTAGCCCTGCGTTCTCAACAATTTGTCTTAAAGGTGCTTCAATTGATTTTCTTATAATATCAATTCCCGCTTGCTCATCATCATTCAACGCTTCTACTTTTTTAAGAGATGGAATTGTTTTTATTAAAGCTGATCCACCACCTGGTATGATTCCTTCTTCAACAGCAGCTCTAGTTGCATGTAGCGCATCATCAACTCTATCTTTCTTCTCTTTCATCTCTACTTCAGTAGGAGCTCCTACATAAACAACAGCAACTCCACCACTTAGTTTTGCCAACCGCTCTTGAAGTTTTTCTTTGTCATAATCAGAAGTAGTCGTTTCAATTTGGGCTTTGATTTGATTTACCCTTGCTTTGATATCTGTTTTCTTTCCAGTACCATTTACAATGGTAGTATTGTCTTTATCTATAACAACTTTTTCCGCAACACCTAATTGATCAAGCTGAGCATCTTCCAATTTATATCCTAATTCTTCAGAGATCACCTCCCCACCAGTTAGAATAGCAATATCTTGTAACATCGCTTTTCTTCTGTCTCCAAAACCAGGAGCTTTAACTGCGGCTATTTTTAGGGAACCTCTTAACCTATTTACTACTAAAGTAGCCAAAGCTTCACTTTCTACATCTTCAGCAATGATTAATAGTGGTTTTCCCGTTTGTACAGCTTTTTCTAAAATTGGAAGTAAATCTTTCATATTTGATATCTTCTTATCGAAGATTAAAATATAAGGAGATTCAAGTTCAGCCTCCATCTTTTCTGCATTAGTAACAAAGTATGGAGATAAATAACCTCTATCAAATTGCATTCCTTCTACTACGTCCACATAAGTTTCTGTTCCTTTAGCTTCCTCTACAGTAATAACTCCTGCGGTACCTACTTTCTCCATAGCATTAGCAATCATATCTCCAATTTCATTGTCATTGTTAGCCGAGATCGCTGCTACCTGTTGAATTTTACTAAAATCTTTTCCAACTACTTTAGATTGCTTTCTTAATGCGGCTACAACAGCACTAACTGCTTTGTCTATGCCTCTTTTTAAATCCATTGGATTTGCGCCACTGTTGATAGCTTTTAATCCTGGGCCTACAATAGCTTGAGCTAAGACCGTTGCGGTTGTTGTACCATCACCGGCAACATCATTTGTTTTAGAAGCAACTTCTTTTACCATTTGAGCGCCCATATTTTCCATAGGGTCTTCCAGTTCGATTTCTTTTGCTACTGTAACGCCATCTTTAGTAACTTGTGGCGCTCCAAATTTTTTATCTATAACAACGTTTCTCCCTTTAGGGCCTAATGTTACCTTTACAGCATTTGCCAACGCATCGACACCAGCTTTTAGCTTCTCTCTTGCATCTGTTCCGTAATTAATAATTTTTGCCATTTTGTAATTATTTTATTTTCTGGTTGATAATTTTAAACGATTGCGAGAATATCAGATTCTCTCATGATTAGAAAATCTCCTTCTACTAAAGAAAGCTCTGTGCCTGCATATTTACCATATAAAACAGTATCACCTTCCTTTACAGTAATTGGTTCATCAGCTTTTCCTGGACCAACAGCAACGATAATGCCTTTTTGTGGTTTTTCTTTTGCAGTATCAGGAATGATAATTCCAGAAGCTGTTTTTTGTTCAGCATCAGCAGGTTTTACTACAACTCTATCTGCCAATGGTTTAATGTTAAGCTTAATTTTTTTAGCCATCTTTTACTTTGTTTTATTTTATGAAATAAAATTCGCGCAAACATATGCATTTCTTATGCCAAAGCCAAACAATGACAGTTTTGCAGGAATAAATGTCTTTAAGCTTTCTTTTGGAAGAAATTAATTGCCAAAATTTCAGTTAGGATTTAGGAGGGAGTGTCTTTTTGGGTTTAAACATATTTCTAAAACGTAAGGATAAAACCCCTAAAAATGCTTCTTGAAAAATAGAGATATTCATTTTGGAAACACCAACTTCACGATCTTTAAATGTAATAGGTACCTCAACAATTTTGTTCCCTGCTCTCCAAATAGAATATTTCATTTCAATTTGAAAAGCGTAGCCAACAAAGTGTATAGCGTCAAGATCTATACTTTGTAAGGCCCTTTTGGTGTAACATACAAATCCAGCAGTTGAATCTCTTACAGGCATCCATGTTACTAATCTTACATATAATGAAGCGCCAAACGACATAAGAAGTCTTTCAAAAGGCCAATCCTTTACTTTCCCACCTTTCACATATCGAGAACCAACAGACATATCGCCTCCTTTATTTTCACATGCATCCAACAATCTTAATAGATCATCAGGATTGTGTGAAAAATCAGCGTCCATTTCGAAGATATAATTATAGTTTTTAGAAAGCGCCCATTTAAATCCATGAATATATGCTGTGCCTAAACCCAATTTTCCAGAACGTTCTTCTATAAAAAGTCTATCAGTAAATTTATCGGAAATTAGTTTTTTTACAATTTCAGCAGTTCCATCTGGAGACCCATCATCTACAATTAAAATATTAAAGCGTTCGGAAAGGTCTAAAGTGTAATGGAGTATCTTGGAGATATTTTCCTTTTCATTATAGGTCGGGATGATAATTAAACAGTCGCTCACTATTGGATTAATTATGTCTGCAAATTACAAATACTTTGTCAGTTGAATTAAAAAATATGGATTTTGTTAATCACAATATTTATTATGTCTGCTCTTCAAAACAACTTAAGAGGTTTAATCCTCCAAAATTTCCTGAACTCATCAATAAAATCACATGGCTGTCATCTTCTTTTGCGCGCAGTAGTTCTTTCAGATACTCCTTATGATCTATAACTAATAACTTGTCATCGTTAAAAGCTTCAAATATTTCTTGTTTGGAAATAGATTTATGTTGAATTTTTGGATTATTCTGATCTATAAAAACAATACTCATATCTGCTAAAGAGAGACTATTTGCGTAGTGTTTTAAAAATGACTTGTCAAGACTGCTAAAAGTGTGCAATTCAAAAATTGCGATAACTTTCTTGTTATTAAAATGATTAACTACTGCTTTAACGGTGGCTTTAACCTTTGATGGGGCATGGGCAAAATCTCTAAATACCAATTGCTTATTGGTTTTGTGAATTAAATTTAGTCGCTTATCAGGATTTTGATAACTGGACATAGAATTGAAAAAAGCGTTGGAAGAAATTCCTAAAAGGTTACAAACTTCTTTGGCTGCTGCCATGTTTTCTAAATTGTGAGTACCAAAAGTTTTTAATGCATATGATTGTTGGTTTATAGAGACTTCTAATAAATCAAGTTTATTTTTTATGGCTTCAATTTTATCATATGCAATCTTATTTTTTAAAGGTGATTGATTTATAAGTTTAGAAAGCTCAGCATCATTTTTTGAATGAATGAGCATACCATTGCCTATAGATGTAATAAAGGTTTTAAAAGTCTTTAAGTACGATTCATAGGTGGGGAAAACATTTATATGATCCCAAGCAATTCCTGTAATAACTGCTATATCTGGCTCGTAATGAAGAAATTTTGACCTTTTATCGATAGCAGAAGATAAATATTCGTCACCTTCAATTATAATAATTAGCGCCTCAGAAGTAATCTTAACAGAAGAATCGAACCCACTAATTTTGGCACCCACCAAGTAATCGAAATCAAAGCCATTTTCTTTTAAAGCATGCATGATCATTGAGGTGGTGGTTGTTTTGCCATGACTGCCTGCGACAACAATTCTTTTTTTGTTTTTACTTCTTTGAGCTATAAATTCTGGAAAAGAATAAATTGGAATATTTAGCTTTTGAGCCTTTAAAAGTTCTGGATTATCTTTTTTTGCATGCATGCCAAGTATGACCGCATCTATTTCACTACTTATTTTATTGGCATCCCATCCGAAGTTTTTGGGAAGTATAGATTCTTTTTTAAGATTTGTTAATGCAGGATCGTAAATGGCATCGTCAGACCCTGATACATGGCATCCATCCTTTTTTAATTGAATGGCTAATTGATGCATAATTGCACCACCAATGGCTATAAAATGATAACTTGGCATTCGAATACAATAATAATTATATATTTTTGCGTTATTGGTATAATTCAATCAATAGTTATAAAATGAATAAAGCAAAGAAAGTTTTGGCCCTATTAGGAATATTGGTTACACTTACTATTAGTTCTACTTCGTGCCATAGAGAAGGCTGTCCAAATAATTTTGGGCATCTGGAGGAACTTCAAATGGAAGAGGTTTGTTAGAAGTTCATGGATTGGGAAATTTTAGATAGTAAAGAGCAGTTAGAAGCGCTTATAAAAGAACAAGGAGCATTTGCTATTTTTAAACATAGTACAAGGTGTTCTATTAGCAGTATGGTAAAGTCAAGGGTTGAATCAACCTGGAATCCAGAAATTCATAATTTTCCTATTTATTATCTGGATTTATTAGGCTTTAGGGAGCTTTCAAATTTTGTTGCTGATACATTTAATATAAAACACGAATCACCCCAATTAATTATAGTTAAGGATGGAAAAGCGATCTACAATGCTTCGCATACAGCTATAAATCCTACTCAAATGGAACATTTGGTATCGTAAAAGCTCCTCTACGTGAGTTTATAAGCTATGCTTATATTTTGAAATAAATCGGGATGTAAGCTTTTGGATACAGGACAATTTAAAGCTGCAGATGTCAGAATCTTCTGATCTTTATCTGATAAGTCTTCTTTAGGAACAGTGATTTCAACTTTAATTGTTTTTATTCTTCTAGGATTTGAATCCATTATTTTAGTCACAATTGCGGTAGTTCCAGATATATCTATATCCATCGAACTGGCTTTAATTCCCATAATTGTTAACATACATGATGCTAATGCGGTGGCAACAGTATCTGTTGGAGAAAAAGCTTCTCCTTTTCCATGGTTATCGGTAGGGGCATCTGTAATGATTACGGTGCCTGATTTAATATGCGTACATTCTGTCCGCAAGTTTCCCTTGTATATTACTTTTGATGTTGCCATAAAAATTTATTACTTCGAATATAACAGTTTAAAAAACTAACTACCTTTGATTTAAAGAACTCATTCAGCATATTAAATTGCTGTTTGATATGTGATTGAAATTTAGGAATATAAATTCAAAAATTAAACTAAAATCAAGCGATTAGCGTAATATAATAGATGTTTAGATTAATTGTTTTTACATTTTGTGTTTTGGGGTGTTTAAGTATCAATGCTCAAGAGTTATATTACGATAATGAAGGGGAAGGGTTCTCTTATGATTATTCATGGTCTGCATTGATGAAATGGAGAACAGATGGTTGGTCTGTCGGCTTTGAATATGCGCAAATATTAAATCTTAAAAAAAGAAGAATTTTTCAGTTTGAAATTGCTGAATATAAAAGCCCGAAAGAAAAAAAAGATAGAAGACCTCGAGAGTTTGGAAATAGGCCTTTTGTTTATGGAAAGCAAAATCATTTTTTTGCATTTCATTTTTTGTATGGTAATAAATACATGCTCGCAGAACAGGCAAAGAGAAATGGAGTAATGATCAATTTGTTGTATGCAGTGGGGCCAAGTTTAGGTATTACAAAGGGATATTTTATGGAGGTATGTACTGAAACGGGTGAAAATAATTCGTGTATTGAGTCACAAGCGGTAGGATATGACGAAAATGATTTAGGAAATGGGTTTTTGACCGGACCATATATTGGATATGCAGGATTTGGGGAGGGGTGGAGTAGATTGGGAGCCTATCCAGGAGTACATGTTAAGTTGGCTTTTCAGTTTGATTGGTCCAATAAAGATGATTTTATAAAAGCTGTTGAAGTAGGAGCAAGTTTGGATATGTTTTATAAAGAAGTCCCTATTTTGGTTGATAGAAATAGGTTTACTGGAGAATCTATAAATAATAATCGATTTTATTTTCCGAATGTTTACATTGCAATGCAACTAGGAAAACGGAAGTTTAAATGATGGAGGCTGAAAAAATGAGTGATAATTCTGTGATATTAAATAAAGATCAAAGGAGTCATAAACCTAAATGGTTACGTGTTAAATTGCCAATTGGAGAAAACTATAAAAAGGTCCGAGGATTAGTTGATAAATACAAATTACACACTATATGTGAAAGTGGTAATTGTCCCAATATGGGAGAATGTTGGGGAGCGGGAACCGCAACATTTATGATCTTAGGAAATGTTTGTACTAGGTCATGTGGATTTTGTTCAGTTAATACTGGCAGACCCTATACCGTTGATGAAGAAGAGCCTGATAAAGTTGCAGAAGCGGTTCAATTAATGCAGGTAAAACATGCTGTGGTTACTTCTGTTAACAGAGATGAGTTGAATGATAAAGGAGCAAGCATCTGGTACGCTACCGTAAAAAGAATTAAAGAAATTTCCCCTAAAACAACTATTGAAACCTTAATTCCAGATGTAAAAGGTGATTGGGATGCACTAGAAATGATGATTAGTGCCGGGCAGGAAGTAGTATCTCATAACATGGAAACCGTAGAACGACTTTATAAAAAGGTAAGACCACAGGCAAAATATAGTAGAAGCCTTGAACAGTTGAAACGAACCAAGGATTTTGGGAAAAGAACGAAAACAGGCATTATGCTCGGGCTTGGTGAAAAAGAAGCAGAGATTTTCAGTGCAATGGATGATTTAATTGAACAAGGAGTGGATGTTTTAACACTTGGTCAATATTTGCAACCTACAAAAAAACACTTGCCAGTTATTGAATATATAACTCCCGAGCAGTTTAATAGATATGAAGCAATTGGGCTAGACAAAGGATTTGAAATTGTAGAAAGTGGGCCATTAGTTCGTTCTTCTTATCATGCAGAAAAGCACCTTTAGTATTCTATTTTCTTTTTCTCATCTCCTTCCAAAAAACTTTTCGAGAAACAGGCTCATAGACATCTTTTTCTCCAAGTTTAACTAGTTCATCGTCATCAGCTTTTAATCTAAGTGAATAGTTGGCTAAGCCCCCTGTTTTAGTACAAATGGCATGTACTTTTGTAACATACTCTGCAATAGCAAGTAAATTAGGCATTGGTCCAAACGGTTTTCCGGCGAAATCCATATCAAGGCCAGCAACAATTACTCTGGCCCCTCTATTAGCCAAAATATTGCATACGTCAGGTAAATCATCATCAAAAAATTGTGCTTCATCAATCCCAATTACTTCCACCGATTGGGACAGACTAATTATTTCAGAAGCTTTTTTAACAGGTGTGGAATGTATAAAATTATCATCATGAGAGACTACTCTTTTTTCGTCGTATCGATCGTCAATCATAGGCTTAAATATCTCAACTTCAAGATTGGCGATTTTTGCTCTTTTAAGCCTTCTAATTAGTTCTTCCGTTTTTCCACTAAACATAGAGCCACAAATAACCTCTATCCATCCATATTCTCTATTTCCTAAATGTGATTCAACAAACATATGTATTATTAATATTTTAGATTAAATTCCAATCTACACAAGATTAATAAAATATACATAAGTTATATTAATTTTGGCGCTCTGAATTTAAAAGAAACATCTTATAAAATGGGTTTACAAGATCAATTAGCTGATATCAACGAAATTTTAGAAAAGCTTAGAACTTTAAATAATTCCCTGTTAAAATCTGGAAAGCCGCTGTCTTATCTAGAGCTTGAATTAGCAAAGGATTATGCAAAAAAGATTTTTGAATCATACATCTCACTGTCATCAGGGGATGAGCTACCTAATACAACCATTAAAAAGGAAGAATTACCAGAAAAAAGTAATAATCTAGAAGAAACTACAGGTGATGTTTCAAAGAAAACCTTAAATATTCAAAAAACGGATACGTTAGACGAGGCTAAAAAACAAAAAGGAAACCCATCAAGTGATATAAAAGAGCAAAATAGAAAAGCAGAAGAAAGTTCGGAGCAGTCCATTTCAAAAGAAGAACCGATCTCTTTAAATGATAAATTTAGAGAAGAAAAAGAGGATGTCGCCAGTCTTAATTCAGTTCGCCATAATGACATTAGAACAGGAATAACATTAAATGATCGAATATCTTACGTAAATGTTCTATTTGAAGGAGATAATAAGTCTTACGAAGAAACAATGTCGAAATTAGATAATATGGAACATATGCACGATGCATTGGATTTTATTAATGATAAGATTGCCCCTAAGTTTAATTGGCATGAAAAAGAAGAAATTGCTCAGCGTTTTTTTGAAATAATTAAACTCAAGATTGCAGATTAACGAAAAAATAAGCCTATTGTCCTAAATAAATTTGATATTGTTTAACCATTAGTTATTGATAATCACGGTTAAATAAACAATAAAAGAAGTTTATACAAATATTTGCCCTACTAACTTATCTTTGCAGTCGATTAATTATAAATAGAATTTAGGTGGGAGAGTCAGCAGCATTCAAGTCTTACATTGATAAGCAAAAAAAGATAGGAGTATTAGGGTTAGGATACGTTGGATTACCAATTGCACTAGAACTAGCTAAAAAATTTAAAGTTGTAGGTTTTGATATCAGTCAAGAAAGGGTGGAGTTAATGAGGAAAGCCATTGATCCAAGTAAGGAACTTTCTAGTAAGGCTTTTGAAAATGCAGATATCTTGTTTACCAGCGACTTAGAAGATTTAAAAGATGTTTCCTTTTATATTGTTGCAGTTCCTACTCCGGTAGATGAGCATAAAGTGCCCAATTTAACACCGTTACAAAAAGCAAGTACTACTTTAGGGAAGGTGATTTCAAAAGGGGATTATGTCGTTTATGAATCGACCGTATATCCCGGATGTACAGAAGATGATTGTGTCCCTGTAATTGAAGAAGTTTCTGGTTTAAGATTTAAAGAGGATTTTAAAGTAGGTTACTCTCCAGAAAGAATAAATCCTGGAGATACTAAACATACTTTAACAAAAGTGACAAAAATTGTATCTGGATGCGACGAAGAGTCGCTTGAGTTGATAGCAGAAATTTATAATGCTATAATTGATCCAGGGGTCTATAAGGCTTCATCAATAAAGGTGGCAGAAGCTGCCAAAGTTATTGAAAATACTCAACGTGATTTAAACATTGCATTGATGAATGAGCTTTCACAAATTTTTAGCTTAATTGGAATTAATACTTTTGATGTTTTAGAAGCTGCTGGTACAAAATGGAATTTCCTTAAGTTTTTTCCAGGTTTAGTAGGGGGGCATTGTATAGGGGTTGATCCATATTATTTGACCTACAAATCTATGGAACTTGGGTATGAACCCCGCATTATCTTAAGTGGTAGAAGAATTAATGATGGGATGTCTGGTTATGTTGCTAAGAAATTAGTTCAAAATTTATTAAACAAAGAAAAAAATGTTTCGGATTGTAAGGTCCTAATTATGGGCGCTACATTTAAGGAGAATGTGAGCGATATCAGAAATTCAAAAGTGTTTGATTTATATAAGGAGCTTAAAGATTATTCTGTAAAAGTAGATATTGTTGATCCTCATGCTTCAAAAGAGGAGGTAGAGCACGAATACAATATTACTTTGGCAGACAATATAGGGGCTAATTATGATGGAGTGATTGTTGCAGTTAGTCATGATGAATATAAAGAATTAGATGAGGCATATTTTGAAAGCATTTTAACCAAGGATGGTATACTTGTTGATTTAAAGAATATTTTCAAGGATAAGTTTTCAAGGATTGAAAATTGGACATTATAAATTTTGAGTTTGAATAAGATAATTTTAGTAACTGGAGGTGCTGGTTTTATAGGATCTCATGTCGTTAGAAGATTTGTAAATAAATATCCGAATTACACTATCGTAAACTTGGATAAACTAACTTATGCGGGCAATTTACTTAATTTAAAAGATGTAGAAGATGCCCCAAATTATATTTTTGAGAAGGGTGATATTGTTGACGCGGGATATATTCAAAAACTTTTTGAAAAGTATAAGTTTGATGGAGTTATACATTTGGCAGCTGAATCACATGTAGACAGGTCAATAAAGGATCCTTTGGCATTTATCTATACCAATGTTGTAGGAACGGTTAACTTGTTAAATACTGCTCGAAATGTTTGGAAAGATTTTTCTGACAAGGTATTTTATCACGTTTCTACAGATGAGGTTTATGGAAGTCTAGGAAGTACAGGACTATTTACCGAAGAAACGAGTTATGATCCTAAATCCCCATATTCTGCCTCAAAAGCAAGTTCCGATCACTTTGTTAGGGCATACCATAACACATATGACTTTCCCGTTAAATTGTCAAACTGTTCAAATAACTATGGTCCTTATCAATTTCCAGAGAAATTGATCCCATTGTTCATCAATAATGTTAAAAAAGAGAAAGCTTTACCTGTATATGGAGATGGTAAATATACAAGAGATTGGCTTTGGGTAGAGGATCATGCAGTAGCAATTGATTTAATTTACCATAAAGGTAGGTTGGGAGAGACTTATAATATTGGCGGTTTTAATGAATGGCAAAACATTGACCTTATTAAGCTACTTTGCCAGTTAATGGATAAAAAATTAGGTAGAACAGAGGGGGCTTCAGAATCGCTTATTACTTATGTAAAAGATCGACCTGGACATGATAAAAGATATGCGATAGATGCATCGAAAATAAATACTGAACTAGGATGGAAGCCTTCTTTGACATTTGAGGTTGGTATTGATAAAACTATCGATTGGTATCTTGCAAACGAAAACTGGTTAAATAATGTTATAAGTGGCGATTATCTTAAATACTATGAAGATCAATATGTTAACCGATAATTGTTAACTTTGCACTTAAATGAGTACTAAACTTAAAATACAAAGGACTCTTTTTTTAATGGCAATTTTATTGTGTGAATGGTCCTTTTCATTTTCACAGTCCAACGAGACCATTCGATTAGGGTCTTTTTCTGTTCCTCCCAATCTCAGTTCACGTGAAATAATTAAAGCTGTCGAAGATACAATTGGCGTTGATGTACGTGAGTTAGACGAAGGTAGAATAGATGATGTTATTCAAAGAGCAAGGGATATTGCAGGAGAAGAAACGCCTAATCGTCCTGGAGAAGATATTAATACTCAAGAAAAACAAGAGTTTTCAGATAAAGTACTTGATCAGGTTCAAGATGCCAGTCAAAAAATTGAAAAACTAATTGAAACTGCTAGTGAAGAGCTAAGACAAAATGTTCAAAAGGTAGAAGTTTTCGGTTTTGACTTTCTGCAAAATCGTGAAATTAAGTTGTTTAATAGTGCGTTGGATATAAAACCACCTGAAAATTATGTTATTGGATCTGGAGATGAACTGAATATTGTCGTTTGGGGGTATGCAGATTATAATGAAGTTTTTACAGTTGATGAGAAAGGATATATTCAACCAAGACTGGTTGGTCGCATCTATATTAAAGGATTGACCTATAAAAATGCAAAGGAGGTAATTCGTCAAAGGTTTGGACAGGCATATAATTTAAGAAACTCTCAGTTGGATATCACTTTAAATTATTCAAGGGTTATAACGGTCAATGTGGTGGGGGAGGTTTTCAATCCGGGTTCTTTTACCGTACCTGCAATAAATACAGCCTTTAATATTTTGTCTTTTGTAGGAGGCCCTAACGAAATTGGTTCAATAAGAAATATTCAAATTAAGAGAGGCAATGATGTAGTGCAAAGATTTGATTTATACAAATTTATGTTTGAACCTGAAAAACAAGAAGGCGTATTTCTAGAAAATAACGACTACATCTATGTTCCCAGAGCACAAAAGACAATTGAAATATCTGGAGAAATAAAACGACCCGGAAAATTTGAGTTGTTAGAAAACGAGGGATTGAATGAACTTTTAAAATATTCAGCAGGATTTACACCTGCTGCTTACACTAGAAATATTCAGATTAAGAGGTATCTAAATAATAAGATATATCTTATAGATATTGATCTTGAGAAAAGAAATGGACAAAACTTTCAATTATTTGATGGAGATGAAATTTATGTAAGAAAAGTACCTGAACTACTTAAGAATTATGTGAATATAGAAGGGGCAGTTAATATTCCGGGAAGATATGTCTTTAGTGAGGGGCTAACAGTGTTGAAGCTAATTGAGAATGCAGCAGGCTTTAAAGATGATGTTTATCTGGAGGAAGCTTATTTAACTAGAACTTTTGGGGATTTCACAAAGAAAACCTTTAAGCTGAACCTAGCAGAAGTATTAGAAAACCCTTCTTCGGATCAGAATATGGCACTCAAAGAAAGAGACCATATAGAAATTTTTTCTAAAACCTATTTCTACGATAAATTTAATGTTAGTATTTCTGGAGCCGTACGAAATCCGCGTTCCTTTGAATTGCAAGAAGGAATGACATTGAGAGATATTATCCTTCTCGCTGGTGGCTTGGAGCAACATGCATATCAATCGCGAGCTTTTATTACTCGTACGAACCCTTATGATAAAAGAACATCTTATTTAACAGTGATGTTGGATACTTCCAATAATATGGGGGCCTTAGATACTATTAAGATTCTTGAAAATGATCAGGTGGAGGTACTTTCCAATCTTACTTTCTTAAATGAAAGTAGAGTAGAAATACAGGGAGCTGTAAGGCATCCAGGAATATTTGAATTGTGGAGAGAGCTTTCATTGAGAGATCTTATCTTGTTGGCTGGAGGTTTGAATGAATCTGTTTACTTAGATAGAGCTTATATTTTTAGAGAAAAAGATGAATTGAATAGAAGAATTATTCCCATTCCACTTGACCCTTCTAACAACTTTGCCAATTTAGATACTGTTTATTTAGAGAGAAGGGATATCGTAAAGATTTTTTCTAAAACAGAGTTTTTGGAAAGTTATTTAGTTGAAGTAAATGGAGAAGTGAAAAAACCCGATGTTTTTGACTTTACTTTCGGAATGACATTAGCGGACGCCTTAATGCTTTCGGGTGGTTTTAAGTTTATATCTGCAAATAATAGAATTGAAATTGCCAGGATTGAAGATTTTGTTGAAGCAGTTACCAACGATATTCCATTAAGTACTGTAATTGAGACAGTTTCTGTTGGTGTCGATATTGCAACTGATTCATTGGCAAATGCATATAAATTGCAACCTTTTGATCAGATTTATGTGCGCGCTGCACCCGGCTTTGATTTGCAAGAAAAGGTATATATCTATGGGGAAGTACAATATCCCGGAGTATATCCGCTGCAAAATAAAAATGAAACGCTCAGTTCTTTAATAGAAAGAGCCGGAGGACTTACAGAGTATTCGTTTGCCAGAGGGACAACTTTATTTCGAGAGGAAGAGAACTATGGTAAGGTAGTGATGAATTTAGAAAAGGCGCTTAGAAGAAATCATTCGAAGTACAATTATGTTTTAAAGGAAGGAGATAGGATAAATGTTCCGAGAACTAAAGATTTAGTAACTATTGCTGGAAAAATCCGCTATCCATATACCGATAGGGATAGCACTATTAATGCACCTTATACTAATAATAAGAGGGCTCGCTTTTACATAAGAAATTATGGGACAGGTTTTGCAAAAGGGGCTAAAAAGAGAGATACTTATGTTGTACATTCAGGAGGATTGGTGCGAGGAACAAAAACTTTTTGGGGAGCGAAGTTTTATCCAAGGGTAGATAAGGGATCTAGTATCTATGTTCCGCCAAAGCCTCCTAAGAGAGAAAAAAGAGAAAGAAAACAACGGACTGGGGAGTTTGATCCTTTAAAATTTACGCAAAGTTTCTTAGCAACGACAACATCGGCGGTTACTTTATTTCTTTTGATAAAATCCTTGGATTAATCAATATTGACACTTGACAAATAACGAGAACAATAATGAATTAAAGCTTGATCCATCTGTTATTCAGGGAGTAAAGGTTTTTAGAGATGTTATTAGCCTAATCCCACGGTTTATATGGATTTTGCCAATATTAGGCCTGCTTGGATATTTGGTGCTAAAAATGATGTACAAAGATGTTGAAACCACCTATTCAGCGTCCTTAACTTTTATGATAAGTCAGGATAGTGATGTGTCTGGAGGAGGGAATGTGTTGGAAGATTTAGGGCTCTTAGGTGGGCAGGGGAGTGTTGTAAAAGGTAAACTCAGTCCCAAGAGAATTATAGAACTGTCTTCAACTCGTCTGGTTTTATCGCGAGCTATTTTTAGAGAAGTCGAAATAAGTGATACTAGTGATTATTTGGCTAATCATTATCTGAGATTAATTCAGGAAAATTATGAAATTGATACTTCCTTTTTTCTTGGAAATACACCGCTGGATTCATTCTCCAGAAAGCAAAACTCCATGTTGAATTTTGTAGTTAATAAATTGAAATCAGAGCACTTTAAAATTTCTGTCTCCCCTACAAATATCTTTATATTGACAACCTCATCTAATAATGAGGAGTTTACTAAAAAACTATGCGAAAACCTTTATCAATCGTTGAGTGATTTTTATATTGATAAATCGATAGAAAAAGCTCAAGCTTCCTACGATTTTATTGATCATAGATTAGATTCTATTTCTAATATTTTGAGTAGAGCAGAGAATGCATTAGCAAGCTGGCGAGATAACAATGCTAACCTGATAAGGGCAAGAGGCTATTTAACGGAAGAGCGGTTGATAAGGAAAGTGGCAACATTGAATAACGTTTATTTAGAAACAAGTGGAAGGCATCAAGTTGCCAAGCTTGTTTTAGATAACCAAACACCAATATTTCAGGTTATTGACCCTCCTACATATCCTTTGCCTGCTTCTAGAAAAAGGATGAAAGATTCATACCCTTTAATATTTATAGCGTGCATAGCATTTTACTTATTTATAATAGTGCTTATTTATTTGATTAAGAATTACGGTTATCTAGTTAAAGAATTTTTGAATGCAACTAAATAAAACTTCATTCCCAGATTTATATATTGTAGAGCCGCGTGTTTTTGAGGATGACAGAGGGTTCTTTTATGAAAGTTACAGTAAAAAGAGCTTTGATAATCAGGGAATTCCTTATGATTTTGTGCAGGATAACCATTCTAAATCGAGTTTTGGTGTTTTGAGAGGTTTGCATTTTCAAAATCCACCTTTTGCACAGACAAAATTGGTTAGGGTCACAAAAGGAAAAGTCTTAGATGTAGTGGTAGACATACGAAATGGTTCTCCCACCTTTTTAAAACACTTTGCAATAGAGTTATCGGAACAAAATAAATTGCAATTACTCATCCCACAAGGATTTGCTCATGGTTTTGTTGTTTTAAGTGAGGAAGTAGAATTTTTGTACAAATGTGATCAGTTTTACGATAAAGCATCTGAAGGGGGGCTATTGTACAATGATCCTATGTTACAGATAGACTGGAAATTGAGAGAGGAAGAAATTATTTTAAGCGAAAAAGATAAGGTATATCCTGTTTTGAATGATACTACAATTTTTAATTTCCCCTTTGAAAAATTTACGAATACTATAAAATAATGATTGATAAGATAGATATAAAGCAAATAATAGAAATTGCGGTAAAGGCTGGAGAAGAAATATTGAAAGTTTATAATGAGGATTTTTCTGTAGAAATAAAGGATGATAAATCTCCTTTGACATTAGCAGATAAAAAATCTAATGATGTAATTGTTGAAGGATTGAAAGCGCTGGAGTTAAATATTCCAATAATTTCGGAAGAAACAAAGCTTACTGATTATACTACTAGAAAACATTGGGAGTATTGTTGGTTAGTAGATCCGTTAGATGGCACCAAAGAATTTATAAAAAGAAATGGAGAGTTCACGGTCAATATTGCTCTGATTCATAATGGGGAACCTGTTTTAGGAGTTATATATGTTCCTGTACCTGAAACTGTATATTGGTCTATAAAAGGGGAAGGGAGCTTTAAAATAAATGGAGGAGAACAACAGCAGATACGTATTAAGGATATGGCAACAGATAAGTTTGCGATTGTAGGGAGCCGTTCTCATAGTTCTCCAGAAATGGAGGCTTATGTGGCAGCACAAAAGGAGAAATTTAAAGAAGTTGACTTTGTTGCTGCAGGAAGTTCTCTGAAATTTTGTTTGGTTGCGGAAGGGAAAGCGGATGTATACCCCCGATTGGCACCTACAATGGAATGGGATACAGGTGCAGGGCAAGCCATTGCTATGGGGGCTGGGGCAGAAGTGCTAATCTATGGAACTAAAAATAGTCTTACTTATAATCGCGAAGATTTGCTTAACCCACACTTTATTGTTAAGCATCCTGAATTATAATATCAATTATATATTTCTTTCTTTGCCGCCAACAACGTATTCATAAGTAAAGAGGTAACAGTCATAGGGCCTACTCCTCCAGGAACTGGTGTTATATAACTACATTTGCTGGCAACTTCATTAAAGTTGACGTCTCCTTTTAAAGCATAACCTCTTTTTTTAGAGGTATCCGTAACTCTGGTAATTCCTACATCAATAACTACGGCACCCTCTTTAACCATATCAGCTGTCACAAATTCAGGAATACCCAGTGCAGCTATAATTATATCGGCTCGCTTAACTTCTTCTTTAAGATCTTTGGTTCTACTATGGCATATCGTAACCGTACAATTGCCAGGATTGCTTTTTCTTGCAAGTAAGATGCTGATGGGCATTCCCACAATATTACTTCGTCCAAGTACGACGCAGTGTTTACCTTCGGTAGGGATTTTATATCTATCTAATATTTGAACAATGCCATATGGAGTTGCGGGGATGTATGAAGGAAGATTTTGAGCCATCCTTCCAAAGTTAATTGGATGAAAGCCATCGACATCTTTTTTTGGAGCAATAGCCTGAACAATTTTTTGTTCATCAATATGTTTAGGCAATGGAAGTTGTACAATGAAACCATCTATTTGGCTGTTATTGTTGAGGTCTTCAATCTCTTGTAATAACTGTTCTTCTGAAATAGGAGCCTCAAAACGCTTTAATGTAGAATCAAAACCACAGCGTTCACAAGCTTTTACTTTATGAGCTACATAGGTTTCACTGGCCCCATCGTTGCCAACCAAAATAGCAGCCAAATGAGGTTTTATATCCATTCTTGAAACTTCTTCAGCAATTTCTTCTTGAATTTTTATTGCTAGGCCCTTTCCGTCTAATAATTCCATTTATAAATCTCTTTACAGTATTTTTAAATTGTATCCTAAAAATAGGGCGCAAAAATGGGTGACCAGATTAATTGCTCCTTCTTAACGACTTTACCTCTCAAAAATAATTAACTCATTCTCTATTTTATAAACGACTTAGTTTTATCTTTCCACTACTTTTATAAATTATGGATAAACCATTTACTATAGGCATAACAGGAGGGACAGGTTCTGGAAAGACGACATTAATTAATAAGATAAAAAAGCATTTTTCGGAGAATGAAATTTGCTTTGTTAGCATGGACGATTATTATAAGCCAAGAGATAATCAATTAACCGATGGGAATGGGGAAAAGAATTTTGATTTGCCAGCGTCTTTTGAGCGAGCGCAATTTGTGGAAGATTTGCAGCGACTTATTAAAGGTGAAACTATTCAGAGAAAAGAATATACTTTTAACAATGATCTGAAAACAGCTGGGACTATCATCTATAAGCCTTCTAAAATTTTAATTATTGAGGGCATCTTTGTTTTTTATTTTGAAGAAGTGGCAGACCTTATAGATTTGAAAGTTTATGTCGACGCTTATGATTCTATCCGTTTAAAAAGAAGGATAGAGCGAGATAGAATAGAAAGAAATTACCCTTTAGAGGATGTTCTTTATCGCTATGAAAACCACGTATTACCTACCAATAAAAAATATATAGAGCCATTTAAACTTCTAGCAGATATTGTGATTAACAATAATAATTCATTAGATACGGCTTCTGAAATGCTTATCGGATTTTTAAAGAATAAGCTTAGTACTGGCTTCTAAGTATTTCTTTAATTCACTTTTCTTAGAAGAATTTTTTCATTTCTAAAATCGTTCGCAGCATCTAGGAATAGTAACATTTTTTCCCAATTTTGAGAGGGCTCACTATAATTGTTATAGGTCTTATTGACATAAATGATTAACTTATCTTCCTCTATTTCTGCCTTGCTAGTAAATTTTCCGGTTTCATTGACAACATTTTTGTTTAGCTCGTCTATTTCTGCTAGTTCATAACCAGTAGGAATATCAAAAGTAATTTTGTGTTTAAAGCTTCTTGGTGTTGACATAGAGATTTCATGTGTTCTGGTTCGTTCTTCTTCTTCTAATTCAACTTGTGATCCAATAACCATCCCAATTGGAACCAAGTAATTCTTAGCCACTTTTTTTGAGAAATTAGGAAGCATAAATTTGTCCTCATAGGAAAACTTACTTTTTGAATGAGTATTTCCCAATTGAACAATTTTGAAATGGTCCAACTCATCTATTTCTATATCAAAATCATCATTAATGTCTTTCAGTTGAAAATCTTTAATAGCCTGATTTTCTTCATCAATTAATTCTTTCATTTCGCCACTTACATCTCCTTTGTTTTTATTTTTGCTGCTTTCTATTCTTGATTTAATATTGTAAATGTTATTTGATGTTTTAACATAATCGTAGAGGTTAACCAGATTGTATTGGTAATAACTTTTGCTCGATCCTTTAATTGTTAAATCTCGTTCAATTATTGCTGCGCTCATATCAGCTTCATTGAGCTTTACCTTTATAGAAACTTCAATACCATTATCTTCATTCGTTGTAGAGCCAAATTTGTCCTTAGTAAGTGTGCCGTTTGATGCGTCAAAAACAAACATCTCCGTATTTTGTAGTAGCTCTGGAATTTCACCTATATGCGTAAAAGCGTTTGGATTATTCAAATAGGTGTCTCCCACTTTTAAAAGAGGAGTAATTTCATTTGCAAGGACAAATTCATCAATATGACTATATTTCTTACTAAAGCCAATAGCAATGTTGAAATTGACTTTGGCTGTCCTTAAAACATGCGAAGTTCTTCTTATGAATTCCCACTGGGTTGAACTTTTTTCATCGTTATTGTACTCGTAATCTGAAATAACATAATACGCTTTGTAAAAGTTATACATCTCATCCAAAAGGTCCTTTTGGCTAATATTTTTAATACTTTTATTTATTGACCCCAAATAACTCTTGAATCTACTGTAAAATGCTTTGTCTACTTCTTCTGGTTTGACCATTTTGTTTAAGTACTTAATTACTTTTTGCTCTGATTTTTTCTCTTGGTAAGGTCTATATCCGCATAAATTGTCTATTGAGGCGTTGGTTCCATTTGAAGGGCTAAAAAATACTTGAAACCTTAAGTTTGGTAATGCTCTGTATGGATAAAACCACGTTTTATCTGAATTATATTCCTCTATATTTTCTAATTTAATACTGTATTTGTTAAATGTTTGTTTTCCCTTGGCAAACACCTCTCTCTTCATAGGAGGAAGCCCACTTAGTTTGGCGTTTATTAAAGCCGATGGTCCTGCTACTAAGTTTAAGGTGTAATTTAAAATTGGGTCTTCTCCTGAAAACAACATGTAAGTTGGTTCAAAGCTAAAGCTGTTTTGGGTCCCAACAGGAACCTTGATTTCTAAATAATGATAGTAATCAATAATATCTCCGACTTCTAAATTAGGGATAGCAATTTTCATGTACTTATCATTTCCTTGTTCTTCAAGTATTGCTTCTCCTTCAAAGTCAATTAAAACACTCTCTTGATTTGGCTTTATAATTTTTATAGCGACTTGATAGAAGGAATAGTCATTTTCTATGTGCTTAAAGTGAAGTGTAGAATATTTTTCTAGACCAGATTTGTCTAGGATTTTTACAATGTTGTGGTTTGAGTTTAATGAAGCCATTGTATAGCCATCATTTCTATAATATTCTCTTTCAATAAATCTATTTAAGATAACTGCTGATTCTTTTCCCCACTCATTAGGTATTTCCGTTCGATATAGTTCATTTGTCCCATCTCCCCAAAACTCAGCTACGAGGTGTTCGTTTGTTTTTATTTTTAGAGGATTTCCCATGTAATAAGGGTATTGTGCAATAGAAAACGAGAAAATTGAAATGGCAAAAACAAGTATTGAAATATATTTTTTTATCATCGCTTTTTTATTTTTTTTCTAATACAATCATTTCTTCATAGTGAAGTTTGAGGTCTTTTATTGCTGTATTCCAGACATCAAAATTCTTTCTAGAAATGTGGTCTTTTTTAAAGTTAAATACCTTGTAATAATTGATTTTGTTCCCATCAAGATTATAATTGATAGAAATCTCGAACTCATCATTTGTAATGGATAGAGGTTCAGGTAGATAAGTGACTTTCATGTCAGAAGGTATTTCAAACTCAATATGTGAGAATTCTTCTTTCTGAAAATCCTGCAAAAGATCAAACTTTCTTTTATTATCAATTGTCCATTCCTCATAATCTTTATAGGGGTCTATATTCAAATAAACTTCATTGCCGAATAAGGAAACGGCATTGTCGATTTTTAAAGAATAAGAAATATCTATAGGTTTATCTCTATCTTCAGAAGAATGATAATTAATATTTTTTACACTATTGTTTGGATTTCTATCTTCCAATATTCTTTCAAATTCCCTTTCAAATTCATCCTTTTCAATTATATTAAAAAGTCTTAGGAATTCGGTTTTACTTTCGCCGGTTCTTATATACTGAACATTAGCAATAAGTGATTCACTTTCCAATTTGAGTTTTATGTGGTATGAAAGCTTATTGTCCTTTGTTCCTTTAATTTTCTTCCTTAAGTATTTTTCTCCATCTTCGATTAAGGCTTCTTGACCTCTTATTCTAGTAGCATTTTCTCCAAGAGCTGTATATTTTTCAGTTGGATCCAAGAAATAAATTTTTTCTCCAAGAATAACTGCACATATCATATGGTTGTCAACATTTAAAGAAGGATAGGTATAGTCATAAGCAATTCTACGTGTTCCTAGCCAAGTTAAGCGTGCATCAAAGCCAGCGATCTTTAACATTTCTGCTGTGAGATTGGCCATTCCCTTGCAATCACCATATTTTTTTTCCAAAACATCCTGGCAGGCTTCAGGTTTAAAGCCCGCTATACCATCCTCAAATGCAATGTACCGTATATTATCCTGAACCCAATAATAGATAACCTTTAGTTTTTCTTTTTCAGAAGTTTTACCATCAATTAATCCCTTAACCAATTCATTTAACTTTTCAGAATTGTTCCCAATATCCTTTACAAGACTTCTATACCAACCATATAAGTCATCCAAAGTTTTAAAAATTGTATTTTCTTTATTTGAGTGATTATATGCTTTTGGTAACAAGAGCAAATGTGGATATAGGTAAGTGGGGCCAGGCGCATTTTTTTCTTTGTGCCAAGGGTCTAGATACGACTTGCTAAATCTGAAAGCATTTGTTCCAAGCTTTTCGATATTGATGTTGGCACCTTCAAAGTTTAATCGCTCTATATCAAGTGTCAGCCAATCAGGAATTTTAATTTGAATGGAAACATGCTGAATAGGATATTTATGGTTAAAATAAAACTGTCCAATATATTTTAGATCCGTAATTTTTCTTTTGTATTCAATGGTGTTTTTATCTCCCACTTTAGAAAAGTTGAGCGATATAACTTTTGCTTTAGAATCAGAATAAAAGATATTTTCTCCGTGGTAATCAAAGTTGGAGATTTCGTCGTTGTCTAAGTCTTTGCCATTTAACTTAAAATCATAAGCTATAGACATATCATTTATAAAAACAGGAAAACTTTCTACAATGTTGTTTGATTTTAAGCTTGTTATTTCAATCTTATATTTGATTATTGCTTCTGGTTGAGCTTTATCTCTGTTAAATACAAATGAAATTTCTAGGTTTCTGATTGGGGTAACTAAAGTGATGTCATCATAATCCTTTTCTAATTGATTTACCCAATCTTCAAAAACATCAGCGGCTTTAACCCCATTTGAAGTAATAATACTAAGAAGTATAAAAAAAAAGTATTTCTTTCTCATTTTGTAAAGTTAGTATACTGCCATAGAGGTTTTTATGAATACACAAGTTACTAAAACATCTATGCATAAACTATGCCTAATTTAATAATAATGGATATTGTATTGAGGTGAAGTATATTAAGTATCAAAGAAGATCAAGTCGAATTCTAAGTGATGCAAAATGAATTGGGTTTTATACAAAAGGATTGAAAATATTTTGATACCAATGGGTGAACGATTATATAAATTAAATCAGTAGATCCAATGCATTTATTTATGCAAATGTTTTAGGTTCGTCGCTTAAATAAATGTATCCGTCTTCTAAAGGGTTAATTAGAAATATTCTTTGATAGTTCAAGGGCATTTTTTGATTTTTCGTATCTACCCATTTGCCGATTCCTAGAACGGCAATTTTTTCGTTGGGCTCTAGTATGCGTTCATAAAAGCGAAGTGTTTTATTAAATCCTAGAGAACCAGTGCTTTTGTGTCCATGTTCCTTTAAATAATTTTCTAAAGGTTCGGTTGCATTATTAAAGGTGCCAGCATTGAATTTTTTATCTGTTACGATATATTTTTTGATTTTCTTTGTATTTATAAAGACTTTGTGTTGCTTAACATTAATAATAAACTTGTTCGTTTTTTCTTCGCGTATTATTGTTTCCCAATGTGAATTTTTACCTCTACTTACTTTTTTTTGCACTTCTACCTCATAATAAGCACAAAGTCTATTGCTTAGAGGTGCTGTCAATGAATCTCCGACAAGCTCAACAGTTCCTACTACCTTAGTTAATTGAGCTTTTTTAATTAATGTGAGGTCATTTACAGGGTGTTTTTTTAGTTTTCTAATAAGGATGCTTTTTTTACTGAAATAATAACTTACAAAAACAACAGTTAAGAAGATAACAACAAATAAAATAGGAATAAAAATTTCCATTACCAAAGAAATAAGAACTATTCATTCAATTTTAGAACAGCTAAGAAAGCTTGCTGAGGAACTTCAACTTTCCCAATTTGACGCATTTTCTTTTTACCTTTCTTTTGTTTTTCTAGTAGCTTTCTTTTCCTTGTAATGTCTCCTCCATAACACTTAGAAGTAACATCTTTTCGTAATGCACTTATGGTTTCTCGTGCTATTATCTTGGTGCTTATGGCAGCTTGGATAGCGATCATAAATTGTTGACGTGGCAACAATTCCTTCAATTTTGCACACATTTTCTTTCCTAGGTCGTAAGCATTATCTCTATGGACTAAAGCAGATAATGCATCAACCTTTTCGCCATTTAAAAAGAATATCCAATTTAATTAAATGAGGACTGTCTGTAGTCTGCCATTTGATAATCGAAAGAGGCATATCCTTTAGAAATGGATTTTAGTCGGTCATAGAAATCGAAAACAATTTCAGCTAGGGGTAATTCAAAACTTAACTCGACTCGACTTTCACTTAAATATATTTGATTGGTTAAATGCCCTCTTTTTGAAATACATAGATTCATGATGTTTCCTATGTATTCTGGTTTGGAGATCATTTGTGCATAGATATATGGCTCTTCAACATAATCTAAACTTGTTCCTTCAGGTAAATCCGATGGATTGTTTACGATTAATTTATTTCCGTCTTTTGTATATGCATAGTAAGATACGTTAGGTACTGTCGTAATGACAGACATGTCAAACTCTCTATCTAATCGCTCTTGAATAATTTCTAGATGTAACATTCCTAAAAAAACCACATCTAAATCCAAATCCTAAAGCTGCAGAAGTTTCAGGTTCAAAAACTAACGAAGCATCATTAAGTTGAAGTTTCTCTAAGGAGTCTCTTAAATCTTCATAATCATCCGTATCAATAGGGTAGATGCCAGCAAAAACCATTGGCTTTACATCTTCAAATCCTTTAATAACTTCCTTACAAGGATTTTCTTTTAAAGTGATAGTATCTCCGACTTTTATTTCGCTAGATGTTTTTACCCCTGTGACAATGTATCCAACATCTCCAGCCAAGACCTCTTGTTTAGGCTCTAAGTCTAATTTTAAAATGCCTACTTCATGCGCGTCATATTCTCTTTGAGCATTTATAAACCTTACCTTGTCGCCTTTTTTTATAGTGCCATTAAAAATTCTGAAATAGGCAATTACTCCACGATAGGCGTTAAAAACAGAATCAAAAATTAAGGCTTGTAAGGGAGCCTCAGTATTTCCTTTTGGAGGAGGAATTCTTTCTATAATTGCATCAAAAATATGGTCAATACCAATTCCCGTTTTTCCGCTTGCTTCTATAATACTTTCTCTTTCACAACCAATTAAATCGATAATTTGATCTGCAACTTCTTCAATCATTGCACCATCCATATCAATTTTATTAATGACCGGAATAATTTCAAGATCATTATCTATGGCAAGATATAGGTTAGAAATTGTTTGAGCCTGAATGCCTTGAGTGGCATCTACTAATAATAATGCTCCTTCACAAGCGGCTATTGATCGAGAAACTTCATAAGAAAAGTCAACATGACCCGGAGTGTCAATTAGATTAAAAGTATAATGACGACCATTTCTATTTAACGCCATCTGGATGGCATGGCTTTTTATGGTAATTCCTCTTTCACGCTCCAAATCCATATCATCTAATGTTTGATTTTGCATATCGCGTTCAGATACGGTTTTGGTAACTTCCAATAGTCTATCTGCTAGAGTGCTTTTACCATGGTCTATATGTGCGATGATGCAAAAATTACGAAGATGATCCATGCTTGCAAAAATAGAGTTTAAAGTTCGATTTAACGCATAGTGAATTTATTTATATAACTCATCAATGTTATTTTTATATAAACGGCAATATCTATCTTTGTTACTATGCGACTAATTCTATATTTAATTTTCTTTTTTTTCTTGGTGATAAGTTGCAACGATGATTTTTGTTGATAATCTAAGTTCTAATCGATTGGTTTCAAGTGATGCCCACCACTTTGTGGATTTTGATGAAGATGGGGATTTAGATATTATTTTTTTTAGCAGAGTTGTTATGCATTTACTGCCTAATTTAGGGAATGGTGTTTTTGGTGATGAGGTGGTTTTATTTGTGGATAGACTTAACTCTAGGATGAATCAAGGTTTAAGAGTCGCCGATTTTGATAACAATGGTTTTCAAGATGCGGTAATATATGGTTGTATTGGAACACCTATTTCTGTAGGAATAACTTATTGTCAGATGGAAGTGTTTACGGACTTAGGAACTGATAGTGTAAAAGTGAATCGCTTTATGGATATAGAATTGGATGGCAGCTCAGAATATCCCGATTATTTTAATGATTTTCAACTGCAAGACATTAATAATGATGGTTTGATAGATCTTGTATATACTATTTTTCATAAAGAACATGATTTGGAAGTTGTTTGGCACAAAAATCTTGGAAATGGACTTTTTACTGCTGCTTATTCGGCACATCCATATAAAAATGGATTCAAGAATATTTCTAATAATTTCTTTTACAAAGATATTTATGGTAATGGAGAAAAGGACTTTTTTATTAAAGATAGATTTACTTCTCCCATTTATTTGTATAAAGATAATGACCTGAATTCGTTACCAATAGAGATATCTTTACCTAATGATGTATATATCACAACTTTTGCTTTTGGAGATTTGAATAAAAATGAATTAACAGATTTTGTAGTCATAGGCTCTGATAAAGTAGTTTATATTTTTAACCAGCGCTTAGATAATGGCGAAGCTGTTTTTGAAAGATATATAGGTTATGAACCAGGTTTTGGGTTAGACGCAGAAGCTATTGAGGATGTTGATGGTGATGGATACAATGATATGATTGTTCGCAATAGTGACGAGGAATTTTATTGGCTAGAAAATAAACTTGACAGCATTAGTTGGTATTGGGATGATGCAAGGCTCAAGAAAATGGAAGGGATGGGAGTGTTTTATTTTGAAGATGAATTAATTTATAGAGATATAGACGGAGATGGTGACATTGATATTTATGCTGTAAAATATGGTCCAATAGGCAGTAATGAGAAAGCAATATTTTGGTTAGAGAATAGTAATACAGTATTTTCTAAGAGACCAATTTTTCCTCGATAAAGGTTCTTTAAAATTTAAACCTAACCTGAACTTTGATATCGGATCTGGTATTTCCATCAATTTCATTAGCACCTGAACTAATGGTTTCCCTGTCATTGAAATAAGTTTGTGCAAATCTTAACCAGAAATCCATATGCCTAGTTATACTCCATTTAAATAATAAATAATATCGTGCTCCTCTACCATAATAGGGCGGAACAGAATAGGCATATAATACATCATTTTCATAAGCATAGATTCTAGCATCATAGGTGTCTGTTTGAAATAATGCAAACCTCCCTGTTGCGGTAAATTTCTCAGAAGGATGTCTATAGGTGAGATCTTGATATAAAAGAATTCCTTTTTCCCAATCATTTACTCCATCATTGAAAAAAGCAAATTCAATTCTGCTTCTTAAAGAGAATTCTGCATTTAGTTTGTAAGTAGTATGTAAGCGAACATTTGTTCTTTTACTGGGAACAAGAAAGTCTAATTCTGTGGTGTTATTTGCTGCATTGGTCTCTTTTATTTCAAATTTTCCTCTTGCATAGGCTTCTATTTTTCTATTCGGTTTAAAAGTAAGCTGAGCTAGTGTTTCTAAACCATTTGAGGGAGCATCTGCTCTATAGGCTAACCATGGCCTTTTGTATAAGTCTATATAACCATTAAGAACAGCATTTTTAAATGGTGAAAAAGAAATACCTACATATAAGCCATGTTCGTTTTGGGGGCGACTTCCCTCAGCAAAAGCGTTCGCAATATCGGTATAAAGTATTTGGTGCCTTTTATCAAAATACCTATGAAGTATTGAAATATCAGCTCCGGAGGCTTTAAACATGACTCCATTTAAAGTGGCAATGCCCTTTGTTTTGTCGCTTGAACTTAGTGCTGTTTCTCCAAAAAAATGAGCATTATTTTTAAGAACGGAGTAATTGATACTTGCATTAATCAAATCTTGTCCACTAAAGAAAAACTTTTTATAAGGCTCATCCGATGTTCCTAGAGGGGTTGAGATATGATTGTACATGGCATTAACTCCTACACTTGCCATTTTTCCCACCCATTTTAAATTTCCACCTGCGGAACTCTGATTAATAGCATTTTTATCTAAAAGCTCACCTATTGTTCTATGATATCCTGAGGTTTGAACAGAAGTTATTTCGTCACTCAATACATCATTTAGGGGGTCTTCCTCATCATTATTGAATATCTGATTTCCATCTATTTTTTTGAATGATCCAAATGCTGTTAATTCAAAATTTGCCGGTAGGTCTAAAGTAAAGGCAGCACCTCTGAAGTAGTTTATTTCATTTGCTGATGTATGAGGCTTTATTGGAAAACCTCTTCTTTTAATGTTTATATCATTTGCTGTTTTTCCAACGCTATATCCTTGCCAAACTACAAGTCCTTCTCCGAGTTTAACTTCATAATCTCCAATCGCAATAGCTTTTAGAAGATTTCTGTTTTTTAAAAATAAGTGCCCTGAAATATAATCAATTCCCCCTCTATATGAATTTGAAAGTACTTGGCCATTTGCATCCGTAAATGTAATGCCTTTGCTAAATAACTGTTCACCTGCATCTTTTTCCAGGGTAATACCATAGCTTAAATCATTGCTGTGCTGATATCTATACCTGGCATATAATTTAGGCTTAATACCTTCATAGTATTTAGATTGACTGGTTGATTCAGGGTCTCTGTCCTCATATCCAGCTTGTTGTTCAAGTACTTGTTGGTACAATAAAAAAATGGTGTGTTTACCATTCTTTAATCGATCCTTTAAGCTGTTATATTGATATGAATTATTATCGTCAATATAAAGATAGTCACTCAGGTATTGAATTTCTTCTTTGTCGAGTTCTAGTATGCCGTTTAATTCATATATACTTTGCATTGGCCCATAGGCCTCAATATAATTTTGGATACCATTGATTTGAAACTCATTAAGCATGTCAATGGATCTCAAGTCATCTTTATTCGCGACATTAATATTTATCTTTTTTTCTTTTAGATACTCGAGATCTTCTAAGAATGTATTGTTATCGAATTCACCATCCTCACTTTCTAAATTTTCAATAATGCTTTCTAATTGGTTTATATTATTTTCATTAATCTTTGGGGGGGCATAGATAGTGTCTTTTTTTGCATCTTGTCCCAGGCTATTTAAAACAAAGGATAGATACAAGCACAATAGAATGGCTAGTGGCTTATTTTTTATCCAACTCATAAGAAATTCCAATGTGTGGTGAGAATCCTAATCTTTGATGGTAGGAGGAGGCTAAATCGATGCGGAGGTTTTCTTTTATTTTTAATCCAAATCCGAAAGTTCCCATAATAGGATCTGTTGTAACTCCTGCTCTAATACTCAAAATATCAATTACCTGGTAATCTATTCCAACTTTGAATTGGAAATCTTCACGGATATCTTTTTTGACTTCAACAGATACATTTGCCTTTTCCATAATGTTATAAGCTGCTCCTATTCTAAGTGTTGTTGCAATTTTTTCTCCTGAAAAATCATCTATTGTGATTTTTAATGGATTATAAATATGAGCGGCAATAGTTAGTTCTTTAATGGGCTTAGTATATACACTAAGTTCAAATGTGGTAATAAACTTGGAACCATACCCTTCTATTTTAGTATTTAAGAAGTCCACTTGTCCTCCTATAGAAATAAAATCTGCAAGCTTTCTCGCATAAGAAATTCCAATTTTCGTTTCATTATAGGCGCTATATCCCCCATAGTTTATAGTGACTCCAAATGCTCCATGCTTAAAAGGATATGAAGCTGATGCTGCCATATTATTTAAACCTGATACAAGGTATTGATTGGTATAATACAAGCCAACCGTTGGATTTTCTAAGAAAGCCATGGCAGCTTGGTTGTTATTGGCACTATAAGCATTGACTATCGAAATACCATTGATGCCTAAAGCAGCTTGTTGGGCACCAATCGTTTTAAATTCTCCTGCTGAAAAACAGAGGTTTACTATCAGAAAGCAAAAAGAGGTTAGAGCTATAAACTTGTTTATAAAAGGATGCATAGGATACTAAGATATAAAATTAAAAAGACGAGAAATTGAAAGTTTTTAAAAGGTTTTCAACTAGGGGTATAGGAATAAAAATATTCATTAAAAAGCAAATGTATAACTCGGTGAGACACTTATTAACATTTACGAGAAAGTTTAAAAATTATATGATAAAAAAAGGTTAAATTCGGTTCTCAAATTTAAAAAATATGGAAAATTTAGTTTATGTAATTCCCGCATTTGGTTTAATAGCATTAGCCTATACGTTTTGGAAATCTGCTTGGGTTAGCAAGCAAGATATTGGTAATGAAAAGATGGGGCGAATTGCCAACAATATTGCCGATGGTGCAATGGCTTTTCTTAGGGCTGAGTATAAGGTGTTGTCAATTTTTGTGATTGCCGTAGCTGTTTTGTTGGGGCTAAGTGGTAGGACAGAAGGTTCTTCTCCATTAATTGCAGTTTCATTTATTCTAGGAGCGCTTTGTTCAGCAGCGGCGGGTTTTATTGGTATGAAGGTCGCCACAAAAGCAAATGTTAGAACTACTAATGCAGCGAGAAGCAGTTTAGGAAAAGCCCTAGAAGTGGCATTTGCTGGAGGCTCTGTTATGGGTATGGGTGTTGTTGGTCTTGGAGTATTGGGATTAGGAACTTTATTTTTAGTTTATGGTCAAATTTTTGGTACAGAGGGCAAAGATGCTGTAGTAAAAGTAATTAACGTTTTAACGGGATTTTCTTTTGGTGCTTCTTCTATTGCTTTATTTGCACGTGTTGGCGGAGGTATATATACTAAAGCTGCCGATGTAGGAGCAGATTTAGTAGGTAAAGTTGAGGCAGGAATACCTGAAGATCATCCTTTAAATCCGGCAACTATTGCCGATAATGTGGGTGATAATGTAGGTGATGTTGCTGGTATGGGAGCGGACTTATTTGAATCTTATGTGGGGTCAATTATTGGAACAATGGTACTTGGTGCTGCATTTATTGGTTTGGCAGGTTTTGAAGAAACCAATGCATTTGGAGGTTTAAATGCAGTGATGCTACCTTTAATATTAGCGGGTGTGGGTATAATTACCTCCATAATAGGAACCTTCTTTGTTAAGGTGAAAGAAGGTGGAGATCCACAAAAAGCATTAAATCGAGGAGAATTTTTATCTGCAATTTTAATGCTTGGAGCAACATTATTTATAGTTTTAAATGTGCTTCCTGATTCTTGGGAGTTTGGTGGAAAAACTTATCAAGCTATTGGCGTCTTTTGGGCGGTACTTTTTGGTCTTGGTGGAGGCTTATTAATTGGTATGATTACAGAATATTATACCGGTACAGGAACAAAACCAGTAAAATCAATTGTTGATCAATCTTTAACAGGGTCTGCAACTAATATTATTGCAGGTTTAGGTGTAGGAATGCAATCAACGGCTATTCCAATTTTGATTTTGGCAGTTGCCATTATAGGTGCTTATTCCTTTGCAGGATTGTATGGAATTGCAATTGCTGCAGTAGGGATGTTATCCAATACTGGTATACAGCTAGCAGTAGATGCATACGGTCCAGTTTCAGATAATGCTGGTGGAATAGCAGAAATGGCGGAGCTTCCAAAAGAGGTTAGAGAAAGAACAGATAAACTCGATGCGGTAGGTAATACAACAGCTGCAATTGGTAAAGGTTTTGCTATAGGGTCAGCAGCATTAACTGCATTGGCTTTATTTGCAGCATTTATTACTTCTTATAATATTTCTCATCCAGATGCTCAATTAACTAGTATTAATATTACGAATCCGTTTGTTATGGCTGCATTGTTTGTTGGGGGAATGCTTCCATTTTTATTTTCAGCATTGTCTATGAATGCGGTAGGAAGAGCCGCAATGGATATGATTCAAGAAGTTCGTAGACAATTCAAATCGATTCCTGAATTAACAAATGCTTTAGAAGTCATGAGGAAAAATGAAGAAGTTGAATTTGAGAATTGGTCTCAGGCAGATAAAGATACTTTTGAAGCAGCTGATGGAAAGGCTGAATATGGTAAATGCGTAGAAATTTCAACAAAAGCTTCTATACGTGAGATGGTAAGACCTGGTTTGTTAGCAGTGATTGTTCCTGTAGCAGTTGGCTTTGCTCCAGGTTTATTAGGTTTGGGTAGTAGAATGGGAGCAGAGATGCTTGGAGGTTTATTGGCAGGAGTGACCGTTTCTGGAGTATTGATGGCAATATTTCAATCTAATGCTGGAGGTGCATGGGATAACGCTAAGAAGATGTTTGAAGAGGGGGTAGAAATTAAAGGGCAGATGTATTATAAAGGATCTGATCCTCATAAGGCAACCGTCGTTGGAGATACTGTAGGTGATCCATTTAAAGATACTTCTGGACCATCATTGAATATTCTTCTAAAATTAATGTCAGTAGTTGCTTTAGTCATAGCATCTTTAATCTAGACAGTCTTTCTTTAATAACATTTGATGATTTAAACTGTTATTAATATAAAGGCTAACATTTTTTCATATTTTTATAAAGGAGTCCTTTGGGCTCCTTTTGAAGTTTATAGATACTCATAACATGTTGATTTATTTTAAGATATACGGTTTGTTAGGCATAATGCTTTTAATGTTTTATGGATGTAGTAGTGATTTTGAAGATGATGAGTTTGAGCAAGATTTAATTCAGAGAATTTCAGAAGATAAAGAAGTTTTCAAATACTTAAGTTCTCTTAAGGATATTAGTGGTCTTGACAATTTTGGGGTTCAAATTGAGCAAGGGAAACAATTGATAAATGAAGCTTCGCAAAGTGCTTCTTTAATTTCAAAAAAATATTTTGAGAATAGTAATAATCAACAGATGGTTTGGGATGCTTTTGAATCTGCTACTCGAACTATTGCATTACAGATTGATTTAGACGATAACCTACTTATTTTTAGACAATATTTTGAATCTAAACATGAGATCAATGCAACCATACAGGAAGTTTGGGATGTCTTAGTTGACATTGAAAACTATTCAGCGTGGAATTCTTTTGTTCCATCTGTTGAAACAACCTTTGAAATAGGATCACCTATCATAATGCAAGTTAATTTAATACCAAATCTTCCAGCACTTACTCAAAAGGAGACTATTTATAAGTTTGATCCGTTAGATAAAATGTGTTGGGTTACTGGCAGTCCTGTTTTATTTAGAACAGAAAGGTGTATGATTGTTGAAGAAATGAATAACTCGGATAAAACACTGTTTGTTAATAATATGCAATACACTGGATTATTAGCTCCTTTGATAAACGTATTTACAAAGAAACTCGTTTTTGAGGGATTTAATAAGTCTGCAGTAGGGTTGATAGACTATATGGAAGAAAGCTAATTAAAACTTATAGGAATAAAGCAATATGAATCATAAATACAAAAAAAAATACAATAGAAGGAGGTTTCTTGGTTTAAGTGCTATGGCTACGGCAGCTTCCTTAGGTAGCACTACTCTTGGATTGCAAAGCTGTTCTAAGGTCGATGATAGTAATTTATATGGGACAGATCATGAAGCAATTATTATTGGTTCTGGTTATTCCGGTGCAGTTGCAGCATTAAGGTTAGGAGAGAGTGGCGTGCAAACTTTAGTGATAGAGATGGGGAAATACTGGAATAGAAAGTCTGGCGATAAGGATTTTAGTACAATGTTAAACCCCACAAAGTCTTCTGTATGGTTGCGTAAGAAAACTTTTCTTCCCTTTGGGCCACCTATTTCTGTGAATTCTACTCAAGTGCATACGGGAGTCTTAGATAGAGTAGAATATGATTATATGAAAATTTATGTTGGAAGAGGCGTTGGAGGAGGTTCTCTAGTTAATGGGGGGATGGCGGTTACACCAAGCAGAGCTTTTTTTGAAAAAATGATGCCTGATGTTGATGCTAATGAGATGTATAATAAATATTTCCCGTTGGCTAATGATATGCTTGAGGTTAATGAAATTCACGACAGTTTGTATAATACGATTCCTTATTACAAATTTTCAAGAGTCGGTGAAAAGGAAGCGCGTAAAGCAGGTTATGAAACGGCGGTAGTACCTAATGTATACAATTTCTCTTATATGGAGCAAGAGTATCATAATAGAGTTAGAAGGTCGGCATTAAATAATGAAGTGCTTTATGGTAATAATGCTGGTAAGGCAAGTGTGGATAAAACTTATCTTCCTGCAGCGATAGCCACCGGCAATGTGACCATTAAGACATTAACTAGAGTTGATGATATTACAATTTTAGATGACGGCAGATATGAATTGATAGTTACAGAAATAAATGAGCAAGGTGTTGCTATTGGATCTAAAACTTTCAGATGCCAATATTTATTTATGGCTGCAGGAACAGACGGAACAAATAACCTGTTGCTTCGCGCTAGAGAAAGGGGGGCATTGCCAGATCTTAATAGTGAAATTGGCACGGGATGGGGTCCTAATGGGAATATCATGTGTGCTAGAACATTTATTGAAAGAAATGTTGGGCCTCTACAAGCAACAATGCCCGTTCGTGGAATATTAGATCCAAGTAATCCTATAGTTCCTCTTTTTGCAGAGTTAGCACCAATGCCTTTTGGAGTGGAGACAGTTACTTCCTTGTATCTTGCTGTAACACAGTCAACTCAAAGAAGCTATTATTACTATGATGCAGCAACAGATTCTGTGAAGTTAAACTGGCCGAGGAGTTATTCAGATGAAGGAGTTGCTGCAGCAACTGATTTAATGGGAAAACTTATTGCTGAAAATGGCGGATCAATTTCTACATTGTTATTTCCAGATGAAGGATTTTCAAGAGACTTTACATATCATCCACTGGGAGGGTGTATTTTAGGAAAAGGATCAGATCTTTATGGAAGAGTGAAAGGTTATAACAACCTTTATGTAATGGATGGTTCTTTGATCCCTGGAAATATAAGTGTTAATCCTTTTGTTACTATTACCGCACTTGCAGAGAGAAATATTGAAGAGATTATTAAGTCTGATATCCAGATTTAATAGGTAGATATAGCTTTAAAAGTTAAGCTAGTTGGTTGTCAATTGTGATTAAAAAAGGGGCGCATTCTATTTGCCTTCTCCTTTTATTAATGTTCCAAAAGTGTATAAGAGAATTTTAAAATCTAATATAAGGGAGAGGTTATTGAGATAAAATAGGTCGTATTTCATACGTTCAATCATCTCCTGAGTATTTGATGCATAACCAAACTTAACCATACCTAAAGAGGTTATTCCCGGCTTTACTTTCTGTAACTCTTTGTATAAAGGTGCCGTTTTAACTATTTGGTCAATATAATATTTTGTTTCTGGTCTAGGACCTACGATAGATAGATCTCCTTTTAGAACGTTAATAAAATTGGGGATTTCATCTAAGCGATATTTTCTTAGAATTTTTCCTATAGGTGTTATTCTTTTATCATTGATTTTTGATAAGCTAAGATCCTTTTTGCCAGCATCCTTTTTCATTGATCTAAACTTATATATGTAAAATGGTTTTTCATTGAGTCCAATTCTTTCTTGCTTGAATAAAATAGGACCTCTTGAGGTACTTTTAATAAGTATAGAAATAAATATGATAAGAGGGGAGAGTAGGATGATTGCTATTGTTGATGCTGTATAGTCAAATACCGATTTTATGAATCGTTCCCATTTAGAAAGTGGAGAGAAATTCAATTTTATAATATTGGAATCTTGTATATCCTGGATATTATATTTTTCTGATTTGCTTGCCATTGGAAATTATGAAGATACCAATGCTAATCAATAAGCTATATTTTTTTGAATCATTTTTAGTATCTCATAAGATAATTCTAGAGCCGCCATTCCATCATGTGCACAAACTTCAGGTTTATTGTTTTGAGTAATGGAAGAATAGAAGTTGTCGTGCTGCAATTTTATAGCATCGGAGTCTGAAATTTCTGGAGAGTATAATTTTACTCCTTTGTCATTTCCAAGGGTATATTTAAAGCCGTTGTTTTTGCTTTGTTCAATTTTATAGATATCTGTTTTCTTATTTAACAAATCAACGGATACGCAACTTTCTTTTTGAAAAAAACGCATCCTTATTTTATCATTTTCTGCAGCTCTACTGGTGGTGAGACTCGCTACACATCCGTTAGCAAATTCTATTCTAGCATTAGCAATATCTATAGAGTCGCTGATAATAACTGCACCGCTAGCATGTACCTTTTTAACATTGGCTTTAGCCATTTTTAAAACAATGTCAATGTCATGAATCATATGGTCCAAAACTAAAGACTCAGAACTATCTACTTGCTTAAATTTTGTTAGCCTATGAGCATCTATGTATCTAGGATTTATAGTAGTCTTATTTTTCAATGCTAATAAAGCGGGGTTAAACCTTTCTAGATGACCAATTTGAACTACAACTCCACTTTCTATGGAAAGCTTGATTAATTCCTTAGCTTGAAGAACTGTATGGGTAATGGGTTTTTCGATAAAAATATGTTTGCCTTTTTTTATAGCGTCTTGGGCATATCTAAAGTGTGTCGTTGTAGGGGATGCAATTACCAAGGCATCTATTTTTGGCAAAAGCTCTTGAAAGCTATTAAATGTAGGGAGGCTATACGTTTGATTGATGTTATTTAGTCTGTCTAAATTGGGGTCTATACAACCAACAACATTGTAATTAGTTGCAGCATATAGCTGTTCAATATGTATTGAACCTAAATCTCCAACGCCAACTACACCTATATTTATCATCTTCTATTTAATGGCAATGCCTAAATTTACTTCTTTGGTGTTTTCTCAATTTTAATAATAATCCACAATTGTTAAGCTTTCATAATGAACTGATAGTCTATTAGTTGTAATTCTAGAGATTAATTAGTTATATAGCTGGCTTTTATAGATTATTATAATGCTAGATTAACATTTAAAAAATATATAAATTCTGAGCTTTGTATTTTTGTTAGATAAATGAATCAGGGTAGTAGCATAGCGTTTCATACTTTAGGATGTAAACTTAATTATTCGGAGTCTTCTTCCATTTCCAGGCGAATGGAGGAGGAGGGTTTCGAGATAGTTGATTTTAGCGGGCATGCAGATATTTATGTTATAAACACTTGTTCTGTGACCGAAAATGCGAATAAAAAGTGCAGAAACTTTGTTCGAAAGGCTTTACGATCAAATAAAGATGCGTATGTGGTTGTTATTGGTTGTTATGCGCAGCTTAAGCCTAAAGAAATTTCTGAGATTGAAGGTGTTGACTTGGTTTTAGGAGCTGCAGAAAAATTTCAATTACCTCATTATTTAAAAGATCTAAGCAAAAATCCTTGTGGGCTTATAAAGACTTCTGAGATAGGAGCGGCCAATTTTTTTGTAGATGCCTATTCTATTGGAAATAGGACAAGATCTTTTTTAAAGATTCAGGATGGATGTGATTATAAGTGTTCTTTTTGTACTATTCCTTTGGCAAGGGGGAAGAGTAGAAGCGATACGATGGAGAATATTCTTAAAAATGCTCAAGCCATTGCTAAAACTGGTGTGAAAGAAATCGTCTTAACAGGGGTTAATATAGGTGATTATGGAAAAGGTTTATATGAAGATGCCGAGTTTTTAGATGTTATTAAAATGTTGGATGAAGTAGAAAATATTCATCGAATTAGAATATCAAGCATTGAACCTAATTTACTGAAAGATGAAATTATAGAGTTTGTTGCTCAAAGCAAGCGATTTATGCCTCATTTTCATATACCGTTGCAATCAGGGTCTGATAAAATGCTTTCTTTGATGCGAAGAAGATATAAGAAAAGGCTTTATGAGGAGAGAGTTGAAAAGATTAAGTCTGTAATGCCACACGCATGTATTGGCGTAGATGTAATTGTTGGATTTCCTGGTGAAACAACAGAGGATTTTTTAGAAACGTATGAGTTTTTAAATAATCTAGAAATATCCTATTTGCATGTATTTACTTTTTCCGAAAGAGAAAATACAGATGCTATGGATCTTGATGGAAAGGTACCTAAAGGTGAAAGAGCAGAACGAAGTAATATGCTTCGAATTTTAAGTGAGAAAAAGTTAAGAGCTTTTTATGCTGAACATATAGGGTCCGTTAGAAAAGTCTTGTTTGAAGAAGAAAATAAAGGAACATTTATAAATGGTTTTACGGACAACTATATCAAAGTAGCAAAACCCTATAAAAAAGAGCTTGTAAATACCATTGATTCCTTTGCTATTAATGCTGTTAATGAATCAGGGTTAGTGGTTGAATAAGGGATAAGACATTAAAAGCAAATGCTTAATCCCAACGATTACTATTTGAAAGACTATAGTTACCCGCTCCCAAAAGAAATATACAAATTGATCCAAAAAAGTATAGAGCCTGTAATTCTATTGCCCACCCTCCATGTTCAGTAAGTTTAAAAATGTCTTCACTATGCACCAATAATGTAGCAACCAACATGTTAAAAGCAAAAATAATCGCTGCCAGTTTTGTTCTAAACCCAATTATTATAAGAATCGGTGCCAATACCTCTCCAATATGAACGCCGTACGCAATAAAACTGGGAATACCTTTGCTTACGAGCATATTTTCAATGCCTTTGGTTCCAAGAATAAGTTTTGCTATTCCATGAAAAAGCATTAAGCCACCTAAAGTAACTCGTAAAAGCAATTTACCTGTATCTTCTGAATTTTTCATCCTTAATCCATTTTATCGTTCAACAAATTTGGCATTTTCTCTATATGAACAGTTGTGGTAGGAAACGCAAAATCTATATTTAATGAATCTGCTAGTTTGATAATTCCAATCATCAGGTCATGCCTACCTTTTAATTCCTCCGACCATTGATCTGTTTCAAAATAAACATTTAAAAGAATATTTAGAGCAGATGCCCCAAAATTATTTAAATGTACTTCAAAATCTTCTTTTTTTGTTAAAGGTTGATTTTCGATAAGTGTTTTAATACCGGCAATAAATACTTCTATTTTTTTAGGAGGAGTATTGTAATTGATTCCTATCTCCGTTTTCCATCTTCTGTAAACTCTTAAACCTAAATTATCTACTACCATATCTGTAAGTTTCCCGTTAGGAATAGAAGTTAAAGAATTGGTGAAGGTTCTTATTCGTGTTGAACGTATTCCTACTTCTTCAACAGTTCCACTTACACCTCCAAAATTAATGGCATCTCCAATTTGAAATGGTTTGTCCAAAAAAATCATTAATGATCCAAATAGGTTTTTAACGGTGTCTTGTGCTGCTAGCGCAATGGCTAATCCTCCAATTGAAATTCCGGCAAGTAAGGCAGTTACATTTACATTTAGCTGGTCTAAAATAAAGATGATACCTCCAATGATGATAAAGAGCTTAGTTAATTTTTTAAGTACAGGGATTAACTGATTATCTAGTGTACTGTGCGTTTTTTTTGCATATTGATCGAAGTATTCCACTACAATATCTACCAAGCTTAAAATAAATAAAACAAGAAAGGAGAGCGATAGAATCTTGAAAACAGTAAATACATAAAAAGAAATTTTAGGGTGTAATAAAAGGGTAGGTATTAGAATGCTAATAATTTTAGCCGTAAAAAATAGACTAAATCGACGTGCCGCTTTGAGTGACTTTTTTTTATGAATAAAAGATTTTCCAAATTGTAAGTCAGCAGCCTTTCTAATTATATGGCTTAATACATAAGCCAAAATTTTGAATAAAATAAATGCAATAATGATTAATAGCAAGAAACCTATCCATTGCCAAAGCTGAATACCTGCAAAAGAGTATTTCCATTTATTGCTTAATAGGTTAACCAACAGATTTGTTCCGAAAGGGAAAACTTCTTTGTGCATTTTTGGAATTAATTCATATGTGGTCATTGAATATTGCCATGCATCCCCTATTTTTTCAAGATAGATTCTCGGCTCGTTTTTGGTTAACAGATAGGTGCTTGTGTTGCTTAATGAATCTTTATAGTTAGGGTCATTAGGAATCAATCTGAGATCTAAATAATATCCCTTTCCATCTAAAATTTGTTTTAGTTGTATGGCTCTTTTAATAATTAGGCTACTATCTTGGCTAGGTAGAGATCGAGCCGATTGTGCTGGATTATAAGTTTCACTCTGAAGGTAATGCAAATGATTATGAACTGCGTTATATGGATTGTAATTAATAACAGAGTCCATGGTATTGGCCTTAATTACTGTTATTAAAAAACAAGAATTAAAAAGTAAAAAAAATAGTGTTAATCTCATTTTTGTGATATTCTTATCTGCAAAGGTATAAAGTCATTTAATTAAATTTTAATAGCATGAAAAAGTTTGGCAGACTATAGATAGTGATTATTGAAATAGATGGTTAATGTAACAGTGTTAATGGGTGTTTTCGATTTTCATTCGACAAAATAATCTGTAGTTTTATACGTGTTTAATAAGTGAAATCTAAATTTATATGAGCTACTTATGGTTACCTGTAGATGGTGAGCATTTAAAATAGAGGTTTAATTATGATTAAAACAGTATCTGTCAATTTAGGGGGAATCATATTCCAAGTAAATGAGGATGCATATAGTGTATTGACAACTTACATCAATACATTAAAGATGCATTATGGTGATACAGAGCAAGGGAATGAAATTATTGCAGATATAGAGGCGAGATTTGCAGATGTTTTTCTGAAAAGGTTTAAAGCGGAAGATAGAAATGTTGTTAATATTTTAGATGCAGAGGATGTTATCAGAGATATGGGACAGCCTCGAAATATTGATAAAACACAGTTCGAAGAAGAACAGACAGAAGAGGAGGTAAGTACTGCAGATGACTATATAGAAAAGCGTTTATATAGAGATAGTGACAATGCAGTAATTGGAGGAGTATGTGCAGGATTAAGTGCTTTTGAAGGGTTGAAAGATCCGCTTTGGATGCGTTTGGTTTTTATTCTAATGGTTTTGTTAGGAGGGTCTGGAATTTTATTATACCTAATTCTTTGGGCTATTGTTCCTCCTGCTAAAACGGCTTCTCAGAAATTACAAATGAGAGGAAAGCAGATAAATATTGATAATGTTGAAGAAACTATAAAAAGAAATGAGGAGGAGAATGAGGCATCTAGTAGAGGTTCTACTATTGAACATATTATTAATGAAATAGGAAAGCTGTTTGGTTTTTTATTTGGTTTTGTTCAAGGAATTTTCAAAATACTTGCTAAAGCAATGTCAGGTTTCATTGTGTTTTTCCTGATCGTTAGCATTTTTGCTTTATTGGGTGTCGTTTTATATTTCATTCCTAAGGCAATCATACATATTTTTGATGCTCCAATTGTAGCGCTAATTGCGGCATCGGGCATATTTATTTCGTTGGGCATCCCTCTTTTGTATCTTATATATAAACTGAGTAATGTATTTTCAAATTTCAGAGTACAAAGTAAGCGGTTAAAGTATGGGACTTTCGGTATATGGATATTAGGTTTGATAATGTCTACATTTTCTTTAATGACAGGAGCAAAACATTATGCTGTTACTGATACTGTTTACAGTGAAGATGAATTTATAATGACATCAGATTCTTTGGTGTTGTCTTTAAATGAAGGTTTCTATTATAATTTTAACAAATTTGAATCAGGGCTAGAGGTTTATCCTTCAGAAAGGGTGAAATTAAACATTGCTTCCGCAAGCAGTAAGGACCTTTTATTGTCGAAAGAAATCTCAGCAACAGGGAAAAATCAAGAAGTAGCTGCTTTCAATGCGCAGCAAGTAAATTATCAATATGAAGTAAAGGGGAATGAAATTATCCTTGATAATTATTTTGATCTGGGAGAAAAGAAAAAGTGGAGAGATCAAACGGTAGAATTAACACTATTTATCCCGGTTGGGACACACTTCAAAATGGATAGAGAGGTTAAATCAATTATTAATAGTATTGAAAGTAACGGGATTTTTACGGAAAGATTCTTTTTAAGAGGAAATGAATGGAAGATGACACCCAAAGGAATGATAGCGCTTGATAGTATTTTTTCTGATGAGACTAATGATAAAATGTTACGTGCTGATTTTAAAGACTTTGATGAATTAACGATCAAAGGAGCCTTGAATATTGAAATTTCTGAAGGAGATGAATTTAGCATCTTAATAGATAAAGGAAGTGGTAACTATAAAGATGTAAATATTGATCAAATAGGTGATCGGTTATCTATAACTTCTAATGGAGGTTCTATTTTAAAAAGTTCTAGGGAAACACCCAGTATATATATTGAAATGCCAGAACTAGAAGATTTGAACTTGTATGGTACTTTTAATTGTAATATTATAGGCTTCAGTAATGATGATATGGATATTTCTGTATATGGAGATTCTAAACTAAGTGCATCCAATCTATTTGTAACTAGACTCCGTGTAAATTTAGTAGGCACTTCCAGCTTTTATGCCTCAGGATTTTGTGAAACTTTGAAACTAGAAATGAATGGTGCCTCCAATTTTCAAGGGCTTGATTTAGAAGGAATGGATACCGAGGTAAGAATTAAAGGCCAATCAATTGCTCGCTTTAATACTATTGATAGGATAAGAGGTAGGGCAGAAGGTAGTTCGATTGTTTATTATAGAAATGATCCAGAAATAGACGTTAAATTATCTGACGTTGCTGAATACCGAAAACTAGATTAAAAGTATTTTTTTAGAATTGTATATCTACATAAGGGAGCATTTCTTTTATTTTTTCTTTTTCTTCTTTAGAGAACTTATTTAAGTTTTGATGTTTATTTTCTTTGTTGCTTAAATCGAGTTCCTCAAGATAAGGCAATTTGGTGAGTGCTTTTGGTAAGCTTGTAAGCCCCATGTTTTGGAGATGAAGTGCTTCTATATTTGGAGTTAGAAAAGGTAGTTCATTTAAACTCGTTGTATTAATATCATTTCCGCCGATTTTCAGTATTGTAAGGTTTCTTAAGTATTTCAATTCCAATGGCAGCTTTTTTATTTTATTAAAGCTAATGTCTAAAGAGTTTAACTGCTTTATTCTGAATATATTATCTGGGATCGATAATATTTCGTTATTGCTTATATCTAACTTTTCTATTTCGTTTAGAGTTAATATTCCATTTGGAAAACTTTGTAATTGCAAGTGGCTAATTTGCAAATTTTCAATTTTAGGAATGTCTGCAAATAAACTATTTAGATCTTTTAAATTTAAATTGTTATCTCCTATGTGAAGTGTTTTTAAGTTTTCAAGGTCTTTAATGGCAATTGGGATAGCGTTCAAGTCGTTAGAGTTAATATATAAACTCCTTAACTTTTCGAGTTTACTTAAACTATCAGGGATTGTTTGAATTTCATTTTCTGATAGGTCGAGTTTTGACAACCTTTTGAAATCTAAAATTTCTTCAGGAAATGCTGTTAACCGATTATTATTGAGATATAAATATTTGGTGTTTGGAAAGGTTTTAATACCTTTTAGTTTTTTACTACTAAGTTGATTGTTACTTAATTTTAGCCAAATTATTCGATCTAATATTATCGAGTCGTTTGGTAACTCGATTAATAGATTACCGCTTAAATCCAATTCACTCAGACGATCTAGCTTTTTTATGGCATCTGGAAAAGAAGCGAGTTGGTTATTGCTAAGATATAATGATTCCAAGTTTTTCAACTTTTCAAGTTCTTTCATCGAGCCAGTCATTTCATTCGAATCCAGATTTAGAGATTCTAAGCTTAACAGTTCTTCAGTAATGTTGTTTAAGTTGTTTAACTTATTAGAAGATAAATCTATTTTTCTAAGCGTTGATATTGCTTTAACTTGATCAGGGAATTTAGTTAACTTATTATTTTGTAAATACAGAAAAGATAGGTTATTGAACGCTTTTAGACCATTTAAACCTTTGTTTTCGATTTGGTTATTATTAAGGGTTATTTTTGATATGTGATCTATTGCTTCAAAGTCTTCAGGTATTGCAGTAATATTGTTTTGGCTTAGGTCTATTCTTGTAAGCTTTGGTAGTTGTTTAATTTCATAAGGTATGCTTTTCAAAAGATTGTTGCTTAAATCTAGATATCGAAGATTTGGAAAGTCTTTTAATCCTTCAATAGAGTCATTAGTGAGCAGATTTTTATTAAGTTCAAGTTTAATAAGATTTTTGGATTCTATTAAATCATAGGACAATCTGCTTATTTGATTTCCAGTTAAATCAAGGCGTTCAAGATTATCAAGTTGTTTTATTTGAGTAGGAATATTTGAAAGTTGATTATGTGCTAGATATAATCTAGTAATATTTGTGCAATTGACAATACTATCAAAATTTGAGTTGTTTATTCTATTCCGATTAAGCTTGAGTATTTGTAGGTTGATTAATTTTTTTGAGAATTTAGGAATGTTAGTTAAGTTGTTTCCAACTAAAGAAAGTTCTTCTAATTGAGTGTGATTAATGATGTCATTTGGCGCTTCTTGTAGTTTGTTATAACTTAAATCTAACTCTTTTAAATCATTAAATTTTCCATTTAATTTGGGAAGTATATTTAGCTGATTACCCCTAAGTGAAATTTCTTCAAGGGTGTTTAGGTTTTCAATTTCTTGAGGGAGCTTATTAAACTTATTCTTATGAAGTTTAATCTCTTTAAGATACTTTAGTTCCCCAATACTGTGGGGAACCTGGTTCAGGTTGTTGTTATATAAATGGAGTTTTTCTAGTATGCCTAAATTTCCAATCTTATGAGGCATTTTTTGGATGTAATTGTCTCCTAGCATTAACTCATTTAAATAAATTAATTTGCAAACACTTTTAGGGATCTTATCAAGATGGTTTTTTGTCAGATATAGTTTCTCTAATTTTTTTAAGTTCTTAATCTTGGGACTTAATTTTTTTATTTGGTTATCAGAAAGTGTTAAGGTTGTAAGATTAGTTAATGTATAGAACCCTTTAGGTAATTCTTTTATTTGATTGCCTGATAAATATAATGTTGTTAAATTTTTTAATTCTGAAAAGCTATTTGGTAGTTCCGTAATTTGATTACTTGTGAGCCCAAAATATTCAAGTTTTTGTAGATTGCCTATTTGAGTGGGTATCTTTTCTAGCTTGTTGTAATGCAAATACAACTTCTTTAATGTTCCTAGTTTACATATGCTTTCTGGAATACTTGATAATTTATTTTCATATAAAATTAATGATTTGAGATGCTTTAATGTCCCAATTTGATTTGGAATTGCCTCTATTTTATTATAAGCTAGATTTATAAATTCAAGTTTATTAAGGTGTTCGATTCTTATATCTATTTGTTCAATTCTATTGAAAACAGCTTCAAAGCTTGTTAGATTTTTTAGACTCCATATTTCTTCAGGAATGTTTTCTAAATAGCAGTTATTAATATTTAAATACTTGAGGTTTTCTAGATTTTCTAATGCTTTAAATCTAGTAGAATCACTATTTCGTCCTAAAAGATAGTTCCCATTAAAATGAAGTAACTCTAGGTTGGTTAATCCATTAATTGCAGATGGAATTATATCAAATTTATTATTGCTTAGATTTAATGAGGTCAAGTGTTTTAATGTCTTAATTTCTGGAGGTAATTGCTTCAAATTGCAATACTCAAGTGATAAAACTTTTAATTTTTTTAAATTGAGAATTGCACTAGGTATTGAATCAAGAAGATTTTCATTAAAGAAATCACCATCTAAAATGAGGACTTCTAGTTGCTTGTTATTGAGAATTTCATTTGGGAATTTATCTAATTGTGTTCCCCTTAGATCTAATGCTCTAATTTCAGTATTTAGGTCTTTAATGGAATATGCCACTTTGTAAAAAGCTCCAGTAGTATCTATTAAATAGTTCCCACTTAGTTTATCTTCTTTTGACTTTGAACCAAGATTGTCCTTTTTATTTGGTTTTCTTGCTGTAACTTTTGCAAATCCTGTATAATCAAATTGTTCTGCTTTTGACCAACTTAGCAGCTTGTTTACGCGGTCGCCATTTTCATCTTTAAAATAAAATACATATCCTTTTTCATCTCTGTCAAATTTATTGGATAAGGTAAATCGGTATTTGTCGTTATTTATATTAGAAGCTTTACTAAGTTTTTTATATCTGTATAAAGCATTTCTTACTTCGATATCCTTTTTTTGAAGCTTATTTGTTTGTTTAAGAGCAATGGCAAGAACTCCAATTATGGCTATTAGTAAAATACTTATAAGGCTTAAAAGAATCTTTAATAATCGCATTCTTCTTCTATCCTTTATGGCTTCTTTTTTTAATTTATCGGCTTCTTCCTTTAATTTTTTAGCTTCTTCTTCTTTTTCAATTCGTTCTTTTTCAATTCGCTCTTTTTCAGCTTTTATTCTTTCTTGTTCCCTTTTTTCTTGCTCCTTTTTTTTACGGAGTGCAACCTCTGCTCTTCTTTGATTTCGAGCTTTTATAACACTGCTGATTAAATGATCATGAGCGAGCATGTATTTATATCCACTACCTCTTACATATGGTTCTGATCTAAGAAGACGGTTGTCTACTAGATGATTTAGAAGTTCTTTGTCTATATGGTAATTCTTAAGAATATAACTCTCATGTAGATCATATCTAAATCCTTTTTCCCCTTCTGAAACAAGTCCATCTTCAATCAAGCGTCGAACTTTGAGCCTATCTGTTTCTTGTATTGAATTAATTTTCTCAAGGTAATAGTCGTCGACAACTTTTTTAAGGTCTCCAATATCTGCTACATCTAAAAGTGTCTTTTTTTTCTTTTCTACAATATTCTTTTCAAAAGACTCACACAACATTTGTATTATAACGCCTTCACATCTGTCTTTCTCTTTATTGGGCATCATGTAATCAAGCAACTTGTTAATGGCTGCTTCAGAGTATTTAAACGGTGGGGTGAAAAAATCACCCTCCATTTTAGCTGGACGTTCTATAGCTTCTTTAGCATCTAATGCCTCTAGTGCTTTTAATTCAAAAGAATTTAAAAGGATGCCGGGCAAGTATTCTTTTAGTCTATTGATAAAATGGTGTTTATCCGACCGAATAGCAAAGAGTACTTTTACATTTAAAGAACTTTCGAGTAGTTCTTCCTCTTCTTCTGAAATGATTTCTTCATCGCTATTTTCTAATACATTTCTAAAACGTTGGGGTACTTTGGTGAAAATAAGCTCTGATAATTCTTCGGCAAAATCATTGATCATTTGTTGAGGGTAACTAAAAAGTTCTTCAAATTGATCAAATATCAGTAAGGGTTTTATGTTGTTATTTAATTGTATGGTTTTTGCCAAATACCATAAAGAATTATTATCTAACCCCAATTTTGTTAGAAAGGAAGCATTTGTAATTTCTTTTTGTAATCTTTCTTTGGTGTTATCTAAGGGCGTAATTTCTTTGTTCTCATTTGAGGCACCGAATCTGAAAACAATGGGTAAATAATTGTTTTCTTCTTTAATCTTAGGAATTAATCCAGCATTGATAAGTGAACTTTTCCCTAAACCACTTTTTCCAAGAAGCACTACCATTTGTTCATGATTAATCAACCTTAACAAATGTTCTGTATCTTTTTTTCTGCCAAAAAAGATATTACTTTGAGCAGTAGTAAAAGGAGTTACTCCGGGATATCTATATGTTGATTTACCATTCAAATATTAGCGACTTTTGAATTAATTTTAATGATTGAAATAATGATTTCCTGAAATTCTCTTATAAAGTCTTCATATTCAATTACATTCGTTGTTTGCCGTTTATTTAAAAGGCTATATTTTCTCAAAACAAGTATTAGTTCTTGAACGAGATCTTCGTTAGTTGTCTCTTGTTTAATTAAGAAGGATTTTATGTAAAATATTGCTTCACTAATTTTAGCGTCTGCAATAAGATCTATAACATGTTCTTCCAAATAATTAGTGCCTGTTGTTGTGCCATAGGACATATCTGAAAATGGGATTTCTTTTAGTAAGGCGTTTTTTTCGCATTGACTGTGAAGTTCATTGATGAAAAAAGATATATCTGTGGGAATAAAATCAATTTTAAACTCTTTTTCATAAAGCTTGTATAATTCAGGGTTTTCGAATTCTTTCAATCCTAACCGCTCAATTTTGCTGAGCTTGTCAGAATGCATGGATATAATTCTCAATAATAACTGGAAATACCATTTTTCATAGGGGAGGCCAAGAAAAATGAACCTTTGAGCATCTTCAATATGATCAATTAATTCTGGATTGATCTTATGGCCTCTGAACATGGATTCCAAGTAGTGAAAGAAATCACTATGTGTTAGTACCATGCTGTCTTGAATGTCAATAGTGCCCAACAAATTGTATATCAATGGTCTTTTTTTTGTTGGAGGCTTAAATTGGCTTGTTTTTTTTGTTTGTGGATTAGAAGAATAAAAATCATATTGATACTTAAATCCATAATCATCAAATGTTTGGGTTAAAATATTATCATGTGTTAATGAGAATATTACAGAGAATGGGATTTGCGCTAACTTCTTAAACTCTTGCTCTGTTTCTGGAAATGATTGATTATAGAATCTTTTTAAACCTCTAACTACTTTCCTTTTATGTTGTTCTTTTCTTAAAAGAATAAAACCATCTGGGCTATGTAAATGTATATATTTCTTTTCAAGATTAATTTTGTCAAGCCATGCGGTCAAGGCGGTATCTATATCACCTCCATCAGGTGCCTTGTAAGCACCACTGCCTATAAAAAGAACACATTTTTGAGCCTTTAGCGTTTCTAGAATGTCTTCCCAGTCTACATGTATTAAGTCTTGATTATTAGTCATTTATTTAAATGTCCTCTAACATATTTCCATTTAACCACAATTCGGGAGTATTGGCATCTTTTAAGTATGGCGAAATATTTGTCATTGCATTATTAAATGCAAATTCATAATCTTTTCCAGCTCCCAAGCTTTGATAAAATCCAATTGCAAAACTAATAGCGGCATCATCTCCAATGGCCTTATTCATTCCTATAACATATATTCCATGTTTACTTATTATGGTTGCTTGTTCTTTAGAATAACATGCATTTAGTATTACACATTTAACTGTTTCCTTGTGGTTTTTGAACAGTCGGTTTAGACCATCGGTTGGAAATAGAATGGTATTTCCATAGTTGTTCTCAACTGCAAGTCCTGCTTCTCCATCGCCATGTCCAGAAAAATGAACTATTTCAGGGTTGTGCATTTGCATTGCTCTTGTAATAGTGGGGACCTTTACGGCCGGTTCATTTTCTAAATCAAAATGTTTTCTGTTTTCAGAAAGAGCAAGTTCATCTTTTATTTTTCTTAATTCTTCATCAAGCCTTATCCTTTGAGTATCTCTTGGGTTAGCTGAAAGAAAAAGAATTTTTCTAATCGGGGTCACATCATTTTTATTAGAAGTTTTATTAGTAAGTGAATTTCCTGTTTGAGGTAAATCATCTATTATCTGAGTGAGGGCATATCTAATTTTTGCTGTTGATCTATCAAAATCATCTCTGCTCAAAAGACTATTAACAAAATCTTTGTTGATTCTACTAAGCGTAGAAGTTTGCAACAAAATATCATTTTCAATTGTCTGGTCTTTTCCTTTTGCATAAATTGAAAGGATTCTTAAGGCTTCTTCTAAATTGCTTTTGGAAATGTGATTACTAACAACTTCTGTAATTTCTTGCTTGGTCATTTGAGAGATTTAATTTAATGTGGTGTTTGAATTTTAAGCATAATGAAAGTAATTATTTTTTTATAAAAAAAATAATTTAAAAGAATTCTTCTATATCATTATCAAAGATTTAGATATACAACATATTTATAAGTTGGTATGATAGAAAAGAGCTATACCTAAAAAAGATGAAGGGGGTTAGTCTTTTGTATAGGGTATTGTATCCAAAATGTATTTTGTGGCCTCTATACGTGCATTTGTTTTTCTATTGGCATCAATAATAACCCAGGGCGACAATGCGGTGTTTGTTTTTTCAAACATTTTTTCTTTGTACTTCGTATATTCATCCCATAGGGATTGTGCTTTTAGATCAACAGGACTCATTTTCCATCTCTTAAGTGGACTGTTTTGTATTTCTGTAAATCTCTTTTGCTGTTCTTTTTTTGAAATGGAGAAATAAAATTTGATTAAGAAAATGCCCGACTCAATAATCATTTTTTCAAAATCGTTTACTTGATCCATGAATATTTTGTACTGTGTTTTATTACAAAAGCCATTTACCGGTTCAACAATTGCTCTGTTGTACCAGCTTCTATCAAAAAACACAATTTCTCCGGGTTTAGGCAACTTGTTTACATAACGCTGAAAATACCACTGTCCTTTTTCCTCACTAGTAGGTTTTGGTAAGGCCACAATTCTGTAATGCCTTGGGTTTATGTGCGCTGTAATACGTCTAATTGCCCCTCCTTTCCCTGCAGAATCTCTTCCTTCAAAAATGACGACTATTTTTTTCTTTTTCTCTATGGTCCAGGTTTGGAGTTTTATAAGCTCTGCTTGTAATTCTCGTAATTCAATTTCGTACCTTGTTAATCGAAGTGCTTTTGTTAAATCAATTTCTTCATTAGCGAATAGATAACGTTGGCCAATTTTTGAATTTAAGATTTCAATGTCCTTTTTGAGTAATTTCATATTCACCTATTTGTCAAACTGCTCAATTTGTCTATAATATCTGAAAATAATATTGGGATCAGGAAGCAGGGAAGTGGTAGCCTGTTCTTTTTCAGGGTAACTAAATCGAGAAAGCACATATCTCATACTTTCTAGTCTCGCTGTTTTTTTATCATTGGTTTTAACAATAATCCAAGGACTAAAAGTAGTATGTGTTTTTGAAAACATTTGCTCTTTGTAGTAAGTATATTTATCCCATAGCTCTTGCCCCTTCATATCTACAGGGCTAAATTTCCAAATTTTCAAAGGATTTTGAAGGCGGGCCTCGAAGCGTTTTTGTTGTTCTTCTTTTGAAATGGAGAACCAAAACTTAATTAATATAATGCCATCTTCATAAAGCATATGCTCAAATTCCGGCACTTGAACCATAAATCGGTCGTATTGTTTTTCATTGCAAAACCCCATAACGGGTTCAACAACAGCCCTGTTATACCAGCTACGATCAAAGAAAACGATTTCTCCTGGATCAGGGAGTTCCTTAATGTACCTTCTGAAGTACCATTGTCCTTTTTCAACTTCTGTCGGCTTGGTTAGTGCAACTACTCTCATGGAGCGAGGATTTAGATGTTCTACAAAACGTTTTATAGACCCTCCTTTTCCAGCAGCATCCCTTCCTTCAAATATTATAGCAATCCTTTTTTTCTTCTTTGATGCCCATTGTTGCAAATTCACTAACTCGGCTTGTAATAACTTAAGCTCATTAATATAGTGAACACGCTTTTTTTGTTTTCTAATATCAATGTCGCGTTGCTCAGCAATAGCATAAAGATCTTTCCTGCTTTTAGCTTTTAGTAAATCTTCAGATTTGAACATCAATAATTACTTTAAGTGATTTATGGTTTGTTGTGTAATATCTAAACCTAATATTGCTCTAGTAGATATTTAATCAGGTCTGTTGATGTTAGAATGCCAGATAGCTTGTTATCTTGTAAAATAGGAAGTGCATGAAACTTACCTTTTACTAAAATTTCAGCGGCGTCTCTTATTGTATCTGTTGCTTCTAAACTTTCAACATTCTTAGTCATTACTTGATCGATAGATAATGCGTCATAAATGGCTATTTGCGTCCCATCCTTATCTGTGGAACTGACAAAGCTTATTCGTTCAATATCATTTTTAGATATCAGCCCAATAACATTCGTCCCAGAAACTATAGGCAAATGATGTATGTTATTTTCCTCAAAAATAGTTGCCACCTCTCTCAGGCTCTGTGTTAAATTAGCACTAATTGGGTTTTTGGTCATAATCTTAGAAACTGGTGTTCGCTTATTCATTTTGTCAATATTTTATGGCTAATATTGCTTAACCTTACTCATTAGACAATGATAATGATTACCGTTTCTTATGATGTTAATCATTCTTCATAGGCCTCTAAAGGAGGGCATGTACATATTAAATTTCTATCACCATAGGTATTGTCAACTTTTCCAACATATGGCCAAAATTTGTTTTCGAGAATGTATGGTAAAGGAAATGCTGCTTCTTGTCTTGAATAGGCATGTGTCCATTCAGTATTTGTTACATATGGTGCTGTGTGAGGTGCATTTACAATTGGGTTATCTTCTTTAGTTGTAATACCATCTGCAATAGCATTAATTTCCTTTTTTATGGATAACATGGCTTCAATAAACCTGTCGAGTTCTGCTTTGGGTTCACTTTCAGTTGGTTCCACCATCATCGTACCCGGAACTGGAAAAGATACGGTAGGGGCATGAAATCCATAGTCCATTAACCTTTTTGCAACATCTCCTACATCTACACCTAGTTCTTGTTTAAATGGTCTAAAGTCAAGAATGAATTCATGAGCAATCTTTCCGTTTTTACCAGCATAAAGAATAGGATACTCTTTCTCAAGCTTAGATTTTAGATAATTAGCATTCAAAATGGCACATTCAGTAGCATTTTTTAACCCTTCAGAACCCAACATTTTTATATATCCGTAAGAAATTATTAGAATACTTGCACTGCCCCAAGGTGCAGCAGAAATAGCTGGTATAGCTTGCTGGCCCCCAGTAGCAACAATCGGATTCCCTGGAAGATAAGGTGCTAAATCTGCTGTGCAGCAAATTGGTCCCATACCAGGCCCTCCGCCTCCGTGTGGTATGGCAAATGTTTTATGTAGATTAAGATGACAAACATCCGCTCCGATATTAGCAGGGGAGGTAAGTCCCACTTGTGCATTCATATTTGCACCATCCATGTATACCTTACCACCATTATTGTGGATGATACTACAGACTTCTTGAATCGATTCTTCAAAAACGCCATGTGTTGAGGGATAGGTAACCATTAAACAAGACAAATCATCTTTATGTTCTTCTGCTTTTTGTCTTAGATCTTCAACATCAATATTGCCTAACTCATCTGTGTTTACGACCACTACTTTCATGCCTGCCATTACGGCACTCGCAGGATTTGTTCCATGTGCTGATCTTGGAATCAATGCTACATTTCTTTGAACGTCTCCATTATTTAGGTGATAGGCTCTAATCACCATCAGACCAGCATATTCTCCCTGTGCACCTGAATTAGGTTGAAGAGAACATGCATCAAAGCCTGTTATCTCGCAAAGATCGCGTTCTAACTCCTCAATAATCTGATAATAACCCAGCGCTTGTTCTTTGGGAACAAAAGGATGCATATTAGAAAATTGTCTCCAGCTTAAGGGCATTAATTCTGTTGCTGCATTTAATTTCATGGTACAAGACCCCAAAGAAATCATTGAATGCGCTAGTGATAAATCTCTATTTTCTAGTTTTCGAATATAACGCAGCATTTCTGTTTCTGAGTGATGTGTGTTGAAAACAGGATGGGTTAGGTAGGACGAATTCCTTTTAAGCTTATTTTGAATCTTAGACTGAACTTCTTTTTTAGAATCTATCTTTTCATGTGCATTAATGCCCTTCGCTTCAGCAAAGATGTGAATTAATTTATCTATTAATTCACTATCTGTTTTTTCATCTAAGGAGATGCCGATTAACCCATTTTCTATGATGCGAAGGTTTATTTGCATACTTTCCACTAAAGCCAATATCCTTTTATGGGCATCTTCTGTTTTGATTATAATAGTATCAAAAAATGATTCATTTAATTGTTGGTACCCTAGTTTTTCAAGGGCATCAGATAATCTGGCAGTATGCTGATGTATTTTTTCTGCTATTTCTTTAATGCCCTTTGGTCCATGATAAACAGCATACATCCCAGCCATTATTGCTAGCAATGCCTGAGCAGTGCATATGTTTGAAGTTGCTTTTTCCCTTTTTATATGTTGTTCTCTAGTTTGGAGGGCCATTCGCAAAGCTCTGTTTCCATGTTTATCTAATGATACTCCAATGATTCTTCCGGGAATTTGCCTTTTAAAATCTTCCGTGCATGCAAAGTAGGCAGCATGTGGACCTCCGAATCCAAGAGGAATACCTAATCGTTGAGTATTTCCGATAGCTACATCAGCTCCTAATTCCCCTGGAGGTGTAAGTAATGCCAAACTCAAAATATCACAAGCCATAATTACGTAGATGCCTTTTGATTTAGCATCATCGATAATAGAAGAATAGTCTTCTAGGCTTCCTAACCCATTTGGGTATTGCAATAAGACTGCAAAATAGTCTTCTGTTAAATTGTTTGATTTAGGATCGTCGATCACTAATTCTATATTATTGGGGAGTGCCCGATTTTTAATGACATCAATAGTTTGAGGAAAAACATCTTTTGAAATGAAAAATTTAGTTTTCGGATTTTTCTTATGCTTTTTGTTTTTAATTTCATAAAGCATATGCATGGCTTCTGCAGCAGCGGTACCTTCATCTAAAAGTGATGCGTTGGCTAGGGGTAGGCCTGTCAAGTCACTAACCATTGTTTGAAAATTCAGTAAAGCTTCCAAGCGTCCTTGAGCAATCTCTGCTTGATATGGAGTGTACTGTGTGTACCAGCCGGGATTTTCAAAAATAGTTCGTTGAATAACACTTGGGGTAATTGTATTGTAATACCCTAACCCAATTAAACTAGTATAAACTTTGTTTTGAAGGGATATCTTTTTCAAAGATTTCAAATATTGAAATTCTGAGATAGGAGATCCAATATTTATATTTTTTGAAAGTCTAATTGATGAAGGAATAGTTTGTTCAATTAATTCATCAATTGAGTTGCAGCTAATGGACTGCAACATTTCTTCTTTTTCCTTATAATCTGGGCCTATGTGTCTTTCTTCGAAACCTGACATAATTTAAATATTCTAAATTTAAGATGGGCAAAGATAGTGAGGATCATAGACATAATTGAGCGCTCTTTTAGTAGTTGTTGATAACTTATAATTGGATTTATATTACGATTTGATCTAAGTTAAAATTGATTAGTTCACTTGTTATTCTTTAGAGTATTGTTTCTAAAAATGTAACTTGTTGTGAAATTCAATCTTATAAGTAATGCACCAGCCTCAAAAGTTACCTACATTCAACAAATTAATGTATGCCCTAGGCCAGATGGGGTGGTCATTAGCATCTTATTCAGTAGTAGAATTACTGAACTATTTCTATATGCCACCAGCACCTGGTCAAGAAGAAGTATTTCCATTATTTATTGATCCAAAACCAATTATTTGGATATTCCCTATAGTTGGATTGGTTGCTTTTTTATCTAGAATTGTTGATGCTTTTACTGATCCACTTATTGCTGGTATGTCCGATCGGTCTACATCTAAATTTGGAAGGAGGAAAAAATTTATGGCACTAGGAACTATTCCTTTTGCGGTGTTATCCGTGTTGGTTTTTGTGCCACCCATGCAAGGTGTAAGTAGCCTGAATGTTGTTTGGTTAGCCGTAGCTATGACTGTTTTTTATATTTCAATGACGTTATACGTAACTCCATATAATGCGCTAATAAGTGAATTAGGCCATAATGAGGAAGAACGACTCAGCATTGCAACGTATCTCTCATTTACTTTTGCGTTAGGCTTTGGTTTAGGAATTGCTATTTTTTCATTTAAAGAACTGCTAGAGGCCCGGATGGGTTCTGTTATCGCATTTCAAACGGTTTTAGGGGCTTATGCTTTAATATCATTGATACTCATGTGGTTGCCTATAATATTTATTGATGAAGATAAATATTGTCAAAAGACCGAACCATCAAAGGGTACGATAGAAGCGATGAAGGACGTCTTTAGCAATAAGCCTTTTAGAAAGTGGGCTTTTATAGAATTGACTTATTGGTTGTCTCAGCAGTTTATAATTATGGGGCTGATTTATTATGTAACTATTTTAATAGGTAAAGAGGAGTCGTTTGCATCTGTAATAATGGCCTGCGTATTTGTGGCTTCCATGGCTTATTATATTCCAATTAATATGTTGACTAATAAGTTTGGGAAGAAGAAGCTTTTGTTAGCTGGATTTGTTTCTTTTATGCTCACCTTTTTATTTACAAGTTTTCTTGGGGTTATTCAACTACCTACTTATTTGATTATAATTATTTTAATGATTATTGCTTCTATTCCGATGGCTGTATTTGGTATTATTCCGAATGCTTTGGTCGCCGATATAGCAGATAGACATGGTAAAAAGACCGGAAATTATAATGCAGCTACTTTTTTTTCCATTAAATTTTTCATGATGAAAATTGGAATTTCTCTTTCTAATTTGATATTTCCGGCGTTACTAATTTTTGGGAGGAGTACCGATAATCCACTAGGCGTTCGGCTGACCGCTGTGGCCGCCCTGATATTTTGTGTTATAGGTTTTTTGATGATGTTGAACTTTGATGAATATGAGGAGGTATAATTCTTATTAGAGATAATTAAAGAAATGGTCCAAATAAAAAAGCGGAACGTTGTATAACGTTCCGCTTTTACTTTTTCTAAACTTTGAAAGTTAAAACCTTCTGTCGTTTCTTGGTTTAGCCTTTTTTACAACTATTTCTCTACCATCTAGTTCGCTCTCATTTAAGGATTCTATGGCCCTAAGTGCTTCGTCATCATTAGGCATTTCTACAAAACCAAAGCCTTTTGATCGACCGGTTTCATAGTCAGTTACTATTTTGACAGAAGAAACTTCGCCAAAATTTTCAAATACTTCTCTTAAATTGCTTTCTTCAGTTCGGAAGTTAATACTTGCTACAAAAATGTTCATATAAAAAATTTAAAAATTAAAAGGAGCCCTTTAGGTAAACAGATAAAGTCACAAAAAAAACTCTGATGCCGCAAATATAGCTCCCATAAATAGATAAACGGTAATTAAACGCAATAAATGTTAAAGAAAGTATTTTTGATAAAGTTATGATAGTAATTTGTTCATTCTGAACAAAAGTGATGTTTCATTGTTAGTAGTTAAAAGTTAATAATGAAGATGAATGTTTTTTTACCTGGGATTTTGTTTGCATTACTTATGGTTTTTCAAAGCTGTGAGCAGATTATTGAAGAAATAGTTCCAGATACTGTAGAATCTGTTGATTTAGATCGCTATTTAGGGAGATGGTATGAGATTTCGTCTATAAGACAGTTTTTTTCCGTAAACTGTTATTGTACAACCGCTGATTATTCAGTTAATGATAAAGGAAATGTGCGAGTGGTAAATAATTGTAAATTGAGAAATGTTAATGGTAATAATAGCAGAATAGAAGGGGAGGCAAGGGTAGTTGACAAGAATACTAATTCAAAACTAGAAGTAGGTTTTTTTCAGGGATTTCCATATTCTCCTTACTGGATTGTTGATTTGGCTGATGATTATTCCTGGGCGGTGGTAAGTGATCCGTTAAAATCGACTCTGTGGATTTTATCTAGAACACCTATCATGGATGATGTATTGTATAACAATATCATTGACGACTTGCGACAAAGAAAATTTCCTGTTGGTAAACTTAAAAGAACAGTTCAAGCATGTTTCTGAGGTAAAAGAGAATGCTTTTTCCGTTTAACCTACTTATTATCAGATGCTTCAATTAATCAAGCATTTCTGCCTCATCAATATCCTTGTCATTTTCGTTAGTAGAAGATATAATTTCCTCTAGCACATCACTTTGAATTGGATTTCTAAAGACAATTTTTCCACTTATGGCATCTGCAACAATAGTTTTACCCTTTTCAACCTTTCCTGCCAATAGCATTTTGGATAATTCATTAATCATTTCTTTGTTAATCAATCTTTTTAAAGGGCGTGCACCATACTGAGGATCATAGCCTTCTTCTACCAACCAATCAACTGCATGGGATGAATATTCTAATAGAATTTCCTTTGCTGCTAGCTTTTGTTTTACTGTTTCCAGTTGAAGTTTAACAATTTCTCTTATTTCTCCTTTATGCAAAGGTTTAAACATAATGATCTCGTCAATACGATTAAGAAATTCTGGGCGCATCAATTTTTTAAGCGCTTCCATAACTTGTGATTTTGCAGCAATGGTTGCTTGTTCAATTTCATCATCATTTGAAACCTCCTCAAAATTTTGCTGAATAAGATGAGAACCCGTATTAGAGGTCATTATAATAATACTGTTTCTAAAATCTACGGTACGGCCTTTATTATCGGTTAATCTGCCATCTTCTAGTACCTGTAATAACAAATTAAACGTATCTGGGTGTGCCTTTTCAATTTCATCTAATAGAATTACAGAATAGGGTCTGGTTCTTACGGCTTCTGTTAACTGACCTCCTTCATCATAGCCTATATATCCAGGAGGGGCACCAATTAACCTAGATACAGCATGCTTTTCCATATATTCAGACATATCAATTCTTACCATCGCCTTTTCATCATCAAAAAGGTATGCTGCTAAGGACTTAGCTAATTCTGTTTTGCCAACCCCTGTTGAACCAATAAAAATGAATGAACCCAATGGTCGACTATCTTCTTGCAAGCCCGCTCTACTTCTTCTAATGGCATCAGCAACTGCTGTAACAGCTTCATTTTGTCCGATTACACGTTTGTGAAGTTCTTTCTCAATATGTAATAACTTTTCTTGTTCACTTTGTAACATTTTAGCAACAGGAATTCCAGTCCATTTTGCAACAATTTCAGCTATATCTTCGGCATCCACCTCTTCTTTCATTAAACGATTTCCCTCTTTCATTTCAGACAATTGATGCTCTAAAGCCTCTAACTTTTCTTTCGTGTCTTGAATTTTTCCATATCGTATTTCTGCAACTTTTCCGTAATCTCCAATTCTTTCTGCTTGTTCTGCTTCCAATTTGAAGTTTTCTATCTCTTGCCTCAGATTATTGATATTGTCGACAATGTTTTTTTCACCTTCCCATTTTGCTCTTAATGCATTTCTTTCATCAGATAATTCAGCGATTTGTTTACTTAAAAGGTCTACTTTTTCGGTGTTTTCTTCTCGCTTTAATGCTTCTCTTTCAATTTCTAATTGTCTTATTTTTCGTTCCAATTCATCTAGCTCTTCGGGAAGAGAATCCATTTCTAGCCTTAATTTTGCAGCAGCTTCGTCAATTAAATCAATGGCTTTATCGGGTAAGAACCTGTCTGAAATATATCGATTAGAAAGTTGAACGGCAGAAACTATAGCATCGTCTTTAATAATAACTTTATGATGATTTTCATATCGTTCTTTAAGTCCTCTTAAAATAGAAATACTGTCTTCTAAAGAAGGTTCAGCGACATAAACTTTTTGAAAGCGTCTTTCCAAAGCTTTGTCTTTTTCGAAGTACTTTTGATATTCCTTTAAAGTAGTTGCTCCAACGGCTCTTAATTCGCCTCTTGCCAATGCTGGTTTTAAAATATTTGCGGCGTCCATGGCACCTTCTCCGGCACTCCCTGCCCCAACCAAAGTGTGTATTTCATCGATAAATAGTACGATGCTTCCGTCGGAAGCTATGACTTCTTTAATCACCGACTTAAGCCGCTCTTCAAATTCTCCTTTAAATTTCGCCCCTGCGATTAGAGCGCCCATATCTAGAGAATAGATGGTTTTAGATTTTAAGTTTTCAGGGACATCACCACTTATAATCCTATGGGCTATACCTTCAGCAATGGCCGTTTTACCCACTCCTGGTTCACCTACTAAAATGGGATTGTTTTTAGTCCTTCGGGATAAAATATGTAGAACTCTTCTGATTTCTTCATCTCTACCAATCACCGGATCTAACTTTCCAGATTCAGCTAGTTGATTCAAGTTTTTAGCATATTTATCCAATGAGTTGTAGTTGCTTTCAGCACTATGACTGGTCACTGTTGCTCCTTTTCTTAAATCTTTAATAGCTTGTTTTAATAATGCATCTGTAATTCCTTTATCTTTTAGAAGTTTAGTCGTGCTATCAGCATTTGATAGTAAGGCCAAAAGTAAATGTTCAATTGAAACATACTCATCTCCAAATTCTTTTATAAAACTGTTAGCCTTTAACATTGTTTGCGCCATGGATGGGGAGGGATATTTTAGTTGTTGACTACTTACTATAGGTTGTTTCTGGAGGAGGTTGTTTACATCGGTATTTAGACCTTCAATTTTTACATTTAATTTTTCAAACAGGAATGGCGTAACGTCTTGGTCAACGTCTAAGATTGCTCGTAGCAAATGAATGGTGTCCATATGTGCATGCTTGCTGTCAAAGGCAATTTGCTGGGCCTTTCCCAATGCTTCTTGGGATTTTATAGTAAAGTTTTGTGGGTTCATATACAATAACTCTTTTTTTGTTTATTTAAAAACATATTACTCTAATAATAGTCTTAAACTTAACAGCAAAACTTATTCCTTCTTTTGTAATAATAAAAACATTGACAAAATGTCTTTGTTTTGATCGTATGTTGTTGACAATCAAGACAATGTGTCTTTGTTAGTTGAGCTTTTCTGTCAAATTTTCTACTACTTTCTTTGAATTACCAATGAAAACCTCCTGATCAATAATAAAAACAGGACGCTTAAGAAAAGTGTATTCTTGGAGGATATAATTTTTATAATCTTGCTCTGTTAATTCTTTTTGAGCCAGTCCAAGTGATTTATATTTCATAGCTCTACGACTAAATAGTTTTTCATATGAACCAGCTAATTTGACCATTTCATTCAACTGTTCTTCAGTAATAGGTGTTTTTTTAATATCCTGTTGCTCAAATCCTATTAGATTAAGTCCGTTCATAATTCTAACACATGTTGAGCATGTCCCAAGGAAATAAACCTTTTTCATATCTTATCAATCTAAAAAATTTTCTAATAGGGAGCTTAACACAGATAGAATCAAACTAAAAAGAATAGCAGTTAGAAAACCATCAACACTGAACCCGGCTAATAAATGATCAGTTGCTAAAATAATAACCCCATTAATTACTAACATAAAAAGCCCTAAAGAAAGAATAGTAATGGGTAAGGAAATTAATTCTAAGATAGGTTTCACCAATAAATTTAAAACACCTATTACTACCGAAACTAATATGGCATCAGCAAATGAATCGACACTAACTGTCGGTAACAAATAGGCAATTATTAATACGGAGATTGCTGGAATTAATAATCGGATCAAAAACTTCATATACTTTATTTCTTATATTTAAAGGGTATGCACTAAAGTAATAAAAAAGAACAATTTATGAATGCTACAATTACGACACCCGAGGTTGCAAGTTATTTTGATGAGAAAAAGATTAAAAGGTTTCAAAGAATAATGACTAATCCATTCTTGTTTAGATCTGTTCTTCTGTATTCACTTCCCTCTGCGGTTATTACCGGTATGAAAATTACACGGTTAGATGATGAAGGTTGTGAGGTGAAGGTACCTTATAGGTTTTTTAATAAGAATCCTTTTAAAACTACTTATTGGGCTATTTTAGGTATGGCGGCAGAGATGGTTGGAGGTGCTCAATTAATGATGTATACTAGACATTCTACTCCGTCTGTAGCTAATTTTGTTGTTGGATGTGAGGCAAAATTTATAAATAGAGCGCTAGGAGTTACTAGATTTGAAAGTAATGATGCACAATTAATGAAGTCCATGGTTACAGAGTCTATTGAAACTGGAGAAGCAGTTACCTTTGATACTCAAACGATTGGATACTCTGAAGACGGAACGATAGTGGTAGATTTTAAATTTACTTGGTCGGTAAAAGCTCGGGGAACATCAAATTGAACACCATTAGCATTTCTACAAAAAATAATAATTGGATAGACTTGTTTCATGAGTGAAAATGTGCGATATATTGATGATATTTTTTCAGAGGTCAAAAGAACAAAAAGAATACCTTTTACAAAACCTCGAAAATCCAGATTTAAATCCAAAATTCTTTACTTTGACTTTTACGAACCTCTAGGAGACAATATTGAGAAAAGACCATTAATTGTGTACGCTTTTGGAGGTGCTTTTTTAATTGGGTGGCGCTCACAGCCGCCTATTCCTTTGATGGCAAATAAATGGGTAAAAAAAGGATATGCTGTAGTATCCATTGATTATAGAAAAGGATTTAATCCAATGAGTAATGGGAGTGCAGCTCGTGCGGTATACAGAGCCATTCAAGATTTGAGTGCGGCACTTCGCTTTTTAGTTCATCATGCAGAACAATATAGAATTGACCCTTATAATATAATATTAGCGGGAAGTAGTTCTGGAAGCATCACTTCTTTGCACTTAGCATATATGGAGCCGCATGATTTAGAGCAAGTCAACTTTTTTAAATATAATGATTTAGGAAGCTTATACGCCTCCGGTAATGATTTTTTAGCGGGACAATATATACCAGTTAAAGCCATTGTAAATTTATGGGGAGCAATGTTTGATCTTTCTTTTTTTAAAGATAAAAAACCAAAAAATACGCCTGCATTAATTTCTTTTCATGGGAAAGGTGATTTTATCGTGCATCATAAGCACAGAAGACCGTTAATGAACCCTTTCTTCATGAAATTCTACGGAAGTACAGAGATTCATAAACGCTTAGATCAATTAGGAGTGAAGAACAAAAAATATTTTTTAAATGAGCAATTTCATGAGCCTTCTATTTTTACCAAGGGTTCAAGAGACTTTATAGTTAATAAGTCGGTACTTTTTTTAAAAGAAGTTTTGGATATAGACGAATGATTTTTCTTAAGTGGGAGGCACTTTTAAAGTGCCTCCCACTTAAAGAGACACAAAACAGCTTTTTTCCATAAAAGGAAGTGATTTTTTTAGGTTAACTTTTTATTAGTTGATGCGCTTCGTCCAGCTTTCTGCCAATTTGCCCAGTTAAAATATGATAATACATTATAAAATCGGAGGCGAAACTGTATAAAGGATATTGAAAAGTGGCAGGCTTGTTTTTTTCAAATACAAAATGACCTATCCACGCACAACCGTAACCCACTACAGGTAATAAAGCCAGTAACCACAACTTTCCAGTAATAAAAGTAGCAATTAGAAGTATAAAAAAGCCTGTGGTTCCCACAAAGTGAAAAGCTCTGCAGGTAGCGTCACTATGTTCTGTTAAATAGAATGGATAAAATTCCTTAAGTGATTTATATTTTCTCTCCATGATTGTACATTTATTGTTGTTTATTAAAGTTACAGTTTTTAGGTTAAAAGGTAAATGCTTTGAAAAAGGTATTAATAACAGGTGCAGGCGGTTTTTTAGGCAGTCATTTAGTCCATCATTCTAAAAAGAGATATGATGTTTTTGGGTGTTCTATGTCTTCTCCAATTGATTTGCCGATCGATAAATCTTATTACTTCGATTTGACGCATACAGATAAACTCTTAAGCATCCTTGATAAAATAAATCCTGATTACATTATTCATTCGGCAGCTATTTCAAGTGAACAGGGCTGTTGCAATGATAAAGAAAACGCTTTTTTAATAAATGTTCGGTCTGTCGATCAAATAGGCAAGTGGTGCGAAAAAAATAGGAGGCAATTGATTTTTGTATCAACAGATTTAGTTTTTGACGGCGAAGATGCACCCTATGATGAAGAAGCACCAACCAAACCCTCTATGGAGTATGGAAGATTAAAAAGAGCGGGAGAACAAGTTATTTTGCCACTTTGTAACGCTTCAATTATTCGCTTGCCATTGCTATATGGTTTTGGCTTGGGGAGTAAAAGGGGAATACTACATCAATTTGTTCAGAAATGTCATCAAAATATAGAGCAAAGTTTATTTATTGATGAATTTAGAACACCTGCTTATGTAGAAGATGTGGCTTTTTTTTTATTAAAAGTTTTAGGTGAAAGATTGCCTAAAATAATTCATTTAGGAGGTACAGAATTGGTTTCTAGGTATGAATTGGCACAAGCATTTTGCCAAGAGTTGGGCTTAGATAATAGTAATATCGCGCCAGTTTTGAGAAAAGATGTAGGTTTGGAATATCGACCCAAAAATGCAGCTTTAAAAAGTAATTTAGCTATTGCTATCGGGTGGAAACCTAGTAGCATTTCTGAGGCCTTAAGAAAATGTAAGAAAGTATTTTTTAACTAACATCTTCATCAGAATAAGCAGAATAATTGGTTCCGGATTTAAAGATTTTAAAAAGAAGATATAGTGCTGGGAAAATGAAACAAACGCCTACTAGTAATGCTATTAATAATTGAAATAAGCTAGCATTGGGGGCATGGCAATTATAAAGTGTAAGATTTGATTGCTCCATACTTATTAGAATAGGGAATCGAATTGCAAGCCACCCTATAAAAATAAACAAAACCTGGATGGCTAAATTGATTCTTCCAAATAGAGGATTTGAAAAGTGATTAATTCCAATAAAAACTCTTGGAATTAAAATGGTGGCGACAATAATAGAACATATACTTATAGGATTGCCAGCAAAACTTTTAAAAAAATGTAATCCTTGAATTTCAGCAGAGATAAAAACAAATAGGCCGCTTGCAATTGTATAAAACATTAGTTTTCTTGCCAAGGAAGCATAGCTGTGTTTTTCTTTAATGTTCTCCGTTTCTCCAATTAAGAATATAGAAGCGATATAGGCAAAGAGCAAAGTAGTAAAGATTCCAAGGGAGATAGACAAGAGATTGAACCACGGCTCAATATATGCTCTGCTAAAAGAAACATCCTTGCTAAGGGTTATTTCTCCCGATACCATACCCCCAAAAGTAACTCCAAGAAAAAAAGGGGTTACTAAGCTTGATATTCTGAATATCCATCTATAATATTCATGGCTTCTATCTTGTTTTATATCATAATGTCTAAACGTGAAAGAGGCTCCCCTAAAAATAATACCAATTAAAACAATCATTATTGGAATATGTAGATATGTAGAAATGGTTGTATATGCTTTTGGGAAACCATTAAAGACAATAACAACTGCTAAAATTAACCATATATGATTTGCTTCCCAAACAGGAGCTATAGCTTTAGAGATGGTTTGCTCGCTTCTTTTACCCGTAAAAAGTTCTATGATACCTGCTCCAAAATCGGCTCCTCCAAATAGAATATAGAAATAGAGGCTGATTATTAATACAATTGTGATTGCTATTATCATTCTAATATTGCTCTTCTATTTTTAGAATTTGACGTTTCATTAAATGTAGCACTATAAATGAGAGCATTAAATAAACGACAATGATTAAATAGAAAAACACTTGAATACCTGGCATAGGGGTGAGTGCCTCTTCAGTTTTCATAATACCATTAATTATCCAAGGTTGCCTTCCTACTTCAGTTACAATCCAACCGGCCTCTACGGCAATAAACCCTAAAGGAGTAAGTAATACAAGGTGTTTAAGCCATAACCTATGATCTAATATTGTTTTAATTTTCCAATTGAAAATTAAAAACAATAGCGCTGTTAATGCGAGTAGACTTCCAATTCCAACCATAATTTGGAATGCGAAGTGTGTTATAGGCACATTGGGCCATTCCTCTTTAGGCCATTCTTCAAGACCTTTCACTTCAGCATTAAAGTTGCCGAAAGCCAAGAAACTAAGCATTTTAGGGAGGTGAATAGCAAAATCAACTTCCATTGTTTCAGAATTGGGAATGCCTCCAATGATTAAATCTGCAGGTTGACTGGTATAGTATAGTGCTTCCATAGCCGCCAATTTAACAGGTTGCCTTTTGGCGATATCTTTTGCTGAAATATCTCCGCTTATAGGTTGCAATAATGCGGCAATACTCCCCAAAGTCAATGCAATCTTTATGGCTTCTTTGTGAAATTCGTTTTGCTTTTTTTTAAGTAATCGAAAGGCATGAATACCTGCTACAGCAAAGCATGTGCTCACAAATGCTGCAAGAATCATATGCAAAGCTTGTGAAAACCAGGCATCATTAAACATGGCTGCAACAGGATCAATGTTTAAAAATTCGCCATCCACCCAGTCAAATCCAGCAGGACTGTTCATCCAGGCGTTTGCTGAAACAACAAAAATGCCAGATGCTACACCACAAATTCCAACCATCAACCCTGAAAACCAATGGGCCATTTTCCCAATTTTATTCCAACCATATAGAAAAATACCAAGTGCGATGGCTTCCAGAAAAAAAGCGGTGCCCTCCCATGAAAAAGGCATTCCTATTATAGCACCTGCATGCTCCATAAACCCAGGCCATAATAAACCCAATTCAAAGGATAAAACGGTGCCTGAAACAGCTCCAACTGCAAAAAAAATAGCGACTCCTTTTGACCAAGATTTGGCAAGATCAATATAAACTTGCTTTCCAGTTTTTATCCATTTCCATTCTGCAATAGCCATTAAAAAAGGCATAGTCATACCAATGCATGCAAAAATTATGTGAAATGCAAGAGAAAATGCCATTTGGGATCTGGCGGCTAGTAATTCATCCATCGCTACAATTTATCAATTACTAGGATATAAATACTATTTTCAATAAGTCTAATAATGAAAGATTAATTCCCACTTAAAGTCAATTTTATATGGTGCTAATCGTTTTTTTTTTCAACATTTTAAGATTCAAAGTCCACATTTTTTGCCAATTGCAATTCTTCTCATTAAAATAGTACTTGTTTTATGGCGAAAAAGGATTCTAAATCAGAAGAATACGAAATTAAGGATCATCAATTGTCTGCTTCTAAACTGAGTTTATGGATGCGGCTCTTGCGTGAAAATAAAATCGATAAGGAATATCGTAAAATGAAGTGGCGAATATGGATGTTCGTTATTTTTACACAGCCATTTCAATGGATTCAAAACATTACTTTTAATAGACGAATAAGAAAGATAGATTATTCAGATAAACCACCATTGTTTATTCTGGGGCACTGGAGAAGTGGAACAACCTTTTTACATTACCTAATGGCTCAAGATAATAGTTATGGCTATGTAAGCAATTATCAGGCTTTTTTAATGAGGGTAAGTTTGCTTGGTAATAGATGGCTAATGAAGTTGTTAGCGCCTCTAATGCCTGATAAGAGACCTCAGGATAATATCAAGGTAGATATTAAGGCACCACAAGAAGAAGAACAACCATTAAGTAATTATACACATCGTTCTGGTATTCATGTTTTTTATTTCCCTAACAACCATAGTTATTTTGATAAGTATAATTTATTTCAAGGGATCTCTGAAAAAGAAGTTGAGCTTTGGAAAAGAGACTATTTACAGCTGTTGGGAACAGTAACCATATTTAATAACTACAAGCCAATTCTGTTGAAAAATCCACATAATACAAGCAGAGTAAAACAGTTGGTTGAAATGTTCCCAAATTCTAAATTTATTTATATTCATAGAAATCCGTATGAGGTTTATCATTCAACAAAACATCTGTACAAAAAAGCGGTTAGTACACAATTTTTGCAGAGTCCGGATGAAGAAACAATTGAAAACACGGTTTTTTATTGCTACAAAGAGACCCTTCAAAAATATTTAAGAGAAAGACATTTAATTCCTAAGGAGAATTTAGTGGAGATTAGCTTTAAAGAGTTGGAAAACACACCTCTAGAGACTATTAAAAGAATTTACGAAGAAATTGGACTGACCAACTTTACGAATAGCGAGGAAAGCTTTAAGAAGCATATTGCTTCTGTTAGTAATTATAAAAAGAACAAATTCCCTGAATTACCTAAGGTAACTGTAGATCGAATAAATTCAGAATGGGATTTTGCCTTTAAAGAGTGGGGGTATGATAAAATTATCGACTAAGGTACCAGTCTTTTAACAATATAGGATGTTATCTTTATTGTCATGAAAATAGGCATTATAAAAGAGGGAAAAATTCCTTTAGATACACGAGTTGCACTACCTCCGAAACACTGTGCGTTTATAAAACAAAATTACCCTAATATTGAAATAAAGGTTCAGACCTCGGCAACTAGATGCTTTAAGGATGAAGAATATATCCAAAATAATATCCCTGTGGTCGAAAATGTACAGGATTGCGATGTGCTTATTGGTGTTAAAGAGGTAGTAATTGATCAATTAATTGAGAACAAAAAATACTTTTTCTTTTCGCATACTATTAAGGAGCAACCTTATAATCATTTATTGCTTAAATCAGTGGTTGAAAAGAATATTCAATTAATTGACTATGAAGTGCTTACACAGAATGAGCTGCGTGTTATTGCTTTTGGTAAATGGGCCGGTATTGTTGGAGCACATAATGCACTATGGACATGGGGTAAAAGAACCGGTGTGTTTGATTTACCGCGAATGTATCAATGTAGGGATTTTAATGACGCTAAAGCTTCGTATGGAGCGTTAGAGAATATGTATCCTATTAAAATTGTTTTGACAGGAGGAGGGAGAGTGGCTAAAGGTGCTAAGGAATTGTTAGATCTAGCAGGAATCAAAGAGGTAGATAAAGAGGTATTTATTTATCAAACTTTTAATGAACCCGTTTATGTTCAATTAGATGTAGAGGATTTATACTTAAAAGAAAATAATACCGAAGGAAGTTTTGACCAAATGGATTTTTATAAGCATCCAGCTGCTTATATTTCGACTTTTCGTCCATATTATAAAACCGCAGATATATTTATTAATGGTATTTATTGGGATAATAAAGCGCCTGTGTTTTTCAATTTAGAGGAGATGAAATCGCCCGATTTTAACATAAAAGTTATTGCTGATATAACCTGCGATATCGCTCCGATAGCTTCCGTTCCTTCAACTATTAGGCCTTCAACAATTGAACAGCCTGTATATGGTTTTAATATTGAAAAAGGAGAGGAGGCACCTCCATTTGATAAGGGATTTGTAGATGTAATGGCAGTTGATAATCTGCCTAATGAATTACCAAGAGATGCTTCGGAAGACTTTGGAGATCAATTTATTGAATTTGTACTTCCTCAATTAAAAGAAATAGAAACTTCAAAAATGATTTATAATGCGTCTATAACAATGAATGGTGATTTAAATAAACCTTTTGAGTATTTAAGGAATTATTTGGAGGGAGAATAACTAAATTCTTTTGGTGGAACTTCATTACATTTGCATTTCAAAATTTTAAAATATGATGTCATCAGCGGCCGATAAAATTAATCCTCAAGAAATGATAGATCTTATTCAAAATGCAAGTTTTGATGAAGATATTGAAGTAGTTATAGAGACAACAAAAGGTAAAATTAATCTTGTTTTATTCGCTACTAAAGCACCTATGACCGTCGCTAATTTTATTGGTCTGGCAAAAAGAGGTTATTATGATAATCTATTTTTCCATAGAGTTATTTCAGATTTTATGATTCAAGGGGGGTGTCCCCTTGGTACAGGTACAGGTGGTCCGGGGTATAATTTCCCAGATGAGTTTGATGGCTCATTAAGACATGATGGTCCTGGTGTTTTATCTATGGCCAATGCAGGTCCTGGAACGAATGGAAGTCAGTTCTTTATTACACACGTTGAAACAAGCTGGTTGGATGGGAAACATACTGTCTTCGGAAAGATTAAAACTGAAGAAGACCAAACCGTTGTTAATAGTATCGAAATGGGTGATCAGATATTTAGTATTATTGTTAATGAGTAATTGATTAGGTTACTAGATAAGTAGTAAGAAAATGGAAAATATATTTGATTTAAAAGTGACGAATAACTTCATTGAAAGGGTAAATAGACTTACTTTTTCAAGTGAAAGACTTTGGGGTACAATGAATGTAGCTCAGATGTTAGCACATTGCAATGTAACCTATGAATTGGTATATGACAATAAGCATCCTAAGCCTAATGCATTAGTAAAGGTGATGCTTAAATCATTTGTTAAACCTATTGTTGTTGGTGATAAACCCTATAAAAAATCAAGTAAGACGGCACCTATGTTTCTCATAAAAGAAGAAAAAGATTTTGAAATTGAAAAAAAGAGGTTGGTCGAATATTTACAAAAAACACAACAGCTTGGGGAAAATCATTTTGACAATAAAGAATCTCATTCTTTTGGAAAGCTATCCAAACAACAATGGAGCAATATGTTTTTTAAACATTTAGACCATCATCTAAAGCAGTTTGGAGTTTGATCAGGAATCAGCTCTCTAAGAACCCCTTTATTAAAATTGTAAACTTAAAAATTTAGCTTAGCGCTTCTAAATTTTTAAGAGCCAGTTATACCTATCTTCAATTTTATTGGTCTTAATAGATTCTAACTCTTTTTTTAATCTGGAAGCGATAATATTTTTATCAGGGTTAAGATTATAATCGACTCCATTATAAGCAAATTTAGAGATGTGGGTAATCGTTGCAGCAGTACCTGTCCCGAACATTTCTTTTAAACGGTTTTCTTCATGAGCAACCACTAACTCATCAATGCTAATTTTTCTCTCAGACGTTTTATAACCTAAGTCGTTAGCAATTTGCAATACACTTTCTCTTGTGATCCCTTCCAAAAAGGTACCATCAATTTCTGGAGTGGTTATAACATCATCAATCACAAAAAAGATATTCATAGTACCGATCTCTTCAATATACTTATTGTAAACACCGTCTAACCATAAAATATCTTTATAGCCTTGCTTTCTTGCTTCTTCAACAGGGAATAGTGTACGCGCATAATTTCCGGCTGTTTTTGCATGTCCTACTCCACCTTTTACTGCTCGTACGTAATTATTGGTTACTAAAACAGATACCGGCTCATCATAATAGGCACCTACTGGGCAGGTAATTATTAAAAACATATATCTGTCCGATGTTTTAACGCCTATATATGGTTCTGTAGCAATCAGAAATGGCCTGATATATAATGAACACCCTTCTTTTTCAGGTACCCATGCTCTATCTATATCTACTAATTGTTTAAGGCCTTCCATGAAAATAGATGCAGGCACTTCCGGCATAGACATTCTTCTAGCCGACATATTAAATCTATCTAGGTTTTTTTCAGGCCTAAAAAAGGCAATTTCACCATTTGCTAATTTATGGGCTTTCATCCCTTCAAAAATCGATTGCCCATAGTGAAGTATAGAGGTGGCAGGCATCATATTTAAGGGGCCATATGGCTTGATTTCAGCATTCTCCCATTTGCCATCAGCATAATTGGCAATAAGCATATGGTCTGAAAAATTTTTGCCAAATACAATATTGTCAAAATCAATATTACTGATTCTAGAATTATCCGTTTTGTTAATGGCAATTTGCAAACTCATTTCTTCTAATTTGATCTATTACAAGATGATGTAAATACAAAAGTTATTTACTTTATTTACATAAACAATATAAATGTATGTTTATTCATCAAGATTTAATACTCTATAATCCAAATAATAAGCTTGATTGTAAAAATGATCATTATAAACTAATTGTTTATTGCGGTCTTGATAAAGAGGATGTTAATGATCGTCCCTTTTTTGGATTGCTTGAAAAGATTATTGGGGCTTTAGGATTTGATTCAGAAGATGCACTAGTTATTACTAAGAAAACTGAAATAGATAGTAGAGTTAGAAATATACAAGGTATAAATAAGGAGCAATTAATCATATCATTTGGTGTAGAGGAGCGAAAATGGAGCAATTTGTCCTTAGTAGTGAATAAACCAATAATCCATCTGGGGAAGACGTATTTAAAAACAAAATCATTGCAATTATTAGCAGAAAGTCAGCAGGAAAAAAAAGCCCTTTGGTCCGTTTTAAAAACACTAAAAAATAAAGTTAGACTATGGAAATAGTTTTTGCTACAGGGAATGTAAATAAAGTAAGGGAAGTTCAGGGAATGTTGCCTCAAGATATTGCTATTATGTCATTGAAATCGATAGGTTGCTTGGAGGAAATTCCCGAAGATCAGGATACCATTGAAGGAAATTCGACTCAGAAAGCACAATATGTCTATAAAAATTATGGAAGTGATTGTTTTGCGGAAGATACTGGTTTAGAAGTAGAGGCATTGAATGGTGCACCTGGTGTTTTAAGTGCAAGGTATGCTGGTAAAAACAAGAACAATGATGAAAATATGCTTTTACTTTTAAAGAATTTACAGAATATTGAAAATCGGAAAGCAAGATTTAAAACAGTTATAACGTTGATTTTGAAGGGGAAAGAGTTGCAATTTGAAGGTATATTAAATGGTGAAATTGGACTAGAAAGGCGAGGATGCAACGGTTTTGGTTATGATCCCATCTTTATAACAGAAGATGGGAGAACTTTAGCTGAAATGTCTTTTGAGGAGAAAATAAAAATTAGCCATAGGAGCAAAGCAGTAAAAAAATTAGTAAACTACTTGACAAATCTTTAACTTTATGTACAAACGGCCATTTATGGATAACAAAATTAAGCAAGAGCGGTACATCAAGCTTGTTAAAGGATGTCTTAAAAATAATAGGACAAGTGAATATAAACTATATCAGCTGCTATCTCCAAAAATGTTTTCAATTTGCCTGAGATATGCAGGTGCTTATCATGAAGCCGAAGATTTACTTCAAGATGGATTTACTAAAATGTTTTTAAATCTTAAGAAATATAGAGGGGAAGGTTCTTTTGAAGGTTGGGTTAGAAGAATATTTGTGAATACAGCAATAGAACATTATAGAAAAACAGTTAGAATGTATCCGATTGTAAATATTGATTATGCGGAACATAATTATGTGCCCAATGATATAGATGTAGATCTAAATGTGGCTGATTTGTTTGGATTTGTTCAAAAGTTATCACCAGGATATAGAACGGTTTTTAACTTATATGCCGTTGAGGGATATACACATAAAGAGGTAGCTAAAGAATTAGGAATTTCTGAAGGAACCTCTAAGTCGCAGTTAGCTAGAGCAAGAGGAATTCTTCAAAATATGGTTTTACAAGCAGAAAAAATTGAACGTGAAGCAATTGCCAAATAAAAATATTGACGATGTTTTTAAGGATAAGCTGAAATATGCTTCTGTAGCTCCTTCAGAGGGGATGTGGGAAAATATATCAGCCAATGTCTCTCAAGCAAGAAAGGAAAGAAGATTCTGGATGTTTTTCAGGTTGACTGCTGCAGCTGCTGTATTACTCATTTTTGTTTTTACCGCATCTGTTTTCAATACAGTCAATAATGAAAATGCGACTGGTTTAGCGAATAATTCGGAAGTTGATTTTGAACCTTTAGTTGCTGTAGCAGATAATATTACTCCTCTAATCAAAGAAATAAATAATAATGTTTCTTCCTTAAATAACAAGAACATAGATGTCAAGAGAAAAAATGCGCAATCAGTCGCTTCAGTAACGGCATCTGATGCTACTGCTTATTTTGAGGAGTTAAGCTTAGTGAAAGAAACAGGGAGTGAGAAAGGTGAGGAGGAAAAGATAGAGATACCTAGTAGAGAGATGAATACGGCAATTATTGCTATGAATAAATTTGAAACACCGATGCTTTCTTCTAAGCCTTTAAAGACTATTTCTATTGATAGTGGAGAAACACAGAAGAACTCTGAAATAGATTTTGGCCCAGAAGTCGTTAAGCTTAATGAAAGAGATAATAAACCATATTTGCGCAATAAATTTGTTAGTCCTAAAGATGAGGAATTCAATAGGTATTATTATTTTGAATATGGACAACATTATGAAAGACCTGTTAAAGGAATTAGGCATTATATTCCTTCAAATAGTGGTGATATTGAGAGAGGATTTGAGAAACTTTTGGGTGCTGAAGAAGTCGTTTCAAATGAGGATGAAATGGTTATAGATAATAAAAGGTCTTAAGCTTTCATTTTATTCCATTATATAAAAAATCTTACCTGTTTTTAATAATTTCTGAGTTTTATTATCAATCACCTGAACAAAATAAATAGAACCAGGTAAGTTTTTGTGTTTAATATTTAAGGAAGCTTGAGGCTTCTCTTTTTCTATAAATGAAGTATATACGATTTGTCCACTTAAATCAATAAGCCTGATCGTCTTTTCATTCCTTTTTGAAATAATATCATTAAAAGTTATGATTAATAACTCTTTTGTTATAGTGGGCATAATTGAAATATCTCCTTCCTGTTGGACATAATTAATAAGAGGGGTTGTTATTTCACAATTCTTTTTAACCAAATCATTTGCAAAAATAGACATGTAGTTTATAGTATTGTCAAAAACCGGTTGGGCTTTTCCTTCATCATTTTTATAGGGGACATGACCAAAACCTGGAACTTTGTATAATGTTGTTGGCTTGTTTTGTTTTTTATAATGATTGTGAAGTACATTACTTCCGTGTAGTAATGGTAAAAAAGGAATTTGGTATGGATGCGCGACTCCAAAAGGTATAGTAAAATCTACTTCGTTATGAACACTTAATAAGGGAATAGTATTATTATCTAGGTATTTCTTATTTCTTAGCGCTCCAGACACATTAATAACACCAATTACATCCGAACTATATCCTTGGTTGCCACTATTTCCCTCTAAATTGTCATCGATGCCTAGATCAAATGCATAATTTTGTAGTTGTTGGTCCAACTCAAAAAAACCATTTACATAAATCGCATGCAAAACGGCAATACTCCCTGCCGATGCTCCACCAATAATTATTCTAGAAGTGTCTATTTGGAATGGATTGCCATTATCTTTTACATCTTTATAAAAATAGCGTATCGAAGCTTTTACATCTTCTACCGCTCGAAAAACAGCTTTAATCATTTGTTCTGAGGAAGCCAGTGATAAGAAACTCTCTTCTTGACGATAAGTAGATGATACTGCAACATAACCTCTTTTTACAAACTCCTCGCAAATTAAGTAGGCCTCATCAGTTTCTTTGCTTCCGTTAATAAATGTACCTCCATGAAAATAGATTAGAAGGGGGCGCAATTTTGAAGTGTCACCATCAGGCGTGAAAACATCTAAATAGAGATCTAAACGTTCACCATTACTTTGAATATTTGAACCAAAAAATAAATCTTTATGAATAGTGAAATTTTCAAATGAAGGATCTAAATATCTATCGCATTGTGCCTTCAAAAATTGAAAACTTATTGTAATGAATAGAACTAAAGCAATGCGTTTCATGGATTAAAAATACAACATAAAAATGAGTTGAATTTTACTTATGAAAAGTACCTTTAGCTATTTTACTATCAAATCTAATTATATAGTTTAATATGTTGAAAAATAGAAGAGGAAGTTTAGAATTTAAGGATGGGTAGAGAAATTACAACATCCTCAATCTTAATGCGTATCAAATACATTCCCGCAGACATTGCTGACACATGATTGTCAAGCACAATACTTTCTTTTAAAACCTTTTCATGGGTGCCGTGATAAACCGTATGATTACCATCAATTGAATGAATGGATAGTTCTGTAAGACCTTCATAGTCAAAATTGACACTCAAATGATTGCGAAAGGGGTTAGGGTAGGTTTTAATTTTTAGATCGTCATTTTTATGGAATAAGGCTATTTCATCGTCTTTTATGGCAATAGATGTAGTTAAAAACCTTTTAGAGGTTTCATGCTCAGCAATGAATGTTAGATTATATATGCCACTTTCATAAACTACTGGATTAGTTGATTTTGGTACAAACTCAAAATTTTCATTTAATATATAATCTAAGAAAATAATATCATCTTCGGTTTCCTTCCCATTTAAAAGCAGGTTTCTTTGTACCATACCTGATAATTTATAGGCTTTTATTTGATTCTTCGAAATTCCAGATAAGGTCAATTTATTATTCTTAAACTCATCTGAGGTGGTTGCTCCTAAAGATGGTTTTGTTTCTAATTGAAAATTAAGTGAAATGGGGTCGTTGTCGGTGAGAAAGGCAATAAATTTTCCCTCAGAAGTAATACTATAACTTTTATTCGATACAGCAATTGAAGACAAAGAAAGTTTGTTTATAATACTTACTGGTAGCAAACTTTCCCCTTCAGGCTCATAGTTGATTACTTCTTCTTTTGTTTCAATATCAACAATTTTAACTATGCCGCTTCCTGTAGATTCTAAGATATAAAGTGTTGCATTTTTTGATTTTACCTTGAACAGATTATTGTCTTCTGTAATGATTTGAAGATTGGAAGATTTGTTTATAATGTTACTTTTTTTACTTGTTGTATTACTAGATGAAATGTAATTCAGTTCATTGACTTCCAATAGACTATCAATATTGTTTAATGTATTGCTTATGAATGGCCATACAGCCTGTCCATATAAGAATTCGAAGTGGTTAAGTTCTGAAAGTGGTGAAGGATAAGGTGGTAATATACGCATGCCGCCTGGTCTAGTTGATCCATGAAATGGTACCAGACCATCATTCTGTTCTTTAAATGGATTGTTACCATTGGGTGTTGCAGGGGATGCATTAGTTAACACACCGCCTATAGAAAAAGCTAGTTGAATAGCACTTTCAAAAAAGCTTCCTACTGGTAAAGGAATACTAATTGGTGGCCAATAAAAGACGATTGAAGTTAAATCAAATGGGACATTATCAGGTATGTTTGGTCGATGATTTGCTCCCCAACCACCTAGATTGAAAAATTTCCAAGGCTTATTTTCAGGATGACTATCAATAAAAGGGCGGATAACTCCATTGACATATCCAGGCTGTAAATGCCGTGTTCCAGGCTGCCTTATGATAGAGCCAAAATAAGGAATGTTATCACCAATTATTTTTATTAAAGGATTGCTATAAAATTCTGCAACAGGAACTCCAAAATAAGGAGTAGATAGTGAAATTACGGCTTTAACAAGAGGATCCATCTTATACTCATACATAGCCAATTCTGCATCTAATCCGCCTTTACTATGGGGAATTAAAACGAGCGCTTCATTATTATAATGCGCAACTACTTTTTCAAGCATTTCTGCAATAATACGTGCATTATCGTGTACGCCCTTATTTTGCGGGTGAAACAAAAAAGCAGTTCTATAGCCTTCATTATAGGCATTTTTGTACATAGAATTATTCAGCATAAACCATCCATATCCATTGTCCATAAAGCCATGAATGAAAACCAAGATGGGTTTTTCTTCCCCATCAGGAGGGGTTGATCCATAAAGTATCCTGTTGTGCTTTGGTGTCGCTTCTTCACATGAAAATGTAATAGGTGGATTTAAAACTTTCTCAGTGTAATTTTGTGATTGGGCAAAACCAAAAACAATAGTAAAAGTTACTAGCAACAATGAACGCATAAGTGTTTAGGATTAACTCCTTAAAAATAAGGCATTTAGTGAAAAATTATTGTTATCATTTTTTATTTGAAATTGTTTTCAAGAAATTTAGATCTTAATATGGACTTTCGTTTAAAAGTTAGAATTGAGCCGTCAGCTTTAAGAATATCTCACGAGGATAAATTAATGATGCTAGGGTCTTGTTTTACAGAAAATATTGGCAAGTTGTTGGCGCAACATAAGTTTGATATAGATATAAATCCTTTTGGAATTACATACAATCCTATTTCAATCGTTAATGGTCTAGATAGAATAATTGATGGTAAGCGTATGAAAGAAGAGGATCTTTTCTTTTATAACGATCGTTGGAACTCATATGCTTTTCACGGACGTTTTTCTGATGAATCAATAGAAAGAACACTTTTAGGCATGAACAAAAGAATAGAGCAGGCTGCTGAAAATATTCAAAAGACTAATATTTTGCTACTAACATTTGGAACCTCTTTTATCTATAGGTTGAAAACTACCAATGAGGTAGTAAATAACTGCCATAAGTTGCCCGCAGAACAGTTTGAATACGAAATGGTGCCTGCTAATGAGATCATTAAAGTGTATGTTGGATTGCTGGAGAAATTAGTAGAAATTAATCCAAGTTTGCAAATCTTATTAACGATAAGTCCGGTACGCCATTGGAAAAACGGATACTTTAGTAATAATTTAAGTAAGTCTAACTTAGTGTCTGTAATTCATTACTTTATAAATAGGTATTCAAATGTAAATTATTTTCCTGCATATGAAATACTTTTAGATGAGTTAAGGGATTATAGGTTTTATGAGGATGATATGCTACATCCTAACAAATTAGCAATTCGCTACATCTGGGAAAAGTTTTCAGAGGTTTATTTTGTTCAAGAAACGAAAGATATGAATAGAGAACTACAGTCTATTATTCAAGCGAAAAATCATAAGCCATTTAACCCTAATAGTAAATCTCATTTAAAATTTAGGAAAACCAGTTTGAACAAAATAAATGATATGAAAGCTCGATTTCCGTACCTAAATTTAGATGATGAAGAGATGTATTTTAGTTGCTAAAACCAAGTGAATGCCGAAGTGTTTTGGCATTCAAAATATGTACATAATATGCTTTCTAAAGACTTAATAATTTATACACCTCAAAAGATTAAATTTTTTCATTAAAATTCATTAATTCGCTTAGTAATATTTTCCGATGCAAAAAGAATTAAATAAATACAGTAAAACTGTTACACAGGATGAAACGCAACCTGCTGCTCAGGCTATGTTGCACGCAGTTGGTTTAACAGATGAAGATTTGAGAAAGCCGCAAGTAGGTATTGCTAGTACAGGTTGGGATGGGAACCCTTGTAACATGCATTTAAACCTTTTATCTCAGCAGGTAAAAGTTGCTGTGAATAAGCAAGATGTTGTTGGTTTAGTTTTTCATACGATTGGAGTAAGTGATGGAATTTCAATGGGTACACCAGGGATGCGTTATTCTCTAACTTCGCGTGATATAATAGCTGACTCTATTGAAACGGTTGCAGGAGCTCAATGGTATGATGGTTTAGTTACCGTTGTAGGATGCGATAAAAACATGCCCGGAGCAATAATGGCTTTAGGACGGTTAAATCGACCGGCTATATTGGTTTATGGAGGAACGATTAGTCCGGGATTTTATAAAGGCAAAAAATTGGATGTTGTATCTGCATTTGAGGCACTCGGACAAAAGTATGCGGGAACAATTTCTGAAGAAGATTTTAAAGGCGTAATAAGTAATGCTTGTCCTGGAGCAGGTGCCTGTGGAGGAATGTATACCGCTAATACAATGTCATCTGCAATTGAAGCATTGGGTATGAGCCTGCCTTACAGTTCTTCTAATCCTGCTAATAGCCAAGATAAAAGGGATGAATGTGCAGCGGTCGCTATAGCCATTCGGAATTTATTGGAAAAAGACATCAAACCAAGAGATATTATGACATTAAAGGCATTTGAAAATGCTATTACAGTCATTACAGCATTAGGAGGTTCTACCAATGCGGTTATGCATTTGGTAGCAATGGCAAAGTCTGTTGGTGTTAAAATAACTATTGATGATTTTACTCGAATTGGAAAGAAAACACCTTTTTTGGCTGATTTAAAGCCTAGTGGTCAATATGTGATGGAAGATTTACATAACATAGGAGGTGTTCCTGCAGTAATGAAAATGCTTTTAAAAGAAGGTATGCTACATGGCGATTGTTTAACGGTTACCGGAAAAACGATTGCCGAAAACTTAGCAGAAGTAAAAGGATTAGCAGAAGGACAGGAAGTCATCAGACCTTTATCGAACCCGATAAAAGAAGATAGCCATATTAGAATTTTATATGGCAACTTAGCTACAGAAGGGGCAGTTGCAAAAATCACTGGTAAAGAGGGAGAGCGTTTTGAAGGGACTGCCAGAGTTTTTGACGATGAGCCTTCTACATTAGAAGCGATGGCCAATAATGAAATCCAAAAAGGAGATGTGATCGTTATTAGATATGTTGGCCCTAAAGGAGGACCAGGGATGCCTGAGATGTTAAAACCCACATCTACATTGATGGGTTTGGGTTTAGGAAATGAAGTGGCATTAATTACAGATGGTCGTTTCTCTGGGGGGTCTCATGGATTTGTAGTAGGACATGTAACACCGGAAGCACAGTCGGGAGGTATGATTGCTTTGGTAAAAGATGGAGATAAAATTGTTATTGATGCAATTAACAATACCATAGATGTAATTTTATCTGATGAGGAAATTGAGGCGAGAAAAGGGGCATGGATTCAGCCTGAATTAAAAGCAACATCAGGGGCGTTGTATAAGTATGCTAAAACAGTAGCCTCTGCATCAGAGGGTTGCGTAACAGATGAGTTTTAATTAGCATGTTATAGACCCAAATATTTTTTGATGTTGAATAAAACAAATACCTAATTAAAAATATACATTATGAGTAACGAAATAGATTATGGCCCTTTAAAAATGCTCATTGGGAAATGGGAAGGAGATAAGGGCATGGATATAGCTCCCGATCCTAGTGGAACAGAAGAAAACCCATATTATGAAACAATAGTTTTTGAAGCAGCAGATGATGTTGACAATGCAGAACAACAGAATTTAGCTATTGTGCGATACCATCAACAGGTAAGGAGAAAATCTAATGACAAAGTATTTCACGATCAAATAGGATATTGGTTGTGGGATAAAGAAGGGGAAACCATAATGCACTCTTTTACCATACCTAGAGCTGTTGCTGTGGTTGCAGGAGGCTTTTTTGAAGGGGATGTTAATGCTGATGAAATTACATTTGAAGTGGAATCTGAAAACGGTGGAGACTGGCCCATTGCGGAATCACCATTTATGCAAATGAATGCATCTACTAAATCGTGTAAGCAAGAAATGGTAATTACTAAAAATAAGCTAGTCTATAAGCAAACTACGATGGTAAGCATTTATGGAACATCGTTTGAGCATACAGATGATAACACGCTGGAACGAGTAGAATAGGCTCAAACTAAGCTTTCATGAAATAAATTGGTTTTGTATTGAAACTGAGACCTAGCTAGTCTTTTGGGATTTTAGCTTTTCCAGATTTACTTTAAGTAGCTTAAATCGAGCTGTTTTTCTTTTTGCTTTCTGTAGCTCCAATTGATGCCATATGATGTAGGTATTGTAATCTATAATCGTTTTAGGATGCATGACTTTTCGTAATTGTTCCCAAGACTTATTGTCTCGCATTGAAGGAACTTCAAAATCATAAGCTACTTGTAACATTTGGTTTTGGCAATGTGGACAAATTACACGCAACGCTTGATATCTATCATTAATATATTTTACAATATCTTGCTCAATGCTTTCTTGATAATATTCATTCATCAAGTTTGAAAAATCTTGATTTTCAGCATGCTTCATCTCTTTTATAGAAGGACGCTTAAAACCTTTTTGGCATCTTAAACAGATATAATGCCTTTTATAATTTTTCTTTTGTAACCATTCAAACCCCATTTTAAGTATATTTTAAACAATAGATGTCTTTAGATCTTCTTCGATTCTCTTCTTTAAACTCTAATTTAATCTAAAAAATAGAGTATCTTTTGATATGTATTTTGTATTAATCAATTTGCTATGAAACAAACATTAGCTATTATACTCGTCTTGTTTTCATTTTTGACAAGTCCTGCCCAAATCGATTTCTCCCTGTACATGAATAAGGGTGCAATGGTAAAAAGCTACGATAAGCTATTTCATAATTTTAGAGAATATGGAAGTATAGAATGCATCCAAGGGAACTGTAAAAGTGGTTTTGGAATATTAGAAACACGAGCTAACAAATTTAAAGTTTATGTAGCTGGGGAGTTTTCAGGTAAAAAAATAAATGGAAGTGCAACCGTGTTTATGGTTTATGATCGTGATAAAGAAAGAAGTTACATTGGGAATCCTTATGCTTTTAGTAACCTTAAAAAATCTTTGCTTGATTTACAGACAACAAATGCTTATACCTATTATCAAAAATTGGCAGAACATTCGCACGAGTCTTTTTTCGGAAATTTTGAAAACAACAAGCTAATGGATAATGGACTCTATACCTTTAATGGAAATTGGGAAGAATTACACAATAGAGCCTATCCAATTCCATTAAAACATATGAAGCATGTGCAACTTGTAGAAAAAAATACTTTTAAATCCTATATTCCTAAGGATAAGAATTTTACCTACAGATATAAAGGAGATTTTAAACCCGATTATGGAGAAGTCGTGCCCGCATACACCTTTGAAAATAGGGATCACTATATTGAAATTATCCCTTCTTGGACCAATAGAGAAATTTTAATTCGGCAACATGGAATTCCGAATTATTTTGAAGTAACGCATTATGACAAAAACGGCTTTGTTAAAAAAGAAACTTTAGTTTTTGAGAACACTTATGGTACAATAGGATGGGAAAAAGAATTTGTTCCGGAAAAACCACTAAAAATAGCATTATCATCCACCTTTGAAACCTTTATGCAATTAGATAGCTTAAAACAAATTGGTCTTTTGGACAAAACTCCTCAACCTTTTAAAGATGGACAATTTTATGGAGAAATGGTAGAAGGCAAACCCAAAGACTATGGGGTCTTTATTAATGATTATTATCATTATGAAGGATTCTTTGACACCTTAGGAATTTTTCATGGTTATGGATTTTTGACTTTAAGAAAACCCATATACAAATATGATTATGCTACTCGCAATATGCTAAAAAACAAAGGAATAATGATGGAAGGTTATGCATTAGGTGTATTCGAGCATGGTAGAATAGATAATGGTGCTTTAGTATATGCCTATTTACCAGAGATAAGTAATCTTAGTAATCGAGGCAGGTATAAGAAAGGTGTTGTACGGTTTATGTATAGCGGTATGTTCAGTTATACAGAAGATAGTACCAATAATTTTATAGTAGAGCCGGAAAAAATTTATATAACTTCATCGAGCTTGAGAGCATTATCAAACCCGTTACAACAAGGAGCTGGTCGGCGTTTTTTTGGGTTGTCTGTAGATGCGAACGATGTATTATTTGGAGAACAAAATTTAGTAGAACGTGGAAATTATATAGATGGAAAATTAAATGGCTATGGGATTCAAAAGAAACATGATCCCCGGAATGCAAGCGTAAGAGGAATGTGGGAAGGAGATTTCGTAGATGGTGTAATTACAGAAGAATCTAAGAAAAATCAGGAGGCAAGAGAGTATACGGAAGAATTGGCAAGAAGAGATAGCGTTTATGATGCGGCTCCATTTAAACCGGGAGCTATTATTTCTGATGGTAAATCAATGTATTATGTTAATGAATTAAACTTGGGAGGCTGTTTGGACATCTGTACTTTTCCCATTAAGAGACTCTACCTTAATAATTGGCAAAAAAGGCAACATTATACCGATATACATTATCCAGTAAAAAGTGCTAAATTTTTGGCTTACCCATGGTTTACTCAACCGATTGTTATAGGGTATAGTTGCGAATTGGAAGATTTCAGTGCAACAAACTATACTATATGTAGACAATGTAATGGTTTTGCAGAACACGAGGGCATAGAGAAAGAGACGGGATCTCATACATATACCACCACTAGAGTAGAAAAGTACCATGATGGAGATTATTATGTAGGGTATAGAACTGTTACGGAGTATGAAACCGTTCCAACCACTACCTATCATAAAGTAACATACCCATGTGAAAAATGCAGTGGAAATGGATATTATTTAAAAGAAGGAGTTGCTGAATAAGGGATGTATTGCCTCCTGATTCCTGCCTCTTGATTCTGTTCATGTATTACTAAAACTTCAATTTTGCGCCGCCATTTTCATCTTAATTACAAATCGTGTAATTTTCTAAGCTAAAGTTTTGCAGATGTCTGAAAATACCATCGAAACATTGAGTAAAAAGGAAACTGATGCCGGAACGAAACGCGTTTCTGGTGCCGAAGCAGTAATTTTATCGTTGATAGAGGAAGGTGTAGATGTAATTTTTGGCTACCCGGGTGGAGCCATCATGCCAATTTATGATGCGCTTTATGGTTATGAAGATAAAATTCAACATATTCTTACACGTCATGAGCAAGGAGCTACGCATGCTGCCGAAGGGTATGCGAGAGTAAAGAATACAGCAGCAGTTTGTTTTGCAACTTCTGGTCCGGGAGCGACCAATTTAGTGACTGGTATAGCAGATGCATTAATGGATTCAACACCTATGATATGTATAACCGGGCAAGTACCTAAACATTTGTTAGGTACGGATGCGTTTCAAGAGACGGATGTAATTGGTGTTACGGCACCCATCACAAAATGGAATTATCAAATCACTGAGGCGGAGGAAGTGCCTGAGATTATTGCAAAAGCATTTTATATCGCGAACACGGGAAAGCCAGGTCCGGTTTTAATTGATATTACTAAAAATGCACAATTCGATGAAATGGACTTTTCGTATGAAAAGTGCACTGCTTTGCCAAACTACAAACCTAAAAAGTCTCCAAAAAATAAAGATTTACAAAAGGCTGCTGAGTTGATTAATAATGCTCAAAAGCCTTTTTTGCTTATAGGACATGGTGTTTTGATTTCAAAAGCTGAAGCTGAGATCAAAGAGTTGGTCGATAAAACGGGTATTCCAGCGGCTTTAACCTTACAAGGATTAGGTGCTTTCCCACCAGATCATCCTTGTTATACTGGAATGCTGGGAATGCATGGTAATTATGGCCCTAATGTTAAAACGAATGAGTGTGATGTTTTAATTGCTGTTGGAATGCGCTTTGATGATAGAGTAACAGGAAATATCAATAAGTATGCTAAGCAAGCGAAAGTGATTCACATAGAGATTGATCCGTCTGAAATAAATAAGGTAGTCTCAGCAGATGTAGGAATTTGTGCAGATGCAAAAGAGGCCTTAAGTGAATTGATTCCATTGTTAGAGGAGAATACGCATGAGCAATGGTTGCAAGAATTTAAAGATTGTATGGTTGAGGAATATAAGAAGGTAATCGATAATGATATCTTTCCTGCAACCGGTAAAATCAAGATGGGTGAAATAATGCGGCTGATCTCTGAAAAAACTAACGGAACGGCAATTATTGTTCCTGATGTAGGGCAACACCAAATGTCTGCTGCAAGATACTACAAATACAATGTTCCTGATAGTTGGGTTTCAAGTGGAGGGCTTGGAACAATGGGCTTTTCATTGCCAGCAGCTTTTGGGGCAAAAGTAGCAGCACCAGACAGAGAAGTGATAGCGATTATTGGTGATGGAAGTTTTCAAATGACGATTCAAGAATTGGCTACCATATGGCAAAATAAATGGCCCGTTAAGATTGTTATTTTTAATAATAACTTTTTGGGGATGGTGCGTCAATGGCAACAGTTGTTTTTTGAAAGAAGATATTCTTCCGTAGATTTAGTAAATCCTGACTTTGTCGCTATCTCAAAAGGATTTGGAATAGAGGCGGAAAGAGTAGAGCAAAGAAGTGAACTAGAAGGTGCTTTAGAGAAAATGCTAGCATCAAAGGATTCATTCCTTTTAGAAGTAATGGTGGAGAAAGAAGAAAATGTTTTCCCAATGGTACCGTCAGGTTCAGGTTGTGCAGAAATGATATTAGAATAGCTAATTACAAGACAGATGAAAAAATATGTATTGTCTATAAAGACTTCCGAATCAATCAATTACTTGAATAAAGTATTATTGGTTTTTAATAGAAGAAGGGTAGAAATATTGGATCTAAATATATATAAAGTAGAGCCATTGAATTATGTGAAGTTTAATGTCATTTTTGAGGCAGAAGTTTTAATGGCAAATAACTTGTATAAACAAATTGATAAGCAAATTGATATTGAGGAGGTTATACTTTATTTATGGGATACAGTAGCGCACAGAGAATTAGGCGTTTACTCTCTGCATAAAACAGAAGACCATAAAAAAATGGCACTTAAAGATTTGGCTAGAGAGTATAAAGCCAAGCTTATCGAATTAGAAGATGTTTTTATCATTGAAAAAGCTGGTGAAAGAGAAGTCTTAGATGAGTTAAGAGATGAATTGGTGGCACATCATTTATTAGATTTTAGTTATTCCGGACCAATTGGAGTATTAAATTCAAATATTCATAAAGAATTAACAGTATAATAGATACTTTTGATTCATTCAAATATTCAAACATAAAAAGAAAAAAAGCAGTTATGGCAATAATGAACTTTGGAGGCGTAGATGAGAATGTAGTTACTAGGGAAGAGTTTCCGTTAGAAAAAGCAAGAGCGGTTTTAAAAGATGAAACCATTGCAATTATTGGTTACGGTGTACAAGGTCCTGGACAGGCATTAAACCTTAAAGACAATGGCTTTAATGTTATTGTAGGACAAAGAAAAGATTCTAAAACTTGGGATAAAGCTGTTGCAGATGGCTGGGTGCCAGGCGAAACCTTATTTAGTATTGAAGAAGCTGCTGAAAAAGCAACGATTATTCAATATTTACTTTCGGATGCAGGACAAATTGCTGTTTGGCCTACGATAAAGGAACGTTTAACGGCTGGTAAAGCACTATATTTTTCTCATGGCTTTGGAATAACTTATAAAGAGAGAACTGGAATTGTTCCTCCAAGCGATGTAGATGTTATTTTAGTAGCCCCTAAAGGTTCAGGAACATCTTTAAGAAGATTGTTTCAAGCGGGTAAGGGATTAAACTCAAGCTATGCCATTTTTCAAGATGCTACTGGAAGGGCGCAAGAAAGAGTAATTGCACTTGGAATTGGTGTAGGTTCAGGGTATTTATTTGAAACTACTTTTAAAAAGGAAGTATATAGTGACCTTACTGGAGAAAGAGGGGTGTTGATGGGAGCATTGGCTGGAGTTATGGAGGCACAATATAATGTGTTGAGGAAAAATGGTCATTCTCCTTCTGAAGCTTTTAATGAAACCGTAGAAGAATTGACAGAGAGTCTAATTAGATTAGTAAGCGAGAATGGAATGGATTGGATGTATGCTAACTGCTCCACAACAGCTCAAAGAGGAGCTCTAGATTGGAAAGGTCCTTTTAGAGAGGCCGTTTTACCAGTTTTTGAAGAATTATATGATAAAGTGGCAAAAGGAGAAGAAGCACAACGTTCTATTGATACCAATTCTCAGCCAGATTATAGAGAAAAACTAGAGGAGGAATTAAAAGAAATTAGAGAGTCTGAAATGTGGCAAGCTGGTAAAGTGGTTAGATCGCTAAGACCTGGCGAATAGCTCAATTGATAAATTGATATAAGTTTTATTAGATATGGCCGGATAATATTTCCGGCCTTTCTTTTATATCTAAAATAAATTAATGATGAAAAAAATTATTGTACTTGCATCGGTTTTTGTCTCTTTCTTTTTAATGGGTTGTGATGAGGATACAACATATGCTTCGTTAGAGTTAAATGGAATATGGGAATATGAAACAAGCGGAGCTACTATCAATATAACTTTTACTAATAATGCTTTTACATGGACAATTAACGGGGGCTCAACAATATATTCAGGTGAAATTGTATCATTTGATAATGAGGCTAATGTCCTAATAGCACTGTATAATACACATTCAAATACTGATTTTGTTGGAAAGTATGCGAAGACTACGTGGACACCTGATAGTCCTAGTACAACAGCTACGTTTACGGTGTATTTATATGCAGATAATGCATCAATTGCCGAAGATGAATCTACAATTCTAGAGGGATATCCTGCTACAGCAACGAAGCAATAGCTTGTATTATGATAACTAGCGCAGATTAAAGCATATCACTAATTATCCCTAACTTTAATATAGATGCAAAACTTTTTGAAGTTAATAGGGCTATTTTTATTGTTTTCCATAATTGGTTATCTTCTGTCTCCTGATTACGTTAAAACTGGTGTCAAAAGATTTACAGCCAATATTGATGACTACAAGTTTTTTGAAAACAGAAAAGTTGAGGCTGGCACCTATCAGCCTTGGAAGATTGCAAGCGATTACAATACCAAGGAAATAAGTGTTGACTTACTTGCAAATATTGAAGAAAAAAGAACAACCGCCTATGTAGTTATTCAGGATGGTCAAATAAAATATGAAAAGTATTGGGATGGATATAATGCCAATGAACTGTCAGGGTCATTTTCAATGGCTAAGTCCATAGTTTCACTTTTAATTGGTATTGCCATTGATGAAGGTAAGATAGATGGCGTTGATGATAAAGTCAGTAAATATCTACCTCAATTTATCGGTAATGGACGAGATGATATCACCATTAAGAATGTGCTGACGATGAGTAGTGGCTTAAATTATAAAGAGACTTATTTTAATCCCTTTTCTAAAACCGCAAACTCTTATTATGGAACAGACTTAAATAAGTTAGTATACAACCTTAAATCAAAGGAGCCTGCAGGTGAAAGATTTGAATATAGAAGCGGAGATACACAAATAGCAGGAATGATTGTAGAGGCAGCAACAGGAAAGGCACTTTCTGAATATACGTCAGAAAAAATTTGGAAAAAAATAGGAGCAAAACATAATGCACTGTGGAGTTTAGATCATAAAGAAGGTATTGAAAAGGCTTTTTGTTGCTTTAATTCTAATGCACGCGATTTTGCACGACTTGGTCAACTAATATTAAACGATGGACGGTGGGATTCTACTCAAATTATTTCTGAAACATATTTAGATGAGGCTATAACTCCGGCTAATTATTTAAAAGATGGTGATGGGGAACCTGTTAATTTTTATGGCTATTTCTTCTGGATTGTAAATCATAAAGGGTACGAAATTCCATATTATAGAGGAATTTTAGGGCAATTTGTTTTTGCCATTCCTGATAAAAATGCGGTTGTTGTAAGATTAGGGCATAGACGGGCTTTTAAAAAAGTAAATCATCATCCTGTTGATGTATATGCTTTTTTAGATGCAGCCTTTGAGATACTGGATTAGAGTTTTTCACTATTTATCCTTTTTTTCATTCTTGATAAAGAGATAGGTGTTATGCCAACGTAGGATGCGATTAGCTTTTGAGAAATTCTATCGACAATTTCTGGAGACTCATTCAAAAATCGCTTATACCGTTGTTCAGGCTTCTCATTCATATAAGATTGTAAATGGTATAGTGAATTCGCTAATATTTCTTCTAGCATATACGTATATGCTAGAAGGATGTTATTATTCGTGTGTGTAATTTTTTTTAATTGCTCAAAATTAATGACGGCAAGCACAGAAGGCTCGACAGTTTCGTAATAGATACTCGCAGGTTGTTGCATATAGATAGATTCCCAGGAAGCTGTAATTTGATTTTCTTGCCAGAAAAACATGGTCATCTCATGGCCTTCCTCATGATAATAATAGCCTCTTACCAATCCTTGTACGACATAGTATATCCGGTTGCAATACTCACTTCTGTTGATTAGTAGTTGTCTTGTGTTAAATGCTTTCATCTCCATAATCTCAAAAAAGATGCTTTGTTCATCGTTTCCTAAGAAGGGAAATTTAGTTTTAAAATATTCAATAGCTTGTTGTACGCTCATTTTGTTAATTGCAAAACAATTTTTAACGACTTATCTTAAGATAATGAAATAAAAATTTATCCTATGTAAAATTGTATGGATCAATTAAAGTAATTATATGGAAAGCTATGCACAAGTACTGAATTATGGGATTCTGTTTTTTGTTTCTTTAATAACACTAGAATTCTTTTACGGACTTACGAAAGGAGTTTCTACATTGCGTGCATTAGATGCCGTTTCAAGTTTAAGCTCTGGAATTACCAATGTTATAAAAGATGTGTTGGGACTAACTGTGGTAGTTTTTGGTTATAGTTGGGTCCAATCAAACGTTGCTATATTTCGCATAGATGTTAATTGGACTGCTTACGTTTTAACGTTTATTGCTATGGATTTTGCTGGTTATTGGATGCATAGGTATGAACACAAGATAAATCTATTATGGAATAATCATATCATTCATCATAGTAGCGAAGAATACAATTTACCCTGTGCATTACGCCAAGAAGTATCAAAGTTTTTTTCTTTTTATGGTTTACTTTTAATTCCCATTGCACTTATTGGGGTTCCTCCAGAAGTGGTAGCTATTGTTGCTCCTATTCACTTATTTGCTCAATTTTGGTACCATACGAGAATGATTGGGAAAATGGGTTTTCTTGAACTTTTTTTGGTAACACCTTCTCATCATAGGGTGCACCATGCAATGAATGGGATTTATTTAGACAAGAACTTTTCTCAAATATTTATTATTTGGGATAGAATGTTCGGTACTTTTCAACCAGAGCTAGAAAATGTGCCTCCGGTTTATGGTGTTAAAAGACCTGTTAGAACTTGGAATCCATTCTTAATTAATTTTCAGCATTTGGCTTTATTGGTAAAAGATGCAGTTCGAACAGAAAATTGGAAAGATAAACTTCGTGTTTTTTATATGCCAACCGGTTGGCGGCCAAAAGATGTTACTGAAAAATATCCCGTTGTTGTGGTTGATGATGTAAATCATCTTGAAAAATATGATGTAAAAACTTCTACTTTTTTCAAGGGATGGGCATGGTTTCAGTTAATTACCACACTTGCTTTAATGCTGTATTTGTTTAATAACCTTACCACTATAGGTATGTCCAATGCACTTTATTATGGTGTTTTTTTATTGATAAGTGTCTTTTCATATACTGCTCTAATGGATTTAAAAAAATATGCCCTTTTAACAGAGGTTGTTCGATTAGGATTGGGAATGATACTGATTGCTATGAATGGTGGGTGGTTTGGAATTGATCAGTGGATTCCTGGAGGTACTTATTTAGTAGGAGGCTTTTTGGTAATTTCCTTACTATTGAGTGGTTTTCTTTTGAGATTTGAAAAAGGAGAAAGTCCCAATTATAAGTTGCAGGGGCAATCTATTTAGGATACGTTTTTAGTCATATTGTCTAATCCAATCAATAACCATGGGAAAGTGATCCTTAATTGCTTTGGGGTGCGTTAACATGTTAATATGGTTATAATCCATCAAATGCCCATTTTCTTTGCTCAATAGATGATATTTGTTTTTTTGATTTCTGGTTTCTTTCATCAGTATTTGAACGTCGATTGGGTTACCTAAAAAGGGATCTTTTGGGGCAGCAAAATAAAGTGTAGGGGGGAGGTTTACCTTTTTGATCGCGGTTCCAATATCATAACCATCAATGTCTATCCATTTTGAATTTTTCTTTGCCCATTTGTTTAGTTGAAGGAAATGATGCTTACTTTCATTATCGGCACCCATTCTAAAGCCTTTTGTATTGATATAGCCAAATAAACAGATGGACAGGTTGCCAATGAGGTTCCATGCAAGATCCATTTGTATAAGCTTTGGAAAATTGGTTACGGTAATTTGTCTTTTGCTACCAAAGTAAACCTGAGAGGCTATTTTATATTGTTTAGGATGGCGTGCTAAATAGCTTAGCATTAAAACACCTCCCCAAGAATGGGCAATTGTATGAATGGGTATTTCTTCGCCCTTTATAATAGAAATTTGTTTCAGAAAAGCCGGGATGTCTTCCATAATCGCTTCATGTTGACCAAAGGAGGATTTTTTACTTATAGAAGGCTTGCTTAGACCTCTACCCCTTAAGTCACCTATAAAAATATCAAAACCGTTTTCAGCAAGATATGGGGCAAGCCCTTTGCCCTTATCAGAGTAAAATATTTTACCATTTTCAATACTACCATGAAGGCAAAATATTGGAATACCCCCTTTATTCTTATACCACCTTTTAAGATGTAATTGATCACCCGATTGTAAGTCTATAAATATAGACGCTTGTTTAAGCATTAGCGATAATACTTTTGTACTTCTTTATATCTAAAACAATCTGTAGTATGATCATTTACAATGCCTGTAGCTTGAAGGTGTGCATAAATGACAGTGGAGCCAACGAATTTGAACCCTTTTTTCTTTAGATCCTTACTAATTAAATCTGATAATGCTGTTTTAGCAGGGCAGTCCTTTATAGTTGCCCATTTGTTTACAATAGGTTTGCCATCCGTAAAACTCCAAAAATAGTCCGCAAAGCCTTGACCGCTATTCATCATTTCAAGATATAATTGTGCGTTGTTAATAGTGGCATTAATTTTTAGCTTGTTTCTAATGATGCCTGCATCATTTAATAACTTTTCTATTTTTTTTGATGAATAGTGAGCTATTTTTTGAGCATCAAAATTGTCAAAAGCTTTTCTGAAATTTTCTCTTTTTTTAAGAACTGTAATCCAACTTAACCCAGCTTGAAAAGTTTCCAAAATTAAAAACTCAAACATGGTTTGATCGTCATACACAGGAACTCCCCATTCTTTATCGTGGTAGTCAATATATAAAGGGTCGTTACTTACCCATTCACAACGACATTTCATAAATCACAATTTTTTGAATCAAAATAAAAACTTTTTTGGGTTCTATGGTTCTATTTTATAAACTACGTGCTTTTTAAGTGGGTGCCCATGTTCTAACTTGGGATGTTGGAAATAGCCTAACTTTTTCATGCCAATCTTTTGCATAACACGCTCTGATTTTACATTGTTTATTGTTGTAAATGAGTATATTTTATCAAATCCTAAAGCGTTGAAACCGTGGTTTAAACACCTTTTGGCACCCTCCGTGGCATAACCCTTATTCCAAGCTTCTTTTTTTAATCGCCAACCAATTTCTATACATGGTGTGAAAAAAGCATTGAAGTTGACTTGAAAAAAACCAATAAAGCCAATAAATAGACCCTCTTCAATGGTGTCTACTGCATATAGGTTATAACCATAAGTATTATAATGAGCGTTGTTTTTCTCAATAAAATTTTTAACTTCTAAATGGGTTAAAGTATTTGGGAAAAACTTCATTACGTCTGGATCTTTATTTAATAAAGTGAATGGAATGATGTCAGATTCATTCCAATTTCTAAATCCAAGCCTTTTAGATTTAAATAAATAGGATTTCATATAAGAAAAAGATATAAGCTGCTAAATTAAATTGAATTCTTTAGCCTTTAAAACTAGTCCAACTGAACTTTTTACATGAAGCTTTTTAATGAGGTTTTTTCGATGGAAGTTTACTGCATCTTTTCCTATAAAAAGTTTTTCGGAAATTTCCATACTTGTTTTTTCTTTCGAAATTAATTTAAGTATTTCTAGCTCTCTATCCGTAAGATGAAGAGTAGAAGAGTAGTTAGTACTAACAATTAATGAAGACTTTTCTAAGGCTTCTCCTAAATCTAGGGCAACGTGAATGCTGTAAACTACACCTCCATTATTATTTAATTGAAGGGCTTGGGTAATGTTTAATATCCACCTTGTTTCTTTTTTTAAATTGTATACTTTATAGCAAGTATAAACAGGTTGGGAAGGATCTTTAGCAAAACTTTGATTGGTTACATTTACAAGAAAAAAAGTGTCTGGATGTAAAAATTTTGTATAAACTTGATTTTGTTCTGTTCTAATTTCTTCCAAGCTAATACCATAATAATTTCTCGCTTTTAAATTGATAAAGTAAGGATTTATCGGACCAGTTATCCAGATAATATAGGGCAGTTGGTCTAAAATGGGAGCAATTTTCTTGAAGTCTTGTTTGTTTAAGTTGGCATAGTCTATTCCACTATTGTTTATTGAATCTAATACCTTCCCAAGGATTTTGTAGAGTATTTTCATAGTATCTCAATATAGCAAACATAATGAGGGAGGAAATTGATTTAAGCTAAGTTCTTATATTTTTCCCTACCATTTATGGTAATATGGGCTTTAGATCAAAGGAAATTTTACTAGGCATAAGTTTTAACATATGAATATATTTAAAACCTTGACCTATATCTAGAAACATAAAACCATTTAAATTCCTCAGCGCCTTGGTAATCTAATAATATAGAAATTATTGAATTGCCAAGGTGTTCAATTTTATTCATATCGGTCTGTTATGAATCTGTTATTGTATCTTACGGCTGGTCGTTTAATGGTTTTATATTCATGTCCTTCTAAAAGAACTTTTGGATTTTGATTTTTGAAGAAAAAGCCTGCGATTACGCCAAAAACAAAACCTCCGATATGTGACCACCAAGCAACTCCTGATCCTGTCCCAGTCACTCCAAGTGATCCAATCCCACTAAATAAATTTTGTATAATCCAAAAACCTAAAAAAACAAAAGCCGGAATTCTAAATGTTCGAAAGAATATTAAAATGAGCATTTTGATCCTTGATTGAGGAAACATAACCAGGTAAGCACCTAGAACAGCAGCAATGGCTCCACTAGCTCCCAAACTGGGAACAACAGAAGCGCTATTGGTAAGTATATGTGTTGCAGAGGCGACAATACCTCCCAAGATATAAAAGGCTAGAAACTTTACACTACCTATTGCAGATTCAATATTGTCTCCAAAAACCCAAAGAAAAACCATATTGCCAATTAAATGCATCCATCCACCATGCATAAACATTGAAGAAATCATAGTAAGATAAATAGGGAAGGGGCCTGGCGATTGAGGAACACCATCAGTTTCTATCACTAGGTCTACACCATTTAATATTTCATAGGGAACAGTGCTAAAACCATATGTAAATGCCAAATTACTTAACTGATAAACAAAGATAGCTACGTTGATTGCTATGAAGCTATAACTAAATATGGGTTTGTTTCCCCCTTTAACTTGATCGTCTCCAATAGGAAAAATCATCTTCTAAATTTTAGTAGTAGACAATATAGTAAATGATTTAGAGAGTGTCTTAACAAGGTTATTGTTTCAAAAGATTATATTCTTCTAACAATAATTCCCATTCGATACTTTTCGTGATATCCAAAATCTCTCTAGAAAGTAGTTGTTCTAACTTACGGTCATTTTTATGTACGCTAAAGGCATAGTATTGTGGGTTGAAATTTAAGTTATTAAGGATGATGCAGGATGTAATACTGTCGTTTTGTAATTTATATCTTAAAATAGGTTCGTCATATGCGAATGCTTTTATTTGTTCCTCTTCTAAGGCATGAATTCCATCTTCAAAAGACGGATAATTTTTAGTATGTTTAAAAAAATTAGAAGTTAAATATTCTTTTGTTGATGAATGATCTACGGTTCCAATAAGGACGTTCTTAAAATCTCGTACATTACTATCTTTTGCAGAAGAAATTTGAGTTACAGTTAATACAGAAGCAATACTTGCAGTAAAGCCTGAAATCAAAATAATTGCGGCAAACATCCATATCACACCGATAATTCTGCCTCCAATAGTTTTTGGGGATTTATCTCCATAACCAACAGTGGTCATTGTTACTGCTGACCACCAAAGTCCACTACCTATGCCTTTCCACCCACTTTCAAAATCGCTGTTCTTCTTCCTTTCAAACAGCCATACCAACAATCCAAAAATGAGCAAAATTCCAAGTAGGAAAAGGATTAGCCTTAAAAAATTTATGGAAAGGATAGATCTTATAAATCCAAATATTTTTTTGTAGGCTGAAACCTCTTTAATTAATATTGTCGAATGTGAGGTATAAAAAGGAACTGTAAAATTTAACTTTTCAATTGAACTACTTGTTACTCCTGTCGGAATTATGCTTAGATCTATAATATCGTCACTAAACGCTGTTTCAATTGCTTCATTTTCTTCTATTTCGAGATATTCAAAGTCAATGTTTTCTTTTTTAGCAATCTTCTCCCAAAGCCAAATACTTATTCCTTCAAAATTACTTTGCTCATTTTTAATTATAAATGGAGGAGATTCGACTACTCCAACAATAAGTTTTTCTTCGGCAAAGAGGATATTACTTATAGAAATAAAAAATAGAACAGTAAAAAAATGTAGACTACATTTCATGGCGGCAAAAATAGGCAGCTCGTTTAACAATTTAAATTATTAAACGATTTATTTATGAAACAAATTATTACGAAGATTCCAATTTCCTATTGGCTCGTAATAAACATTACAAATAAGCAAGAGATCATTGCTGCTAGTCCTATTAAAACAATTAAGTAGGTCGCTTTTTTAACAATCTTTTCAAAAGTTGTTTCACTATCGATCAAATAGTATGATTGATATTTTTTCTTTTCGTTGTTATCAATCATTTCAATTTTATAGTCATTTGATTTTTTCCTGTATTCTTTAATTTTTTCAAAAGCTTTTTTTGGTTTTCTAGTATATTCCTGACTTCTCATACCGAAGCCCATATAACCAGTTTTTTGTAGTTGTATAGTTTCCATTTTTATTACTATTTGCACTTTAAATATACTAAATTAATATCAAAGTGATATTACAATTTTTCTTGTTGCCAACTAGTTGATTTAGGGATTTTCAACTTTTGTTTTTGCCAGCAGAAATTTATAGAATGAAAGCAATTAAAATTGAAGAGAATAGTGATATTAAATCTAACCGATAAAAAATATAATAAAGACTGTCATTAAGTAAATGACCATTTAAATAATCACGAAGATTTTAATCTTCTAGTATCGCGTCATTTAAGTATTGCAAAACTCAATTAATAATTGCCATTTTAACTATTTGGCGATATCCTTTTGCTAAGAGGCCTTTTTTATAAAAACCTCTTGATTTCAAAATTTTATGCATTTCGGGATAATTGTAAGAAGGAGCTGCTATTAAGAAATGGTGTTCAAGATGATAATTAACATTTAAGGGAGCAAAGAGCATGCGTTCAAAAAAGTTAGCATAGGTGGTTCTCGTATTCCTATAAGGATCAGTTCTATCATCAACTACACTGTGCTCGGCCATTGCCCTAACACGCAAACAAAATTGATTAGTTGTTAATAGTGCTCCAGGCCAAAGTAAATACAGCAATGGTTTTCCTAGTAGCCAACATATTCCAAATAAAAGGAGGTTCATTATTATGGGGCCTTGCAGATTTGTCCAAGCATTTTTCCATAAATAACCACGTTCTTCTTTTACAATTTTAATAATTTTTCCCCCAACACTATACCTTAAAAATCCCAAATGCATGGAGAAAATACCTACATAACCCTTAATTCCTGAAGCACCTGCTAAGTCTCTAAAAAATTTCCGTGCCATACTTACTTTTGTTGTTGGGTAGCCCTGTGTAATTGGAATGTCTGGGTCATCATCTGTACCCGTAGCTACATGATGTTGTAGGTGATATGGTCGATATTGCTGAACATTATGAACAATGGGCCAGGCACCTAAAATATTACCTAAAGTATCATTCCATTTTCTTGTTTTAAATAATGAATAATGGGAGGTGTCATGCATAATTATCGCACATGCCAATTGTTGGCCGCCAATAACAAAAAGTGCAACTATGATGGTAAAAATATTAGTCCAAAGAGCAACTAAAGCAAACGAAGCAATTATCCAAAACCACACCTTACTGACGTGCCACAACCCTTTCAGATCTGATTTTTCCATCAGTTTTCGAATTTCATCTTTAGACAAATATTCGTTTACAATCGATTTGTATTTTGCAATTTGATTGTTTTCAGGGTGAACGTAATATGCATTTTTTTTAGACATATAGTTAAAGATAAAATCTAAAAGCGTCAATTAGCAAATTTATCACTCCATTATTTGATGAAGTGATGAATGAATTTTTAACTATAAAACTTTTCTCCTTTTTTAGCTTTGTCGATAATGATTTGAGCAGGGTTGAAACGCTCACCATGTTGATCTCTCAAATGGTTTAAGATATCCAGCACTTTATCCACTCCAAGCTCATCCATATATCTAAAAGGTCCACCTCGAAAAGGGGGAAATCCTAGACCGAATACAGCTCCAATATCACCGTCCAGAGGATTTTCAATGATTCCTTCTTGTAAACAAAAAGCAGCTTCATTAATCATCATCATTGCAGCTCGCATATGAATATCTTCGGCTTTCATCCTTTTTCTGCTTTTATGGCCTCCAAAGAAATCATAAATATGACTATCTGTGTAATTGGTTTTTTTGCCTTTATCGTCATACTTGTAAAAACCTTTTTTGTTTTTTCTTCCTTTATAGCCCGCTTTAGAAACCTCTAGTAATGACGTACTAATTTCCATGGTTCTTCCCGAAGCCTCTAAAGCTTTTTGTAACAGGCCTCCTGACATAATGTGGGCGCCTACATCAATACCCACTTCATCCATTAAGGTGACAGGCCCAACAGGGTAACCAAATTTATTCATTTCCTTATCGATCTGTCGAATGTCACCCCCTTCATCTAACATAATAAGTGCCTCATTCATCATAGGAGCAAGTATACGTGTAGTATAAAATCCCGGGCCATCAGCAACAACAATACAAGTTTTTCCTTGTCGCTTTCCTATTTCGTAGCAGGTGGCTATTACCCAATCAGCAGTTTGATCCGTTTTGATAATTTCAAGTAAAGGCATTTTGGGAACAGGAGAGAAGTAATGCATGCCAATAACCAGCTCTGGTCTTTTAGATGCCTTTGCTATTTCAGAAATAGGTAGAGCAGATGTATTACTGGCAAAAATGCAATTTTCGTTAGTTACTGCTTCAACTTCATTTAATACCTTATGTTTTATATTCAAATCTTCAAATACGGCTTCAATCACTACATCAGTATGTTCAAATCCATCATAGCTGATTTTAGGATTGACTTTAGATAGCATCTCTCCCAATTCGATTTTAGACAGTGCTTTCTTTTTTACTTTTTTGCTTAATCCTTTGTAAATGGTTTGATAAGCGCTATCAATCATGTCTCTTTTAATGTCTTTTAAAATAACATCATAACCATTTGTAATACTCACTTCAGTAATGCCAGCACCCATAAAACCTGCACCGATCATTGCAATTTCTCTTACTTCTTTTATGAGTTTTGGATCATAAGGGTTTTTCTTTTTATTGGTCATTGCAAAAAAGATATTGATCAGCTGTCTACTTTGAGAACTTAATATTAATTCTTCAAATTTGGTGGCCTCTGCATCGTATCCTTTTTTTCTGCCTTTTCTCCATCCGGCTTCAACACAATCAATTATCCGTTCAACGGCTGGATAGTTACCATGTGTCATTTTCAAAACTTTCTTTCTTGCTTGGTCAAAAACAATGAAACTTCCTGGACCTTCAATAAGCTTATCTTGAAGTTTGCGTTTATCTTTTCGTTCAATTTTCTTTTTTGTAAGTTCTAATGCAAACTTAGTGGCGGTATTTATAAGCGCATTTTTATGACATACTTTATCTACTAATCCAATCTTTTTGGCCTTACCAGCAAATATGTTTTTTCCGGTAAGCATCATGTCCAGAGAAGCTTGTAAACCAATTAATTGTGGTAGTCGTTGTGTTCCACCACCACCAGGCAACAGTCCTAGTTTAACTTCAGGCAAGGCCAGCTTTGTTGATTTATCATCTGAACAAACTCGGGCATGGCACGCTAAAGCAATCTCACAACCCGCACCTAATGCACCACCATGAATGGCTGCCACAATAGGTTTTGAAGATTGCTCAATCCTATCTAAAATGGCATGCCCCTTTCGTGTAATAGGTTCAAAATCACCTTTTTTCTTGACATTTTGAAATGCTTCAATATCTGCTCCAGCAATAAAATCTTTCTTTTTGCTTGCAAGTATGATAGCTTTAATGGAAGAATCGTTTAAAACATCTTGGAAAACTTCATCAAAAAGACCAATTACTTCAGGTGAAACTTTATTGACTTTTTCTCCTTGCATATCCATCCAAAGAATGGCCACTCCATTGATCTGTTTTTCAATGTAATAGAAATCTTCTTTTTTCATTTGATAATTTATTTAAGTTCAAGTAACTAACCTTGTCATAAAATTAGGTCGTTGAGATAAAGTTCTTACTCGCAAACTTTATTGTAATACCTCATAGCTTTTTCAATTTCAGCATTGCTCTTAATCTTTTTTTGTTCTGCTACGTACGATTTAAATTTATAGCAACTTTGAGAAAGAGCCAGAGTTCCTCTTTTTCTATCAAACTCACGCAAGGTACCATTCTTATAGATGTAATAAGCAACAGAAACCACTTTATTCACTGACATTACTTGTTTGTTGTCAATAAAGGAATTGTTGTCAATGAGGGAAACAGTTTCTCTGTTGTAACTAAATGTCTTAAAAAAATCTTTTTTTCCTCTAGAAATAAAATAACCTATTCGGTATTGATCCCCTCTATTGCGTATTACCAGATATTTTGCACCACCTCTTATTATATGTATTTCTTTAATTAATGCCTTTGATAGTTTTGTCTTTTTTCCGTCTAATTTCCCTTTAATAAAGTCCTTATTATCGTCTGGAAAGACGAGCCTGCTACCCTTATAGTACCTAAGCGTAGTAACAAAATTAATTGTATCATTCGTCTTTTTAATTATTTTGACAGTTTCTAGGCTCTGACTAAAAGCAGTTAAACTAAAAAACATACTGATTAGTAACAGAAATAGATTCCTCTTTTTTTGCATAGTAAGCATTAAAGTTGAGTCCTAAAGCTATGCTTTTAATTAATATTTCTCAATGATCATCGCATGCCCATGCGCTCCTGCAGCACAAGCAGTAATCAAAGCATATTTGCCCTTTTCTTTAATTAACCTGTTTGAGGCCGTAGTTACTAATCTTGCGCCTGTTGCACCAAACGGATGTCCAAGAGACAAAGATCCTCCCCATGCATTCATTTTATCCATGTCTATTTTTCCAACAGCAGCAGATCTTCCTAAATTTTCTTTGGCAAATTTATCTGATTCCATACATTTTACATTAGCCATAATCTGACCTGCAAAAGCTTCATGAAATTCAATAACATCCATATCTTTTAATTCTAATCCTGTCTTTTCTAATACTTTAGCAACAGCATAAGTTGGCCCTAACAATAATTCATCATATAAATCAGCCCCAACAAAAGTGTAATCCACAATCACAGATTTAGGTTTCAAGCCTAATTCTTTAGCTTTATCTTCTGTCATTATTAAAATAGCAGAGGCACCATCTGTTAAAAAAGAAGCATTTGCTGCTGTTATGGTACCTGCATATTTATCAAAAGCAGGTTTTAAATGTGATATTTTATCGGCAGTAGTATCGGGCCTAACGCCATTATCTTTATCAATAGGCCTGAATTTAGGAGGTAATTGAACCGTTACAATTTCATCTTGTAAATGTCCTGCTTCATATGCCTTGCCAGCATTTTGATGAGAACGTGCAGCAAAATCATCTTGTTCCTCTCGAGTTACCCCATATCGTTGCGCTAAAATTTCACAATCCTGTCCCATAGTTCTTCCGGTAATAAATTCTGAAACAGCCGGTCTATCAGGAAGTAAGTCTTTAAGTTCTAAGTTGGTTACAAACTTGATATAATCTGAGGTGCCCTTCATTTTTTGTGCCTTAAACAATTTTTTACGCATCTCTTTTCTAAAACCAATAGGTGTGTCGGAAGTATTGTCTACCCCTCCCGCAATTACTACTTCTGCTTGTCCGGCCATGATTTTTTCAAAACCTGTTGCGATAGCTTGGTTAGCAGAAATACATGCTTGTTTTACTGTATGACATGGGGTCGTATTTGGTATACCTGCAGTTATTGCTGCTTCTCTAGCAACGTTTTCTGTCTTTATGTTTGAAATAACATTACCATAGGCAACGTAGTCTACCTCTTTAGGGTCTAAACCCGTTTTTTCCAAAAGACCTTTAATAGCAAATTGTCCTAATTCATAGGACATTAAATCCATATAATCTGTTCCTGATTTTAAAAAAGGAGTTCTGATACCGTCTATAACTACAACTCTTTTACTCATAATTGAAATTTTAATTTTTGCAATTTGAATTTAAATAAAAAAACCAATGCATGCATTGAATTGGTTCCGATATTACAATTTTATAATATTTACATATTGAGGATAGAAAATTAGGGAGATAGAACATAGATTTTTCTTACATTCGTTTTTATTAAATAAACAGTAATGAAATTAAAAGGAAAAACAGTCTTTATAACGGGAGGAAGTAGAGGTATAGGAAAAGCGATTGCAGTGCGCTTGGCGAAGGAGGGAGCTAATGTAACTATTGCAGCCAAAACGGCTGCTCCACATCCTAAGTTACCGGGAACAGTATATTCGGCAGTAGAAGAAATTAATGAAGCAGGAGGTAATGGACTTCCATTTATTTGTGATATTAGACATGAAAATCAAGTAGAAGATGCAGTAAATAAAACTGTTGAAACCTTTGGAGGAATAGATATACTTATAAATAATGCGAGTGCAATTATGTTGTCTCCAACATTAAGTTTACCGATGAAAAGATATGATTTGATGCATCAGGTGAATGTAAGGGGAACATTTATGACTTCGCAAAAATGTATTCCTCATTTATTAAAATCTGAGAATCCACATATTCTAACACTTTCGCCACCACTTAATTTTGAAGAAAAGTGGTTTAAAAACCATGTTGCTTATTCTATTGCAAAATATGGGATGAGTTTATGTACATTGGGCATGGCTGGAGAATTTAGAAATAGAATAGGGGTTAATTCTCTTTGGCCAAAAACAACAATTGCAACGGCAGCAGTCAATAACTTATTGGGTGGTTCCGAGTTGATGAATAGATCCCGTACTCCGGAAGTAATGGCAGATGCTGCAGCATATATTGTAACACGTGATAAGAATGAATGCAATGGCAATTATTTTTTAGATGAAGATGTTTTAAGAGTAGAGGGGGTTACGGATTTTGATAAGTATGCATATAATCCTGAATTTGCTGATAACCTAGCGCCAGATTTATTTGTATAAATGTTTTAAGAGCACTTTGGCGTATCTAGCAACTATTTAACCGTTAAAAAACTTTAATCGGAGCACTTTGCATAGAAAGATTTTGTAATCTTGCAGATTAATTTAATACAATATGGAAATACCTGTAGTGTGGATTAAAATTGGGCAGCTGATGTTGAGTCTGTCCATTTTAGTGGTGTTGCATGAACTTGGACATTTCTTACCAGCGAAGCTTTTTAAAACCAAAGTTGAAAAGTTTTACCTCTTTTTTAACCCTTGGTTTTCACTCTTTAAAAAGAAAATCGGAGAAACAACCTATGGAATTGGTTGGTTACCATTAGGTGGCTATGTTAAAATTGCTGGCATGATCGATGAATCGATGGATAAGGAGCAAATGAAGCAACCTCCACAACCGTGGGAATTTAGGGCCAAGCCGGCATGGCAAAGATTAATCATTATGTTGGGTGGGGTAGCGGTTAATATGTTACTGGCTATGTTTATTTATGCCATGTTGCTTTTTAAGCATGGCGAAACATATATACCCATGGAAAATGCGGCTTATGGAATTGCTGTCCAAGATTCATTGGCTTATAAAATGGGGTTAAGAAGTGGAGATAAAATCTTAAGTATAGACGACCAAAAAGTAGAGCGATTTAGTGATTTTGTGCCCAATTTAGTCTTAAATGGAGGGAAAACTATTCAAATAGATAGAAATGGTGAGCCTATTGAAATAAATCTTCCTGAGGGGATTATCAGTGATTTAAGTAAAAATAGTCAGAGTATTTTAATATCGCCGAGATTTCCTGTTGAAGTTCTGGAGCCTGCTAAAGGTTCTGAGGCGGAGAGAATTGGCTTGCAAAAAGGAGATCGACTAATAGCTGTAAATGATAAGAGCGTGCCTTATTTAGACCAATTTACGACTGAATTAAAAGAAAACGCAGGACAAAAAGTCAAAATTACGTTTAATAGATCTGGAGCGGCAATTTCAGATTCTGCTATAATTACTAGCGATGGTAGATTGGGTTTTGGCTTAAATATCAATCCTGAAAGTTTCTTTGATATCAAGAAAAAGGAATATGGGTTTTTCGCATCTTTTCCTGCTGGTATTAAACAGGGAATGAGTACTTTAAATAAGTATATCAAAAGTATTGGTTTATTATTTTCTGGTGAAGTAAAAGCAAAGGATTCTGTTGGAGGCTTTATAAGTATAGGAAAAATTTTCCCTGATAAATGGGATTGGATTCAGTTTTGGAATCTGACAGCTTTATTATCGATTATGTTAGCTTTTGTAAATGTTTTACCAATTCCTGCTTTAGATGGAGGACATGCCTTATTTACGATTTATGAAATTATTTTTAGGCGTAAACCGAATGAGAAATTCTTGGAATATGCGCAAATGGTTGGTATGGCACTTTTACTAGGATTGATTCTTTATGTAAATGGTTTGGATATAATTCGTGAATTTTTCTCCAAATAATATATTTTTGTGCCGTATAATGCCGAAGTGGCGGTTCCGAAGTCTCGGAATGGTAGACTTGCCTACCGTTAGGCAGGCGCGCTGGTCCAGCGCAGAATAAATCGGATTGAGTTTGCTTAGTCAAACAAACGTAAAATATGCCGAAGTGGCGGTTCCGAAGCTTCGGAATGGTAGACCTGCCTACCGTCAGGCAGGCGCGCTGGTCCAGCGCAAAATAAATTGGATTGAGTTTGCTTAGTCAAACAAAACATAAAATATGCCGAAGTGGCGGAACTGGTAGACGCGCTGGATTCAAAATCCAGTTCTGGCAACAGAGTGCGGGTTCGATTCCCGCCTTCGGTACTAGAGAGACCACATCTTAAAGGTGTGGTTTTTTTTTGTCAACCTAACAGGTTAAACTTTATTATTACACTGTTAATAATAAATAATAGAGAACATTTAAGGACATTCAGCCGAATCAAAATTAGGATCTACTGCACATTGATATATTAATCGAAAACCATTGGCAATATCCGCTAATTCTGGTACCCCAACCATAATATCACCTTCTGTATAATAATCTCCTGAATAAGCAATCTCAGTGATTCCTGCTACAAATTTTACGATAGACATACCTGGTGCATCAAAGTAAGAACCATTCAATTCACCAGTCATCCGTCAAGTTGCCATATAGATATCATTAGATAAAGCCTCCTCTTCTACTGTGGTAATTAAATCCACTAAACCCGTGAACAGTTGACCTAAGAATTCAGCCATTGTTTCAGGTCTAAAACCAAACCTTTCATAAACTGCATTATTATGGATGGGATAATTTTTTATTATCTGAAATCTTCTTTAAATCTCTTAAAAATTATCGAGAATAAATCCATTCGGGGTACTTGATTAAAAACATTGAATTGGAAAGCTGCGATCTTACTTCAAGGCTTTCTTTTTTTTAATATGGTATAATAAATGGAGTTTTTATTTTACGATAAATCACTTCAATAAAAAGTACAAAATAATCTGAATAAGTGTCAAGGGTTGCCTTATAGGTTATATATTTGGAGTTTATAATGAAGGTACAAGCAAAATTAATTGAAGTATTGCATTTACAAATGAGTAAGGTCAAAAATAGTGCCTTTGATGAACTGTCATCAGACCCAATATCATCATGTCTTTCAATATCATACTATTTATCTGGTCAATTTTTTGGAGTAAATGATAGCAATAGAATGGCAGTGGTACATAGAAAAATATAGAAGAATGTTAGGGCAGAATATTTCCAAAATAACTTTTATAACCTTTTTCTTTCTTCTAGTCATTCACCTTTTTCTTTCATTTATAGGGAGAACCATTATCTCAACTTATTTATTGACAATTGCTTTATACGGCCTTTTATATTTTGTAATCAGCTTTTTAATAAGATATCCGGTAGCAAAGTTGTTTAAAAACAATAAACATCTAAGCAGTATCCTATTAGGTTTTAATATCTTACTTTTTTTAGTGGTTGCTTTCTTTCTTTTTAAGGATTCATCCTTGAGGTTTGGTAAAGATGGATTTTTATATATGTCATATACGGAGAAAAATGGAAACATCTTTTATAACTCAGGCTATAGATTTCATAATTTATGGAAAAAGAAATATGATTATAGACCGGGTAAACCCAATAGTAAAGTGGTTGAGAAAAGAGCTGAATTTACATACACTTATTCTTATAACAATTTAGGTTTTAGAAATGATGGAGAGGATATTCTTAAGAAGGAAAAAGATGAATATCGAATACTTGCACTTGGAGATTCTTGGACCGAAGGAAAGGGAACTCCTGATGGACAAACATGGACACTAAAGCTTGAAAAAGCACTGCTAAATCAATATAAGGGTAAAATAGAAGTGATAAACGCAGGGAAAAGTGGGAGCGATCCCATTTATCAATTTTATACACTTAAGAGTATATATAAAGAAATCAACCCTGATAAAATAATTTTGTCCATTAACACCTCTGATATCAATGAAATTATAAGTCGAGGAGGTAAAGAGCGTTTTGTAAAAGATGAAAAAGTAGCTTTGAAGAAAGGCCCTTGGTGGGAGTTTTTTTATGCAGGTTCTTTTCTAGTGAGGAAATATGTAAGGTCTAATCTTAAGTACAATAGAGTACTGATAAAAGAAAGCGAAATTGCAAGCGAATACGAAAAGGGATTTACCCAATTATATAATCAAATTGTTGAGTTCAAAAAATATACTTCTGATAAAAAGATTGGATTAACTGTCGTTTTTATACCAGGCTATTGGGATATGAACAGTATGTCTCAGAATAATGTTTTATTTGAATGGAAATTATTAATGAATCTGAATCTTAAATTAAAACATAATAAAATAGAAACTGTTTACCTCCCAGATTGTTACTTTTCAAAAATTAAAAATGAAAACCCTCGCAAATATTGGTGGAGAAAAGATTATCATCATACTCCATTAGGCTATGAAATGATGGCTGAATGCTTGGCAGAACATTTTATTTCGCAAAATTCATTTCTTATGCAAGGGCATTGATACCATTTGTGTCACAAAAAGACAATCGTGTTTTATGACTGGTTAATAAAGGATGGTTTTTAACCTAAGAACATCTATCATATCACAAAAAATCAAATTTTTAAATAATCATTACTACTGATGAGGCAGAGCCATTAATCCTAGTAGATTAAATACTTTTGCGGTCATGGGGAAGAAGAATTTGAAAAAGATATGGAGCTTAATTAGTCATCGCTATGTAAGCCATCCTTGGCATGGGGTGCATATAGGGGATAACGCACCAGAAATAGTTACTTCGTTTATAGAAGTAGTGCCCACAGATACCGTAAAATACGAAATTGACAAGGTTAGTGGTTATTTAAAAGTAGATCGGCCTCAAAAATTCTCAAATATTGTTCCCGCTTTATACGGATTTGTTCCTAAAACCTATTGTAGTGATTTGGTAGCGGAAAGATGTATGCAAGCTACGGGAAAAATAGATATAATTGGAGATCAGGATCCATTAGATATTTGTGTTTTAACCGAGAGGCATATTAGCCATGGTAACATTTTAGTACCTGCAATTCCTATCGGAGGCTTTCGTATGATTGATAATGGCGAAGCTGATGATAAGATCATCTCTATCTTAAAAGGTGATGAAGCGTATTCAAAATGGAGAGATATTACCGATGTTCCACATTCTATTATCAATAGGTTGAAGCACTATTTTATGACATATAAGCAAATTCCTGGAGAAGAAGAGGTACATAAAATAGAGATTGATCAGGTCTATGGAAAAGAAGAGGCCATTAAGGTGATTGAAGCCAGTATTAATGATTATAAGACGGAATATGGTAATTTGGAGATGGAAATGTCTAGATCTGCGCTTAAGGCCATAATGTACGGTTTAGATACAGTTGAAACGAGCGTTTAAATTTCCTTTATTCCATAAATAACCCCTACTTTTATTTGTATATGAGTAAACTATGTGTAATTACAGGTGCTACTTCAGGCATCGGAAAGACAGTCGCTATTGAATTGTCAAAACGGAATTATCACCTAGCAATAATTGGTAGAAATAAGGAAAAGGGTGAAGCAATTATTGATCAAATTAAGGCAATAACACCAAGTTGCAAGATAACCTTTTATAGAGCTGATCTCTCTAGTATGAAAGAGGTAAAGCAAGTAGCTCAAGAAGTATTGCAAGATTATCCAATTATTGATGTTTTAATTAATAATGCAGGAGGAGTGTTTTCCAAGTTTGAACTGACGGAAGAGGGTATTGAAAAAACAATAGGTAACAATCATTTGAGTTACTATATTTTGACCCTACAACTTTTAAAAGCGGTTCAAAATGCAAATGATGGTAGAATTATAAATGTTGCCTCAGGATCACATTATAAAGCGCAACTAGATTTTGATAGCTTTTATAATGAAAATAACTATCAGATAATGAAAAGCTACGGCCAGTCCAAGTTGGCTAATATTTTATTTACCTATGCTTTATGTGATAGACTTAAAAATACAGGAATTAGTATTAATACATTACATCCTGGGGTTGTCAAGACAAGCATTGGTGGAAAAGCAGCGCATTGGTTACACAGGTTTGTTTGGAATTTATTTTCTAAAATTAATGGTATAAGTACCCAGAAAGCTGCAGAGACTTATGTTTATTTAGCCACCGATCTAGAAGCTAAAAAGCATTTTGGGTTGTATTTTCATGATGGGAAAATAAAAAAGAGTTCAATTTTGTCCTATGATAAAACACTTCAAGAAAAATTATGGAAATGGTCCGAAGAAGTGTCAGGTATTTCTTTATAGGTTTTATATTTGAAGTTTTTTAAATAGGAATAGAAGTTTATAAATAAGATGGAGATACAAGCAAAATTAGTTGAAGTATTGCCTTTGCAAACAGGTGAAGGTAAAAACGGTACTTGGAAAAAACAGAATATTGTTATCGAAACAGATAGTCAATATCCAAAGAAAATATGTGTCACAATATGGGGAGATAAAATTGATGAAAACCAATTAAAGGTGGGCAATGAGCTAAAAGTATTTTTTGACTTAGAAAGTCGAGAATATAACGGTAGATGGTATACAGATGTTAAAGCGTGGAAAATTGAAGTTGTTGGAGCATTGCAGGAAGCTCCTGATATGTATGGAGAAGATGCTCCGCCGCCGCCGCCACCACCGGTAGAAGAAGACTTGGATGTATTACCCTTCTAAATAAATTATTTTTTATGATAAAATCATTGATTGTCAACCTTATTAAGTTTATTGTTTTTGCAGCCATTGGTGCCATATTTACTTTTAAAGTAATTGATAAAGGCGTTAAGGATTGTTGTCCGGTTTGTTACGAACGAATTAAATTAGAATTCAAACAGAATAAGTAGGTTCAATAAATATCTATTGGAGCTAAGTGATGTGTTTTAAGCATTAAATGAATGGAAGAAAAAACTGAGTTAGAAAGACTCCAAGAGGAGAATGAACTATTACGTAGTAAGTTGGATCTTATTCTTTTAAAACAGGAAAAGAAAAAGGAGAGAAGAACATGGATTGGTAAACGCTTAACAGGAGCTTGGGCAGGAAGCAAATTAAGAAACAGTTTTTTAGCATTATACAAGGAGATTCCTGAAAAAAAAGTGAGCAGGGAAACACTTGCGGACTTTAGCGCTAGCTTAGCGTGGAGAATATCTCGAATTGGTTTATTCATGATGCTTGCTGCGTTATTGCCGGCGGCAATTTTAATTATTCAAACCTTTATGCTAAATAAGCAAAATAAATTGCTTGAGAAACAAAATTTTAGGTTAGATCAACAAACCAATTTAGTAGAGGCAGAACGGAGAGGCTCTTTAGTATTTGTAATGAGCAGCCTCATGGATGAAATGACGGAAGAGAGGAGAATGTATGGAGGAGACATTAGTGATGGCTTGTCTGCTCGTATTATCTCATTAACTCAAGCACTTCGACCGTATAGATTCTTAGAAAATGACGTGCTTACAGAACAACCACTAAGTCCTGAAAAGGGGCAGTTATTTATAAATTTATTAGAAAGCAATATTTCTACAAATTCAAAAGATATAATTCTTGAAAAAGGAAATTTTAGCAACACAGATTTAATGGGAGCAAATATCCGATTAGTCAATACACAAAAATTTCAATTTCAAGGCTCTCGAGTTAGCAATGCAAAAATATTTAATTGTAATTTTTCAAATCTTGAAGGAGATGCCCTTGATTTTGAAAATAGTTGGTTGGAAGCAAATACTTTTGATAAATCAACTTTGATGAATGCTTCTTTTAGAAATGCATCGGTATTTAATTCTTCATTTAAAGCTTCCGATTTGTCAAATACTAATTTTACGAATGCATTATTGTTTAATGTTGATTTCTCAAAGAGCAATTTAAGTCAGTCCATTTTAAATAATGCTGTGGTTGAATCAAACGATTGGTTTAATAATTTGTCAAAAAGGGGAGTAAAAGGTGTGGAGGCTTTAGAAAAGAAATATAAGATAGTGGCGCTAAAAGATTTGGAAAATTATTCGGCCAATATACGTGCACGATTATCAGCCTATCATGGCAATAAACCATTATTTCAATTGGTCGAAAAATAAAAATAACATTGAAGACTATGAATAAAAGAATTGTATTGGCTGAGCGGCCTGAGGCGATACCAAATCCTAATACATGGCGAATGGAGGTTGAGGAAATTCCTGGAATTTCGGAGGGAGAAATGTTAATAGAGCAGGAATATATTTCTTTAGATCCGGCGATGCGCGGTTGGATTAATGATAGTAAATCCTACATCCCACCTGTACAGATTGGAGAGGTCATGAGAGCAGGGTCGATAGGGAAAGTAATAGAATCAAAACATGCTGTATTTAGAGTCGGAGACTATGTGTCAGGTTGGGGAGGAGTGCAGCAATATGTGGCAACTGATGGTAAAGGTTGGTATAAGGTAAATCCTAAGCTCGCACCCTTAACAACGTATATTGGTACTTTGGGAATGCCTGGAATGACCGCTTATTTTGGAATATTAGAGGTTGGAGATATAAAAGAAGGAGACACCGTACTTATAAGTGGTGCGGCGGGCGCTGTTGGTAGTGTTGTTGGTCAAATTGCAAAAATTAAAGGATGTAAAGTAATAGGAATCGCGGGAGGAAAAAGAAAATGTGATTATCTATTAAATGAATTAGGTTTTGATGGAGTAATAGACTATAAAAACGAAGAAATAAATGCAGCGATAAAAAGGGAATGTCCAAAAGGAATTGATGTTTATTTTGATAATGTTGGAGGAGATATTCTGGATGCAGCTTTAGCAAAACTTCGAATGAATGCTAGAGTGGTGTTATGTGGTGCGATTTCTCAGTACAATAGTAAACAGATAAAAGGCCCTTCAAATTACTTATCTATTTTGATAAATAGAGCTAAAATGCAAGGTTTTATTGTAATGGATTACGCAAAAGATTATAATAAAGCAGCAATGGATATGGGGACGTGGCTTGCTCAAGGAAAACTAAAAAGCAAGGAAGATGTTTATGAGGGCATTGAACATTTTTATGACACTTTTTTGCGATTATTTAGTGGTGAAAAGCTGGGAAAATTAGTACTTAAAGTAAAGGATTAGTAACTATTTTAGAAAATTGATATTTCTCTTTAAACCCTTAAATTTTGTCCTTTTAATAGGAGAGTTTTTAAATAGTTTTTGAAATACTTCTTCTGTTATCTCTTCCCATTCGTTAGAAGTCATAGAGAGCAATTCTTTTTGAGGCTCGAATGCTGGTTCATTATGTGGTTGACTAAATCTATTCCAGGGACATACATCTTGGCATATGTCACACCCAAACATCCAGTTTTCAAATTGACCTTTAAATTCATTAGGGATCACTTCTTCTTTAAGCTCTATAGTGAGATAAGAAATACATTTACTTGCATCGAGTAGATTGGCTTCAACGATAGCATCTGTTGGGCAGGCATCTATGCATTTTGTACAAGTGCCGCAATGATCTGTTTTTAAAGGTTCGTCGTAGGAGAGTGGCAGGTCTAAAATCAATTCTGCTAAGAAAAAGTTGGATCCTTGTTGTTTGTTGATCAATAAGGTATGCTTTCCTAACCAGCCCAAACCGGATTTTTTTGCCCAAACTCTTTCCATTACCGGAGCACTATCAACAAATGCCCTCCCATGAATTTCTCCTATTTCAGTATTTATTTTTTGTAATAAAGTTTTCAATTTATCTTTTATTACAAAATGATAATCTTTGCCGTAAGCATACTTAGAAATTTTAGGGGCTTCTTGGATTTGTTTTTTGTCAGAATGGTAATTATACATTAGACTAATTACCGATTTTGCATCATCAACAAGTTTTGTTGGATCTAATCTTTTATCGAACCAGTTTTCCATATAGGACATTTGACCATGGAATCCTTTTTTTAACCAATTGTCCAGATGCGTGGCTTCTTCCTCAAGGAAAGTAGCTTTGGAGATACCTATAAAACTAAAACCTAATTCTTTTCCCCATTGTTTTATAAGCTGACTGTTTTTATCTTTCATACAACCTGTTAGGTCCAACCTAACAGGTTGGCATAGCCCCTGCTACCAATAAACGCCAATTTTTCCAATGGTCTTTCTTTTTTCAAGTGCATCATGAGCTTCATTTAGCTGATCAATGGAATACATACCTCCAACTGTCGGATCAATTTTCCCCTGATGTGCTAATTCTACAACAGCTCCTAGGCAGTGCTTCATAATATCGGGACGATGATCGGCAATGCGTAACATATTAATGCCAATTAGTGATTGGCAATTCATTAGGAATTGTGCCGGATGATATATTCCAAAGTCCAATCCAAATTTAACTTGTCCAAAAATATTTGAAGAATCTGTTTGAGATGCGGCTCCATATGCTACCATTCGCCCTCCTTTATTTAAAAGGCTTAACCCTTTTCTGAAGTGTTTTCCTCCAATAGAATCGAAGACAATGTCTACGGGTTCTTTTATTACATCCCAAAAATTGTTTTCTCTATAGTTGATGGGCTGATCTACACCAAGGCTTCTTAGATAATCTAATTTTTTTTCTGATCCTGCTGTACCATATATATAGCAACCTTTTAGTTTGCATAACTGGATTAATGCAGTTCCAACACCACCGGCTGCTGCTTGAATTAAAACTTTTTCTCCTGGCATAACATTGGTTGCCACATTAGAGCCATAATAAGCGGTACAGTATTGTGTAGCTAATGCTAGAGCTTTACCCGTGTCATAATCTCCTATAGGAACTACTCCAAGCGCTTTTGTATTGGTATACTGAGCGTAACTTCCAAATCTGGTAAAAGCAATTACACGATCACCAACTTGCACATGATCTCCTGCATCTTGCCCCTTTTTTACTACTTTTCCAACAGATTCATATCCAATAATGGAAGGTAACGGGGGAGCATCTCTATATAAACCTAATCGAGCCATTACGTCGGCGAAGTTAAGACCAAAGGCTTCTATTTCAACACCTACTTCATCTAATTCAGGATCGGCAACTTCACCCATAGACTTTATCTTAAATGCTTTTTCCGAAGGGCCATTCTTAGTTATATAAACTGCTTTGTAATCCGTACTCATATTTTGAATTATTTATAACTTGAAGTTACTTTAATGTTGATGAAGTGCAAAATCACTTTTGACGAATCTTGTAAATGATTTTATTTTACTCTATAATAATTGATCTGCCCCCCCAATAGGAATGATAAGCTCCATTATACATCGCATCTGCACTTACTGGACCCATTTGAAAAGTTCCAGTTGAAACGGCTCGTACCATGTAATAAAATTTCTTTTCTGTAGGTGTTGCGGTTGCAAAAATATTGATTCTATCGTCTCTAATATCTTTATGGTCATATTGTCCATTTTCATTGATCCAGTCTAGATCCGGCATTTCTGTTAATCTGGCATTTTCAATTTCAAAGCCTGCAGGAAGCATATCTGTAATTGCTACATTTTCAATATGTTTTCCGTTTAGACTTTGTAAAGTAACCTCTACTATAACTAAATCATTTTGATTGAATTTATTCGTTGTTATTGTTTTTTTATCTCTTGTAAAGAATTTCTTTCTGACTTTTAGGAATTTATCTTCTTCTTTATAACTACCATCAATAGGGATGCCTTCTTTTTCTAAAAAGTAATAAACAGATCCATTGCCAGCAGCTTTAATGATCACATCATTTGATTTTATTTTCTCGGTGTTGAGCACTAAATCTTGACCATCAAAATGAGCAATTTTCTGGTCACTAACTAATATATCTGCCGTTGCATTATAATCTTTTATCTGTTTTGAAAGTTTGCCCATCGCTAAGAAACCGAAAGCAGTTTCTTGCGTATTTAGGTATCGTTTGTTTTGTAATGCACTGGAAACTTCTTTTGCTAAATAGTTAATTTGTTCATTGTTAGGGTCTGCATCTAATAGTGCATTTAACGCTATAGCCATATCTCTAATAGGAGAGTAAAAGCTTCCTCCAAAAACAGGAACAGATTTTTCTCCGCTAAAAGCGGCCGGTAGTATTTGCTGTGCCTTCCCATTGTCGCCAAGTAAAGTATACGCACAAGCGATTAAATATTTTGAGTCCAGACTTAAAAGTTGTGGATTGGATTTGTAATAATTCATTGTTGACAGGTCCGCTTTTCCTGCTAATGCGAGTACATATAGACTATATGCAAGTTCTTTTTTTACAATTTCTTTTTTCTTAGTGCCATTGTAGTAGTAAACCTCCTTTTCAATTTTTTTAACTTTTGATTTTAAATAGTTAAGTGCTTTGTTATACATCTTTCTATCTACTTCAAACCCAGCTTTTTTAGCTTCAATAAGAAAATGCGTTGCATATGCGGTTGACCACCAACTTTCATAACCTCTGCTTGGCCAATAGCTGAAGCCACCATTAGATAACTGCATGGTTGAAACTCTTTGTATTCCTGCCTGAACATTCATTAATGCATTTTTTTTATCTAAGCTTTCCACTTCATTTCCTAGATGTTTTACTAAATCGTTGAAATATATTTGAGGAAAGGATCTTGATACGGTTTGTTCTATACAGCCATAGGGGTACCTCGATAAATACTCTAAATTTTTTGTAAACTGAACCATCGGAGATTTACTAATAATTAGTTTTTGGTCTACACTAGTAGGAATGTAATTTCCAGATGTAGCCACTTTTTTTGAATCTCCTGAAGCTACACTCCCTGAGGCGCTTGATTTTACTAAAGGAGCAGCTGGTCTCACAGTAATATCAGTAATCTCTTTAAATGTACTTCCTAATGCATTGGCCGTTACTGTGATTTTACCTTGCCCGATATCTTGAACGGCTTCTACTTCTAAAATAACTTGTTGTTCATTATTAGGATCAATACTTATGTTAGATTGGATAGGACCAGAGGGCTTTAAAGGTCCTTCTAGAGCAATTCTTATATCCCCCTTTGCTTTTTTATTTGTGGTATTACTCAATGTTACAGGCATGGTTAATTTATCACCAGGACTTAAAAATCTTGGTATAGATGAGCTCATCACAATAGGATCTGCAATAATCATTTCCTTTTGTTCATCAGAGAAGCGGTCTCCTTTATAAGCAACTGCCATTAATCTTAGACTTCCTGAAAATTGAGGAATTTCAATTTCATAATCGAGGTTCCCATTATTATCAGTTTTTAATAGACCACTCCAGAAAGAAACTAGTTTTACTCTTTTATTATCCATAGGGTTTGTTCTTTTATCCATCATTTCTGCCTCAAATCCATCACCACCCGAGGCTGTAATTTCTGGATATAGATATGGATATAAGTCTGCTGAATTTACTTCGAGTGCTCTTTTAGCAAAGAAAAAATCATAGGGCGAAGGAGATTTTTGGTTTTTAATTGCCAAAATACCCTGATCAACAATAGCCAATGCTATTTCTGTATTGGGTGCAGATTTGATTTGAATGGTTTGTTTTGTTTGCGATCTTGATTTTTCTGCGCAACTAATAGATAGGGGTAAGGTATGTTTATTATCCTCTACTTTTAGAGAAGCAAAACCATGTGCTACTGTCATTGGAATTGCGGTATTGCTATTAGGTTTTATAAGTGTAGCCGTAATGTATATATTTGGCAGGTGGTCAGATTTAATAGGTAAGCTAAAGTTCATTGCTTTTTTCGTAGCATCTAAATAGAAATAACTGAGAATTTTATCTCTTTCAGTAGTTACCAATACTTTTCCAGTGAAAGGCATTTTTAATAAAACATCAACTTTGTCTCCAACATTACATGCCTCCTGAGATAATTCAATATCGATATGTCCCTCATTGTTTACTTCAAAGGATCTATTATAGGTATCATCATACCCATATGCATAAAAAGAATTATCTACATAACTTTTCGCCTTTTCTCCATTTAAATAAATCTCATAGCGCCCAGACTTTTTTGGTGTAAAATAGAATACGGTATTTTCCCCTGAAATGGTTACCTTTTTATCTACCAATACTTCATTTTTTGGTTGAGAAACATACTTAAATTTATTACCATCTTTCTTCAAAATAGTTTCCCATTTTTTTCTTACAATTTTTAGAGATCCAATTGCTCCATCAAGTGGTTTTCCGTCTTTATTTACAGCAATTAATGGAATTGCCAAAGCTTGATTAGTTCCAGTAAAATAATCTGTATAACCAATCCCATAAAATACTTCTTGAGTAATAATTTTAAATCTCTTAGCTCTATTTACAGGACGACCTGTTTCATCAAAAACAGTGGCATACAATCGTCCTTGTAAAACCCCCATATCGGTATATTTTTTATCAATCGTAATCGTTTCTTTAGCGTTACCCGATTGATCTGTTTGTCCTTCATTATAAATAGATCTAAGCGTTGTCTTTTTTGAGACATTAAAATTAAAGTTGTTTAACCCTTCAGGACTAAAATGGGATCTGTATAGGGTCATTTCCAGTTCATAGTTTCGATCTGCTGCTGGAGGGCCAAAATAATTAGTGGCCAAAATTTCAGCACTTATCGATTCTCCGGGATAATACTCCTCTTTATTAGTATTTAGTTCAACTTTGATTCTATCGGGCATAAATTCCTCTACGCTTATCGATTTTGATGCGAGTAAAACATCATTTCCGCTAAATACTTCGAATGAGTAGTTGCCTGTTATTGCTGATGCTGGAGGTGTAAAATTTACTTCAAAGGCTCCTTCTTCATTTAACACTTTTTTTATAGTCTTAAATTCTTTCCCATTGGGGTAACTTAACTTAGCTTTGATTGGAAAGCTTTCAGGTTTTTTCCAGTTGAATTGTCTTACTATGCCTGCCATATGGATGGTTTCGCCAGGCCTATATAAATCTCTTTCACCATAGAGATATAAATCATAATTTTGATCGTTTATACGCTTACCACCAACGTCAAATCTTGCGGTGTTTACATGATGCTCATTTAAATTGAGATAGTTAAAATCTTCGCCCTTTTCAGCGGTGATCATTCTTAATTTAAAGTTTTTAAGATGTAAGGGTTTGTTAAATACAGCAATTCCATTGCTTCCAGAGGTAGCTGATCCTATTATCTGATTATCAGAGCTAATGAAATTAACCTTAACCCCTGATAAGGATTTAGCAGTTAGAATAGAATTTATAAATACATAAACGGAAGAAGCATCCTCTTTGACTATGAGACCTAAGTCCGAAAGAGAAATGATTTTAGAATCAGAAAGATATCTTTTGTCGACGTCTTTAACATCAATTACATAAATACCTTTGTAATCTTTAAGTTTATCCTCAAAATTTAAGTTTAAAATTTTGCCCGAGGCATGAGAAGGGAGTGTGTTGGTTTCAATTTCTTTTTCATAAATAGTTTGCCCTAGATCATTAGTATTGTAATAGGTATAATTGAAATAATCGCTGTAATCTTCTTCTTCATTATACTCATAATACCAATCATATGTTTTTCCTTGTCTGTTAAAGGAGAGTAAGTTGTTTTCAAAGACTTTCGATATCGTTACTTTTACTTTGGGAACATTCACAATTTTAACGGCTATATTTTTTTTGCCCTCAGTACTTAAGAATCTCCCTTTTTCATTTTCAAAAGCGATCTGTGGTGCTATTTTTCCAAAGGAAATCTTCTTAGAAAAATGATCTTTCAATTTACCACCTAAAACGCCTTCTATTTTTTTAGAAACTGTAATCGTATATTCTTTATCGGGATTTAGTTTTTCACTTCGGACAATTATTTTACCATTTGAAGCTTCAATGTTGAAATTGATTTTAGGACTTATTGATAGATGTTTTTTCGCTTGTTCACTGGTTATTGGTTGTGAAGGGTATACAGTAATAATTCCCTCGAGTCCATTGTGTTCAGACTTAATGTCTGAAATAGTTAAATTACCTACTGATTCAATCTCAATAGATTTTTTTATGCCGTTGGAATTTCCTGTAATAGCCTTGTCTTCAATTTTTACTGTTAATTTAGACTTTTTAGTTACTGGATCTAGATCTATAAGTTGGAAAACAATTTTATTAGATGGATGGCTAGTTTTTAATTGAATAGGGATCTTTTTTTTGCCTATTTCCGCATGAATTTTATCTTTTATTCTTTCTGGATCAATTGGAATATTTAAATCCAGCTCTGTTTGTAGTACTACTTTATCTGTTTGTTCATCTTTTAGCCATTGAGTATTTAGACTTTCTATATTCAAATAAGAAGTGTGAAACTGATAATTTGTTTGACCACTTAGTTTGCTTACTTTTTTTGAATGCTGTAATGTTTGATTACTGACTTGAAGATCGTACGTTGTTGCAGGTAGAAAACCTTTTGTTGGAGAAAAAACCAATTCTTGTGGACTGTTCCATTTATAATAACCATCAACCTTTGGTTCTATTATTAAATAGTCTGATGATAACCAATTACCAATTAAAGAATCTACATTCATCACTACTTTATTGAAAACAAAAGTTAAATTTTGTTGTAATGCTACTTCATCTTCAAAGTTTACGTAAGATATTTTTACACTATTATCTTTTTTATTGTTGCAATTAGCAAATAAAAGAATACTGCATATAAATACAAATACAGTTTTTAAAATTTGATGAATGTTCATTATTAGATTTTGCTTATTTAAATGAAACCTTGTTCTAGTAAATAACGAAATTAATATAGTCCTATATTTTTTCGGAATTTGTTAAATAAAGTTATCCCTATTTTTATTGAAATTCTTTGTTGGAAATAAAAGTTACACAATTCAAAGAAAAATTTCCACTATTGAGAAGCACTCATTACATTTATAACTTAATGCAAAGTTTTTAGAATGAATCTACATGAATATCAAGGAAAGGAACTATTAAAAAAGTTTGGTGTAAAAATACAAGAGGGCATCATGGCTGAAACGGTTGAAGAGGCGATTTCAGCGGCTAAACAACTCAACAAAGAGACAGGGACTGAATGGTGGGTGGTTAAAGCTCAAATTCATGCTGGTGGTAGAGGCAAAGGAGGAGGTGTAAAATTAGCTAAATCCATTGAGGACTTAGAGGATAAATCTAATGAGATTTTGGGTATGCAATTAATTACTCCTCAAACAGGACCTGCAGGTAAAAAGGTGCATAAAATACTTATTGCGCAGGATGTTTATTATCCTGGAGCCAATGAACCTAAAGAATTCTATATGAGTGTATTGGTAGACAGAGAAAGTGAGCGTAATGTAATTATGTATTCAACAGAAGGAGGGATGGATATAGAGCAAGTTGCTGAAGAGACACCACATTTAATACATAAGGAGTTTATTGATCCCAGAGTAGGTATACAAGGTTTTCAGGCAAGGCGTATTGCATTCAACCTAGAGTTATCGGGAAGGGCATTTAAAGAGATGGTAAAGTTTGTTTTTGCTTTGTATAAAGCTTTTGAGTCTTCAGATGCTTCACTTTTTGAAATTAATCCAGTCCTAAAAACTTCTGATGAACAAGTTATAGCAGTTGATTGTAAAGTGAATTTAGACGATAATGCATTATATAGGCATAAAGATTTGGAGGAACAACGTGATTTAACAGAAGAAGACCCTACGGAAGTAGAAGCGGGTAAGTTCAATTTAAATTTTGTAAAGCTTGATGGTAATGTTGGTTGTATGGTCAATGGAGCAGGCTTAGCTATGGCTACCATGGATATGATTAAACTTTCTGGTGGAGAGCCGGCCAACTTTTTGGATGTTGGGGGTACTGCAAGTGCAGAAACCGTTGAGGCGGGTTTTAGAATTATAATGCAAGATCCAAATGTTAAGGCCATTTTAATCAATATTTTTGGAGGTATTGTTAGATGTGATAGAGTTGCAAATGGGGTTGTTGAAGCATATAAAAATATAGGAGAAATCAATATACCAATTATTGTTCGTTTACAAGGTACCAATGCAGACATTGCTAAAAAAATCATTGATGAGTCAGGGTTAGAAGTGTACTCCGCAGTAATTCTGAAGGAAGCTGCAGGGTTGGTTAAACAGCATGTTGCCTAGTTTTAATACGTTATTGGTCTTTAGATTTAAAATTGACTGTCTATAGAAAACATTTATATGTTATTGCATATACATCCGGATAATCCATCTGATAGAAAGATCAACCAAGTTGTTAAAACTTTAGAAAAAGGTGGTGTCATTATTTATCCTACAGATACAGTATATGCGATGGGCTGTGATATTAATAGTCGAAGGGCCTTTGAGCAAATTTGTAGAATCAAAGGAGTAAAGCCAAATAAAGTTAATTTTTCGTTTATATGCTATGATTTGAGCCATATAACAGACTATACCTTTAATCCTAATACTCCAACATATAAGTTGATGAAAAGGGCTTTGCCGGGTCCATACACTTTTATTTTGCGTGCGAATAATAATGTTCCTAAACTTTTTAAAAGTAATAAGAAAACAGTAGGCATAAGAATTCCTGACAATGCGATTGCGCGATCTATTGTAAATCTATTGGGGCGACCTATTCTATCTACATCGCTTCATCATGAAGATACCTACCTAGACTATATGTCCGATCCTGAAGAAATATATGAAGCGTATAAGAAGACCGTTGATTTGGTTATTGATGGTGGCGTTGGAGGATTAACCCCTTCAACAGTTATCGATTGTACTGATGGTAAATATGCTGTTTTAAGAGAAGGGAAGGGGGATATAGAAATTTAGATTTTATATAGAAATTATGATTCGACTTACATGCTTAATAACATTAATATTGGGTTTTACAATTGTTAATGCTCAGCGCTTAAAGGTAAAACCCTATCAGCAGTTTGCTACAAAGCATTCTATTAAGATACTTTGGGAGAGTAAGTTTTTGGGAGGGAGTAAAGTCTATTATGGGGAAGCTCGATTGAATGATAAAGAAGCTAATTTGACCAATCAAACTGTTTTGGATGACGGCAGTAATTCGTTAAAAAAGCTACATGAGGTTGAACTAACTGGCCTTCAGCCAGGTACTACCTATTTTTATCGCATTGCGACAGTGAAGAAAAGTGGAAAGGAAGTTAAGAGCAAGATTTATACATTTCAAACAGCCATTGAGACTGATCAGGCATTTTCTTTTAGTGTTTTTAGTGATACTCAGGATTTTCCAAAGGCTTGGCGCAAGATTTCAAAATTGGCATGGGCAGACCGCCCAAATTTTGCTATACATGGAGGAGATATTGTTCGTAAAGGCAGCAAAAAAAGACAATGGGTAAGACATTATTTTAGAAAGGGGTATCCTTTTTTAAGCAGAGTTCCAGTATACACAGTGCTTGGAAATCATGAAGAAAATGACGATTGGTATTATAAATATATGGCCAATCCTGAACCAGAATACTATTATACTTTTAAGTATGGGAGTGCCCAATTTTTTATGTTGGACACAAATAAAGAAGTGGGAGAAGGCAGCGAGCAATACAACTGGTTAAAACAAGAACTAAAGAATAGTAATGCACTTTGGAAGTTTATTGTCCATCATCACCCTCCATATAGTAGTGATAATAATGACCACGGTAATACAAAGGTGGCTAAAAGTACGATGGGATTACCCCGATTACAAGGGCTTACTCGTCTTTATGAAACTTATAACGTAGATGTTGTTTATTATGGGCATGTTCATCTTTATGAAAGAACACTACCCTTATATAATAACAAAGTGGATAGAGAAAATGGGGTCCACTACATTTGTATTGGTGGTGCAAATGGACATTTAGAGGAATTTAAACCCACACGCTCCTTTTTTACGGCCGATTTAAAGAAAGAACATCATTATGGAAAAGTGATTGTTTTTGACGACCGTTTAGAATTTAAGGCTATTGATCATCACGATAGGTGGTTTGATTATTTGGTAATTGAAAAGTAGCGAAGGATAGAACGTTTTCCCCCTGATTTCATGTTCGAGTTAAATAAGGAAGAATTTAAAAATAGCTAGGTAACGCTTGAATGGGAGAATAAGTTTTTTCTTTCCAGTTTATATTAAAAATGTAATGCTGAAGCCCATTGGTGATATATAAATAGGGAACTTGTAATGTGAGATTATAAAGCGCAATTTGGTCGAAAGTTTTTTGATTGATTTTAACGGTGGATGCTTTACATTCTACTATAAGCCATGGAAGGTTGTCTTTATACACTACAATATCTGTTCTCTTTCGTTTATTATTAAATTTTAACTCTTTTTCTACTGAAATAATCCCTTTGGGATATTTCATATTCTCAATCAAATGGAAAAGTGTTTCTTGACGGACTTTTTCTTCGGGTGTAAGAACAATGTACTTTTTTCTTATTGGATCAAAAATCCTGGTTTTACCATCAATATTCTTTATTTTAAAATAGCTATTTTGCACTTCGATGTAGTATTCATCTATGAAGTTTCAAGATATATATAAAGAGATTAAATCAGGAGTTTATCACCCTATTTATTTTTTAAGTGGAGAAGAGACTTATTTTATTGATAAACTCATCGATTTTATTGCAACAAATGCATTAGATGTAAGTCAGCGAGATTTTAACCAAATAATCTTGTATGGAAAAGATACTTCTCCTGAAGAGGTATTAAATGCTGCAAAACAATACCCCGCATTTGCTGAACGGCGGGTTGTTATAGTCAAAGAAGTTCAACACTGGCGAAAATTTGATTTATTGGAATCATATTTAGAAAATCCGTTGGAGAGTACGGTTTTGGTGTTTGGGTATATGCATAAGAAACTGGATAAACGAACTAAAATTGGTAAGCTTATTCAAAAAAAGACGATATTTTTTGAGTCTAAAAAATTGTACGATAATCAAGTCCCTGCTTGGATTGAAAAAGAAATAAGTGGCAAAGGATATAGCATTTCACATGAGTCGAGTAGGCTATTATTTGAGCACTTAGGAAATAATCTGTCTACGATTTCTAATGAACTAGAAAAACTATCTGTTAATGTTGAGCATGGATCTAAGATTACACCGGCTATTATAGAGAAATATATTGGTATAAGTAAAGATTATAATGTCTTTGAACTTAATAGAGCAATAGCTGCTAAAAATCAAGCAAAAGCATTTTCAATTATTAAGTACTTTGGTAAAAATCCCAAGGCAGGCCCCTTAGTTATGATGCTAACCGTAATGTATAATTTTTTCAGTAAGTTATTTGTATTGCATCACAATAAAGGATTATCTGATAGCGATGCAGCAAAAGTAGCCAAGGTAAGTCCTTATTTTTTCAAAGAGTATAAACTGGGATTAAGCAATTATTCTTTAGAGCAAACGGAATTGGCAATTCATTTGTTGAAGGAGTATGATGGAAAATCAAAGGGCTTAGGAAATGTGTCTTTAAAAGACGGCGCTTTAATGGAAGAATTGATCTATAGATTAATGCGTTAGGCTAGTAGAAGATGTACTAAGCGTTATTACGAAGGTCCGATGTAGAATAAATTTAAGCCAAAAATTAGTGTGGCTCAAAACTCAATCTCTTTCCTCTCGTTGATTCATCAAAAGCACCATTATTGTATACTAAATGCCCCGAGACAAACGTCTTTTCTACCTTTCCTGTAAATTCTTTTGTTTCAAACGGAGACCAACCACATTTGTGTAAAATGTTCTCTTTTTTTACCTGCCACGTTTTATTTGGATCAACGATGGCAATGTCAGCCCAATAGCCTTCTCGCAAAAAGCCTCTTTCTACTAACTTGAAACAAATGGCGGGCGCATGACACATTTTTTCAATTACCCTTTCTTTAGATATCTTTCCTTTCTGTATAAATTCCATCATCAAATTAAGAGTATGCTGAACTAGGGGGAGTCCAGATGGGGCCTTTAAATATGGATTGTTTTTTTCTTCTATAGTATGTGGAGCATGATCGGTGGCAATGATATCTAGCTTGTCATTTAATAATCCTTCCCAGATTCCTTTTTGATGTTCTTCTTCCTTTATGGCTGGATTACATTTTATTTTAGTTCCTAATTGAGCGTAATCTTTTTTATTAAAGTAGAGATGGTGTACACATACTTCTGATGTAATTCTCTTTTGTGCCAATGGGATGCTATTGTCAAATAGTTCTAATTCATCACTTGTTGAAATATGGAGCACATGATACCGCGTTCCATACTCTTTTGCCAGTCTTACTCCTAAAGAAGAAGATAAATAGCAAGCTTCCACATTCCTTATTTCAGGATGGCACGAAATAGGAATATTTTCACCGTATCGTTGTTTATATATTTCCGTATTCCGTCTTACCGTTTGCTCGTCTTCACAATGGGTAGCAATTAGAAGCGGAACTTTTGAAAAAAGGTTTCTTAAAGTGGTTTCATTATCCACTAGCATATTGCCAGTGGAGGAGCCCATAAATGCTTTTACACCGCATACCGTTCTGGGATCAGTTTTAAGCACTTCTTCAATGTTTTCGTTAGTTGCCCCCATAAAAAAGGAATAATTAGCCAAAGAAGTATTGGCGGCAATATCATATTTATCTTGGAGTAATTCTTGTGTGTCTGCAGGTGGTTTTGTATTGGGCATTTCCATAAAAGAGGTTACGCCTCCAGCTACAGCAGCTTTGGCTTCTGTATAGATGTTTGCCTTGTGTGTTAAGCCTGGCTCACGAAAATGTACCTGATCATCAACAATTCCCGGAATAACCCATTTACCTTCCACATTAAGTTCTATTGCGCTTACATCAGTAATTGAATTATCTATACGTTCAATTCTGCCATTTTTTATTAAAAGGTCCTTTATTTCAGCATTTCCTTCGTTGATTACCAGCCCCTGTTTAAGTAAGTAACTTTTCATGTAATTTGTCATTAATTATCGAAAGTTAAACAAAAATCGAAATTCATTTTGAGTTTTGTAATTTTAGACTCTTATAAATAATTTTTATGCGGCAATTGCTATTTGTATTAATGATGCTCCCTTTATTTGATTTTATGATGGGACAAAGTGCCTTTATTCCTTTGAGAGATGAGAGTTATAGTCTAATTGATCGATTAGAAATAAAGTCTGGTAAATTTATGGAAGAGTATCATAGCTCTAATAAACCTTTAGACAGGAGAGGTGTATCCTCTTTTGTGAATTGGGTAGATAGCTTTTCAGATGCAAGCCTTAGTAAAACAGATTTGGATATTATTGATCATTTATATGAAGAAACTTGGGAATGGAATGACAAAGGAAAAGTGCAAAGTAATAAACCATTGTTTAAGGTTTTTTATAAGCACCCAGCACATTTATTCCATGTAGATGTTCCAAAGTTTAAGTTTATGATTGATCCAGTCTTTCATTTTAGACTAGGTAAAGAATTAGATGATGATGGATTAAAATTTGTAAATGCTAGGGGTGCTACATTTCGTGGACAGGTAGATGATTTTTTTGGGTTTTATTTTTACATCACAGAAAATCAAGCGCGATTTCCTTCTTGGGTAAATAATTATGTAGATAGAACTACTGCAGTGCCTGGTGCTGGATATTACAAAGAATTTAAAAGTGATGGATATGATTATTTTAATACGAGAGGGTACATCACTTTTAGTGCTACGGAACATGTTCATTTTCAGTTTGGCTATGATAAAAACTTTATTGGTGATGGATATAGATCTATGTTTTTATCAGATAATTCCAATGATTATTTATTCATGAAAGTGAATACCAGAGTTTGGAAATTTAATTATCAAAATATTTTTGCCGAGTTAATAGGCGAGTATAGGCGAAAGGGCAATAATTTGGATAGGACATTGCCTAAAAAATACATGACCGTTCATCACTTATCTTTCAATATTACCAAAAATTTCAATATTGGACTTTTTGAGGCGGTGGTGTTTTCGAGAGATAAGTTTGAACTTCAATACTTAAACCCTATTATTTTTTACAGAGCTATTGAGCAAGCTTTAGGTAGTCCGGATAATGCTTTTTTAGGGTTTGATTTTAAAGCTAATTTTTTAAGACGGTTTTCATTATATGGACAGTTTATTTTGGATGATTTCAATTTAGGAAATGAATTTAGACAAGGGCAGGAGGATAAAAATGTAGTTCAACAATTAACCAATCCTAATAAGTGGTGGGGAACCAAATTTGCTGGACAATTAGGATTGAAATATATTGATGTGTTTGGTATTAAAAATATGGATTTACAGGTAGAGGCTAATTATTCTAGGCCTTATACTTATAGTCATAATGATGATAGTGGAGCTTGGGCTCATTACGATCAGCCACTGGCACATCCTTTGGGGGCGAATTTTACAGAGTTGATTACCATTTTAAGGTACCAACCAAGGCAGGATATGATATTTAAGTTTAAGTATATCCATTCAAAGCAAGGGGAAGATGCTGGTGGAACAAACTATGGTTCAAATATCTTTTTGCCTAATAGTACTTTTGAAAGGGAATTTGGCAATGATGTTCATCAAGGATTTTTGAGTAAGATTAACCAAATGGAATTTAGATTTACTTATATGCCATGGCACAATGTAAATTTTGATTTTATTTATGAATATAGAAGTCAAAAAAGAGAGGCTACAGGAACAAATACTAAATCGCATTATCCAAGTTTGGCTTTAAGGGTAAATATACCGCATAGAAGCTATGATTTTTAGATAGTAAAACGAAGATCTATTCATTCTGATCTTTCTTGATATTTGATATTAAAAAGCCATATGTTAATAAGAGCGTATAGGATTGGTAATTGATTTTTTGTGAAAGATCAGATCCGGCATTGGCATTATTGAACTCTGAAAGATTGACATATGGCGCGTCTAATTTATCGAAAGAGAAGCCGTAATCAATTCCTATTGTTATTTTGTTCTTTTTGTACGTAAAATTGAGTCCATTACTTATATGATAGATATTCCAGTTGCTTTTATACAGTTGAGTGGTTGTGTTGTTGATCGTTTTGCCATGGTTAAAATCGGTTCTAAATCCTCCTAAATAAGAAAACTTATCATTCAGGTTGATTTGCCATCCAATGGCTACATTGACTATCTGTTTTGCTCCTTCTTTGGTAGTGAAAGTTTCATTGTTTCCCACTTTTCTAATGATGTTATAATCCTTTATCTTACCAAAATACTCTGCAGTTAAATTAATAACGGCAATATCATTGATTTTAAAAGCAATTCCTCCCGCAATAGAAAAAGGTGTTTTAAGTAGGAGTTCTTCTTTGTCTCTTGTATAAATTGTTCCATTCATATTTGTTGAATTAAGAGCGGAGTAGAGAGTTTTAAACTGATAAGACGCTTTTCTAATAGGGTATCCGTAAGTTGGTGTTGTTAACGTCAATCCAATATTTACAACGCTACTTTTGTACGCAATGCCGAACTTATTTACAAGACCAAAATGTGCTTTTAAATCAGTGTCAAAATTATTTTCGATTAGAGCAATGATATTGGTTGATCCTTGCTCTGATACAATGGTTTGAGAAAATTGGTGATCATAGAAAAGCCTTCTGAATGTAATGAATTGAGAAAGGCCAATTGAAAAATGTGAATTTAATTCGTAGGAGATGCCGACCCCTATCCAAATTTCTCTTTTTTGAAAACTGTATTGAATATCACTACTTAGAAAGCCATTTGAGGTAGTTTGGGAAGCATTAAATAGCAATGCATTATCAAAGTTGTTTTTGTATAAAACGGTAGCGGCCATCCCAACCTTTGGGTTTTTTATTAGGGATAATTTAAAAGAGAGTAGGCTAGGAACCATTTGAAAATCGAAGCTTCCCTTTTTTGCTTCTACACCAAATGTGTTTTTAAGCTTTGTAAGCTCAAAATTAGGAACAAAAAGAGAGATGTCTAATGCCTTTTCTTTAGAATAACCTATTGCTGCTGGGTTATAATAGATCATACTGGCATCATTATTACCTGCAACCAATGCGCCACTTAACAGCATACCTTTTAGTCCGAATTGAGAAGCATTATAATGAGCATCATTTTGAGCTGATAGATGTATTGATGATAGAAAAATTCCTATGAGCAGGAAAAATAGTTTTTTTATTAATTGATTAATCATACGGAACTAAAAAAGTACACCAAATTTTAGATTCCAACGATGGGTTTGTATACGAAAAACTTCCGTTCCTGCGTTGTTGAGTCCAAGGTCATAATCAAAATCAATATTGAGAAAGGCAATATCTATACCTGTTCCTAATCTTAGGTCAAACTTGATGGGAGAGAAGAATAGTTCTTTAGTTTTAAATTTTTCTACTCTGGTTCTTTCATCTAGCACCCAGGTTCTTATATAGGTTGCCATCTTAACTCCTCCATAAACATGCCATTTAAATTTCGGCGTTTTAACAAACTTATAGCCAACAACTACAGGTAATTCAAATCCTGTTAATACCAGTCTCGGTTTTTCCAATGGCGGGTCAAACGAAGTACTAATTAATAGAGCGAAGGAATCTTCGAGGAAAAGATAATCTCTGGTGAAGCCAATGCCAATTTCATAGAATTGTTTCTTTTTATTTATTCTAAAACTAAAACCTCCCTGATAACCAGCAGTTGCTTCATAGTATGCTTCTTCTAACTTATATTTATAAATACCGACATTACCACCCAGATATGCTTTCAATTGAAGGTCTAACTTTCCAGCACTAAAAACAGAAATAGCAAATAGTAATGCGGTTGTAAGCGAGATATATTTTTTCATTGATTATTTTATTTTTCGTAATAAAACTGGCTTAGGCATTTAATATCAAGCAGGGAATAAGTATTCCTTTCCATCAAATACAAACTTATGATCCATAATTCTTGGCCACATAGGCTTTTCAGGAAGCTCTGTTTGCCATTCTTCATGTTTTTTCTTGATCGTTTCAAATAGATCAGGCATTTTGTCTTTTAAATTGAACTTCTCAGACTTATCGCTTTCCAAATCGTATAGCTCTGCCCATCCATCGCGCGTACTCATTATAAATTTGTATTTCCCATCTCGCATAGCCCATAGGTGATCTGCACGCCAAAACAATTGTTCGTGTGGTTGTTCATTTATAGTTCCGTTTACATATGGAATTAGGTTTTTGCCATCATAGGTTCTGTCTTTTGGAAGTTTTCCATCAAAACTTTTTACGGAAGTAGTAAAAATATCTGTTGAAGAAATAGGTTTTTTATATCGAATTCCTTCTTTGATTTTCCCTTTCCACTTCATCATAAATGGAACATTTATACCTCCTTCAAACTGTGTTAGTTTTCCTCCTTTTAAATTTCCATTAGTCGTTGCTCCCGTATACGTTGCTCCTCCATTATCACTTAAGAAGTATATAATTGTATTTTCTTCAATGCCTAAATCTTTAATGGTCTTATGAATTTCGCCAATGGCATCATCTAATGCGGAGATCATCGCGTAATACACCCTTTTGTTATTATCCTCAATATGACTGTATTGACAATAGTAGTCTACTGGTGCTTGAAAGGGGACATGTGGAGCGCTGAATGAGCAATATAAAAAGAATGGTTCATCCTTATTCGCTTTTATAAAATCAATGGCTTGGTCTTTAATGGCAAAGGTTAGGTACTTATCTTCTCTTATAACTTTTTCTTTTTTTGTGATGGCACCTTCTCCGGAGCGTCCATTTTCCCATTGATGTTTGGCACTAAAGCTATCATGGTAGTGATTGATTATTCCGGTCCAATGTTCTTCCGGAGTAAACCAGGAGAACGCTCCATTAAAACCATAGTGATAATCAAAACCTCTTTTCCAAGGTAAATGCTCTTTTGATGCTCCTAAGTGCCATTTTCCAGTTATGCCAGTTTTGTATCCATATGTCTTTAAAATTTCAGCTAAATTGATTTCAGTAGGAGGAACCCCTTGTTTATGAATATGCCACTCTCTTGGGAAGCGGGGTTTAGTTGCAACAACAAAATCACCTGTATTTACAATATACTTACCGGTTAAGTACTCAATGACATTTGTTGGGTAAAATTCCATTAGTTGGGTTTCAAAACCATATCGATTTTGCACTCTTCCTGTCATAATGCCCGCTCTGGAGGGAGCACAGGTTGGAGCAGTCACATAACCTTCTTCAAAAATGACCCCTTCCTTACCAATTTGATCAATATTTGGAGTTTCAATATGCTGGGCTCCATATGCTGAAACTTCTCCTTTGCCTAAATCATCTGCTAATAGAATGATGATATTAGGCTTATTTTTCTTAGATATTGATTCTGAAGAAATATTTTCTGTAAAAGCCTCTTTTCCTTTTTTAAGATCCTTATCCCATTTGATTCGCCATTTCATGGAACCAGTGGAAATTGGATAGCAAGAATGTAAAATTAATAGGCAGGAATAAATGCATAGATATTTTAATAGCTTTTCCATTTACTTTAATATTAGATTTGAATAAATCGCTTTTTTTAAAATAAGAAAACTAATATAGAGTAATAAAAGAAATAGTTAAATATTAATCATCATGTCTTATCCTCAGTAAATCAGCTACTAAGAAAAGACTTCCAAATACAATAAGTAGGTCATCGCTTCCCATTTTATTTAAGGTTTGATCTACAGCTTCACCTACATTTGGAATATATGTTGCGGTGGGTAAGTTTTTAGAAGCATATTCAAATATTTTTTTTGCGGATTGTTTTCTTTGAACTGTTGGTTCAGTGAAACAATAAATGGCATTTTGGGGTAGTATATCAATAATACGCTCAAAAGGTTTGTCTTTTACACATCCATATATAATAAATAGATTTTTGTAGGTTTCCTTTTTTAATTCTCTTAAAATAAGCTCAACCCCTTCAGCATTATGGGCCCCATCAATAATTACCCTCGGGGTAGTACTAATGGTTTGCCACCTTCCATAAAGCTTTGTATTTGAATAAACTTTTTCAATTCCTCTAATTATCTTTTTTGTATTAATCTTTTTTTTGTTTGAAGCGTTATAAATGTCAATAGCAGCAAACACTGTTCTAATATTTTTTATTTGATAAGCTGCAGAAAATGGCATTTTGACTTTTATTTTCTTTTGATTCTTTTGTTTAACTATTGTGCAATTGCCGTTGCTATCAATTTTGTTATTGCTTGAATACAAGTCTCTTTTAAAATAAAGTTTTGCTTTTTTTGCTTTTGCAATTTCTTTAAAGGTTGGGGCCGTTGATTTTTTATAATCACCAATAAGTACAGGTGTTTTCTTTTTTATGATACCAGCTTTTTCATAGGCAATTTCCACTAAAGTATTGCCCAACATATTTTGATGGTCTAAACCTATGTTTGTTATAATTGATAATTCAGGGAGCAATATATTAGTACTATCTAAACGACCTCCCAATCCGGTTTCGATAATTGCGACATCCACTTTTTCTTTTGCAAAATAGCTAAATGCCAGTGCTACGGTTATTTCAAAAAAAGATGGTTGGATATCATTTAAGAGGGGCTTTATTTTCTCAATAAAAGTGGAAACATCATTTTGACCTATGAGCTTCCCATCAATTTTGATTCGTTCTCTAAAATCTAATAGGTGAGGAGAGGTGTATAATCCTGTTTTATAGCCAGATTCTTGAAATACAGAAGCCAACATATGTGCAACAGAACCCTTGCCATTGGTGCCGGCAATATGTATTGATTTAAATTCTAAATGCGGACTTCCAAGAAACCTGCATAACGTTTGAATATTCGATAAATCCTTCTTAAAAGCAGTTTTGCCTTCATTCTGATACATGGGCAATTGCTTGTACAAAAAATCTATAGCTTCCTGATAAGTCATGTATTCGTTTGTCTCGTTGACAAAGGTAGCAAGAACCTAAAATAGTTTTTTTAAGAAGGTGTAGAGGTATTATTAAGATTAAGAGAAGAAGTGGTTGTTGTTGTTAAGAAAGAGTCTATTGCACCTTAAAAGTAAAGGTGATTGTTCCAAACTGTACTTCCTTAGCATTAAAATTACTGTTGAATTTTGCTTTCAGTGCAGCTTGCTCGGCTTTTCTTATTAGATATGCATCTGTTGTCGTTGACCCCTTTGCGGTATATTGAGCAGAGATAACATTCCCATTTCTATCTACTCTTATTTTAACAGCTACTTTTCCTACTTTTTGGGAAGCGTCACTTATATCTGGTGATTTGATCATTTTTCGACCTGCTAAATCGTAACCTATACCACTATCTCCTAAACCTGTACTTGAGTTACCATCATTATGGGGTGCTCCTGGCGTTCCATCTAATACACCTTGGTTTCCACCAGGGGTGTTTTCACCTTCACCTTCTTGGCCACTTCCGTTACCACTATTCTTAAATGCTTGATCTAGTTGATCTTTTAGAGCCTGTGCCTCCGCTTCCTTTCTTTTGCGTTCTTCTTCGGCGAGTCTTTTCTTTTCTTCCTCAATACGTCTCTTTTCTTCTTCTATTCGTCTTTGCTCTTCAAGTTCTCTTTGTATTCTTGCTTCTTCTGCTTTGCGCTTTTGTTCAGCAATTTCTTCTGCGGTGGGCTGTGGGTCGGGTGTTACAGAAGGAGCTTCTTCTATATTTTGTGTCACTGCATCATCTATTACTTCTGGATTAGTAGCTGTTTCTGTGGGCGGAGGAGGTGTGGATGTTTCAGGAACTGTTTCTTCAACAATTTCTTCTTGGACTTCAGGTTGTGTTTGCCTTGCTTCTGCAATTTGTTCCAAATTAGTGTTATTGTCTCCTTTACCAGTTTTTGAGTTTCCAAAATCTATTAATACACCTTCTTGTGTAGGAAGCTCTTCGGGAGGTTTTATTACATAAAATAGCATTAATAAAAGTAATAACGAATGTATTACAATGGAAATGATCATTCCCTTGCGTTCATTCTCTTTTTCTTTTTGCGTTTTATGTGTTAAGTATTGCGACATATAATTATTCCGGTTTGGTCGCCAGAATCATTTTTACTCCTAAATCATTAGCGACATTCATCACTTTTACAATATTTTCAATAGGAACTGATTTGTCTGCATTTAATACAACCGTAGCTTCTGCTTGCCCTTTCAATTCTTTTCTTAGCACAGCGCCAATTTGTGATAAAGGGACTCTTCTTGTTCCTACAAAATACTCTTTATGTTTATTGATGCTTACAGATACCGTTTGGGTTGCCTGGGTCTGGCTATTTGAAGAAGGAAGTAGCAAATTCAATGCATTTGGAGACACTAATGTTGAGGTTAACATAAAGAAGATTAACAGTAAAAAAATAATGTCTGTCAATGATGACATACTAAATGCAGGGCTTACTTTATTTCTTGTCTTTATTGCCATATTTATTTTATTTAGGCTATTATTTTACTGGTTCCTGAAGTAAATCAATAAAATCTACTGAATTACTTTCCATTTGATGCACCACTTTTTCTACCATACTTACAAGAAGATTATAGCATACATAGGCAATAATTCCAACGGCTAAACCAGCTGCAGTTGTTACCATAGCTTCATAGATTCCTCCCGCGAGATCTCCTGGATTGATATTGTTCCCTGCTTGCGACATATTGTAGAAAGCTCTGATCATACCTGTTACCGTTCCTAAAAAACCGAGCATTGGAGCTGCCCCTGCAATAGTTGCTAACGTAGCCAATTTCTTCTCTAATTTATAGATTTCAAGCTTTCCTACATTTTCTATGGAGGTGCTAATGTCTTGTAAAGGTTTCCCAATACGAATTACTCCTTTTTCTATCATTCTGGCTATTGGGGAATCTGTAGTCTTAGCAAGCGTTTTAGCTGCCTCAATATTTCCATTGGCAACATAGTCTTTTATGTTTAGCATAAACTTATCGTCTATTTTAGCCGCTTTTTTAATAGTTAGGTACCTTTCAACAAATATATATATAGCGACGATTGAAAGAATGGCGATAGGAATCAATACAATCCCACCTTTCATTACCAGTTCTAAAATGCTAAATATTTGGTTCCCAGTTTCTTCTGCAACTTCGGTTGTCGCTTGCAATAATGTAAAATTCATAATTTGAAATTTGTCTTACTTAACGGTTAGACAAACAAAGTTATTATAGGGTTTAATTAATGGAAAGAAAGTTTTCCTCAATATGTTAGTTAGCTGTTTTGCAGATTATATAAATCTAGCAACTGTAATTTTGTCAATTTGAGCCTTTAATTCATCTGGGGTAAACGTACCATTTTCTAAAAAGAATTGTTCTACAAGGTAATTAGGCACTTCTTCTCGAGTTAAATTATTGATATGAGCATTTTTAGGAGCATTTTTCCATACCCTAGAAGTAGAGCCGCTGGTTTCTCCAATTAATGTTTCTACCACTTTTAGAGGAAAGTACTTTTTGTTTAATATTTTTCTGGTATCTGCCATCACATAAACTGGCCTTTTGTAGAAATTGGCAATAGCGGCAATGGAATGCCCACCTGATTTAGTAATAAAACCATTATGCATTACTATTTCTGCTCCCAACAAAACGTAATCTATATTGGGCATCATATGCCCAAGAAGGGTGTCGTCAATAAATTTGACCTCATGGTCTTTACTAATGATTTTTTTAGCTTGTTCTTTCCCTGTGTTATTTGAGCCTCCTTTTGTTTGAACTATTTTAATTGTTTTTTGATTTACATTAATCAGTTCCAGAAGCGCAATAAGTGATTGATCATTGTGATGAAAAAGAACAATCGGTTCATTGTCAAATTTTAATTGATTGAAGGTCGTTTCTGCCGTTTTACGATCGATATTTTTCCATCGATCTTGATATACTTCCAATAACTCCTTTAATACAGGTAATTGATTTTCAGTATCTAATTGAAGTAAAAAATGGTTGATGTAATGGTTAATAGAACTGATGTTGGGTCGAGTTTTTATCAAAGACATTAATACACGAATTTGTTCTTTGACGGTTTGAGAAACTCGATTATCTGTAAGTAAGCTTCTCAAAGAATCTAATGTTTTTACAAGTTTATTCAGTTGATTAACGGGTTCAACAATTTTATTGACACCTAAAGACTCTTTTATTTGTTGGAAGAAATCCATGGTTTAGTTTTCTTTCCATTTTATACTGCAGCCCAAACTTGGTTTCTGAGGAGCTGGAATGGCTTTATTCTCTAGAATAGCATCTAAAGCATTTCTTAACTCTATGCCTGTAACAGGAAGGTCATTTTTATGATTTGAACCATCGAACTGTCCTCTGTAAACACAATTGAGATGATTGTCAAAAATGCTAAAATCTGGTGTACAAGCTGCTTTATAAGCTTTTGCTACTTCTTGACTTTCATCGTATAGATAAGGAAAAGGATAATTTAAGATTGCTGCTTGTTGTTGCATTCTTTCAGGAGCATCTTGAGGATAACGAATAACATCATTACTACTTATCGCGATAAACCCAATTCCTTTTTCTATATACGCATTAGCCACTTTTACTAATTCATCATTGATGTGCAATACATAGGGGCAATGATTGCAAATAAACATCATTACAGTGGCCTTATCACCTTTTAAATCATTTAATGATTTTTTTTCTCCAGAAACAGTATCTAGTAGAGTGAAATCTGGAGCTTTAAAGCCTAGAGGTATTGAAATGGTATTTATTGCAGCCATTATTAATCTAATTATTTATAAGTAATATAAAGTTCTATATGTCTCAAAATTAAGTTGCTCTGTATGGTTTACAAAACAGAAAAATCCACAATTAGTTTCTTTTCCAAAAGAAAGGAGTAAATATGATGAGAATTGTAAATAACTCCAACCTCCCAAGGATCATTAAAAAACCTAAATACCATTTTCCTAAGGCGGGAATATTATTGAAATTTTCTGATGGACCAACACTGTCAATTCCTGGCCCAACATTACCAATCGAAGTCGCTACTGCACTCATTGCAGATAAAAGATCTATGCCCATAGAGGCCATTATTAATGAGCTTAGCCCAAATATTACCATATATGCAACAAAAAAAGCCAGGATATTATATATCAATTGCTGATCAACTACATGCTTATTATATCTTACAGGAATTATTGCCCTTGGGTGTAATATCCTTTTGAACTCCATAACGCTGTTTTTAAGCAACATAAGATGTCTTACCAATTTAACTCCACCGCTAGTTGATCCAGCTGAACCTCCCAAAAACAATAATGCAAAAAAGATCAAGGTAATGAAGGGAAACCATTTGGTGTAATCTACTGTAGCATATCCTGTTGTTGTTAATAAGGAAACAATGGAAAACAAAACATGTCTTATTGTTGGTTCGATGGGTTTAGCTAGATTTAAAACAACAAGAGTAGAAACTATAAGTGTTAGTATTGCCACGATTGAAAGATAGAATCTAAATTCTTCGTTATTAAAAATGTCTTTGAAACGCCCTTTAAAACCAAAATAGATCAACGTAAAGTTAGTTCCTGCAAGGAACATAAATAGAATGATGGTGTAATGGATAATAGGATCATCAAAATGACCAATGCTTGCTTGTTTAGTGCTATACCCTCCAGAGGAAGTTGTGGTTAAAGCGTGATTGATAGCATCAAAAAAAGACATGCCTTCAATAAATAAAAGAACTGTGAGGATGCCTGTTAGTGCCAAATAAATATACCATAACCGTTTAGCTGTTTCATTGATCCGGGGATGTAGTTTTTCTTTAGTAGGTCCTGGAACTTCAGCTACAAATAACTCCATTCCGCCTATTCCAAAGTAGGGGAGTATTGCTATGGTTAAGAGAATAATTCCCATACCACCAAGCCATTGGGTTATACTTCTCCAGAATAAAATACCAGGGGGGCAAGCTTCTATATCGTTAAGAATAGAGGCTCCTGTTGTGGTAATTCCTGAAACAGATTCAAAAAAAGCGTTTGTTACATTAGGAATGGCACCTGAGAACAGATATGGGAGCATGCCAAAAAGAGACATCCCAAAGTAAGAAAGACCTACAATTAAAAATGCTTCACGCTTTTTTATTTTTGATCGCTCTGCATTTTTAGTGCTTAACCACATAATAAAACCAAAAAAAATGGTAGTTGCGCCTGCAGCTAGCAGTGGTATTAGGTCATTGCTTTTAAAATATATTGAAAAGGGAATCCCTAATAACATAAAAGCCCCACCAATCATTAGTAAGATTCCTAATATATATAATATGGGTATATACCTAATCACTTGAAAAATTCTTCGACTTCGCGAATAGCTTCTTCAAAGGTAATGACTACCACATGGTCATATGGCTTTACATGAAATTCCCCCGAAGGTATAATAGGCTCTCCGTCTCTGATAATTCCCCCGATTATTGCAGATTTCGGGAATTTTAAATCTTTAATTTGCTTTTTTGTGATTTTAGTCTTTTCCTGTACTGTAAATTCTATAATTTCTGCATTTACACCATGTAAAGAAGCAATATTTTCAACTTCACCTTTTCTTAAATACCTAAAAATATTATTTGCTGCAATTAATTTTTTATTGATAAGTGTATCTACACCAATATTCTGAGATAAATTGATATAGTCAATATTTTCTACAGAGGCAATGGTCTTTTTAACCCCATGGTTTTTAGCCACAAGGCAAGATATAATATTGGTCTCAGAATCTCCCGTAACAGAAATAAAGGCATCCATTTCACTAAGATCTTCATCCTCAAGTGCTTCAACTTCTCTTCCGTCTGAATTGATAATTAATGTTTGAGGAAGTGTTTCCAATAATTCTATACAACGGTCTTTATTTTTTTCAACCAGCTTTACATGGTACTTGTCTTGCAACATTTCTGCTGCTAAAGCTCCAATCATACTGCCTCCTAAAATCATTATGTTTTTAATGTTGATTTTTTCTTTACCGCATATTTTAAGTATATAATCAATAGTATCCTTTTTGGTTACAAAATATACGTGATCTCCTTTTTTGAAAGTTGTAGAGCCTCGAGGTATAATTGTTTTATTATCTCTTAAAATGGCTGCTGGCATAAAAGTCATTCCTTCGTTCAAATGCTGCGTTTGATTGATAGAGTGATCAATTAAAGGAGAGCGATTGTTTAATGTAATACCAATTAGAGACAATAAACCATCTGAAAATTCAAAATTATCGGTGAGGGCAGATTGTTCAACTAGTCTTACGATTTCCTTTGAGGCTAAATCTCTTGCAGAGAAAAGCGCATCAATACCAAGTTCAGAAAAATCAATTTTATGTTTTCGGGTTAGATACTCATAGTTTTTAATCCTTGCAATGGTTTTCTTAGCTCCAAGTTTTTTTCCTAAGATAGCAGCAAGAATATTGGATTCCTGATGTGAGGTCACTGAAATAAGCATATCCGCCTTAGAAACATTGGCTTCTTCCAATATTTTTAATGAGGTAGCATCACCTTTTAATGTAATAACATCTAAGTGATTATCCGCATATCTTAATCTCTCGGGATCTTGGTCTATAAGGTATATATCCTGGGCTTCGGTAGATAACATTTTAGCCAAATGGAATCCAACTTCTCCTGTACCTGCAATAATTATTTTCATATATCAAAAAGAAATCGCTTGTTTAGTGCTATAACATTGGTTGATCTGTAAAAATTCTAACATTCCCGTTATTGTCTTTTGAGCGCTCCATTAATTGCTCTAATCTTTCTTTATTTCTGGCAATCATAAAGTAATAGGTCTCATCTTTCATGATGCTCTTTTTTACTTTATCTAGCGGATCTCCCTTATAAGAGGGTAATAAGGTGATCTTACAACCGTATTTTTTTAAATAAATGCTGGCTACTCCTTTAATCAATTTTCTAAAATATTCGGGTTGTCCATAATTTAGAATTGGATATAGAATTCGATTGGTTAACTCCATTCGCTCAACAATTTTTAGTAAGCCATTGGCTTCTTCCAGTTCCATTGAAAAGTAGTCCCCCCAATTAACTGCAAATGTGCCTGCCTTTATTTTTCCATTTTCTTCGAGGACATAAATCCGACTGCTTTTAGAATAGCTAGTTATTTTGCTCACAAACCCCTTAAATACTTCAAGTGAATGATGATTATAGAACATATAGTTTTTCATGGATTCATGAACGACATTGTAGAATTGTTCTATTTTTTGAGGATCATTAGTAATATCAATAAGTTTTTTGACGTATCCCTTTTTGCCAAATACTTTATTGGCATGTATGTACATATTGTATGGTATTCTATGGTAATAGTGTCCGTGCGCGGTTGTTGATTTGTTGAGGCCATCATTGATGGCTTTATTTTCTCTTCCCATAGAAGCATAAATGAAATCAATCCCATTAATATCTACAACCCTGTCATATATAGCGAAAAGCATCATAAAAAGACGTTTTCTTCGATATATTTTTTCGTTGTTTACTGTTTTTGTGCTTATACGAAGCATATTGTAATAGTAGATAGGTTGGATTTCTCCTTTATCATTCCTTGCAGGTAGCTCATTGCAATGTATGTATCCAATTAAATTGTAATCTTTTAAGCCATTGGTGTCCTTACCTTTTAACGGATGTAATGCAACAATTACCAATGCCGTCTCATTAATAGACATAAAAGAATAAGGGATGTTGTGAAAATAGGCCTGAAGATCAGAAGATCCTTTGCCTTCTTCATCGGTATGCTTTTCTGGTACGGCAACTAAATCTTTGCACTGTTTAAAGAAATAGTATGAATTATCATTTAAACCAAAATGATATAGAAGATTGTCGACGTTTTGAAGAGAATCAATAGGAAGTGCTAAAAGAATCAATTCGTCTTCAAAAGTATCGACTGATTCAATTTCATATGATTGAATATCAAATTGATAGGTATATTTAAGGTGATTGTTGTTGTCAGAGGCAACTTTACTTATATCTGGATTTTTGATATAATGAAATGTCCTTTGTTTCATGCTTAGTTGGTTAAAATAACCAACTAAGGTAGTAACAAATTGATATGGAAAGAGAAATTTTTAAGTTAATTTGAAGTTTTAAACTTTATTATAAGCATTTGAGTGTGGGAAAAAACAAAAGCTTAAGAGCGTTTATACATGAGGTGATTTTTGAAGCAGATACTCGTTTGGGGAGGCGTTTTGATGTCTTTTTATTGATTCTCATTTTGGTTAGTGTGTTAATGGTAATACTAGAAAGCGTCGATTTCTTTGATCAGAAATATCATCAATTTTTCATGATCACAGAATGGGTTTTAACAATTATATTCACAATTGAATATTTTCTGCGATTGTGGGTAGTAAACAAGCCTCTAAAATATGTGACTAGTTTTTTTGGCATTGTAGATTTATTATCAATCATTCCTACTTATCTAAGTCTTTTTATTGCAGGCAGTCATTATTTGCTGGTTATTAGAATCTTACGCCTTTTACGAGTTTTTAGAATATTTAAGCTTGTAAGATTTTTAGGTGCTACAGCAATTTTAAATCAGGCATTGAAAGCTAGTAGGCCCAAAATAGTAGTCTTTCTAACTACAGTATTACTAATAGTTGTTGTTATAGGTTCTATGATGTATTTGGTAGAAGGAAATGCGAATAGTGGATTTGACAATATTCCAGTTAGTATTTATTGGGCTATTGTAACTTTAACAACAGTCGGATATGGGGATATCACTCCAATTACTCCTTTAGGAAGAGTGCTATCAGCGATGATTATGATAATGGGTTATGGAATAATTGCCGTTCCAACAGGTATTGTCACGGCAGAGTTAGCCAATGTAAATAACAGATTAAAAACCAACACTCAAAATTGTCAAAATTGTGGATTTGACGATCATGATGATGATGCAAAATTTTGTAAATCATGCGGGTATGATCTTAAGGTATAAAATTGAATTTTTAGTTTATATATAACTTGTTTATCATTTGATAATAAATGAATTATGTCGTTTTTATACTAGTAAAATATACTTTGTTTAACTAACTTATTCTTAGCATCATTTTGAATTAACTATACCTTAAATAGCCTTTATCTCACTTTCAATATCTTTATAAATTGTCTAAAGAATTAGAACCATGGAGGTAGCTGCTATAAATACCATACTAAATGATTTAAGCTTATCTAAAGAGCTAAAAAAAATAGGAGAGAAGGTAATTGCAAGAGAGCGAATAAGCTTTGAAGAAGGAGTGCTTTTATTTGAAAAAGGGGAGCTTGGTTACATAGGAGCGTTGGCTAATTATATTAGAAATGAAAAGCACGGAGATATCACTTTTTTTAATAGAAATTTTCATATTGAACCTACTAATATTTGTGTGTTTGACTGTAAATTTTGCTCTTATTCTCGATTATTAAAACATAAGCATGAGGGATGGGAATATTCAATGGATGATATGTTGAATATTGTAAAAAACTACCAAGATAAGAATGTTACTGAAGTACATATTGTTGGAGGGGTGCATCCTAAGATGGGACTTCATTTCTTTGGAGAATTGATTCAAAAGATAAAAAAGTTAAGACCAGATATACATGTTAAAGCTTTTACTGCGGTAGAATTAGAATATATGTGTAGAAAGGCAAAAATGTCATATAAAGAGGGACTTCAATATTTAAGAGATTGTGGACAAAACTCTTTGCCCGGTGGAGGTGCAGAAATTTTTGACGAGGAAATAAGAGCTCAAATATGTGCTGATAAATGCAGTACTCAACAATGGTTGGAGATACATGAAACAGCACACAGCTTAGGGATGCCTTCTAATGCTACAATTTTATATGGTCATATTGAAGATTATCAACATCGAATTGATCATATGGAGCGTTTACGTCAATTACAAGATAAAACGAATGGTTTCAACACCTTTATTCCATTAAAGTTTCGAAATCAAGAGAACCAGATGTCTCATATTTCAGAAGTTTCTGTTATTGAAGATTTAAAAATGTATGCGGTGGCTCGTATTTATATGGATAATTTCAATCATATAAAGGCGTATTGGCCAATGATTGGTAGAGAAACAGCTCAAATATCTTTGAACTATGGAGTTAATGATATTGATGGAACCATTGATGATAGCACAAAGATTTACTCCATGGCTGGTGCTGAAGAGCAAAAACCAGCTATGACAACTAGAGAAATAGTGAATTTAATCCGAAATGTAGGCAGAACACCAATAGAGCGGGATACTATTTATAATCACTTGCAGGATTATTCAAATTATGAGTTTGAAGAAGATAAGCAGGAGGCCGCAAGAATGTATAATTAGTTATAGTGAATAAATGATCAAAGAAATCTACTTAGTTCGTCATGGACAGACAGATTATAATCTGAAACAAATTGTTCAGGGAAGAGGGGTTAATTCAAGTTTAAACGAGACTGGTAAAGCGCAAGCAGCAGCTTTTTTCAATGCTTATGGCAGCTTTGACTTTGATGTATTATATACTTCTAAATTACGCCGTACCCATCAAACAATGGATGACTTTATTAGAAAAGGGCTTCATCATATAGAAACTCCTGCATTAGACGAAATAGACTGGGGCATTTATGAAGGAATTGCACATGACCCACAGTTACATAAACGATATTTAGATATTATTCAAAAATGGAGAGAAGGCTATCTTAAAATTAAAATTGATGGTGGTGAAAGCGCATTTGATCTCGCAGAAAGGCAAAAACCTTGGATAGATGAAATAAAAAGAAGTAAACATCAAAAAATATTAGTTTGTTCTCATGGAAGATCAATCAGAGCTTTATTGTGTTCAATGACGGAAAAATCCATTGCTCAAATGGATGAGTTTCCACATTCTAATACCTGTTTGTATAAGTTGCTTTTGAATGGTAATGATCAATTCAAAATTGAAATTTTTAATAATACCGATCATTTAAAATAAATGGAAAAAATTAAAATCTCTGCGGTTAATTACTTAAACACGGTTCCATTTATTGATGGCTTAAAAGATAGTAGCCTCATTGATGTTATCGACTTAGAATTAGATTATCCTGCTCAAAGTGCTTATAAATTGGAAAAAGCCATAGTTAACCTGGCATTGGTTCCCGTTGCTATTTTAAAGGATCTGCCTGATTATAAGATAATCTCTGATTATTGTATTGCTTCTAATGGGCCCGTTACTACGGTGAAAATATTTTCAGATGTTCCTATTTCAGACATAGAAACAATCTTTCTTGATTATCAATCTAGAACATCTGTACAGCTTTGTAAAATTTTAATTAAAGAATATTGGCAGGTGAGTTGTAAACTAGAACCCGCTTTTACTGGATTTCAAAAAGAAATTACCGGAACTACCGCAGGACTTGTAATAGGAGATAGGGCTATAAGATTGTTAGATAAATTTCCTTATCAATATGATCTTAGCGAAGCCTGGAAAAGCCATACCTCTTTACCTTTTGTATTTGCCTGTTGGGTTTCACTAAAGGAAATAGATCCATCGTTTATTGAGTTGTTTAATAATGCGCTTTCTAATGGGTTAGAAGATAGACAAAATGCCATAACTAGTTATAAGCATTTAGATACACCTAATTTTAGTGTCGCAACTTATTTAAAAGAGACGATTCGGTATAAAATGAATGCACAAATGAAAGAAGGGTTGAGTGTATTTCTATCTAAAATGGAATAACCAGCTAATCAAACTTTGGGTAAACTTCAAAAGTGGAGGTTTCTGAAGGAGAAATAACAGAAAAAATTCCTAGCGCATCTTCTCCATTTATATTTGTTAAATTATTGAGGGGCTCGTTAAATGGGTCCTGAAACTGATCTGCTCGGGGTAAATCTTTTATGTTTTGTAAATATTCAACATAAAAAGAGGGGTAGTTATAAAAGGTGATTTCTAATTCATATGGATTTTCTTTATTGCCAATTAAGGGCACTTGATTATTTAAAAAGATGTAAATAGGAGTGTTAATAGCTTCATTACCCGGAATAAAATTATTGGATAGATTATTATTCCGAAGTGTAAAAGTGTCTAATCTTGAATCAACTATATTTCCTAATGTATCATAAGTGAAGAGCGTGTCTATATAGTCATAAGTGTATTTTAGCCGATACCTATAAAAGTCTGATACAATAACCTCATCCAAATACACCTTTAAAAAATAATTATAATATCCGGGTAAGTTTGTTTGCTCTATACTATCCAGTTCAATATGTGAAATTATAGGTTTATGTACTGGTGCTTCATTTGCTGAGAATATTCCATCTGTTGTAACCGCAGTAAGAAATAAAGTGTCTCCTTGAGGTATCTTTTCTAATGTTTTGTATGATTTTGTTGTAAAAGAATCTAAATAACCATTGTCATTAATAAAGGAAACAGAACGCTCTTTCAATTCGGTTGCATATATTTTTTCTCCATCAAATAGAGTGACTACAGCATCATCAATAAACAATACATCTTTTACTGTAGCGGTTTGTTCAAAAGGGAAATTTTTGTAAACAAAAACCTCTGCTTTTTTATCAATGTTAAAAACACTGTGTATGACTGTTTTATTTTCGAAATCAATTTCGAAAACATTTTCTCGTACGCAGTTAGAAAATAGAAGTAGAAAAAACGATATGTATAGTATTAACCTGAATTCCATAAATAATCTCATTTTAATTCAAAGTGCCAGCTTATTGATGGAAGTGTAGGAATGATGGAATATTCGATTACTTTATAAGTGATTTCATTTTCATTTACTGTATTAGTAGGTAAAACGATAAATGGATTGGCCTTGTTATAAAGATTGTAAATATCAAATCGTAATATGTGATTGATTTTTTCTTTTTTAATGGTATATTTTGCTCCTATATCCATTCTATGATATGGGCTTAGGCGGTAAGTGTTTTTCCCTGTAAACTGTGTTATCTGTTGTGGATTGTTCCACCCATTTTTTGTTGGATCAAAAAACTTTCCTGTTGGTAACGTAAGGGCATAACCACTTCCGAAGATGAATAATCCATAAATAGACCATTTGTCATTTATATTATAATTGAGGGATAATGCAAGATCATTTCTTCTGTCAAATTGTGCTGGATATTTTACACCATTATTATGCAAGTCAAATTTTCTATTGGCCCAGGCTAGAGTATAAGCGATAAATCCTTGCCATTTTCCTTGCTCCTTTTTAAAATTGAATTCTATACCATATGCGGTTCCATCTCCGGTAGTAAGAATATCTTCTATTTCCCCTTCATGGTTAAAGAGGTTCTCTCCTGGTAAATAACCAACTTGTCCAGACATTTTTTTATAATAACCAGTGACATTGACAATCAGAATGTCTTTGAGGAAATTTGTCGAAACGCCTAAAGAAGTTTCATGAGCGCGCTGTACAGGGACTCTATCTGATGAAGATATCCAAATGTCAAAGGGAGTAGAGACACTTGAGTTAGACAGAATATGTGCATACTGTGAGATATAAGAATAACCAAATTTCAATGAAACTTGTCTGTGTAATTTTGCATTAATGGCAATTTTCGGATCTGCACTTAGAAAATTTTCATTATTTGCGATATTATATGTTAACCTTATTCCATAAGAAGCATCTAATCTCGGATGGATTTTCCAATCGTGGTTTAAATAAATCGAATGCAAAAGGGATTTCCTATCACGTCCAACAACTTGCTCATTAATAACTCGCGAGTATTCTCCCGTAGAATCATTAAACTCATCTAAACCTTTTTTAATTTCTGGCCTTACAACGATATAGTTTAAATCAATACCGGTTCTAACTTTATGGTTTTTTGAGGGATAAAAATTAACAAAGTACTTTAATCCAATATCCTTTATAGAAGCCTCTGCAATATCTGTTGAATATATATCTTCAAGCTTAAAACTAAAGTTGTATCTTGAATAGTAGGATTGTAAATACCCAAAAATCTCATCTTTAAATTTTCTTCTCCATGTAGAAGACACCATGTGATTGTACCATGGTATGTTAACTGTTGTTGTTTCACCATCATCTTTTTGAGAAAAATTTACAATATCTCCCCCTGAAAACCCACTGATCGAAAAATTGTCTTTATCTGAAATTTTAAAATCAAGTTTGCCATATAAGTCATAAAAGAAATACTTTGGAAGGTCTGCTTTAATATTTTTTGGTAAGATAGATCGAGCTAAAGAATAACTGTAAAAAGATCTTGCAGCAACGATAAAAGATGCTTTCTTATTAAATATAGGACCTTCAAGATTCAGGCGTCCTGTTAGTAATCCTAAGCCACCTTCAGCGGTAAGCTTTTCTTTATTGCCTGTTCGTGTTTCAATATCTAACACTGAAGAAAGCCTATTACCGTATTGGGCGGGAAAGGCACCCTTATAAATTTCAAAGGATTTGATGATGTCTGTATTAAAGGCACTTATAAATCCGGCAGCATGCGTCGGATTATATATAGGTGCTCCATCGAGCAAAATTAAATTTTGGTCGGTATTTCCACCTCGAACATATAGCCCTGCAGAAGATTCATTACCAGATTGAACCCCTGGGAGTAATTGTATGGTCTTGATTACATCCGTTTCACCCAATATAGCAGGTAAACTTTCTATATCTTTTTGTTCCATTTTTATGTAGCCAGAATAAGGGTTCTCTAAATTGTCTTTTGCTTTGCTATTGATTGATTTTATTGTTATAGTTTCAAGAGAAACACCTTCGTCTAACTGGAAGGTAAGTTGCTGGTTATTTTTGATTTTAATTGTTTCAATTTTGTCCTCAAAACCTATGTAAGAAATTTTTATGGTATACTGGCCCTTTGATAATGGGTAATTGAAATGGCCATTTATATCTGATGTAGTACCATTTTCAACTTCTTCAATCCAAATAGATGCGCCAAATAATGGCTCAGAATTTTGGTCTAATACTTTACCTGATAAGATGAATTTTTCTTGTGCTGAAATATGGATGGTACTCCCCAAAAGGAACAAGGTGAAAATGAATTTTAAACTGCTATGTTTTAGTTGATAGTTGATTTGAAACAATTTTGTCTAATACTTCCTCAATTAATTTTTCTACTGTTTCAGTTGGTGTGGTGCTAAAAGTCCCATTAGCTCTATTGGCTAGTATGGCACTTATAGAAACAGCTTTGTGGCCTAAAAGTTTCGAAAGACCATAAATTCCAGCAGTTTCCATCTCAAAATTAGTGAAATTGTAGTCTGAAGTATTTGAATCAGACAAAGTTTCAATAAAGTTAACAATACGTGGTTGTATTCTTAATGTACGCCCTTGTGGTCCGTAAAATCCTGCACAGGTAATGGTTATGCCTTTGATAAAATCATCAAATAATTGAATGAGGTCTCTATTCCCATTTGTGCAGTAAGGAATAAAATTAGAAGCAATATTTGTTGGAAGTTGTTGCAGTATCTCACTTTCACTTTGAGTGTAATTTATAGAATATGCGCTCATCAACCCATCTAATCCAACCGCTGCAATAGAAACTAAAAAAGAGTCCACATCAATATTTGGTCTGAATGTCCCAGAAGTGCCTATTCTAATAAACTCTAAAATGGTTAGTTGATCCTTTATTTGCCTGGTTTCAAAGTCTATATTGAAAAGTGCGTCGATCTCATTAAAAACAATGTCGATGTTATCTGTACCAATTCCAGTTGAAATTACTGTCAATCGTTTTTCTCTATGGTATCCTGTAACCGTATAAAACTCTCTATTCTTGATTTCTATTTCTATTGAATCAAAATGTTTGGTGATGGCTTTAACACGTTCAGGATCACCAACGGTTATTATGGTTGTCGCAACTTGACCAGGTAATAGTTTTAGATGATAAATACTCCCATCTTTATTCAATATAAGTTCTGATTCTGGTATTCTTCGCATAGTATATTATCTCGCAATAATAAAAGTAGGAGATTAATTTAAAACAATATTTATCTTCTAACTGCCATTTTTGTGAATTAAATCCTAGACATCCATTCAATCACCGTATTTTTATAATTCTTTACACTTCTAAATAGTAAAGTTGGATGATTTAAGGCGCATATTACTAGAATATTGGGGATATAATAATTTTCGTTCGTCGCAAGAGGCAGTTATCAAGGAAGTTGTTAAAGGGAAAGACGTATTAGCCTTATTACCGACTGGAGGAGGGAAGTCTTTATGCTTTCAGGTGCCTGCAATGGCTAAAGAAGGAATTTGTATCGTAGTTTCTCCGTTGATAGCTTTAATGCAAGATCAAGTGAAAAACCTTGAGCAAAGAAATATTAAAGCCAAAGCCATATTTTCAGGAAAAACCTACCATGAGATTGATTTAATACTTGATAGCTGCGTTTATGGGGAGGTGAAGTTTTTATATATTTCTCCAGAGAGAATTGATACGGAAGTTTTTCAGGAACGTTTTAAAAAGATGAATGTCAATTTAATTGCTATTGATGAAGCACATTGTATCTCTCAATGGGGATTTGATTTTAGACCGTCTTACTTGAATATTTCAAAGTTAAGAGTATTAAGACCAGAGGTGCCTATCATAGCTTTGACTGCATCAGCTACGCCAAGAGTAAGAGAAGATATTTTGGAGCGTCTGCAATTACAAGAGACGGAGATTTTTGTCAATAGTGTTGTTAGAAAAAATATCCAGTTTATTACACGTAGTGTAGAGAACAAGAATGCAAAGCTTATTGAGGTCATTAAAAAAACGCCTGGAAGTGGAATTGTCTATGTGCGCAGTAGGCGAAAAGCTAAAGACCTCTCTATTAAACTAAACCAAAGAGGGTATAATACATCATTTTATCATGCCGGAGTATCTGCAGAAGAAAGGAGTAGGAGACAGGAGCTATGGACAAACGGAGTATTGCCAATTATAGTTTGTACCAATGCGTTTGGTATGGGTATAGACAAACCTGATGTTAGGTGGGTAGTGCATTTAGATATTCCTGATAGCTTAGAGGCCTACTATCAAGAAGCGGGAAGAGCGGGAAGAGACGGTAAAAAAAGCTATGCTGTATTAATTTATAACAAAGCAGATATAAGTCGCTTAAAAAAGAGAGTTGAGCAAAGATATCCGGACATAAAAGAAATAAAAAGAGTATATGAAGCCATTTGTAATCATCTTAAGATTGCAATTTCTACTGGAAAAATGCTTACAAAAGCGTTTGATATTGCTTCTTTCTCTAAGCTTTTTAATATAGATGCAGTGCTTTTATATAATGCGCTTAAAATACTAAATCAAGCAGGATATATTTTACCAAATGAAGGGGTTTGGCTACCTTCTAGATTGAAGTTTAATATAGATAAAAGAGATCTCTATAAATTTCAAGTAGAACACATTAATTATGATCAATTAATACGATTGTTATTGAGAAGCTATGGAGGGGTTTTACATCATTATACAATGATTAATGAGAATTGGATTGCATCAAGATTAAAAATAGGACCAAAAGAATTGGCGAAGCAACTTAAATTTTTACATAAAATGGAAGTTGTTAAGTATGTTCCATATACAGATTTTCCTACGTTGACTTTACTAAAAGATAGAGTTGGTAAACAATCTCTCTTGTTAGACAAAGAATTTATTAATCAACGCAAAAAAGTCTCTCTTCAACAATGTGATGCTATGATTCATTACATTTTAGATGAATCGGAATGCAAACAAAAAATTATTGGTAAATACTTTGGATTGGAAGAAGAGAATTGTGGTGTTTGTGCAACGTGTTTATCCAACAAAAATAAACTTGACGATGCTACATTTGAACAGGAAAAAAAAGCAATATTAGAACAATTAAAATTAGAGGGGAAAGCAGTGGCAATAGAAGCTTTACAAGGTGCAGGATATTTTAAAGGACAAAATGTTTTGAAAGTAATAAGGTTTTTATTGGATGAAGGAGTGATTGAGTTAAATAATGAGGGGAAAACAATTGAGCTTGCAAAATAGAAAACTAATATTTACAGTTACAAATGATCTCTCTTATGATCAACGTATGCATAAGATATGTGATACCTTATCAGAAGCGGGGAATGACGTTTTATTAGTTGGGAGAAAGCTAAAATCTTCAAAGAAATTAACTGAACGCTCCTTTAAGACCCTCAGAATAAAGTGCCTATTTAACAAGGGATTTCTTTTTTATGCAGAATACAATCTTAGGCTATTTCTTTTGCTACTTACAAATTCATTTGATGTAGTTTGTGGTATTGATATGGATACATTACTTCCTGCATGGCTGGTTGCTAGAATAAAGGGGAAAAAGTGTTTCTATGATGCTCACGAATATTTTTCTGAAAGTGTAGAACTGAGCGATAGACTTTTTATTAAAAAAGTTTGGTTGTACTTAGAACGATTTTTAATTCCCAAGATAGATAAAGGATACACCGTAAGCGATGCTATTGCAAATGAGCTGGATAAATTATATGAAAGATCATTTGAGGTGATAAAAAATGTACCTTATAGATATGAGGAACCTTCTTTTCTTGAAAAGGAAAATTATGTTTTATATCAAGGGGCTTTAAACGAAGGTAGAGGTCTAGAACGCTTAATTGTTGCAATGCATAAGATTGATGCAGTACTTTTATTAGCGGGGAAGGGGGACGTCGAAGAAAATTTAAGATTATTTGTGAAGCAAGAAAGGCTGGCTGATAAGGTGAAGTTTTTAGGACCATTATCTCCAGAAGCATTAAGGGCTTATACCTTAAAGGCTAAGGTAGGAGTTAACTTATTGGAAAAAAAAGGACTTAGTTATTACTATTCTTTAAGTAACAAGTTTTTTGATTATATAATGGCATTAACACCGCAATTATGTATTGATTTTCCAGAATACAGAAATATCAATAATGAATATAAGGTGGCCTTGCTTATTGAAAATTTAGAGGTGTTAAAAATTGTTGAAGGCATTAATGCCTTGCTAAGGAACAATGAATTATACTTAAACTTGCAAGGGGCATGTCAAAAGGCACGTAATCATTATAATTGGCAGGAAGAATGCAATAAGTTATTGACGATATATGAATAAACAGTTGCATGTCGTTTGTTTTAGATGCCCTAGTCCACCTAATTATGGTGGAGCAATAGAGGTATTTTATAAGATAAAGGTACTTGCAGATTTAGGATTTAAAGTTCATCTACATTATTTTGATAGTAAAGAAAAAGACATTGCTGCTTTAGATTTTGTGGAGGAGATTAATTTCTATCCAATAAAAATTATGAAAACGCCTTTTTCAAATAGACCTATTAGTGTTGTAATAAGAAGCGATGAAAAGTTGATTCTAAATCTAGCAAAAGATGACTTTCCAATTCTTTTTGAAGGATTTCAAAGCTGCTATTATATCAATGATAAGCGAATAAAAAATCGACTAAAAATAGTTCGTGCACACAACATAGAGCACGAGTATTACGGACTGCTTGCAAAAAGCACATCTAACCTTTTGAAAAAAAGATATTTATTACTTGAATCAAAAAGATATAAAACATTTGAGGCGGAAGTAATTAATAATACGCAATATCTGTTGGCAATCTCTGAAAGCGATGCGGTACATTTTAAATCTATTTATAAAAAGACAGATGCGGCAACACATTATATTCCTCCATTTCATAGTAATGATGAAGTCTCGTTAAAAAAAGGAAAGGGTGAGGGGCTCTTGTACTGTGGTAATTTATCTATTTCAGAAAATGTGGCAGCGATTACCCAATTGATAAAATCATTAGATCCTTCACTTAAAGAAAAACTTATAATTGCAGGAAAGAATCCGACGAATAGTCTGAGAAAGCTACTAAGAAACCATACGGAAATTGAATTTATTCCCAACCCTACCTCTGAAAAAATAGAAGCGCTATTTGAACAAGCGCAGGTGCATTTGATCCCATCATTGCAACCGACAGGTTTTAAATTAAAATTGATTAATGCATTGTATTATGGACGTTTTATTTTAACCACTAATAATGCCCTTTCTGATCAGCGTATTGCGCCATTTGTTACGGTGGAGGACGATCTAAGCAAATGGAATACGGAAATTCAAAAAATGCTTACTAGGGAACTTCTGGAGGAAGAGATGATTTCCAGAAGAGATATATTAAATCAATACTTCAGTAATCTAGAAAATGGAAAAAAAATACAAGCCATTTTGTCGAAAGAGAGGTAGTAAATGACCTACAATACCAAATGCTCATCTTTCAATAATTTTCCTCCTACGCATTTATAGATTTGTGCAGGAAACTTCTCTATCAAAGAATAATTATGAGTGGCCATTAAAATAGGAGTGCCCATTTCTTTGTTAATTTCAAAAAGCAAGTTCATAATGTCATCTGAAGTTTGAGGGTCTAAGTTCCCCGTTGGCTCATCTGCTAAAATGACTTCAGGGTTGTTTAACAATGCACGAGCGATAACAACACGTTGCTGCTCACCACCCGAAAGTTGATGTGGCATCTTAAAGTGTTTAGTTTTAAGCCCAACAAGATCTAAAGTGTGTTCAATCCGATCTTTGATCATTTTATTGTCTTTCCATCCAGTAGCTTTAAGTGTAAAAGAGAGGTTTTCTTCAACAGTCCTATCCATTAAAAGCTGAAAGTCTTGAAAAACAATACCTAACTTTCTCCTTAAAAAGGCTTGCTGCTTAAGCTTTAAATTTTCAAGGCTAAAACCTGCGACTTTTCCTGAACCACTTCGTAAATCAAGATCTCCATAAAGCGTTTTGAGTAAGCTGCTTTTCCCACTTCCCGTAGAACCAATGATATAGATGAAATCTCCTTTTTTAATTTCGAGATTTACATCGCTCAATACCAACATTTCTTTTTGGTAAATATTTGCTCCCTTAAGGCTCACTACTGCTTCCATAAAAGTAAAATTACTCATTCGTTTTTTTTTGTATCCAAATATTAATCAACAATAGTTGATGTTAAAATCAATTGTAAAAAAGCAAGGAGTATCCTACCTTTGGTGCATATGGAAAATGATTTGTTATTACGAGCTGCCAAAGGAGAAAAAACAGAAAGGCCACCCGTCTGGGTAATGCGACAAGCGGGAAGGATTTTGCCTGAATATAGAGCCGTTAGAGCAAGTGTTTCGGGATTTAAAGAGCTGGTGTCTACTCCGGAACTGATTACGGAGGTGACTTTACAACCGGTAGATATTCTTGGAGTTGATGCGGCAATTATTTTTTCTGATATTTTGGTTATTCCCGAGGCAATGGGCTTAGATTATGAAATGATCGAAAAAAAAGGACCATTTTTCCCAAAAACAATAGAATCTGGTAATGATATCGAATTGTTGACAACGAATAGTGTTGAAGATAAACTTCAGTATGTATTGAAAGGAATTGAACTGACCAAACGAGCGCTTAACAATAGAGTACCTTTAATTGGGTTTGCCGGGGCACCATGGACCATCTTTTCTTATATGATTGAAGGACAAGGTTCTAAAACTTTTTCAAAGGCAAAAAGATTTTTATATCAATTTCCAGAGCATTCGCATCAATTATTAGATAAGATAACAGAAGCGACTATCACTTATTTGAAACTTCAGATTCGTCAGGGAGCTGATATTGTTCAGGTTTTTGATAGTTGGGCGGGCATTTTATCTCCTCAATTATTTAGTGATTTTGGCTTACCCTACATTCAAAAAATTTGCAATAGCATAACCGAAGTGCCTGTTATCGTTTTTGCAAAAGGTGCTTTTTTTGGATTGGAACAGATGAATAACCTAAACTGTGAAGTTGTTGGATTGGATTGGACCATTGATCCTCAAATAGGGAGAGTGAAAGTGCCTGATAAGGTGTTGCAAGGAAACTTAGATCCATGTGTACTATATGCAGATAAATCATTTATCAAATCGAAAACAACTGAAATGTTAAATGCTTTTGGAAAGGGGAAACACATTGTCAACTTAGGCCATGGTGTTTATCCGGATACTCCATGGGAAAATGTAAAATACTTTATCGATTTGATTAAAGAGAGGGGAGAAGTCTAATATATCATGGACCTTAACTTTAAAAGTTTACTCAAGCTCTGAATTTGGGAGCAATAGATAGACTACTCAATACTCCTATCCCTAACATAACTTTTAAAATCCTTTTGTGTATCACTATCCTCTAATGGTATAATAGGAAGCTCTCTTTTTCTAAATAGGTAAGCAACAAAACCTCCTACAAGACCACCAAAAAGATGAGATTCCCAAGATACACCGGGAACCGTCGGAAAAATACCCCAAACCATACCTCCATAAAGTAAGGCCACGGATAAAGCAACCGCAATGGATTTACCTTCCATTCTGAAAACACCCATAAAAAAAAGAAAGGAAGCCAAGCCATATACCACACCACTTGCACCAATATGATATACCCCGCCTCTTGCAAAGAGCCAAACACTTAAACCTGTGAGTATAAAGATGAAAATAAATACAGCCCAAGCAAAAGATCGATAGCTAATAAACAATATAAAGGTTAAAAAGAAGAAGGGGAGCGTGTTAGAAATTAAATGTCCCCAGCTACCATGTATAAAGGGACTGGTGATGATGCCTATTAAACTTGAAATATCTCTGGGTTTAACCCCGAAAAACCCCAAATCAATACTCAGAATAACTTCAAGGCTTTTGAGCACCCAAGTTATCAATATTAGTGAAAGCGGAAAGATAAAAGCAATTCTGTTTTTCATCACTTATTTCAGATTGGATCCGATGATTAAAGCATAAAAGTAAAGCACTTTTTGTAACTCAAAGTTCATTTGTTTTTTAATTCGTTTTCAAAAGCTTTTGAACTTCTTTTAAGTGTGGATTAAATTAATGAATAGTTTTTATAGCATATAGTAGTTTTTTTTAGCTTTGCACCACCAATTAATCCAATGATGGTAATAGGAATTCTTAAAGAACCGGGAAATGAAACTAGGGTTTCCATGCTTCCCGAAGGTATAGCAGAGCTTAAAAAGTTAAATGTTGATTCAATTGTGGAACAGGGAGCGGGCGAGCGTGCTTTTTATTCAGATGATGATTATACAGCCGTAGGTGCAACGTTGGCAAGTAGAAATGAAGTTTTTGAAAAAGCAGATGTAGTTTGTCAAATTAATGCTTTGTCGCTTGACGAGGTAGATAAAATTGGGCAAAACCAGGTGTTGATGAATATGATATCACCTTTGGCGAATCACGATTTAGTTAAAAAACTAAGAGATAAAAACACAACTTCTTTTAGCATGGATTTTGTTCCAAGAACAACACGTGCACAGTCTATGGATGTACTTTCTTCTATGGCATCGGTTGCTGGTTATAAAGCAGTTTTGAAAGCTGCAAGTTTATTACCGCACTTTTTTCCTATGTATATTACGGCTGCTGGAAGTATAAAGCCTTCTAAAGTATTGGTTTTGGGAGCAGGTGTAGCCGGATTGCAGGCCATTGCAACTGCTCGTCGTTTGGGTGCAGTTGTGGAAGCCTTTGATGTACGCTCTGCTGTTAAAGAGGAGGTAATGAGTTTGGGAGCTAAGTTTGTTGAGGTAGAAGGAGCAACAGAAGATAAGGCCGCAGGAGGATATGCTGTAGAACAAACGGAGGAGTTTAAAAAGAAACAATCTCAAGTTATTCAGGACCATGCAATCAAATCGGATGTAGTGATTTGTACGGCTCAAATTCCTGGCAGACGAGCGCCAATTTTAATAAAAAAAGAAACGGTAGAGGCCATGAAATCAGGATCTGTGATTGTTGATTTGGCGGCTTCCACAGGAGGCAACTGTGAATTGACAGAAGACAATCTAATAGTTGAAAAACACGGTGTTAGTATAATTGGAGATTCCAATCTACCTTCTAGCATGTCTATAGATGCAAGTAAAATGTATGGTAAGAATGTCATCAACTTCTTAAAATTGATGTTAACACCTGAGGGAGATTTTAATCTTAATTTTGAAGATGATATCGTTGCAGGAACATGTATTACACATGCGGGGCAAGTAAAAAATGAGCGTGTTCAAAATTCTTTACAATAAGCATAGCATTTAAATCATGACTGAATATATATTACAAATAGTTTATTTGATAGCGGCAGTAGCTTTCATTTGGGGTCTTAAATTGCAAAGTTCACCAGATTCTGCAAAAAAGGGTAATGCTGTTGCAGCATTTGGGATGATTCTAGCAATGGTGTCCACAATAATTATTATAGGCTTTCAAGCACAAGCACAATTGATTAATTACCTTTTTGTATTTGTCGCCATTGGCATTGGAGGAATGGTCGGAGGTTACATGGCTAAAACGGTTAAGATGACAGCAATGCCTGAAATGGTTTCCTTTTTCAATGGTATGGGGGGAGCTGCATCATTAGCTATTGCTATAGGAGAATTTTATAACCTAATAAATAATGGGGCTTCTGGAATGGGAGCAATGGGACAATACATTTCTTTAATTATGGGAATCATTATAGGTGGCACAGCCTTTACAGGAAGTATCATCGCTTATGGTAAACTGCAAGGAAAAATTAAGGATAAAGTACTTCCTGGACAGCAAATGATAAATCTGTTGTTGATCGCTGGCATGATTCTTTTAGGCGTACTACTAATAATTGGAGAGCAGCCTAATCCTATGCATTTATACATTTTATGTGGCTTAGCATTAATTTATGGTGTGTTGTTTGTATTGCCAATTGGTGGCGCAGATATGCCAGTAGTAATCTCGCTTTTAAATTCTTTTACCGGAATCGCAGCAACATTCACTGGGTTGCTTTTCAACAATCAATCTATGATTACTGGTGGTATTTTGGTAGGTTCTGCCGGTATCATTTTAACTGTTTTGATGTGTAAAGCGATGAATAGGTCGCTTATGAATGTACTGATTGGAGCTTTTGGAGCTTCAGGAGGAGGATCTAAAGGCGTTGAAGGAGAACAAGTTCATAAAGAAGTGAATATCGTTGATACCGCAATTATGTGTTACTATGCTGAAAAAGTTATTGTTGTTCCTGGTTACGGTTTAGCAGTAGCTCAAGCTCAACATGCCGTTCATGAGGTTGGGAAATTATTAGAATCTAATGGCGTAGAAGTTAAATATGCGATTCACCCGGTGGCAGGTCGAATGCCTGGACATATGAATGTTTTGTTAGCAGAAGCGGATGTTCCATACCCTCAACTGTTGGAAATGGACGATGCCAATCCGCAATTCCCTACAACGGATGTTGTTTTGGTTATTGGTGCAAATGATGTTGTAAACCCTGCTGCAAATGATGATCCAGGAAGTCCTATATATGGAATGCCGGTACTGAATGTAGAGCAAGCAAAAAATGTAGTTGTGTTTAAAAGAAGTATGAAGCCTGGTTATGCTGGTATTCAAAATCCGCTGTTCTTTAAAAGCAATACTGGTATGTTGTTTGGTGATGCTAAAAACTCTTTGCAAGAGTTAGCTGCAGAAATTAAAAACCTATAGTAGGTAATCTTTATTAATCATACCGCTTAATTAAGGTGTGAATTAAAATCTGATATATGAAAAATTGGTTCAAGTTTTTTATGGTTTACGGGATGTTTTTTTTATTGATTTCTTGTAAATCAAATGACCCTATTGAGTTAAAGTTTAACCTTGAAAAAGGACAAAATTATTACTATACTTTTACAACTAGTCAAAAGATCAATCAGGAAATGATGGGTCAAAAATTGGAAATGGACCAAGAAATGTTAATGGGGTATAGTTTTAATGTAATTGACGACAAAGAGGGGATTAAAACCATTAAAACTACTTATGATCGAATAAAGATGATTAACAAAAATGGTTTTATGGATTTGTCTTATGATTCAGAAGATGCAACTACAGACTCTTCAAATATCTTAAGGGATGTAATGGGATCAATGGTAAACCAATCCTTTGTTATAGATGTTGACGGAGAAGGAAATGTTGTAGATGTGGATGGTATAGAGGAATTATTAGAGGCAATGATGGAAAATGTTGGTGCTGGAGGAGAAATGGTGGCGCAAAATATGAAGGGACAATTTAGCGAAGAAGCTATTGCTAAAACAATGGAAAATGGTTTTAAAGTTTTTCCAAAAGAACCGGTAAAGGTAGGGGATACATGGGAAGTGCAAATGGATATAGAGGCTCCAATACATATGGTAATTAAGAATGATTATAAGTTGAAATCTGTTGTTGGAAATATAGCTAAACTCGAAGTTAACTCCACAATTGAGGCAGGTGAAAAAGAAAACATGGTACTTCCTGGTGCTGAAATAGAAATGAGTGGGACACAAAGCGGTACTATTGAAGTGGATATACCTTCTGGATTAACAATTAAATCTAAAATTCATCAGAATTTAGATCAGTTGGTGAAAGCGCAAGGGATGGAAATACCAATGTCTATTACTTCAGATATTGTTGTTGAAGGTAAAAAGCTTTAGTATTTGATTATTTCCTTTATAGAATAAGTACAAGCACTAAGGCAATTACTGCCGGCATTCCTTGAACGAAGAATATTTTTGGATGAGCGGAAATCGCTCCATAAATCCCGGCAACTATAACACATCCCAAGAAAAATATAGAGACATTTTCTGCCCAAAGAGTATTTTTAATTAATAGAGCCCAAATTAAGCCAGCAGCAAGAAATCCATTGTACAATCCCTGATTGGCCGCCAATGCTTTAGTGGGCTCAAACAAGTCCCTCGGAAAAGTATTAAAAACTTTAGGCCCCCTAGTTGTCCAGGCAAACATTTCTAACCATAGAATGTATAAATGTTCTAGTGCTACTATGCCGATGAAAATTTTTGCTATTAAATGCATTATTTTGTTTTTTAATTCATGAAACAAATTATAACTCTAAACGGGCAAAACCAAAGATTGCTTCCACAAAAAGCTATGCTTTGGCAAGAGCAATCTATTTTAATTGTTTCTGATATTCACTTGGGAAAGGTAAGTCATTTTAGAAAATCTGGTATTGCGATTCCAAATGCGGTACAGAAAGAAAATATTGCAAGATTAAATGGTTTGCTAATGCTATATAAACCAAACCGTGTTATTTTTCTGGGTGATTTGTTCCATAGCGTTGAAAATAGAGAATGGAATGCTTTTGTTAAATGGATGTCTAAATTTGATAATAATATTCGTTTTGACTTGGTTTTAGGGAATCATGATTTATTTGAAAAAGAGAAGTATCTAAATGTGGGACTTTCAGTTTTTGAAGATCGTCTCAAAATAGATCCATTTGTTTTTACGCATGAACCATTGCTTCTTAATGAAATAGGAGAGCAGGAGTTTAATATATGCGGACATATTCATCCATGTGTTCGTTTGATAGGAAAAGGAAAACAATCATTGAGATTACCATGTTTTTATTTCGATAAAAAGCAAGCTATTTTACCTGCATTTGGAAGCTTTACTGGAACATATAGAATAAAGCCCTCAAAAGACAGTCGCGTATTTGCCATTGCTGACAACCAAGTGATTAAAATTGGTTGAATAACTTTTACTTTTTGAACTTCTTTCCGAAGCATTTGCAATAAGAAAGTCAAATTCGTATTTTGCTAATACAGATGGAGTTTTATGGCGAAATTTACTAGAGTAGAACAGTTAGATAAGTTTAGAAAATTTCTCGATCAGTTCAATATTATCGACGATGAGGATTTTGAAGCGGCAGTTCCTTATTTTAGATATCGAGAATATAAACGCAACGAATTTTTACATAAAGGAGGAAATACCTGTAAGGAGATTGCCTTTATATTAGATGGAGCGGTACGCTCATTTTACAATATTAATGGTAATGATATTACGCGATTTGTGCTTTTAAAAGATGCTTTTGTGACAGCACTTTCTAGCTTTATCATGCAAGAATCATCCTTGGAAAATATTCAAGCCATTACCCATGTACAAGCATTGGTGGTTACTAAAGAAGATATAGAAGCCTTGTATCGTAAATATCACCATTGGGAAACGATTGGTAGGATGGCGATTGAAAGAAGTCATCTTTTATTGGAAAAAAGAATATTGGCACTAATTTCATTAACCGCAGAAGAAAGATACAAGGCACTATCTATTGAGCAGCCCGAATTATTGAGGTATATACCATTGCAATATATCGCATCTATACTTGGGGTTAAACCTGAAACTTTAAGTAGAATAAGAAAAAAAATGAGTATGTAGTGTTAGAATTTGGATTAATCTAGGTTCTTGATTAAAAAATAAACAATATGAATAGAAAAGTTAGAGTAGCAGTTGGAATGATGGCAATCATCATGTCTATTGGTTTTATGATGCGTTCTGTTGCAGATAATAAAAGAAAGAAAAAACAACAAGAATTTATTCGAGATTTGGGCAGACAGCAATTGGAAGAACGTATTGAAAGAGAAAAAAAGCAGTTGGAAGAACTCAATAATAAGATCAATACGGAAATGAAGACAGAGCTAGATTCTATTCAAAGGGGTTTAGACGAACTATCAAAAGATTTAGATAATGTTGGAGAAAATTTGAAAAAATTAAACCAAGATATTGATCTTAACTAGGTGGTTTAATGAGAACTTCCAAATATTTTATTATACTACTTTTTATAAGTAGTGCTTGCACAAGAATTTATACCACGGCAACCTCAGTGCAGCCTATCATTACGGCACCATCATCCATTAAGGAAAAGAAGGAGTTTAGTTTATCGGCCAACTATCAAACATATAATGGATGGGATAATTATGGCGAGAATGTTCGTTATGAATTTGAAAGGGTAATGGCTTTTGATTTTCAAAGTGAATATGCAGTAACCAATCAATTTTCAATTGGAAGCAATTATAAATTTAGTACATATAAACCATTCAAGTCGAACTATGTTGCGCCTTACTTCAATTACTATAAAAATTATACAAGTGATAAAAAAGTAGATTACGGTTTTGATATAAAAGGGGGGATTGGGTTATCTTTTAGTCAAAATTATGTAGAGGTAGATCAAGGATTTCACGACTTGTTCGTCATTCAAACTCCGCAAGATCTTTTTATTATTTTTTTACATGAGCGATTTGACTTGGGGTATTATAAAATTGACGAAAGCTTTTTTAGATTTTTTGTGCAGCCATCTTTTAGTGTACAAAATGATTGGTTTGAATTTCATACTGCCGTGAGTTTTGCTTATCAAAATTTGTTTCGTTACGACCCAAAATTAGAGCTTGTACAACAGGCTTTTACGGAAGATAACACTGCATTAAATCCCATGGTGTACTATCAACAAAATAAAAGTTTTTTTCTTAGTGAAGTATATACTGGGTTTGGAGCTGGACCGGATTATTGTCGGTTGATGTTTGGAATACATATAGGTTTTAGTTCTGATAAATTACAGCGAAATTATGGGGCATTTAATTTAGGAATTAGATCAAACCTCAGATTTAAGAAAAAAGAACAAGACTTGATAAACGTCAACAAATAAACCGTCTAAAACGAACTTGATAAAGATCAAAGCATTCAAAAAGTTACGTGCGTATCTTCGAGCAAACAGTTAAGCTATGCAAAATGTTATTCCAGCAGAAATAAACAAAAAGGTAAAAAGAACTTTTGTAGATACAGAAAACAAGTACGCTGTTATAGGAGGAGGGCCTGCAGGTATTTCAGGCGCAAGGAATTTGAAAATGCTCAATATTCCATATGATGGCTATGAAGCGGCTTCTGAGTTTGGCGGCCTTTGGAATATTAACAATGAATACAGTACCGTTTATGAGTCAGCGCATTTAATTTCTTCAAAGAAAATGACGGAGTTCAAAGATTTTCCAATGAGAGAAGACGTGGCAGACTATCCCCATCATTCGGAAGTATTTAAGTATTTCAAAGATTTTTGCCAAGCATTTAATTTGTATGAAGACTATTATTTTAACACAAAAATTGAATCAGTTAAACCCAAAGGCGAGTTTTGGGAAGTAACAACGAATCATGGAGATTCAAATTTGTACAAAGGGGTCATCATCGCTAATGGTTGTCTATCATGTCCTAATGAGCCACACATTCCGGGAGAATTTACTGGAGAAATTATGCATTCTTCCAAATATAAAACAGCCGATATTTTTGAAGGGAAGCGGGTATTAGTCGTTGGTGCCGGTAATAGTGGTTGTGATATTGTAGTAGATGCAGTTCATAGAGCTGCTAAAGTAGACTTAAGTGTACGTCGAGGATACCATTTTGTGCCAAAATATTTATTTGGAAAACCTGCTGATACATTAGGTGGTTTGGTTCAGATGCCTAGTTTTCTAAAACAAAAAGTGGATAATTTCCTATTAAAAACTTTCTTTGTGCCCAACCCACAAAAACTTGGATTCCCTAAGCCTGATCATAAATTATATGAATCGCATCCTATTGTAAACACCTTAGTATTATACCATTTAGGACATGGAGATGTACATATTAAAAGAGATATAGATAGTTTTGATGGTGATTTAGTTCGTTTTAAAGATGGATCAAGTGAAGCATACGATATGGTGCTTTTAGCAACAGGGTATAAATTGAATTACCCTTTTATTGATCAATCACATTTAAATTGGCCCTCGGAAAGTAAGGCCCCTCAGCTTTATCTGAATATTTTTACACCACATCATGATAACTTATTTGTCTTAGGAATGGTAGAAGCCACAGGATTAGGATGGCACGGTAGAGATGATCAGGCTAAGTTGGTAGCTAAATATATTGAGGCGAAAAATAACAAAAGTGGAAAAGCAGTTAATTTAAGAAAAAAAGTAACTGGTAAAATACCGGATTTAAGAGGAGGGGTTAAATATATGGAAGTCGATAGGATGGCATATTATGTTCATAAACAAACGTATCTTAAAGCACTTGAAAAACATTCAAACATGCTTAAATAGATATGTCTTCAATTGATGAGATAACCTTAAATTTTAATCCTTTTACACTTAATCTACTAAACGTTATTTTAGGTCTTATTGTGTTTGGGGTGTCATTAGATTTAAAAATAGAGGATTTTAAAAAAATTATGAAAGCACCTAAGCCTTTCATAATTGGGTCTTTTAGCCAATTTCTATTATTACCTGCGCTAACTTTTGGATTGCTATATATTTTTAAACCTATCCCAAGTATTGCGCTTGGGATGTTACTTGTTTCGGCATGTCCGGGTGGAAATATTTCCAATTTTATGACCTTGTTGGCAAAAGGTAATGCAGCATTGTCTATATCTATGTCTGCTTTTTCTACTGCTTTGGCAACGATTATGACCCCTTTGAACATAACTTTTTGGGGATCTATAAATCCTCAAACGAGATCGTTACTAACCGAAATCTCATTAGATCCATTAAGAATGTTTTTTTTAATTCTTGTGTTGATGCTTGTTCCTCTAAGTGCAGGATTGTTTTTGTCAAGTAAATATCCTGATTTGGCCAATAAGCTAAAAAAAGGAATGAAAATATTCTCTATCCTTTTCTTTGCTGCGTTTATAGTTTTTGCGGTAGTAGTAAACTTCAAATATTTTAAAGGACATCTTGGATATTTAGCCATGTTAGTCATTTCTATTAATGCTGCAGCTTTTATAATGGGGTATGTGATTTCTTGGATTGCTGGGTTAGAAGAATATAATAGGAGGGCAGTAGCACTTGAGGTAGGTATTCAAAATTCAGGACTTGGTCTTATTTTAATTTTTAATTTTTTTAATGGATTAGGAGGCATGGCAGTTATTGCTGCTTTTTGGGGCGTTTGGCATATAATTTCTGGTTTAACACTTGCAACTTTTTGGTCAAGAAAAAAAATAAGTTATGCGTAAGAGAATATTAGTAACTGGTGCATCGGGTTATATTGGCGGTCAATTTGTAGAATATCTATCAACACTTAATGAGCATGATTTAGAAATCATTGCCACAGATATTCAAGACAAAGAATTGTCAGAAAACACACATCCTATTTCTTTTGTTAAGGGTGATTTGAGATCAGAAGAAGTGGCTAACTTAATACTTAAAACAACTCCTGATGTAGTGGTTCACCTTGCAGCTATTGTTACGCCATCTAAAGGAATGACAAGGCAATTTATGTATGAAGTAGAGGTAGAGGGTACGCAAAAAATATTAGATGCATGTGTGAAAGCTAATGTCTCTAAGATTGTAGTCACCTCTAGTGGGGCAGCGTATGGTTATCATGCTAATAATCCCGAATGGTTGCGGGAGACGGATGAGTTACGTGGTAATGAAGAAATGCCTTATCCTTGGCATAAGTTTTTGATTGAGAAAATGTTACAAAAATATAGAACGCATCATCCTGATTTGAAGCAAGTGGTATTTAGAGTTTCAACTATTCTGGGAAGACAGACAAATAATCAAATTACGGATATGTTTAGAAAGAAGAATGTGGTGGGAGTGACTACTACAGATACCCCTTTTGTAATTATATGGGATCAGGACTTGATTAATTGTTTAACAGAAGCGGCTTTAAATAATAAGAAAGAGGGTGTTTTTAATCTTACAGGAGATGGATATATTACACTTAAAGAAATTGCGGATAAGCTGGGTAAGCGATTTATTGCGTTACCTCCTAAACTTGTTGAAATTGGATTAAGAGGTCTCAAACTATTTGGTGTAACTCAGTATGATCCCGAACAAATTAAATTTGTTCAATATAGACCCGTTTTAGATAATACAAAGCTAAAAACGGAGTTTGGATATAAACCTCAAAAGAATAGCGTGCAGGCGTTTGAATTTTATGCGAAGAATAATGGCTTATTGTAATGCGTAAAAAATTATTGGGTAAAAATGTATTGGTAACTGGTGCGGGAAGGGGGCTTGGTGCAGCTTTATGCAAGCAATTTGGAAAAGAAGGAGCCTATATCATAGGATGTGATATTGATCCAAAAAATTTAGATTTACTTTCGTCAGAGCTAGAAAATTTGGGTGTTGACCATCATTTATCTGTTTGTGATATTGCTAGAGAGAATTCGGTAAAGGCATTTTTTAAAGGAATCGCAGCACTTGGAAAAGAAATAGATATATTAATCAATAATGCAGGAATTACCAATATTAAGCTTTTTAAGAACAATACAAATGAAGAGATTAAGAGGGTGATGGATATTAATTTTATGGGGAGCGTGTATTGCACAAGGGAAGGGCTTAATCAAATTATCAAAAACAAAGGGAGTATTGTTGCTATTTCAAGTGTAGCTGGTTTTGCCCCGCTTGTTGGGCGTACCGCTTATGCTGCAAGTAAACATGCAGTACAGGGTTTTTTTGAAACGCTAAGATCAGAAATTAAGCATACAGGAGCTAATGTACTAATTGTTTGTCCCTCATATATAGACACGAATATTCGAAGTCATATGTATAAAAATGGTGAGAATAATTCCAACACAGATCATAAGATAGGAGGGAATGCTTCTCCTGAGAAGGTAGCCGAAGAAATTTATAAAGCTACTTTACAAAGAAAAGATATTCTAATTACCGGTTCTGTAGGGAGGGTCTCTTTTATGCTTAAAAGGTTAGTGCCCCATATATATGAGAAAGTTATGATGAAAAATTTGAGTAAGGGATTTGATTTTTAGTGTAATGCAGCTCTAATTTTTAAGTTGTTAATAATACCGCTTTCAATTGTTATAAATTCTTCCAGTCTTTTATAAACTAGATCCTCACTGAAATAATTTAGCGCCATCTTTATAAAGATATGTCCATGCTTCGCTTCTGAAGTCCAAAGGGTTTTATAGAATTTAGATAATGTTTCATCTTCCAATGCTTCAGCAACTAATTTAAACCTTTCTGCTCCTCTTGTTTCAGCAACAGAAGCTATGAGAAGCCGATCCATAAACCTTTCCTCCAGACCTGAACGACAATGATTTATTAATTCAGAAATGTATGGGTCTTTGGGCATACCATGTACCAATTGGATGTTTCTTTTTTCCATAATTTGATATACTTGTTGGAAATGTTCTAATTCTTCCAAAGCTGTCTCTATCAATTCAGGGATAATTTCTATTCTGTTAGGGTATTTGGCAACAAAACTCATGGCCATCGCAGAAGCTTTGCGCTCACAATCTGCATGATCTTGTAAAAATGCATCAAAGTCATTTATAACAGCATCCACCCATTCTTGTTTGCTGGGCGTTATAATATCTAGATTTAATTTCATGTTTAATGTTAGTAATATTTTAAAAAGGCATATCGTTTTCGTTGATTTAGATAATTTTTTGTCATGTCATTTAGGTGTGCTTCCTTTTCAAAGCTTATGTTTTTATAGGCTTTATAATGACTTTTGTATTTCAAAATCTTTATAAAATATTCCAATGTATAACAGATATAAAACGGGATTACCAGCATTTCTTTTTGTTGTTCTAAATGAATTTTTTCATGACGAATTAAACATTCATCTTTCATTTGCTCTTTATTTTTTAAAACAACAAAAGGAAATAGAGTAATAGCTTGGACATTCCCAACCGTAAAATATTTTATAAATGACGAACTTATTAGAATCAAAATACTATATTAAGCGTTGTGAATTTATCTAAAATTTGAAAAAGAACGTATACTTTAATTGACAATCATATGAAAAGACTATATGATATTGTTATATATGGAGCAACAGGTTTTACTGGAGGGTTAGTTGCTAAATATTTTGCGAGCCATGTAAGGCAGCATGACTTTAAGTGGACTATTGCTGGAAGGAACAAAACGGCCTTAGCGTCTTTAATTGAAGCATTGTCAGCAATAGAGCCTTCATTAAGTAAGATGAAACCTATAATCGCCAATAGTAATGATAGTGTATCAATGAGTGATCTTGTTGAGAAAACTAGACTGGTTATCTCTACTGTTGGCCCATATGATTTATACGGAGAGAAGATGGTTAAGGCGTGTGTCAATGCGAGTACACATTATGTAGATATAACAGGTGAGCCGGCTTTTGTTAAGCGTATGGTGGATCGATACCATAAAAAAGCAGTTCAGTCAAACACATATATTATACATTGTTGTGGGTTTGATAGCATTCCAGCTGATTTGGGCGTATTCTATACACGTAAATTGTTTGACAGTGATGACGTCGTATCGATTAAGGGATATGTTATGAGTAAAGGTACTTTCTCTGGAGGTACATGGGCTTCTGCATTGAATGCAATGTCAAAAGGAAATAAGAGTAATAAAAGCACTATAGGTAAACGGAAGAAATATCCTGATAGAATTAAAGCGCATTTTCATTTTAGTAAGTACTTGAATAAGTGGGCACTGCCAATGCCGGTTATTGACCCTTGGATTGTCCAAAGGAGTAGTGCTTTGATGCAAGATGTATACGGAAGAAATACACAGTATAAACAATATTTTGTAGCTCCAAAATTAACTACAGGGATTGGTATTACTTTGGGGATTGGAGGTTTATTTGCAATCACCCAGTTTGAAAAAGGTCGGGAACTTCTAAAGCGATATCGTCCTTCAGGAGAAGGACCCAGCGAAGAGAAAAGATCGAAGTCGTGGTTTAAGTTGGTTTTTGAGGCAGAAAGTTCAACTAAAAAGGCAATAACTCAGGTAAGTGGGGGTGATCCCGGTTATACAGAGACATCTAAAATGTTATCAGAATCGGCAATAACATTGCTTTATAATTTGGATAAGTTGCGATTAGGAGGCGGTGTTTTAACTCCCGCCGCTGCATTGGGTGATTTTTTGCTTAAAAGGTTGCAATCTGCGGGGATTAAGTTTGAAGTACTAAAATGATAGATATTGATGCGTCTTTGAAAAAGAAACCTAACCGAATTGCAATACGCGTAAACGCTGCTGCTCAGCGTATGATTCGAAAAGGACATCCTTGGGTATTTGAATCCTCCATTACCAAAATAACTAAAGATGCAAAGTCGGGAGATATAGCAGTAATTTTTGATAAGAAAAATAAGTTTTTGGCCGTTGGATTATATGATCCAGATTCTCCAATAAGGATAAAAATTTTGGAATGTCACAAACCAGTTTTAATAAATAAAGATTGGTTTGTTAAAAAGGGGAAGTCCGCTTTTGAAGGAAGACGTTCATTGTTGAAGAACAGTACTAATGGCTATAGATTGATTCATGGGGAGAATGATGGGCTACCGGGATTAATAATTGATATTTATGGAAGTATTGCGGTTATTAAATTATATACATTGATATGGACTTCTTATTTAGAGGATCTGATATTGCTGATAAATAAAGTTGTACGTTGTGATGCGATAGTGTTACGTTTAAGTAGAAATGTTCAGAAGCAGAATATAGCCTTGAAGGATGGACAAATACTCGATGGTGAATTGCTGGAAGAGGAAGTTGTTTTTAAAGAGAATGATGTTTTGTTTTTGGTGAATGTAATTAGAGGACATAAGACGGGTTGTTTTTTGGATCATCGCCATAATAGGAAAAAGTTAGGGGAGCTTGCAAAAGGAAAATCGGTCTTGGATGTTTTTTCCTATACCGGTGGGTTTTCAATACATGCACTCATAGGGGGAGCAAAAGAAGTAGTTAGTGTAGATATTAGTACACAGGCCCTTGAGATGGTGACGAAAAGTGCAGCGCTAAATAAGGTGTCAAAGAACCATAAAACAATATGTACTGATGCCTTTATGGGGTTAAAGGATTTAATTGATAAGAATAATAAGTTTGATATTGTAGTAATAGATCCTCCATCTTTTGCTAAGAGTTTGAAAGAAGTTCCTAAAGCCATAAACAGTTATCGACGGTTGACAAAATTGGCAGTGCAGTTAATTAATAAAGAAGGGATTTTGATATTGGCTTCATGTTCAAGTAGAGTAGAAGCATCATTGTTTTTTGATACGATTGAGGAAGTCTTAGCAGATCAAACAAAGGCATTTACAGTTATGGAAAAGACTTTTCATGATATTGATCATCCAATAAGTTTTGATGAAGGGGCTTATTTAAAATGTGGATTTTATTCCGTAATTGTCTAAAAAACAATAGGTGCTTTCATACGAATCTGTTTAATCTCTAATTGTCGCTAATTGATTAATAAGTATATTTTTAGCGGTAGAATCTGTAGCTGATAATGTTGATATTAGCAGATCCGTGTTTTCATAGGGGTCTATTTCTAAATTATATAACTCCATTGATCCATCTGCTTTCTCAATTAGCTTATGCGTATTGTTTCTTATGCACCATTCATCAATGTTATCGTCATCGTATTTATATTCCGAATAGGTGTAGTTCCTAAAATTTGAAGAAGAGGTGGTTAATAAAGATGAAAAATCTTTGCTATTATTGATTGAATCAATATTCACTCCTGATAGGGCAGCGATAGTTGCAAACAAATCTGTTGAATTAATTAATGCATTCTCGTCACCTGTTCTATTAACATTTTTTCCCGAGACGATCATGGGGCTATTAATACCACCTTGGTAGAGCGAACCCTTAGCTTTTCTTCTACTATATGGTGATTGTACGACACGTCCAGGAGAACCATTATCTCCAATAAAAATAATGATTGTACTTGCCCTTTCATCTGTATTTATTTGGTCTATTAATTGTCCAATTTGATAATCCATAGCTTCAATACTGGCGATGTAATAAGGAAGTGGATTAGCGTCAATTTCATTTTGATCAGATGATAAATCATTTTGCGAGTGCATCTCTGAAGGTGGTAGATGAAATGGTGTATGTGGTGCATTATATGCCAACCATAAAAACCAGGGTTTTGTTTGCTGGTCAATCCAATCAATAGCTAAGTCTGTAAGTTTTGTAGTAGTATATTCCGTTTCAGTATTTGTAACTCCATCTTCCGTAAGCTGCCACGAATAATAACTTTGTACACTTCCAGAGATAATACCTGCATAATAATCTATACCCATGGTTTCTGGATTGAAATTGTTTCCATTTCCTAAGTGCCACTTTCCAATCATAGCAGTAGCATATTTGTTGCCCGTTTCCTGATTGATATAAGCTTGTAAAGAAGTTTCGGAAGTTTCAATATGGTCAAATTGAGAGCGCACTTTAGTACTATAACCATACTTTCCGGTAAAAATACTTGCTCTTGTTGGAGAACAAACGGTATAGGTCCAAAAATTGTTAAATCTCAACCCGTTGTTCATCAGACTATCCAAATGAGGTGTGTTGGGTTTAATACTACCTTCTGTATAACCATTAGTAGCGTCCTTGCCCATATCATCTGCTATGATAAGTAATATATTTAGGTCTGTATTCATCGAAGGAGGTGTTGTATTGCCTTCATTATCTTCTTCATTACATGATAAAAAAAAGAAGCAACTCAATATCAATAGTATGTTTATTCTATTCATGCCCTAAAAGTACATACAATATGAAAAGTTGAGTATATATCAACCTAAAGATTTTTGCTTTCTAATAGGAAGAAAACGGTTATGTTTATCCAAGAGCAGGAAAAGGGTTATTTTTTTACAGGGCAAAATATTCTAATAATAGCGTCACCTTCTTGCGACAACCAACTATTCTCATTTCTTGTTTTATTGGGTTCCTTATTAGTAAACTTTCCATTTTTTACGTCTTGTGTTGATTTGACGCCCCATGAGATAGAGGTAATTACCGCCTTACTAGGGTCATCTTTATCGACCTTAATATCAGTAACGTATTCAACATGATATTTTTTTTTGGCTTTGTTTGCAAAAGAAAGCTTGACATCACATCCTTTAGCCATAGCCTTAGCTGCTTGTTGAACAGCAGTTTCACCTTTTTTATCTGCAGCAACTGTTACACCAAATCCGAGTGATTTAAAATAAGCATTGGTGGCTCTTCTATCAACACCGCCTCTTTTTTTGGCACCCAATTTTTTTGATAAATCTTTCCAGATATCTATATCTATCTTATCTTCTATTTGTTTTAGTTTTACCAGACAGTTACCGGCAGCAAGTGTAGCACATTTGCCATCAAATCTATGTGGGGGTATAAATGGTTCGTCTACTTCACTCCATTTTCTCACTTCATTGGGTTCTTGATCAAAGGTGTCTACTTCTTCTTCATCGCATTCTATTATTTCATCATCATCATCCATTCCGCAGCCACAAGTCAAAGCTAACCAATCATTAGTAATAGGAAATTCATATAGAGAAATATCTTCAATCATCATCATATCTATAAAAAACTCATTTGGCATGACAAGTTGTATTCCATCGCCTAAGATTTTATACAGTTGGTCTAATTGAGGATCATCTGGATTTTGGATATATAGTTGGTTTACCTGATTTCCGAAATGTATTATTGTATGAGTCCATTTTTCTGCTAGATTTCCACTTGCGTTTTGCATTTTTTGAATAAATGCTCTACTCCAAAGTTGATCGTTTATTGCTTTTTGAGCCATGCTATCACTGAAGTAGGCAAGTAATAAATCAAAAGCGTCTATTGGGTTATCTCCATATTCATTTAGAATCGATGCAGACTTAGTAATACTTGGAAGTCCAAATTCTGCATAGTATTGAATAGGATCTTGTTCATAGAAGTCAATCATATCGGGAATATCCGTTTTATAATTGTAATCGTCAATTTCGAAAACCTCCTCTTGAGGATCGTTTGTTTGGTTTTCATCTTTGCTGCATGAAAGAAATACTAAACAACCAATTATAGATGTAATTATAAATTTTGTCATAGTATAAAAATAACAATAAGATGAGGAGGTTGTCAATTCAAAAATTATTTAGCTATTTCTCTAATTTCTTTTACGTTTTTTTCGCAATATCTTTTTAAAATTTCCTTACACTCTTTTAATGCGATTCTTTTTTTTCCAAGCACTTCATTTTTTAGTTGTTTATCTGAGCCAATGATTTTAAGTATCGTTTCTCTATTTAGTGCGTAGCTAATGCCTTTTTTACCATTAATATTTACTACGTATGCACCATTGTTACTTGCAATAGCACTCAATAGTCCAATAACAACACCCTTTATTTCATAATAAATATATCTGCCAATGTAATTAACAGTGTAAAATTTATTGACTGTAAATGCGTGGTTCAATTTGTCGGCAATGATAGGGTTAACATAAAGACTGTGTCCATCAGATACAGCGTAGAAAGTATCTTTCCTGATTATATTTGCGTCACTCTTTTTTTCAAATTTTAAAAGTACTTCAGTTGTACCTAATTGTCTTTTGACACTGAAATCAATACCAGACATTACTTTTCCATTTTTTAAATCATCAAAAGTTTTATAGAATCCCTTGTGAATCTTAAAATTTGGAATAGCTATTTCTGTCGTATCATTATAATTTTTGAAAGCACCATCTTTTTCTCTTTTTTCCTGAGAAAATGCTTGAAATGAAATAATTAGTAAAAGAAATAAAATGAATTTAAGGTTTGAAACCATTTGATTGGATTTATTTATTCACTACCTACACCCAATGTAAAGGAGATGCCTGAATAAAATCCAACTTTATACTTGGAGTCAGTCTCCAAATCATCAAAGGCACTGATATTTTCTCCTACTTCATATCCGGGTCTTAAAGTTGTAACCGGACCGACAGACATACCAGCACTTAAAATAATTCGATATTTTTGACCTAATACCAATGCTCCACCCATCATATACTGTGGGGCGAATTTTTCTGCTTTTACTGGAATGCCAATCCCGAAACTACCTCCAAAATTTATTGCTCTACCTGTGTAAGGATAGAAATTAATCATAGCAGTAATATTTGGAACAAAATTATCTCCTCCTGTTTGAGCAATTAGCGTGTCGCCAATAGTATAAAACTCTTTGTTTTGGTTAAAGTAGGTGGGGAAAGTTAAACCAACACTAGGGACGATTTTAAGACCACCTTTAACTCGGACTTTAAAAGATTCGCTTCTCAAAAAATTCTCGTCTTCATCTCCTTTATTATTACTTTTAAGAGAGTTGCTAAGTTTCCCCTTGTCAACTCCATCAGGAAGGTGTTCATAGAAGGAGACATTAATGTTTGTTCGATCTCCTTCGGCAGTCGCACTTGTTGTATAAGTGAAATTTGAAGTATTTACTGCATCATATAATTCTTGGAGTTCATCTAATTTTTCTTGTAATTCTTCAGAAGTATAAGCGTTTTCAAATTCTTCGATAAGTTTTAGCATCTCTTCTGTTTCTGCACTTACCTCTTCATAGGTGAGCGCACTTTCTTTAGAACTAAAACCTAAATTTGCATCTTCATGCTCTTCATAGGCAAGTACTCTATTGCCATTTTGTTTAGCAGCTCGACTAAGTTCGCTCATTCTGGAAGTTAATGTGTTGTATTTTCTTTGAAAATTAATGTAGGTAAGCTTGTCTCCATTATTTAAAACATCACGAACAATACTTTTCGTTTGACCTTTGATATCATTTGGATTAGCATTTGGATTGTAAACGATCTTTTTGACACGACCTATGGCATAATTAATAGATTGTATCGCATCTTCTAATGCATCTAATTCATTCATTTTTGAACTAAGAAGTGCATATTGTTTTAACGCAGCTTTGAGACGTTCATCATTGTTGCCTTTTGAACTATAACCAAATCCAAAGTCAATGTCATCTACATCAGCACCGGTTCCATCGAACATTCCTGATAATACACTTTTTGACACGGTATTAAAAATAGGGGAGAGTGCTCCAAACATACTAAAAGGGTTGGAAGACTCAATTATCTCTTCATTCGTTATGTCTGCCTCCGTTACCAAAGCAAACTCATTGTAATTGATGACCTTTAGTTGAATATCCTGATTTTGTTTTGCTATTGGTTTTGTAGTTTCGGTAGTATCTCCCTTCTTGCTTATTTTAAAATATTTTGTGGTTTTATTTAAAAAATCATACTCTATAACAAAATCTTGAGCACTACTTATTTTGAAGGTTCCAAGAAGTATGAAGAAAGCGAAAATTGTTGTTTTCATGGTAAATGGTTTAATTGATGTCATAATATATCCATCCATCAACTTGGTCTTTTTGATCAATTTTGAATATGATGTTGTTTTTTATATATACCCAGTAGTCATGTTGTGTTGAGGATACAACGTGATGTGGATTATTGTAAGCAGTAACGACCTGTTCACTGTTATTCCCAACTTTTATGTCTTTCATCGTATTACCTGTAAAAGTGTTGTCCACTTGATAAAATGAATAGGCTCCGTTGAACTGACCTCTATCAAGTCGTAGGAAAATAACCAGCTCTCCATCATCTATAATGTCTTTTCCAATTTGTGCTTTGTTGTCGTTGCCAACGTTCCATGTTTGTATGTCTTTACCATCATAAATATATTGATTAGTAATATCCCATAACGTCATTCCATTTATTTTTTCTTGGTCATTATCAAAAGGACGTTGATAATCTCTTGGATCAACAGCAAATTTTACATCTGCGAGACCCTGTGCATTACTGTTATCTATTTCAGATTGTGGGTTGTACTTTGGATTTTTAATTTTCTTCTCATTAAATACAGTATAAGGGCTATTCATAGCTGTAGCTAGATTGTAATATTTTAAGGCAGTTTCTGTATCATCGTTAAGCATGTAAATGATGTATAATAAATCGTGGGCATTTCTTTCGTCAATTTTGCTTTGAAATTGCTTGGCTTTTTTAGCCGCTTTTTTTGCAAGATACTCCGCTTCGTCAAGATCTTGACTTAAAATAGCCACGATAACCTTATTGTTATTTGCGGGTAAATAATTTTTATCTATAGAAAGTGCTTTGTCTAAAAAAGCTTCTGCTTGGTAAAGATATTCTTTAAAAAGGGCATCAGGGTCTGGTTCTTCGGTATCTTCATCATCTCCCCAGCCTAAATCAGGATCTCCTGGGCCTTTACCGCTTCCTGTTACGGATTTAATATATAATCTGCTTTTGAAGTCTATTTCTATAGGGAATGCCAACTTAATTTCATCTGCTTTTTCAGTTAAGGCCATGTGCAGATAATTGATACCAATATTATTGTACATCTCTGCGGTAGTGATTTTACTTTGTATAATGTGGTCATAACAACTAATGGCTGCTTTTGTTACTTCCATTTTTTCATTACCAATAGCAGCACCACTTAAAAGACTAAGAATATTTCCCGCTTCAAATACCGGAATTAAGTCTTGGACTTTTTTTTTAGCAATTTCTATCTGATCCTTTCGGAAAGATTTAGGGGGATAACCTGGGAGTTCTTCGGGAAGACTAAATGCTTCATATATACGGTCGATTACCTGAGGGCCAATTTCTAATGTATTGTAACCAGCTGTATAGCTTACAAATAGGCCAAATTCATCCGCTTGAGATTCATAGTATCCCATATCCTTAATAGGCATATAGGCTTTTTTCATTTGTTGCCCCCATTCAGTGCTTGCATAGGCAGAACCGTATTCAAAAGAAAAAAAATGGTCATTAATATAATGACCTAATTCATGTGCTAAAACAAAGGCCAATGCTGTTTCTGCATCTTTCCCAAAACTTTTACAAACTTCCAAAAACTTATGGCTTACATTAATTCCTGTTTTGGGATGGATAAATGCAACTTCGTTAGGATCATCTATAATTTTAATAGGAGGATTTCTTAAATCCGATCTTCCAGATGCCTTTAAAATATGTGTAACTACTCGTTTAACGGTGTTGTAATCACTATTCATTTTTTGTTCTAATCCACCCTTGGGGATTCCAAATCCATTTTGTTTTAGGATAGGACTGGCTTTCACGTTGCTCTTATACTCTTCAGCTTCTGGCATATGAATACCTCTACTATAACTGTTTTGAGTCTTTTCTATATCTTTTTTATTGCCGGCAAACCCAAATGTATTATTGGGATCCTTGAAGGTGCCATTTTCCCATTCCCCTGCATTTGTGGTACCATCTTTATGAAACTTGGTGCCTTTGCCATGTTGGGAGTTGTTTTTCCAATACCCAATATAAATGTTTCCGCTAGGCCAAACATAATGCCCTAACCCCGACCTTGTATTCCACGACCATTCTCCAGTATATACATCACCTTCTATATATTGATATTTGCCAAAACCGTTTCTATAACTGCTTTTAAAATAGCCTTCATAAATATCTCCATCTGAGTAAATAAATTTTCCATATCCATTATCACAGTCTCCACTTATACATCCGTTAGCTATATCATCTTTTATTTCTGTTTCACCATCAATAATGTCGTTAAAAATGCTGTTCCAATCGGTTTCAACTTCTTTTTCTTCTTCCGTTTCCTTTTTTTCTTCCTCCTCTTTAGTCTCAACAATAGTGGTGTAATCTGTATAATCGGGTTCTTCTTTGCCTACATAAACATCATCCTTCCAAAAACCTCTAGTAATGTATCCATATGCTGAAGTACTGATTCCTTCACCATGTCTTTTCCCATTTTTCCATTCTCCAACATGAACTTCTCCATTGTTCCAGTAGTAAATGCCAGAACCTGTCAAATATCCATCTACCATTTCTCCTTCATAAGTTTCTCCGTTGGGCCATTTGTAGCGGCTATAGGAGTTGGAGCAATCTCCTAATAAACATCCAGAAGAAGGGGTGTAACTATTGTCAATTTCAAAATAAAATGCTGTATGTACAAATTTCTTAAAGTCATCATATTTTATCCATGCAAAACCATCTTTCCCCCATTCAGTACCCCAGCTATTCATAATTTGAAATGCACCACCATACTTGTAATTATCATACCCAACAATAACCATAGCATGACCTGCTTGTTGGTTGTAGTTTAGTTTTTCACTATATGTCGGAGTCCAATTGTCATCACCTAATAAGTTAATAAAAGAGTTAGGAACAAACATCCCAAATAAAACCGGATTACCGTCTGCAAGAGCGGACTTAACATTTGTGATTTTTTCTACTAAATATCCTGTTTCTGTATTTTGAGTTTGTTCAAAGTCAAAAAGTCTGAAATAGTTGTCGATGCGGAAGTTTTTTGCAATTTCATCAGGATGTGAAGTAGCACTTGAATAACATGAAAATTCAGGTAAGTAATATTTTTTGGCTCCTTTTTTATAAAGCACATCTAGCGCATCTTCAAAAAAACCACCTGTTTGACAAAATAAATCGTATTCTCCTTTAAATTGATCGTATAGATAATAGGGGCAGAATGCAGAGGCAGTTATTTGTTCTTTATCAGTTAACTTGTATTTTTTTGCATGTACAATGGTTAGTGCTGCATATGCCGTTGACCAGCCTACACAAGTACCATAGTCACCCTGATTTCCCGGAATAGGGGCATAGGATTTTAACGAGGTACTGCTGGGCAAGTCGGTAGCTGTCCAGCCTAAAGTGGCTTTATCGACTAATGGTACTTTTTTATATGCTTCATCATTGAATAAAAGTCCTGTCCTTTGTGCAGAAGATATTTGTATCAAAAACAGGAATGCTAAAGTTGCAGTGATTAAATTCGTTTTCATAACTTTTAAGTTTAAATTAGCATGGCACAAATATTGAAATAAAATTTAATATTAGCTACAAGTTCAAATAATGTGCCATTTACTAAAATACGCATTTATATCATATCTTTTCTTTTCAATCACAAAAGGATTTAGCAGTAGTGATCTAGAAATTGTATTGCAAAATGGACATACTAATCAAATCAATGCCATTGCATTAAGTGAAGATGGACGCTATCTGGCTTCAGGAGGCATTGACAACCTCATTAAAGTATGGGATGCGCATTCAGGAAGACTATTAAAGCAATTATATAGTAAAGACAGCCCATATGATTTAGTATTTACTAAAGATTCTAAATATCTACTGTCTGGAAGCTATGGTATAGATGGGCCTTCTTTGTTAGGGTATGCACTAGAAGATTGGAAAGCATACAATTTTCATTTTCCTAATGCTTGCATATCATTGGCACGTGGAAACAAGCATAATTATATTGCTGGAGGAAATACCAAGGGGGAAGTTTATGTTTACAATTCTAAAAAATGGAGCGTTGAAAAGATGTTTAAAATTACCCCTAAGCAGACGGTTTCGGCGTTGGCTTTTTCTCCTAGTGACCGGTATTTATTAATGGCAACTAAGGATTTTACTGATGAAGGAAATTATCAGCTTTGGGATATTCAGGATAGTATTTTAATAGATGAAATTAAGTCTGAATTAGATATTGTTAATGCGGTATTTATAAACGAAGAGATCGTTGTTCTAGAAAATTTTAAATGGGGGAGTAATGAACTAATTGTAAGGGATTTTAAACAGAGAAAAAATCTGTTTAAAATGAATGGGAGTGGAGTAGATAAGGCGACTTCTAATAACGATCTATTGTATTTTTTTGAGTCAGACACTTTTATGGTGGTGTATGATTTTGAGGGTAGAAAAACGATAAAAAAAATAAAGGTTAGTCCTTATTTGTCAAACTTGATATCAGTAAATTCTAACGGAGAAAAAATTTACATGGCATCTAGAGATATTGCCTGTTATAATAGTGAATTAAAGGAGGATTTTAGAATTAAAGGCAGTAGATGGATTGACGATTTAGAGTTTCAACCGCAAAATGATGCAACCATTTGTTTTAATGGAGGGGAAGAAGGATTAATTTATTGGAATTTAAAGCAGGGAAAAGTGGAGCATCTTAATGCACACAATTCAAGAATTAAGCAATTTGATTTTAGTCCTGATGGAAGAAGATTAGCCACAGTTGGTGAGGATAGCATATTAATGACATGTGATGTACAAAGTCCTTTTGAGAAAGAGAGTATAAAATTTCCTGATAATGAATTTAACGATTTAAATTATTCCAATAGTGATAGCACAAATTTGTTTGCTGTTTCACACGATGATTCTGTTTTCATTTATACGAAAACAAGTAATCAGTTAATAGAGCGTTTCAGTCTGGGCCAAAGTGTAGAAAACATTAAGTTTAGCAATGAGAAAAACTATATTGCCTGGACAGTTTATAAAGCATTTTTTGTTACTGCACCTGATTCTGGAAAAACTTTGATGATACATAACCCTAAGGGTGATGGAGGAAGTTCTTTGCAAGATATTTCTTTCTATTCTGATGATCAATTTGTTGCAACTGGTGGATATAACGACACTTTGTTTGTTTATGATTTAAAAAATGATCGTTGGCACTGGAAACTTGCTCCTTTAGGAAGCTATGTTCAGAGTGTTCAATTCGTTCCTAATAGTCAGAAATTGGTAGTGGGTTATGATGATGGAAGTGTCGCTTTATTGGATGTTTCAAAAAAAGAGGTGCTTAAATCTTATTTAAAACATGGGAATTTAGTAAATGGATTGCGATTTTCTAAAGATGGGAAATTTATGATTAGCTTTTCTTGGGATGGGAAAATGATACTTTGGAATGCCCGAGATTTTGTCCCTGTGGCAGAAATTTATGCTTATGATAATGGGGACTGGGCAGTAATAGATAGTGCAGGAAGGTATGATGCATCAAATGGCGGAAATATTGACCAACTGCACTTTTCTTTTAAAGGTAAAGAGGTTATTGATTTGTATCAATTGAAAGAACGCTACTATGAACCTGGGCTACTTCAAAAATTGCTGGGCTATAATACAGAAGCTATAAGAGATGTAGAAGCCCTTGGAGCACTTCAACTTTATCCTATAGTAAATCTTGAAATTGAGGTAGATGAATTAAAGATCCTTTTAAAAGAAAGAGGTGGAGGCATTGGTCGAGTACCATTATTTATCAATGATAAGGAAGTCGTTTCGGATGTATCTAGTTTTATTCAGGAGGGTAGTATTGCAATTGATTTGAATCATTATAAAGACTATTTTTTAAGTGGTAAAAACAAAATTGCAGTTATTGCCTATAACGAAGCTGAGAATCTACATAGTGGGAGAGTGGGTCTAAACTATATCTATGACTATGATAATGATAAGAAACAAAATACAAAGCCTAATGGCTTTGGCTTAAAATCTTCGCTGCCTAGTTTATATGCTATTGTAATTGGTTCAGCGGATTATAGAGGAGATCAATTAGATTTAAAATATGCTGATAAAGATGCCTTGCAATTTAGTAATGCGCTTCAACAAAGTGGAGAAAATTTATTTGGTCTAGATAGAGTTTACATAAAAACGCTTGTAAGTAATGGGGGGGGCAAGGCGCTTTCAAGTAAGGAGAATATCATAAGGACATTTGAAGAAGTAATGAATAAGGCAAAATCGAATGATGTTATTGTCGTTTATTTGTCAGGACATGGCGTTAGCTATGGAGGAGAGCATTCGTCTTTTTATTACCTGACAAAAGATGTAGAGAGTGGAGATTTGTCAGATCCAACGATAAGAAAAAACTATGCAATTTCTACAGATGAGTTAACTCAATGGATCAATGATATCAAAGCACAAAAGCAGGTACTTATTATAGATGCTTGTAATTCAGGCAAAGCAATTGACGATATTTTGCATGGAGAGAAAGCCGTTAGTTCTAGCCAGATTAGAGCTTTGGAAAGACTAAAGGATAGAACAGGAATGTTTGTTTTAACCGGAAGTGCAGAAAATAAAGTTAGTTATGAGGCGAGTAGCTTTGGACAGAGTTTGTTGACATACAGTTTGTTAGCAGGAATTAAAGGAGCAGCACTTAGAGAGTTACATTTTGTAGATGTGATGCAATTGTTTCAATATTCAGTAGATAGAGTACCGAGTTTAGCAACTCATATAGGGGGAGTGCAGGAGCCTATTTTAGCTGTTCCAAAAGGAGGGAATAGCTTTTATATTGGAAAAGTAGATGATAAAGTGACCATTGAATTAGCAGACATTAAACCCGTGTTTATCCGCTCGGTTTTTCAAGAGGAATTCGCTTATGAAGATATCTTATCTATTGGAGCGATGCTTGATCAAAAACTTAATGAGACTTCTGCAAAAGGAGAGAAAGCATCACTTATTTTTGTAGATGTAAATAATTACCCTCAAGCATATTCTATTAAAGGTAGGTACACCATTAATGATGAAGGAGCAATAAAATTAAAAGCTAGACTATTTCAAAATAAAGAAAGTGTAGGAGAAATAGAACTCTCTGGAAGTGAGAATAAAATGGATAACTTAATTTCAGAAATATACAACGAAATGAACGCCCTTATGAAATAAGGACATTCATTACTCCTGTTCTTGTTTCTTCTTTCTTTTCTTCTTTACAGAAAATTTAAGCTTTTTAGAATCATCCTCTTCTTTTTCATTAACACTCACAGCAATGGTATCACCTTCTTTAACGCTGGAAGATAAAATTTCTTCTGCCAAAGGATCCTCTAAATATTTTTGAATAGCTCTGTGCAATGGCCTTGCGCCATATTTGGGATCAAAACCTTTATCAGCGATAAAGTCTTTTGCCTTATCCGACAATTCAACCGTTAATTGCATATCGTCTAAACGCTTAAATACATCTTTGAGTGCTATATCAATAATTTGGTGAATATGTTCTCTGTCTAAAGAATTGAAGATGACTACATCATCTACTCTGTTTAAGAATTCCGGAGAAAAAGTTTTGGATAATGCTTTTTCAATAACCCCTTTAGTATAGGTATCCATACTGTCTTTCTTGGCTGAAGTGGTAAAACCTACTCCTGCTCCAAAATCTTTTAACTGACGAACCCCAATATTACTGGTCATAATAATAATGGTATTTTTAAAATCTACCTTTCTACCCAATCCGTCTGTTAGTTGACCATCATCCAGTACCTGTAATAAAATATTATATACATCTGGATGTGCTTTCTCAATCTCGTCTAACAATATAACAGAATAAGGCTTTCTTCTAACTTTTTCTGTTAGTTGCCCACCTTCTTCATAACCGATGTAACCCGGAGGTGCTCCAATTAATCTTGAAACAGAGAATTTTTCCATGTATTCACTCATATCAATTCTAACTAAAGTATCTTCAGAGTCAAACATATAGCGCGATAGCGCTTTGGCCAATTCAGTTTTTCCTACACCGGTAGGGCCCAAGAAAATAAACGATCCAATAGGCTTTTTAGGATCTTTAAGCCCGACTCTATTCCTTTGGATAGCCTTTACTATTTTTCCTACAGCTTCATCTTGCCCAATAACAGAGTCTTTTAAGTCTTTACCCATTTCGAGAAGTCGTTTGCTCTCACTTTGAGCAATTCTATTTACTGGAATGCCGGTCATCATTGCTACAACTTCAGCAATGTCTTCTTCATCTACAGGATATTTTTTTGCTTTGGCTTCCTCTTCCCAGGCAATTTTAGCTTGATCTAATTTGTCTAATAGCTTTTTTTCCTGATCTCTTAGTTCAGCAGCTTCTTCGTATCGTTGATTTTTAACTACTTGGTTTTTCTTTTCCTTGATAGCCTCAATTTCTTCTTCTAGCTTAGCGATATTTTCAGGAACATGAATATTTTTTAAGTGCACACGTGCACCTACTTCATCCATTACATCAATGGCTTTGTCTGGTAAAAAACGATCTGTAATATAGCGATTGCTTAATTTTACACATGCTTCGATAGCATCATCTGTATAGTTGACATTATGAAAGTCTTCATATTTGTTTTTAATATTGTGTAGAATGGTCATTGTCTCTTCCGTAGAAGGAGGGTCAATAATTACCTTTTGGAACCTGCGTTCTAGCGCACCATCTTTTTCGATATGCTGCCTATACTCATCTAAAGTAGATGCTCCAATGCATTGAAGTTCCCCTCTCGCTAAAGCAGGCTTGAAAATGTTAGAGGCATCCAAAGACCCAGTTGCACCTCCAGCACCAACTATAGTGTGTATTTCATCAATAAATAGTATAACGTCTCTATTCTTTTCAAGCTCCGTCATGATCGCTTTCATGCGCTCTTCAAATTGTCCTCTATATTTTGTTCCAGCCACTAATGCCGCTAAATCTAGCATTACAATTCGCTTATTGAAAAGTACTCTGGAAACTCGTTTTTGAATAATTCTGAGCGCAAGTCCCTCAACAATAGCTGTTTTACCTACACCAGGTTCACCAATAAGAATTGGGTTGTTTTTCTTTCTTCTACTAAGAATCTGAGAAACACGCTCAATTTCCGTCTCTCTTCCTACAATAGGATCTAATTTTTCTTCTTCGGCCAGTCTAGTAATATCTCGTCCAAAATTATCAAGTACTGGAGTTTTTGATTTAGAAGCACCTTTTCTTGAACTGTAACTCTTTGAGGCACGAGGTTCTTCTTCAAAATCTCCTTCAGGATGTTCTTGAGGAAATTCACCACTGATTTCTTGTTTTACATAATCTAATTCAGACCTGAAGATTTCATAGTTTACATCCATTCTATTTAAAAGTCTTGTAGCTACATTGTCTTTATTTTTGAGAATCGACAACATAAGATGCTCCGTATCAACCGTATCACTTTTATGGTACTTTGCTTCTAAAAGTGTAATTTTTAATACTTTTTCTGCTTGCTTAGTGAGCGGAAGACTATTAGAATTAGAAGGAATAGCATTTATATTGTCTCTGATAGAATCTTCTATCTTATTTCTTAGTAAAACAATATCAATATCTAATGATTTGAGCACTTTAATGGCCAGTCCATCACCTTCTCGGATTAATCCGAGCAACAGATGTTCGATGCCAATCTTATCGTGACTTAATCTTAAGGCTTCTTCTCTACTGTAAGAAATTACCTCTTTGACTTTTGAAGAAAATTTTGAATCCATATCTTTTATTAATCAAAAAATCTGCCATCCTTTTTTTATGACACATTTTCCATGAAAATAATAATTGCACTTACAATAACCGCCAAAAGTTTTCAACTGTTCCTTAATTAACGTTAAAAATGGTCAAATTGTCTTTACAATATATATTTTGTTTGGCAAACATGTTTTTATTTTTTTGGCACAATTGTTTATTGATGTATTAGTGTTATTTTTGAAACAAATAAATTGAATATGAAATTCAGTATTGACAAACAAGATACTTATGTTGTATTTGAAGTACAACAAGATAAATTGAATTCTGTGAATGCTCCGGAATTAAAATCAGAGCTAATTTTCTTAAATACAGAAGGTTATAAAAATTTAATTATAGATCTTTCGATGGTCGAATTTATAGATTCGTCAGGATTAAGTGCGTTATTGGTTGGTAACCGATTATGTAAAGATGCTGGGGGAACTTTTGTATTGTCTTCTTTAAAGGAGCCTGTTCAAAGTTTAATTAAGATATCTCAATTGGAAGGTATTTTGAACATTTTTCCTACAGTGCAAGAGGGGAGGGATTTTGTTATGATGGAGGAACTTGAGCGTGATTTGAAGGGATAGTTTGAAATTTGAGGTTCAAATACTGGGGAGCAATTCTGCGCTACCAGCGCATGGGCGTCACCCATCTGCGCAAATAGTGTCGATTAGAAACAGGGTCTTTTTGGTTGATTGTGGAGAGGGGACACAAATGCAAATGGTGCATTATAGTATTAAACCTTTCAAAATAGACCATGTTTTTATAAGTCATTTACATGGAGATCATTATTTTGGCTTAATTGGTATCATTACTTCCTATCATCTACTAGGTAGAGAGAAGCCACTGAATATTTATGGTCCAAAGGAATTGAAATCTATCATAGAGTTACAATTAGCAGCAGGGGGTAATTCTGTTAGCTTAAATTATAATCTTATTTTTCATTTTACGGATAATACTGGCGTAAATAGGATCTATGAAGATGATAACATGGAGGTGTATAGCTTTCCGTTAAAGCATAGAATTCCTACTACGGGATTCTTATTTAAAGAGAAACAAGACGGTAGAAGGATAAATAAAGAAGTGCTACAGAACTTAGAATTAGAATTGAATTCAGATCATTATAAGAAGCTTAAAAACGGGGAAGATATTGATGTTAATGGACGTTCTTTTGCTAATAACGATTTAACTATTGATCCTTATAAACCTAGATCTTATGCTTATTGTTCCGATACTATTTATGATGAAGAGTTAGTGCCTATAATCAAGGAGATTGATTTATTATATCACGAATCAACTTTTCAGCATAACGCCTTGGAAAGAGCCAAGCAAACGTATCATAGTACTTCCTCTCAAGCTGCCACTATTGCCCAAATGGCCAATGTTAGAGAATTGATTATTGGTCATTTTTCCAGTAAATATTACGATCTAAATGAATTACTCAATGAAGCACAAGAAATTTTTCCAAATACTTCACTTGCATTAGAAGGTTTTACATTTGAGGTAGAAAGAAGAACGTAAAAATTAGATTGTTTTTTAAAAGTTTAGTTCAATAATTGTAATCTATTTTTTCTTCAATCCGTATTTTTCCATTTTTTGATACAAATTGCTGCGCTGCATTTCTAAGTCATCTGCTGTTTTTGAAATGTTCCAAGCGTTTTGCTCTAATTTATATTCTATAAAGCACTTTTCGGTATAATCTTTATATTGCTGGAAATTGCCAAAACGACTATAATCTACAGTACCGGATACAAGATTTTTATCATTGCCATCAGGACCACAATAAGCCTGTACATCTTCAAATGTAACTTTGCTGTTTCCCATAATGATTAGTCTTTCAACGATATTTCTTAATTCTCTTATATTTCCGGTCCAGTTTCTATTTTGGAGTGCTTTTATAGCTTTTGGCTCAAACTCCTTAACGGGAACTCCATATTCTCCACAAATCTCATCGCCGAAAAAATCGACTAAAAGCGGAATGTCATCTTTGCGATCATTTAAAGAAGGGACATGAATTAATATTACACTTAATCTGTGATATAAATCCATTCTAAACTTTTTCTCATCAATTTCTTGAAGCAAGTCTTTATTGGTAGCAGCCACTACACGTACATCAACTTTAATCTCTTTGTCACCGCCAACTCTTGTAATCTTATTTTCTTGTAAAGCCCTCAAAACTTTAGCTTGGGCAGACAAACTCATATCTCCAATTTCATCTAAAAACAATGTGCCTCCATTGGCTTGTTCAAATTTCCCAATGCGTTGTTTCATTGCTGATGTGAAAGCACCTTTTTCATGTCCAAACAATTCACTTTCAATAAGTTCTGATGGTATAGCTGCACAATTAACTTCTACAATGGGACCATTATGCCGATTGCTTTTTTCATGTAACCACCGTGCAACTAATTCTTTTCCTGAGCCGTTTTCTCCAGTAACAAGCACTCTTGCATCTGTAGGCGCTACTTTTTCAATATTTTCTTTAATTTTCAATATTGAATTAGACTCCCCAATGATATCTCTGGTTCTACTTACCTTCCGTTTTAATACTTTTGTCTCGGTAATCAATGACGACTTATCCATCGCATTTCGGATGGTGATAAGTAATCTGTTTAAATCAGGCGGTTTTGAAATATAATCATACGCACCTTTTTTGACGGCATCTACTGCTGTATCCAAATTTCCATGCCCCGATAACATAATGATTGGAACATCGATACCCTTCTTATTTATTTCTTCCAGCACTTCAAGACCATCCATCTTTGGCATTTTAATATCGAGTATGACAACATCGTAATTACCTTTTTGGATTTTGGTTAAACCTTCTTTTCCATCGGCAGCTTCGTCAACATCAAATTTTTCGTATTCTAGAATTTCTTTAAGCGTATTACGAATACTCTGTTCATCATCAACAATCAATAATTTAGGCATGTGTGTATTTTCTTTTAAAATGCAAACTTAATAATATGTCCGAAGTTTTAGACTTTAAAACCCCATTAAAGTTTAAATGTGTTAATGATCTTTTATCTATATGGCAGGTTTGACAAACTGTGAAATAAAAAACAAGCCTATAAGCCGGGTTCTGTATCCGCCAACTGGCGGACCTCTATCATTTATCTAGACTTGACCTCACAATCAAGCTCTAGCGATCTACCCTCCAACGAGCGCGAGCAACGCTTAAGTTGGTTTATTTGATCTTTCAGCTCCTAAGGTTTACCCAATCAATATGTTACCATAATGATTCGTGCGCTCTTACCGCACGTTTTCACCCTTATCCCGAAAAAATCGGGACGGTTATTTTCTGTGGCACTTTCTTCACATTTTTATATGTGACCTCCTGTTAAGAGGTAAGATGCTCTGTGCTGCCCGGACTTTCCTCTATCTACCAAACTAGTTGATAGATAGCGATAGAGCGGCTTGTAGATACAAAGGTATTGTTTTGATTGCTTTGAAGAGATAAATTATTGGTAATTCGTTTTTGATCACTAGTATATTAATGACCGTTTAACTTTAAATATGATATTTTAGCTTCCAATGAAGCCAACAAAAAAATGGAAGATTGCCCAATCTTTGGAGTTGAAATGGTGGAAACGTTATCTTAGAAACAAACCGGTTCATGAGTACTTATCTTGGAAAAAAGGATATTGGGAGCATTTTATCAAGGAGATTAATGCTCAGTCAATTTTATCTGGTGCTAAACGTATTTTAGATATAGGTTGTGGTCCGGCGGGAATTTTTACAATTTTAGAGAATAAAGAAGTCATAGCTGTCGATCCATTATTGAATAAGTACGAAAAGGAAATAGAGCACTTCAATATAAGTAACTATCCCAATGTAACCTTCATAAATGAGTCTCTAGAAATTTATGAACCTAAACAGAAATTTGATGTCGTTTTTTGTTTAAATGCGATTAATCACGTTTCGGATATTAATATGGCAATTAAACATTTAGTTTCTTGTCTTAATAAGGATGGTTACTTAATACTTTCTATAGATGCACATAGATATCATTTTCTGAAATATCTATTTAGAACAATTCCAGGAGATGCTTTACACCCACATCAATATGATTTAAAAGAGTATAAAACAATGTTGTTAAATAATGAAATGAAGGTAAACGACTTTTATTTGTTAAAGCCAGGACGAATATTTGATTATTACGTACTTTTAGCAAGGTTTTAAAATTTATGAGGGGAGTTGTTTTAGGAATCATTGTACTCATTTTTTTTGGATGTGTTCGTACACTTGATAGGGATTTTGAAAAGGAAGAAGAGGAAGAAGAAATTGAGATTGTCGATCTTTCAATCAAATATGACATTATATTAGTTGCTGGACAATCCAATACTAATTCAGGTGTTGGGTTAGATTTTTCTATTGACTCTGTAGATTACCGAATCAAGCAATTAGGGCGTGATAATACAAGAAATTTGAAGATTGTAGAGGCGAAAGAGCCCTTGGATCATCATGGTAGATCTGGTGACCGAATTGGATTTGCTTTGACTTTCTCAAAACTATATGCTGATGGTTATTTAGAAGCAGCAAATGAGGAGTATGATATTAAGGTTTTGCTCATTTTATGTGGTTTAGGTGGCTCTGGGTTTATAAATAATAGATGGAACAAGGGAGATGATTTATATAAAGACGCAATCTATAGAACCAACCTAATTCTAAAAACCTATCCTAGGAGTGAACTTAAAACAATACTATGGCACCAAGGAGAAAGTGACATAGAAAATGACAGCTTTATGGTTCAGCTTGACTCATTTATTATTGATTTGAGAGAAGATTTAAACACAGAGGATCCACCACCATTTATTTTAGGGGGAATGGTGCCTTTTTGGGTCTCAAAGGATAGTCTAAGAGGGGTGACGCAGGAAATTATAATGGATACGCCAAATAGACTTGATAAAGTTGGTTATGCAGACCCGATGGAACCGTTTATAATAAATAAAGAAAATGACTTCTGGGATATGATACACTATGATGCTTCAGGTCAAAGAGAACTAGCAAAAAGATATTTCTCTGAGTATGAACGTTTGGTAGCAGAGGAAAATTAGAAAGATTAGAGATGAGTTGACTTTTTTTAAAACTTTAGCCATTTCCATTCTACAGAACCGTCCGTATTAAATTCAACAGCAGGAAATGGAAGTTTGACAATGTTTAATATTTGAAACAGTGTTTTAACTGCGTTGCTTTTTACAGGTATTTTAGTCCAATCGATATCAGCAGAAAGATAAAATTGTCTTATGCGGTCAATATCGGCAGTCATTTCCACACCATCTTCTTCCCATGTATTGGAAAACCCTCCATAAAGATTATGTGCACCGTACCCAAATGAAACACCAATCCATTTAGGAAACTTACTATTTTCTCTTTTTATAAAAGATCTTGGGGTAGCCGTTACCCAAAAGGTCATAGCATTATAATCTTTTAAGAGCAACTCACTAATGGTATTGCCATATAGATCATCAGTTCGTTCTTTATAAGCTTCAGGGTAATCTACAGGAAAAGCAGACATTTTTATTGTAAACCGCTGGTCTTGCCATAAATATTCTTGCGCAATATAAATTAAAGATCCACCTATATTGGCTGCTAAATCTGTTAATGAGAAACCCCATCTTTCAGAAAAAGCATCTTGTATTTCAATGGATAGCTGCCAAGCATTTGCTGCCCCAAAACCAATCCACATTGCTTTTTTATCATCAACACCTGCCCAACGATACATGCTTGTTCCCCATCTGGATAAAAAATAGGCATTAAACGCGTGCGCAGCTTTATCCATTTGGAGCCATTCGGAAGCATCGTTAAAAAAATGAAACTTGTCTTTTTCAAACTGAGAATACCATGTACTTGACCACCAGATATTTGAGATGGTATACAGTCCCGCAATGGCCCCAGTAATGGTATAAACTCTGGGTTTGTTTAAAACTGGAGAAGGGGCAAAGAATTTATAAGGCTTAAAAACACCTATTTTTTGCCTTGAACTATCTTCTTGAGCTTTCCCCGAAAATATAGTGGTGAGACTGATTAATAGAACTAAGGTAATTCGTGTTTTCACTATCCTAATAACGTTGTTTTAGTGGCATCCAGTATTTTTCTTACTTCTTCAGCTGTATTACTCTCGCAATAGACTCTTAGCACAGGCTCAGTTCCTGAAGGACGAATCATAACCCAAGAGTCATCGTTTAAATAAAATTTAAACCCATCTATGGTTTCAATACTTTTAATTTTGTAGTCTCCAAAAGAATCGTATTTTCCTGATTTACAGTTTTCTATAATTGAAGACTTTAATTCGTTGTTTATATGTAAATCATCTCTTTCAAAGGCAAAAGCACCAGTGATTTCATATACTTCCTCAATGAGTTCTTGAAGTGATTTTCCTGTTTTTGCCATAAACTCCATAATAACCAGTGCATTCCAAACACCATCTCTTTCTGGAACATGTCCTTTAATGGCTATACCTCCAGATTCTTCTCCACCAACCAATACATCTTCATTTACCATAATTTCACAGATATATTTGAAACCTATTTTGGTAACTTCTAACGGTAAATTATAAGCCTCACACATTTTTTTTATTCGTCCTGAAACGGAAAAAGAAACCACTACTTTTCCGTTCATTCCTTTGTACTTATGCAAATAATGGATAAGTAAAAGCAATACATGATGACTGTCTATAAAATTTCCCTTGGCATCGTAAATACCAATTCGATCGGCATCTCCATCATTGGCAAATCCAAAGTCAATATCTGTTGAATTTTTAATCAACTCAGAAAACTCTAATAAATTTCGATGTAGTGGCTCGGGGGCCTGTCCTTTAAAGGAAGGGTTTTCGTCACAATGTAGATGTACAATATCAGGAATTAACCTTCTAACAATTTTTTGTCCGGCGCCATACATCGCATCATAGGCGAAAACCATTCCCGAGTTTTTGATTTTATTCATATCAAAGCTTGCTTCAACATGATTAAAATACATCGTTTCCAAATCTATTTTTTCAACCAATTGTTGTGATATGTATTTGTCGATAGAAGTACTTGGAACTGTAGCTTTTTCAGGTATTAAGTTTTCAATTTCTTCTATTTCTTTAGGAATGGTTGGGCCTCCATAAGTAGATTTTAATTTGTATCCGCTATAAGTATGAGGGTTATGGCTTGCAGTTATTACCACCCCCATTGCACAATTTAATCTGTTTGCCGCTAAAGAAATCATAGGTGTGGAGGTAATGCCCTCTGAAACAAAAACCTTTATGCCTTCTCCACATAAGACTTTTGTTACTGTTTCCATAAAAAGAGGACCTCCGAATCGGCAATCGTGACCAATTACTATAGTTGGGTTATTATAACGTTCTTTAACCCACATAGCTGTTGCTTTTGCTACTCTTGCTACATTATCAGTTGTATAATCCTTTGCTATAATCGCTCGCCACCCATCTGTTCCAAACTTAATTTTTGTCATTATCACTATTTTGCTGCAAAAATAGACAAACAATTAAAAGTTTTGGTTGTCAAGAACGGAAGGTGATATACATTTTATGCATATTTGTTAATTCTTGATCGAAATGCAAATAAAAGATACATATCGTCATAAGGGAATGCGCAAAAAATTGGTGGAAACACTTTTTGAAGAAGGTATTAACGATGAAACAGTTTTAGCTGCTATTGGCAATGTGCCAAGGCATTATTTTATGGATAGCGCCTTTTTAGATTTTGCTTATCAGAATAACGCATTTCCTATTGGTAAGGGACAAACGATCTCCCAGCCATATACGGTAGCGTTTCAAACATCTCTGTTAGATCTTCAACCTTCGGATAGAGTTTTGGAAATTGGTACAGGGAGTGGCTATCAAGCAAGCGTTTTAGGAGAACTTAATGTGCAAGTTTTTACAATAGAGCGACATAAGTCATTACATTTAAAGGCTAAAAAGCTATTAGCTCAATTAGGTTATAATAAAGTGCGATGTTTTTATGGAGATGGTTATGAGGGCTTACCTAAACTAGCACCTTTTGATAAAATTCTAATAACAGCAGCAGCCCCTGAAATTCCACAAAAATTAATTGAACAACTAAAAACAGGAGGGATACTGGTTATTCCGTTTGGAGAAGGGGAGACTCAAGAGATGCTTAGATTAACCAAAACAAAGAAAGGAATACTTAAAAAAGAGGCCTTCGATGCATTTAGCTTTGTGCCGATGTTGAAGGGGACTAAGTGATCGAACCTTATAAAGATTACTTTTGGGCGTTTTTAGGTTAAGACGTAAAAAAAATAGAAATAGTTGTCAGATAATCTATCTATTCATCTTTTTTACCCTATCTAATTGTCTTTTGGAGTCTTTGTCCTTTATACTTTGTCGTTTATCAAAAGATTTTTTACCCTTTGCCAAAGCAATTTCTAATTTAAAGAAACCACGTTCCGATAAGAATAGCTTTTTAGGAATAATAGTGTAACCCTTTTCTTTTACTTTTGCTTGTAGCTTTTTTAACTCCCTTTTTGTAAGGAGTAGCTTTCGAACTCTTAAAGGATCGTGTGTTGAAAAACCACTATTGGAGTATTCTCCAATAAATAATTTTTTTACCCAAAGCTCACCATCTTGAAATATACAATAAGCATCATTAAAGCTGACCTTTCCTTCACGAATAGCTTTTACTTCCGATCCAACCAACATGATGCCTGCGCAAATTTTATCAACTAACTGATATTGAAAAGCGGCCTTTCTATTGTCAAATTCTATATGTTGAGCCTTTTTGCCCATTTATGAATTGTATTAATTAATTTTTAAATGACATGCTTCTTGTGTCACAACACATATCTTCAACTAAATTTACCTATTTAGAATCAATCAAAATAAGTTGCTAATATGAAGCATGCAAAAGTATTACTTCTTTTTGTATCCATCGCAATGATAATGAGTTGCAATACGAACAAAAAAGTTAAACGAGAAAAACCAATGGTTTTGTCTACTACCGGAATGATTAATGATGCGGTGATCAATTTACTTGGAGAGCACGTAGAAGCGGTGATGCTAATGGGGCCTGGCGTAGACCCTCATTATTACAAGGCTACTCAAGGAGATCTTAAAAAAATGAATCAATCTGATGTAATTGTTTTTAATGGATTGTTTTTAGAAGGAAAGTTGACCGATATTTTGGAAAAACTTGGAAGAAAGAAAAATGTCTATAATTTTAGTTCTGTTGTTAGTACAGATCAGCTATTGCCTATGCAATCAGAAGGTGTTGATGAAATAGATCCGCATATTTGGTTTGATGTAGAGTTATGGAGTAGTTGTATTTCTGGGTTAGCAGATTACCTGATTGGGAAATATCCAATATGGAAAGATGAAATTGAAGAAAATCAGAAGACTTATTTGGCATCTATAGAAGAGGTGTATGAAAATTTAAAGGGAGGCCTCGACAGCATTAAAGAAGAATCTAAACTTTTAATTACTTCTCATGATGCGTTTCAATATTTTGGTAGATCATTTGGTGTAGGTGTAAATGCTTTGCAGGGAATCTCAACAGCAGCAGAATTCGGTGTTCAGGATAGAAAAGCGTTAGTTGATTTAATTATTTCAAAAAAGGTAAAGGCTATTTTCATAGAATCATCTGTTTCTTCAAAGCCGTTAGAAGCGATCATCGAAGATTGTAAACAAAAAGGACACGATGTTAAAATTGGAGGGGAGCTGTTTTCAGATGCGATGGGAGCGTTTGGAACGGAAGAAGGAACATATATCGGTATGATAAAACATAATGTTCAAACCATAGCTTCGGGATTAAAGTAATGGATTAATTATTGTTCAAGAAACAAGATTGTTTCTTCTTTATATTGGATTCTTGTATCTAAAAACTAACTTCGTTAAATGAGCAATACTGCCATAGAAGTACATGACTTAACGGTCAGCTATAATAAAAAGCCCGCACTTTGGAATATCGACTTTGATATACCAGAGGGTAATATAGTGGGTATTATAGGACCCAATGGAGCAGGTAAATCTACATTGTTAAAAGCTATTATGGGGCTGCTTCCCTTAGGTAGTGGGTTTGTTAAAATTTTTGATCAAACATTAAATAAAGTTCGACAACGTGTGAGCTATGTGCCACAAAGGGGAAGTGTGGATTGGGATTTCCCTGCAAGTGTACTGGATGTTGTGGAAATGGGAAGATATAATAAAGGAAATATTTTTAAAAGAGTTAGTAAAAGTGATAGAGAAAAGGCTAAACATGCTTTGGAGCAGGTACAAATGTTGCCTTTTGAAAAAAGACAAATTGCACAACTTTCGGGAGGACAGCAACAAAGAGTTTTTTTGGCAAGAGCATTGGCTCAAGAAGCAGATTTATACTTAATGGATGAGCCCTTTGCTGGTGTAGATGCAGCAACAGAAGAATCTATATTAGAAATTTTAAATACAATTAAAGAAAAGGGAAAAACGATTGTAGTGGTTCATCATGATTTACAAACAGTTAAAAATTACTTTGATTGGGTTATTTTATTGAACACTAGTTTAATTGCGGCAGGAGATATAGATACTACATTTAAAAAGGAAAATTTACAAAAGGCTTACGGTGGGAAATTAAATATATTATCTACTGTTGGAGAATTAATAGAAAGAGAAGATCTGCCACTTAGGAAAGGGTAATCAATAAAGTAAGTAATACAAGATTAATGAACTTCGATATTTTCATAGATTTTTTGTTACTCAATGATCAAAGTATTCAAACAGTTGTAATTGGTGCAATTTTGATTTGTGGAATTACGGCTGTTGTCGGCTGTTTTGCTTTTCTTCAAAAAAAGTCTTTAGTCGGAGACTCCGTATCCCATTCTGTCTTGCCAGGTGTATGCATAGCTTTTTTAATCTTTGAAACCAAAAACCCGTGGGTGTTGCTTGCTGGAGCATTCTTAACGGGTTGGTTATCAATACTTGTGCTTGATTATGTAACACGTCAATCGAGGATAAAAAATGATGCGGCGATTGCCGGAACGCTTTCCGTTTTTTTTGCAGTGGGTATTATGCTCTTAACGATGATTCAACATAGTGGAAAGGCCTCACAGGCAGGATTAGATCACTTTTTATTTGGCAAGGCAGCAGCTATTGTTCGGCAAGATATAACCATGTTTTTGTGGACGAGTGTTATTTTGTTGAGTATTATAGTTGTCTTTTTCCAAAGGTTTAAAATTTTAATTTTTGATAGAGCATATGCTGCTTCAATTGGTTTTAAAGTAGGATGGCTAGATTTTCTTTTATCGACACTTGTCGTTGTTGCTATTGCAATTGGGATTAGAACTGTTGGAGTTGTATTAGTAGCAGCATTATTGATAACGCCCGCAGCATCAGCACGATACTGGACTAATAATTTAAGTAAAATGATTTTTCTTGCCGCTTTTTTTGGTGTTTTTGCTGGATGGATAGGGGCTTTTGTTTCCTATTTGGCTCCAACGATGCCAACAGGTCCATGGATAATTGTAGTATTGACAGTTGTTGCAGTTTTTTCTTTGGTATTTGGTAAACAAAAGGGCCTTTGGTATCGAAGAAGAAAACAAGCGTCTTTCTTTAAGAAAATAAATGATGAGAATACACTTAAGATATTTTATCATTTGGGAGAAAATTTGGAAGATTTTATGAACTTAAGATCAATAAGTGATCTTCAAAAGAGGCGTTCAATAGAGGAAAATGTTTTGATAAATAGTCTAAAACGACTGAATAAAAGGGGATGGGTGTTGCAATCTGGGAATAAATGGAAGTTGACTGCTAAAGGTTTATTGGAGGGTAAGAGAATCATTAGATTACATAGACTTTGGGAATTGTATCTTTCTCAGCATTTAAATGTTGCACAAGATCATGTACATGACGATGCAGAAGCGATAGAACATATATTAACTCCAGAAATTCAAAAACAATTAGAGCATATATTAGAGCATCCTAAAGAGGATCCTCACCAAAAACCAATACCATCTATAAACTAAAATTGAAAATGAAATAATTGAATCATAAAAAAATGGAATATTAAAATTGGATGCTTTTTATATCATATTAGCAGGTATATTGGTCGCAACATCATCGGCTATTTTAGGTTGTTTCCTAATTCTACGAAGAATGTCTATGATCGGAGACGCTATTTCACATGCCGTATTACCCGGGATTGTAATAGCATTCTTAGTTTCTAATTCTAGAGGTTTTTTGCCAGTGATGATTGGCGCCGCAACAATAGGTGTATTAACTACCTATATTATTGAGTGGCTGCATAAAAAAGCAAACCTCCAGCAAGATGCTTCAATAGGCATCTCATTCACTTTTCTTTTTGCCGTAGGAGTTATACTTATAAATCTCTTTGCTAATAATGTAGATATAGATCAAGATTGTGTGCTTCATGGTGAGCTGGCCTATTTACCCTTGAATCTTTGGATTACAAAGGGAGGAATGAATATGGGACCAGAAAATCTATGGATTATAGGTTTTGCTTTTTTCATAATTATAGGCTTTGCGCTGATTGGATTTAAGGGTCTTTTTATAACAACTTTTGATGAAAGCTATGCTAAATCAATTGGAATCAATACCATCTTTTGGCATTATGCATTAATGAGTGTTGTGTCGCTAAATACAGTTGTTTCCTTTGAATCTGTAGGAGCCATTTTAGTAGTTGCTTTTTTAGTAGTTCCACCCGCAAGCGCTTATTTGTTGACAGATAATTTAAAAATAATGCTTGTTTTGTCCGTTGTTTTTGGAATAATTGCTTCTATAGTAGGATACTTTTTGGCTGCTGCAATTGATAGTTCTATAGCGGCATGTATGGCGGTGGTTACAGGTGTAATTTTTGTAATGGCCTTTTTATTTTCTCCCAAATATGGATGGTTTTTCAAGCAGTTTGATCTGGGTTCAAAGCGAATCTCTTCTCCATAAGTGAAAAATGGAGATGTAAAGGTGCTTATCTTTTCATATTTTATGCTCAGTATGTTATCCCAATTTTAAATATTTAAAAACCTACAGTACTTGTGGAGAACTTTGTTTCTGAAAATTGGTATTGACTTTCTTTTACTGTAATTTCGCGGCAAGTTTTAAAAATTACAACATTAAATGTTATGGCTAATATTGGTAAAGTAAAACAAATTATCGGTCCAGTTGTCGATGTAAGCTTCACTGGTGAAGGGACAAAAATTCCTGCAATCTTGAATGCATTGGTTATTAAGAGAGAAGGTCAAAGTGATTTAATTCTAGAATGTCAGCAACATCTTGGAGAAGATAGCGTAAGAACTGTTGCAATGGACTCTACTGAAGGATTAGAAAGAGGAATTGATGTAGTTGATACGGGACAACCAATTAAAATGCCTATTGGTGAAGAAATAAAAGGACGCCTTTTTAATGTTGTTGGAGAAACAATTGACGGTATCGGTCCAATAGATAACTCAAATGGATATTCTATTCATGGAAAGCCACCGAAGTTTGAAGATCTCTCAACCTCTACAGATGTTTTGTTTACAGGAATTAAAGTAATTGATTTAATTGAACCTTATGCAAAAGGTGGTAAAATTGGTTTGTTTGGTGGAGCAGGAGTTGGAAAGACAGTACTTATTCAAGAATTAATTAACAACATTGCAAAAGGGTATGAAGGTTTATCTGTTTTTGCAGGTGTAGGTGAGCGTACAAGAGAAGGAAATGATTTGATGCGTGAAATGATTGAAGCGGGTATTGTAAAGTACGGTGAGGAGTTTATTCACTCTATGGAAGAAGGGGGATGGGATTTGTCAAAAGTTAATAAAGAAGAATTATCAAAATCTCAAGCATCATTTGTTTTCGGACAAATGAATGAGCCTCCTGGAGCAAGAGCACGTGTAGCATTATCTGGATTAACCCTAGCAGAGTACTTTAGGGATGGAGATAAAGACGATCCCAATGGAGGAAAAGATATTTTATTCTTTGTAGATAATATATTTAGATTTACTCAAGCTGGTTCTGAAGTATCTGCACTTTTAGGAAGGATGCCATCAGCTGTGGGGTATCAACCGACCTTGGCTACAGAAATGGGATTCATGCAGGAGCGTATTACTTCAACCAAAAGAGGGTCTATTACATCGGTACAAGCGGTTTACGTGCCTGCGGATGACTTGACAGATCCCGCTCCAGCAACAACATTTGCGCACCTAGATGCTACAACAGTTCTAAGTAGGAAAATTGCAGAGCTTGGAATTTATCCAGCGGTAGATCCTTTAGATTCAACTTCTCGAATCTTAACGCCAGAGATTGTTGGTGACCGTCATTATGATATGGCTCAAAAAGTGATCAATATTTTACAGCGATATAAAGAATTACAGGATATAATTGCCATTTTAGGTATGGATGAATTATCTGAAGAAGATAAGCAGGTAGTGCACAGAGCAAGAAGGGTGCAAAGATTTTTATCTCAACCTTTCCATGTTGCCGAGCAGTTTACAGGTTTGAAAGGAGTATTTGTAAGTATTGAAGATACCTTGAAAGGTTTTGAAATGATTTTAGAAGGAGAGGTGGATGAATATCCTGAAGCAGCTTTTAACCTCGTTGGAACTATTGAGGAAGCCATTGAAAAAGGTAAAAAGTTATTGGCAGAGGCTGCTAACTAATAATTAAAGAGATCCGATGCAAGTAGATATTCTAACACCAGAAGAAAAAGTTTTCTCAGGAGACGCACAAATGGTTACACTACCAGGCTTAGAGGGGTCTTTTCAGATCATGAATAATCACGCACCTATCATTTCAGCTTTAGCAGAAGGCAAATTAATTGTTGCAACAGGTGCAGATACACAAACCTTTGAAATAAAGTCTGGAATTGTGGAGATGCTTAATAATCAGGTGAGTATTTTAGTAGAGGGAATTAGCTAAAAGCAACTTGGGAGCGCTTTTATTCATCTTGTATTAAAGATTCTAAATCGTTTGTTAAAAAGTAATATTTTTAATTGTAAGCCGTTCAAAAGTATATTTGTTTGAAAAGTTTCTGTAATAGATAATTTTTTCATACTTTTAAAAATCAGAAGATAAATTAAATAGTTAAAAAAATATGAGAAAAATAACTAAACTCTTTGTTACTTTTATGCTTTTCGGAGCAGTTATGGTGAGCTGTAAAGGTAGTGATGATGGAGGATCTGGAGTGGATTGCACAGTAGTTTTGGATAATATATCAACTACAGCTAGTGACTTTGAAGCGAGCGAAAATAAAGAAACTTGTGCAGCTTATAAGGCTGCCATACAAGCAGCATTAAATGATTGTTCTGATGCAAATGGTGCAGATGTAACAGGATGGAATAATTTAATAGGAGGTACATTGTCAGATTGTAGTACTTTTCCTGATAAGAAAGATTAGTTTTTAATATTATAATTAATAATAGAGAGGCTGTTTAAATCAAACAGCCTCTTTTTCTTTTAAAAAGCTTCATTAAATACCACATACAATCCAAAAGCATCTTTCCAAAAAGCCATATCGGCGCGCACAGAAACACCTTTATCTTTAAAAAGTCGTAATCTTCCACCAAAGCCAATAGCGGGCTTAAAATCCCAGAATTTAGTTAAATCAGTAAAGTTATCGCTTACATTTCCAGCGGCAATAAAACCAGTAAATATTAAACGCTTCCAAGCGGGAATGCGTAATTCTAGTTGCGAAGAAAAAGAATGACTGTCTCTATATCTTCCTTCTAAATATCCTCTCAGAAAATATCGACTTCCAAAACTGGGTAAGCTATAAAAAGGAACATTTCCAAAGCTAAAGTCTGCCTTGGCATTCAAAGCAAAGACAACTCTGTTTTTTACATTAAAAAAAGATCGATGATCCATCTGTAGCAAATTGAAAGCGTAGTCGTTACCGGTAAACTTAGGATATCCCGTAAAAGTTGTTTTTAAATAGGAACCTTTCCATGGAAAATAAACATTGTCCCTTGAGTCGAAGAGGGCTATTACCCCAAATCCTTGTGAAAAGCCTCCATCTATACCTGTAATATTAGATGTAGCCAATAAACCTTCGGTATTTATTGAAGTAATACTATTGTGTTCAACAATATACCTAATACCAGTATATAGTTTTTTTCTTTCGCGTTGCCAAATGCGATATTGTGCGTTAATCCAAAATTGAGGCTTTTTTGAATCATAGGTTTCTTCATCACTACTTTTTGTATTACTTCCTATTCCATAGTAGTAATAGAAGTATTTGTAATAGTTTAGTTCAAAATCAATGAAATACTGATCCTCTTTAAAAAATAATTGCCCAAAAATCTCCGTGCGCATTTGTTTTTTTATGGAGTATAGAAAGTAGGGGGCAATGAAAGACTCCGATTTCTTTTTTTTATCTTTTGTTTTGTGATAGAAAGAGTATACGCCGCCTACACCTAGTTGTAAGCTGGTTTCAGGTTGGTAAAAAGCCAAAGGAAATCCAAAAATAGACCAATCTTTGTCATTCTTTACTGAATCAATATCCTCTGCGAAGACAAGATTAATTGTCAGAAAAAGGAACGTAATAGAAAAAGTAAGTCGCATTAACCATGCAAGATAATTACCCGACTTTATAAAATGAAATGTTTACTAATAGTTGCAAGAAGGATATTCTATACACCTAATATTTACATTCCTGATCTTTAAAGATGCTTATTAAAAGGTTCTTGGCTCTATGTAATTGTACTTTTACGGTGCCTACAGGAATATTTAGTTTTTCTGCTATTTCATCGTAGCTTAATTCTTCAAAGTACCTTAGCCTAATCAACTTTGCATATTTAGGGTTGATAGATTCAACGATATCGTGTGTAAATAAGACCCTTTCTGATTTGATTATATCTTCTTCGGGATTTAAAGAATTAGAGAGCATAGTATCTCCCATAGTTTCTAGTGAATTAGATTCTATAGGTTGATCGATGGATAATGTATTTAATCGTTTCTTACGTAAAAAATCTATACCATGATTAGATGCGATCTTGAAAAGCCATGTTGAAAAGGCAAAAGTAGGGGTGTAAGATTTTAATTTATTGAACGCTTTTCCAAACGATTCAATGGTAAGATCTTCAGCATCTTCACGATTGTGAACCATTTTTAAAAGCATATAATAAATAGAATCATGGTACTTTTGCATTAGTACCTTAAAGGCGTGTTGATCGTTAGATTCAATCGCAGATTTGACGAGAATAAAATCCTCTCTCGCCTTGTTAGACAAGTTTAATTTACTTACTTCCATTGGGTCTCATGTTTATAAGTCGCGGCTAGGCCGTAACTAAAGTTAATAATTATAAACATTAAATCCAAAAGGGGAATAAAAAACCATATGTTTTCAACTTTCAACTTTTGACTAATAGGACGCATGACTAACATTGTAACTACTGTATAAAACGCATAAGTCACCAAAATGATTTTCCCAAAATCATTAAGAAATGTTAAACCTAATAACGCTGCATAAAAAATTAGTTTAGATGCGATGAAAAGCCCTAACAAAAGTTTTATTAGAGGATGATAATATTTGCCGGTTGAATAATGTCTTAGCTTTTGTTTTGTCCAATTTCTAAACGTGGATGCTCCTTTGGAATAAACAAAACTTTCTTGATCTAGCAAGATACTTGTGTTTGATTTATGGGCAATATCTTTTATCAGTAGATCATCATCTCCTGAGGTAATATGCATATGTTTATTGATGCCCGTTTTCTGAAAGCATTCCTTTTTATATGATAAATTTCTGCCCACACCCATATAAGGTAATCCCGCAATAGCATAGCTAAAATATTGTACCGCAGTTATTAAGGTCTCATATCTGATAAACTTATTTAGCCACCCTTTTTCTTCTATATATGGACCATAGCCTAAAATTACTTCTACTTTTTCATTAGCATGATATTGTTTAGCTATTTTGTTCAACCAGTTTTTTGAGGCAGCAGTACAATCTGCATCAGTAACAACAATAATCTCGTAAGAGGCCATTTCAATCCCTTTTGTCAGTGCCTCTTTTTTACCCGTAAACTTTTTATTTACAGGATGTAAGCTTGTAATTTTGAGATGACTAAAGTTCTTAGCCATTATTTCAAGGATTTGCCAAGTGTTATCTGTAGAACCATCGTTAACAACAATTACTTCGAAGTTTGAATAATGCTGGTTTAAAATGGAAGGCAAGTTTTCTTTGACATTTTTTTCTTCATTTTTTGCACATATAACAACACTTATAAAAGGCCGTTCTTTGTTAGTGTCTACATTGTCACGATAGAATATAATTCTCGAAAAAAAATATAGATAGTAGAAAAGTTGTACGATTAAGGATGCAATTAAAAAATAGATCAATATGGTGGAAACAATTAAATTCACTTTTATATGTTACTATCTTTAAATATGATTGAAAGCTAACCTCTGACAAGGTACTAAATTAATGATCTTAATGAAGTTGTTTAGACTTTTAGTTTGAAAGCGAAAAGAAGTATTTTGTGATCTATTAAGGCACTTTTTTACTACAAAAAAAGTAGAGGAAAGAAAATCATTAAATAAATAAGGTAAACTTGAAGCTTTAAATGAAATTTACATTAGTAAAAGAAGATCATCAATCCGATGCTAGAGCAGGTGTTTTGGAAACAGATCATGGATCTATAGAGACACCTATTTTTATGCCTGTAGGAACAGCTGCAACTGTAAAAGCAGTTCATTTTTCTGAGTTAGAGGAAGTCATTAATGCGCAAATAATTTTGGGCAACACTTATCATCTTTATTTAAGACCAGGATTAGAGGTTATCAAAGGTGCTGGGGGGATACATCAATTTAGTTCTTGGCAAGGTCCTGTGCTAACAGATAGTGGAGGGTATCAGGTGTATTCATTGAGTGAACGCAGAAAAATTAAAGAGAAGGGTGTGATGTTTAGATCTCATATAGATGGATCGAAACATGAGTTTACACCAGAAAATGTAATGGATATACAACGTGTTATAGGTGCAGACATTATAATGGCTTTTGATGAATGTACACCTTATCCTTGTGAATATGAGTACGCCAAGAAATCTTTAGACATGACGCATCGATGGTTAAAGAGATGTTGTGATCGTTTTGATAACACCGAAGCACTATATGGTTATAAACAAACGCTTGCACCTATTGTACAAGGAAGTACCTATAGTGATTTAAGGAAAATTTCTGCTGAAAAAATTGCTTCTTTTGAAAGAGATATAAATGCAATTGGAGGATTATCAGTAGGAGAGCCTGCTGAGGAAATGTACGCTTCCACTGCCATTGTGAATTCAATTTTGCCGAGAGATAAGCCTCGATACTTAATGGGAGTCGGTACTCCAGAAAATATTTTAGAATGCATTGCTTTGGGAATAGATATGTTTGATTGTGTCATGCCTACTAGGAATGCGAGAAACGGACAATTATTTACTTCTGAAGGAATTATTAATATTCGAAACCTAAAGTGGAAAAATGACTTTAGCCCGATTGACAAAAATGCTCCTGTTACAACCAGTAAAAGACATTCAAAAGCTTATTTGAGACATTTATTCATTTGTAACGAAATGCTCGGAGCACAGATAGCTTCTATTCATAATTTAGGATTTTATCTTTGGTTGGTCAAAGAGGCACGTAAACATCTTATTCAAGGTGATTTCAGTATATGGAAGGAGCAAATGGTAAAAAAGGTATCAGTTAAATTATAAAAGGTCTAAACAACTTCAATGTTTAAAACAATTGATCGATACATTATTAAAAAGTTTTTAGGGACTTTTTTTTATTTGGTACTACTTTTTCTTGCCATTGCCATTGTTATAGATATTACTGAAAAGATTGATGATTTTGTAGAGCATAGGCTTTCTATTTGGATTATCATTAGAGATTATTATGTTCATTTTATTCCTTGGATTGGATTGCTGCTAAGCCCTATTTTTGTGCTTATATCAGTCATTTTTTTTACTTCCAGATTAACAAATAATACAGAGATAACCTGTATGCTCAATGGAGGGATTAGTTTTTATAGATTATTAATTCCGTATATGATTGCGGCCATTTTTTTGACCGGGTTATTCTATTATTGTAACCATTATTTATTACCTAAGTCAAATTTGGAAAGGATAGATTTTGAGCAAGAGTATGTTTACACCAAAAGAAAAAAGAGAGATAGGAATCTACATTTACAAATTGGACAAGATAGTCTATTGTATTTGCAGAATTATAACGAGCGGAATGATATTGGATATAAGTTTTCATTGGAAATAATTAACGATAAAGTATTGCAATATAAACTAAGCGCAGATAAGATAATATGGCGTGGAGATTCTATTGGTTGGGAAATTAAAAATTGGGTAGAACGGTTTCAACAAAGTCATCGAGAAATTATTGCTGAGGATAAGAAAGATCATAGATTATTGGGTTTCATTCCTGAAGACCTTAAAAAGAAAATAGATTATAAAGAAGCGATGACCACCCCTGAGCTAGAGGCCTATATTGCTGAAGAAAAGCGAAAAGGAGCAACAGATGTAGAATTTTATGAGGTAGAGAAATATCGTCGTACTGCTGTACCTTTTGGAACAATTATTTTGACATTGATTGCAGTATCAATGACTACAAAAAAAGTTAGGAATGGAATGGGGATTTACATTGTATCTGGGCTCCTAATAAGTGGTTTATATGTGTTACTGCAGCAATTCTCAGCAGTATTTTCTACTAAAGGAAGCTTAGACCCGATATTGGGTAGTTGGATTCCCAATATTATTTTCGGAATAGTGAGTATCTTCCTTATTTTTAGGGCGCCCAAATAGTTTTATGGATATTATACGTGGTATTATTGGAATCTTAGGTTTGTTATTAATCGCATTCTTATTTAGTAACAACAGGAAAAAAATTGACTGGCGATTAGTAATTATTGGTTTAGGGTTACAAATCATATTTGCATTATTAGTATTGAAAGTTCCTTTTGCAAGAAGTGTTTTTGATGGTATAAGTAAATTCTTTGTTGATATATTAAAATTTTCTGATGCTGGTGCTGAATTCGTTATTGGTAAGTGGCCTGATGTTACTCAGCTTTATGATGGAGTAACAAGTGAGGTTTTTACCGTAGGATATATCTTTGCATTTAAAGTTTTACCCACGATTATTTTCTTTTCGGCATTGAGCTCCTTTCTGTATTATATAGGCTTCTTGCAATTGGTTATTTATGGAATTGCCTGGGTAATGAAGAGAGCGATGCGTTTAACGGGCGCAGAGTCCTTGGCGGCAGCAGCAAATATATTCATTGGTCAAACAGAAGCACCATTAGTCGTAAAACCTTACTTAGACAAAATGTCTAAGTCGGAGCTAATGACTTTGATGACTGGAGGAATGGCTACCATTGCCGGGGGAGTCTTGGCAGCTTATATTGGTTTTTTAGGAGGTAGTGATGAAGCCTCTCAACAAGAGTTTGCAACTCATTTGTTAACGGCATCTATAATGTCAGCGCCTGCAGCATTATTGGTAGCTAAAATGCTGTTTCCGGAGACGAATAAAGACGCATTAGACAAAGATTTAAGGGTGCCTCGAGATAAAGTAGGTTCTAACGTGCTGGATGCTATTAGCAATGGTACTAAAGATGGTTTAAGATTAGCAGTAAACGTAGGTGCTATGTTATTAGTTTTTACCGCTTTTATGTTTATGTTTAATTACTTTCTACAAGAAAAGATAGGGGTGTGGACGGGGCTCAATGAGATCATTGCAGAAAGAACAAATGGCATGTATAAAGGATTTACACTTCAGTATATACTTGGATTGGTCTTTTCACCTATTGCATGGTTAATTGGTGTAGCTAAAGAAGATATAGTAGCAGTAGGACAGCTACTGGGCGAGAAGACAATATTGAATGAATTTTTTGCATATGCATCATTAGGACAATTAAAAGGCACCGGAGTAATTACAAATCAAAAGTCTATTATAATAGCCACCTATGCACTCTGTGGGTTTGCTAATTTTGCATCGATTGGAATTCAAATTGGAGGAATAGGAGCCATAGCTCCAAGTCGACAATCAGAGCTTGCAGCTTTAGGTGTTAAGGCTTTAATTGGAGGAACCATTGCTTGTTTTCTTACAGCAACTATTGCAGGGATGTTAGTGGGAGGGTAGGACAGTACTTTACACTAACCTTCAAAAACAAGAGAAATAGTAAAGGTTCTGTTAAAGAGTTTTTCTATGGCATTACTAATTTGTAAGCCTTCTGTTGGTGCATGAACATTAAATAGACCATTCGAGACTTTAAATTCTGGAGCTAAAATAAAATAGGGGAAATTGACTTCAAAACCCACTCCATAATCTATGGAAAGGTCATTTCTTTCAAGCTTAATAACATCTTCTTCATTCCTTTTTTGAGACTTTGAAGCCAAATCTAAACTGTATTTTATCCCAGCAAACACATGAAATCGGAAGTCTTTTATAGGGTCAGACTTAAACTTTAAATTAAAAGGGAACTCCACTGTTGTGGTTTCCAATATTTGCTCTTCTGTTGTTCCATTTTCAATGGTGAAGTCCAGTTGCCTTTGCCCTAGGGTGACTCCAGGTATGAATCTAAATTCTAAATTCTTATGTAATCTAACGCTTGAAAGTATATAAATACCAAAGCCAGTGCTTGCAGGAGTGTTGATGGCTAAAATACTATCACTTTCAACAAAAGATTGGCTGCGAACAATTTTAAAATCTTGAATAGTATATCCTAGATGAATTCCAAATTTTATCTTTCTTTTCTGTAGACGGATATCATTTTCTATAACCTGATACTGTGCACTACAGATCATAGGAAAAGTTAGCAAAGAAACTATAACGACTATTTTCTTGCTAAATAAATTGAGCTTATTCCAAAAGTTAACGGGATGCATTCAATATTTCTAAAACCTGTTTTTTCTAAAATTTGTATAAAAGATTTTCCATCGGGAAACGCCTTTACTGACTCAGGCAAATAATGGTATGCACTTTTGTCTTTAGAGACTAATTTTCCTACGAAAGGTAAAACGTTGCAAAAATAGAAATAGTATAACTTTCTAAAAAGCCAATTATTAGGTTTAGAGAACTCGAGTATTAACAATTGTCCATTATTTGTCAACACTCGCCTAAATTCTAACAACCCTTTCTCTAGATTTTCAAAGTTTCTAACACCAAATGAGGCAGTTACTAAGTCAAAATAATCTGTGTCAAATGCAATTTGTTCCCCATCACCTTCATTTAATACAATTTGTTGGGTAAGTCCTGCTTTGTCAACCTTTTTTCTCCCGATTTCTAGCATCCTACTTGAAATATCAATACCTTGAATTTCTGAGGCACCTGTTTTAGATAGTGCGATAGCTAAATCACCGGTTCCGGTAGCAACATCTAAAATTCTATTTGGAGCATTTTGTGATGCAATTTTTACCACTTTTTTTCTCCATATCTTATCAATACCAACAGAAAAGAAATGATTCAAAAAATCATAGCTATGTGCTATGTTATTAAACATATTAGCCACCTGATTTTTTTTATCCTGCCCATTATCGTAGGGTACTATTTTGTCGTGGTTTCCCATAAAACTGCTTCAAAGTTAAAAGCTTAATTTACTTTTATCTTACTTTTAGGTTTAAACAAAGATCAAATTTACTGTGATTGTTAAAGAAGTCAGTTTTACCGGTAGCTTTACTAAGTTGAGCCAATGCCCTAATGAAGATTTTCATGAGTTTGCTTTTATTGGCAGGTCAAATGTTGGAAAATCTAGTTTAATCAATATGCTTTTAAACAAGAAAAGCATAGCACGGGTTTCTCATACACCTGGGAAAACGAGACACATTAATTTTTTTAAAGTGAATGCACAGTGGTTTTTGGTTGATTTGCCGGGCTATGGTTATGCTAGAGTCTCTAAAAAAGAAAGAGCAGCCTTTAATAATAGGATTAAATCATATTTAGCGGATCGAAAGCAATTGCAAACGGCTTTTTTATTGGTAGATACTAGAATCCCACCACAAAAAATTGATTTGGAATTTGCCAATTGGATGGGGGCAAAGGAGGTGCCGTTCTCTATTATTTTTACTAAGGCAGATAAAGTAAAGAGTAATTTAGCTCGAAAAAATACAATGGCTTTTAAAGCGGAACTCAAAAAACAATGGGCAACTCTACCTCCAATCTTTTTGACAAGTGCCCATAATAAATTAGGTAGAGACGATGTGTTGAATTATATTGAATCAATAGTAAATGAATCGATGTAGAGCTTTCTAATTTATAGTGTGGTTAGACCATTTTATTGGCACAACTGCTACTGGCAAAGGCGTCTGGTTTTGCTTTAAATACAAAACCCATACTTAAAATATAGCCCATTGCTTCACTTAGAGCAGGATGAGATTTAAACTGTGGATTGGTATTGATGTCTGCATGAACCTCTAGATCGATGTCATATTTATCAAATAAGTCACAAAGCTTATAAGCGATGTCAATGGACATCGCTACTTCATTAAGCATACGCTCTTTAATACTAATGTTACGCTTGGCTTCCTTTTTATTACTGATAAACATAAAGCCACCTCGACCTTCCCTCAGAATGACTATTACCGTGGCATATTCCACTCGAGCACCATAAACTTGAGAATCTGTACCAATGCAAACTTTAAGCTTATACCCCTTGGCAATCTCTCTTTTAATAGCTTTTTCAATAACCTCCTTAATAGGAGATAGAATTTGTTGTCCATTTAATCTTCGCCATTTGGTTGATGCTTGCATTACAGTAATTTACTTGTTACTTAAGATACAACAATTATTGGACCTGTTAGGTCGATAATAAACTATCAATTTGCCAAGAGGAGATGTTATTAACATTGCTTGTAGGTACAGGTCTGTTGCCTTAACCTATATGTTTGTTCTCTTTTTTCAAAGAATAAAAAACTGCTAATTACTTTAGGAATCGAACTAATCAAATAAATTTGCAATTTGAAATAGTAAATTAAGATTAATGTACACTAAGAGAAAGTTCCCATTCTTGGGCATGATGAAATGGACTAGAAGAAACATTTATAAGTTTATTATAATTGGCTCTATTCCTGTTTTTCTTTACAAGGGATTAGGATTATACTGGCTTCACCTTCCATGGTTGCCTATTGGTGTGGTAGGAACAGCAGTTGCTTTTATTGTAAGTTTTAAAAACAATGCTTCTTATGATAGATTATGGGAAGCCAGAAAAATTTATGGAGGTATTGTTAATGCTTCTAGATCATTTACTTTAATGATTAATTATTTCATTACTAATGAACGTACTAAAAATCCTTTAGCTGAGGGAGAATTGTTTAACATTAGAAAAGAAATGGTAATGAGACATGTTGCATGGATGACAAGTCTCAGGCATGCACTTAGACAACATAAACCTTGGGAGGTAAGTAAGCTGGATAAATCCGATCAGGAGTATATGTCAAAAATAGAAGTAAAAGAATGGAAGTATTCATTAGAGGAGGAATTAGATGGTTATGTCACTGAATCTGAAAAGAAAGAAATCTTAAGTAAAAAGAATAAACAAGCAGCCTGTTTAAATTTACAATCTAGTCACTTACAAAGATTAAAACAAGAAGATTTAATTGATGATTTCCGCCACATGGAAATGCAGAGTATGCTCACTGAGTTTTTTACGTTACAAGGAAAGGTAGAGCGAATTAAAAACTTTCCTTATCCTCGTCAATTTGCCACATTAAATTTCATGTTTGTATGGGTTTTTATTATACTCTTACCACTTGGAATGATGCATGAATTTGAAAAAATAGGCCTGTCTGTGGTAAATGATATTAGAGAACATATGAAGGTACATTCTAGCCCCATACATGCAATAGTTGAGTTTATAGGGACCTATTTTATATGGTTTACAGTTCCTTTTACAGTTATTGTTTCATGGATTTTTCACACTATGGAACGTATTGGTGAAACAACAGAAAATCCGTTTGAAGGAAATCCTAATGACATACCAATAACTACCATGTCAAGAGGTATTGAAATTGACATTCGACAAATGATTAATGACGATCCAGAACTTATTCCAAAACCGATAGAACCAATTTTAGATATACAATTGTAACATAAATGAGAATTAGAAGATAACAATTGCTGAAATTGAAGAACGATTAAAAACAGGTAATGATAGGTTTGTTGCCGATAAATTAGATGGTAAATTACAAGATAGCCCAAGAAGGGTAATTGTTTATTTTCATTGTTATTATATTGCAAAAGTAGGTGATCTACATATGAAAGTTGCGTGAACCTGTTAGGTCCAACCTAACAGGTCTAGATTTTAACAAACTTAATATTCTTTTAAACGCTTTTGAAACACTATCGTGCTAGCTATCCAAATAGAATTTATTATCTTTGCAGCTCCAAAAAGTTGAAGAAATGAAAAAAGGAATACATCCTGAAAATTATAGAACAGTCATTTTTAAAGATTTTTCATGTGACTATGCATTCATGGGTAAATCTTGTGCGCCTACAAAAGATACTATTCAATGGGAGGATGGTAATGAATACCCATTGGTGAAATTAGAAATTTCTAATATGTCACATCCTTTTTATACTGGTAAAATGAAGTTTGTAGATACTGCAGGTAGAGTAGATAAGTTCTTTAAGAAATACGGTAAGAAGAAAGGAGGGAAAGAAGCGACACCTGTTGATAAGGATGTTGCTGTTGAAGAAGTAAAAGAAGATTAAATTTCTTTTTAATAATAAGTTGTAAAGCCTTCCTATTTTTAGGAGGGCTTTTTTATTTTTAACCCTGAATGTACATTAGAACTTTGTAATTTCAATTAGAAGCAATTTTAAAGTATAATAAGAGTTTATTTGTAGAAACAAGATTAGTATGGCGATACCAAACATTATCTTATTTGATGGAGCAACGCATGAGCAATTGCTCCCACTCACTTATACAAGGAGTATTGCCGATTTGAGAATAGGTATTTTAACGTTGAGAGAGAAATGGCAGGGGGCACTTTCGAAAAAAAATTATGTACTCTCACAACCATATCTCCAATATAAGTATGAGTTGCTTTTTTCAGAAGATAATCTATATATCAATGCTTCCTGTTTTCCTTCGAAACAAAATATAGAGCAGATTTTAGATATGCAAATAAATGAAAGTCTGTGGAAGGATGATGAGTTGCTGGCTTTTAGAAGTGAAGATTCGATTAGATCATTACAAGATTTGAAAAGTAGTGCCCTTAATGGAGATGGTAAAAAGATCAGTTCAATTGATAAAATCAATTATTTATGGGATTTATTTCTTCAAAATGGTGATCAGATAAGATGGGATATAAAGGCTATTCAGCTAATTGCTAATGGTGATGAACTTGGAGAAAACAATACCATTCTAGGTGCAGAAAACATTTATGTTGAGGAAGGAGCAAAAGTGCTATGTGCCACTATCAATGCAATGGAAGGTCCTGTTTATATAGGTAAAAATGCTCAAGTAATGGAAGGGAGCATTATTAAAGGCCCATTTGCGTTATGTGATCATGGGGTGGTTAAGATGGGAGCTAAAATCTATGCCGATACGACTATTGGTCCATATTGTAAAGTTGGTGGGGAGGTTAGCAATAGCATTTTAATGGGCTATTCCAATAAAGGACATGATGGTTATCTTGGGAATTCGGTGCTGGGAGAATGGTGCAATTTAGGTGCCGATACCAATAATTCTAACCTGAAAAACAATTATGGGGAGGTTAAAGTTTGGGATTATAAAAAAGAAGGTTTTGTTAGAACTGGTCAACAGTTTTGTGGATTGATAATGGGAGACCATTCAAAATCAGGAATAAATACAATGTTTAATACAGGAACTGTCATTGGTGTGGCTTCCAATATTTTTGGTGGTGGTTTTCCTAGAAAATTTGTCCCCTCATTTTCATGGGGTGGGGCAAAGGGCTTTATTGAATTTAGAATGGATAAAGTTTATGAAATGGCTGAGAATATGATGAAACGCCGTAACGTTCCCTTTACTGAGGAGGATAAAGAATTGCTTATATATATATATAACGAAACATCTAAATTCAGAAATTATAACTGATATGCGCAGAAAAATAGTAGCAGGAAATTGGAAAATGAATAAAACCTTAGAGGAAGCACAAAGTCTTTTTCAAGCGATTATAGAAGGGATAAATGAAATCGAATTAGAGGGGCATAAGAAGATAATTATTGCGCCACCTTCTATTTATTTAAATGCTTTTAAAAAGGATGTGACCAATCAACCCTTTATCCACCTAGCGGCACAAAATTGTCATCAAAAAAGCTCAGGGGCTTATACGGGAGAACTCTCGGCATCAATGTTTAAATCCATTGGAATAGATTATGTAATAATTGGACATTCCGAGCGTCGTTCTTATTTTAATGAAACAGATCAAATGTTGGCTGCAAAGGTTAAAGCAGTATTGAATGAAAAGCAAAGTCCTATTTTTTGTTGCGGGGAGTCTTTAGAGATAAGACAGTCAGGGAAATACGTGGCCTTTATTAAAAGTCAGCTAGAAAATGGGTTGTTTCATTTGAATGAAGTTGAATTTAGGAATTGTATAATAGCATACGAACCCATTTGGGCTATTGGAACTGGGGAAACAGCATCTCCTGAACAAGCGCAGGAAGTACATGCAGCTATTCGAAACATGATTCAGGAAAGATATGGGAGTGGCATAGCAGAAAAAACTACCATTTTATATGGAGGAAGTTGTAAGCCTTCAAATGCTCAAAACCTATTTGAACAACAAGATGTCGATGGTGGGTTAATAGGAGGGGCTTCTCTTCAGGCGGCAGATTTTCTTTCTATTTTAAAGGCACTTTAATTAATGCCAACACTTAAAATAATTATATCTGGTATCTCTCCCGATAAACAAGAGTTGGTTATTGGTATGTTGGAACCTATTGCGATTGAGGGATTTGAAGAGAAAGAAACAGTATTAGACATATACTTATCAGAGGAGATTTTTACGGATACTGTTAACAAGGCATATTTAGACAAGGTGATCAAAGGATCCATGAACTTGAAATATGATGTGGAAACACTACCTGAAAAAAACTGGAATGAGTTGTGGGAGCAAAACTTTGATCCTGTGATTATTGATAATATAATTATTCGCCCTCCTTTTTACATTTTAAAAGATAATAATAGTTATAAGTATGATATAATCATACAACCCAAAATGTCATTTGGAACGGGACATCATGAAACAACGTATATGATGGCGTCTCTTTTGTCCGATATATTGGTGCGAGGGAGAAGCGTTTTAGATATTGGCTCTGGAACGGGAATCCTGTCTATTCTGGCAAAAATGATAGGGGCTGAATCGGTGGTTGCAATAGATAATGATCCATGGTGTTCTGAAAATGCGCTTGAAAATATTGAACTGAATGAGGTAGATGGTATAAAAATTGTTCTAGGAGAGTTAGAAGAGATGGTCGAGGAAAAGGTTTTTGATGTGATTCTGGCAAACATTAATAGAAATTATTTGCTTGAACACCTTAAGACTATTGTAAAATATATGTCAGAAAACAGTATTTTGTTAATCAGCGGGTTTCTATTAGAGGATGCCAAACTCATTGGAGAAAAGGCTTTGGAAAGTGGGTTGATTTTCAACACTTTGAAAAGGAAAGGTGATTGGTTGGCGGCATCTTTGATACGCATTAACTAATTGAATCGACCTTACAACTATATTTTGTATAAAAATTAAATTAATGAAGTATTTAAGCTTATTTTTTGCTTTGACATTATTCTTAAATGGATGGTCTCAAACACCTAAGGTATTTCCTGAGAGTGATGAAGAATTTCTTAAAACCTATGTTACTTATGTAGGAAGTTCAAGCAACACTAATAATAAAAAGGCTGTTGAGGAGTTTGAAGGTATTTTTACTTCTTTATCCACCGACCAAAAAGCATCGGTTAAAAAAGCATCAAACATCTTACTTAAGAAAAGGGCTAGAACATATCCCACTTTTTTTCTTTTTACTAATATGATTAATAAAGCAGCAGCTTCGGAAAAAAAGAATGACCTTGCAGAACATTTAAAGGGGCTTATTTGGGTCTTAGAAAAAGGAGGAACAGGCTATAAAAAAGCAGAAAATTATTCAAAGTTTGTTACCGCTTTTGCTGTAGATAAAAAGTTATATGCATCAAAAACTAGAAATTGGTTCTTTGAAGGAAGTTACACAATGGAAGTTGGGGATAAAGGGCCAATAATAAATTTCTCAAATGCCACATTAACCCAAGCAACTAAAGGTGATAGCGTTATTATTAAAAATGCAACTGGTTTTTTTAGTGCCATTAATAATACATGGTATGGTAAAACAGGAAAGGTTGATTTTGGCAGAGCAGGCTATGACCCACAAAAAACATATTGCGACCTTTTTGATTATACTTTTAACGCAACAAAAAACCAATTCTCAGCAGATTCAGCTCTGCTTACTTTTACACCTTATGTCAAAGAAAAAGTAATTGGAAAGTTCACTGATAAGATCTATTCTACGAAGCCTAAGAATAATATGGAGTTCCCAAAATTCAATGCTTCTAAGAATAAACGCGTCAAAGTAGAAGAAATATCTCCAGAGATTGAATTAGAAGGTCAATTGAATATTATAGGGGACAGGTTGGTAGTGAGAGATGATGGAGAGGAATTGGCGCTTGCAGTAGTTCAAAGCAAAGAGCAAGGAGGACGAATGGAAGCAAGGTCAAGAGGTATTATGATTATTGATTTTCAAAGAGTGTTAGCAGAAAAAGCCATGATCGACTATATTCTTGAAGACAATAATTCAATAGCACATCCTGAAGTGGAGTTTAAGTATGATGTAACTAAAAGAATTATTTCAACAGGTAGAAAAGCTAAAGGTCTTGGAAAAGCGCCGTTTTCAAGCTCGTTTTACGTTATGAATATTTATGGAGATCAGATTAGTTGGCACATTGATTCTTCATTTATGACCATTAGATCATTGTCTGCAACCTCCCAAAAACCAGTACTTATAGAATCTCATGATTATTATAGGATGGGAGATGAAGTTAAATATCAAATGGGAGGAGCTAATCCCCTAAACATTTTAAGTTCTTTTAGTTATGGAGCAAGTGATGTTGAAGTTACTGTTGAAGATTTGACCTCTGCATATCCTGGAATGACAAGGGAAGCTCAAGAAAGTCTTTTACAACGACTATCCCAAGATGGATTTATTATTTACAATCGATTTAATCAGACCATTAAAATTCTAGATAAGGCTAATCTATATATTGCTGCTTCAAAAGAAGAACGAGATTACGACAATTTAAAGTTTACTTCTAGTAATGTAAGGGTGAATGGCCGAATTGATCTGAAAAATAAAGAAATTGATTTTTCAGGAGTCGAATCTTTTCCTGTTAGTAGGAGAAAGGCAGTAGGAGCGTTTCCTTTAGGTGGAGAGATTGCATTGCAAGAAGATAGAGATATTAAGTTTAATGGAGAAGTGCAAGCAGGTAGAGTTCAATTTATTGGTAAGGATATAGTCTTTGATTATGAGGGTTTCAAAATGGATTTTGATTTGTTAGACACATTGATGATTTACATCCCCACCGATAAAAAAGATAGCCGTGGACATCCTATAGAACTTCCCGTTAGAACGGTTATTAGTGATATAAGTGGGCAGTTATTTATCGATGAAAAAAACAATAAATCAGGTAAAGAAGATTATCCAGAATACCCATATTTCGTTAACGAGGATACGGCTAATGTATATTATAACCCTATAATAGATGGAGATTCCGTTTATTCAAAAAATAATCTGCGTGTGGCAATTATGCCCTTCACCTTTGAGAATCTAGATAAGTTTGATGTTTCAACAACTTCTTTTCCAGGCATTGTCAGGGCAGATGGGATAATATCAGATACGAAAGTTGATTTACGAGTGCTTAAAAATAGAACACTTGGGTTTAAAAGTGTTATTCCAAAACCAGGTATAAAAATATACGATGGGAAAGGAGACTTCTCAAATAATTTAATGCTTAATGGGAGTTATTTGAAGGGAGATGGCGAGTTGATTTATAAAGGAATTGTATTTAACTCATCTGATTTTAGATTGTTTGAAAACACTACATATGCAGTTTTAAATGGATTTAAAATCTCTACAGGAAATGCATATGATTTTCCAAGTGTAGAAATCGATTCAGCAGAATTTTCATGGGCTCCTAAAAAAGATAGTTTAATGATTGGTAGATATAATAAAGAATTTACCATGTTTGAAGGAAATGCTAACTATAATGGAGATAGATTGATTCTTAACAAGGATAAAATTTTTGGTGAAGGAGGAGTGGAATGGCAAGGAGCAAAACTACAAGCCAATAAAATAGATTTTTCTTCGTCAGGTTTTAGTTCAGAACATGCCAACTTTCAGCTCAATGGAATGGCTTTGGATACAGCCGTAATAGTAGCAAATCATATTCAAGTAGAGGCTAACATTGAGACAAACAAAACAAATGTTAAAGCTTTAAAAGATTCAATATCCACTTTTTTCCCTTTTCCTAATTATGTAACGAATGCCGCAGAATTTACATGGGATGGTAATAATAAAAAAGTGGAGTTCGCAAATTCTGGGCAAAAGGAACAATACTTCCAGTCCTTAAATCCTTCAAAAGATTCTTTAAAATTTGTTGCTAGTAAAGGAGTTTATGATTTAACAACCAATGAATTAAAAGCCAGTGGTGTTTCTGCATTATATGTAGCAGATTCAAAGATTATTCCTCCCAATCAAGAACTAACTGTTGATGCGGAAGGGGAGTTCGGAGAGATGCAAGGTGCTACGCTAATATTAAATGCGGAAAAAGAATATCATACTATTGAAAATGCTTCAATTATTTTAGAGAATAGTAAAAAGTTTACTGGATCTGGAACAATTAATCTTAAAACAGGGGCCAACTCTTTTAAGAAAGTAAGTATTCCAGAGTTGTCTGTTAAGATCGATACGGTTTTATATAATTCAAAGAAAAAGAGTAACAAAGATGTGTATAAATATTCCGTTTATGGAGTTGGAAGGATTGAGGATAATGAGAATTTTAAATTAGAAGATTTACTTTATTATAAAGGAAACCTTTTACTAGACTCAAAGAGTGAGAATATAGAGTTTGATGGCTATGCAAAATTAGATTTAAAAGCGGGAGCGGATCAGACAGATTGGTTTCAACTAAAACAACCTGTAGATCCTAATAAACCTACAATTGCAGTAGATGGGCTTAAAAATGATTCTAAGGAAGATATCTTTTCAGGCATTATGGTTAATGCTGATGAACAAAGTGTGTATCCTGCAATTATGCGTGCACCATACTCTAAGCATGATCTTGTGATACATAAGGGTGCGGGTATAATGGAAATGGATAGAGCTTCTGGAATATATAGGATTGGAAGCAAAGAAACTTTGGCGGGAAATAATGCTTACGGGGATTTGATGACATATAATGATAATTCTAAAGATATATGGGCTTCAGGAAAATTAGACTTGTTAGGAGCGCAGAGCAAATTTAAATGCTTGGCCTATGGGGAAGCAGATTATAAGGGTGCCAGTGGCGACATGGCGATTAAAGCGACCATCGCTTTAGACTTTTGGCTGGATGAGGGTGTTTGGTATAGATTGCAAAAAGACATTCCCGGATTCAATGATGCCGGTTTAGCAATTAGCTATAAAAAACCTTTATTTCAAAAAGCGATATACAATTTGTTACCAAATAAAACAGCTGCTACAGAAGTATTAGCAGGAATTGAAGAAGATGGTTTGTTTAGATTGCCGGAAGGGTTCCCGTACAAGATGTTGTTGACAGATGTTAAGCTATATTGGGATCCTATGGATGGCTCCCTTAAGGGATTTGATAAGGTAGGACTCAGCGTAGTGAATGGGAAAGAGATTGATCATCAAATTAAATGTTATGTTGAGTTTGCTAATAAAAGAGGAGGAAATGGCATGAAACTTCTTTTTAAAACAACATCTGGGGAGTGGTATTTTATAGAGTATAGAAGAAATGTTGTTAAGCTAATATCTTCAGATTCTAAATTTAATGATGCAATAGCTGCTTCAAAGAATCGACAAATAAGTAGTAAGCAGCAAGGAGTAATATATGAGTTCACTTATGGTACTAAATCAGCAAAGAATAACTTCGAATTCAGAATGGAAGAGTTTAAAGATAGATTTAGGGCTTCGCAAACAAAGTGATGATAGCTAATACACCTTCTCCACCATATTATGCAGTTATATTTTGTTCTATAAGAACAGATATTGATGATGGTTATGCTCTGATGTCAACGAGGATGATTGAGCTAGCTAAAAAACAAGACGGCTTTTTAGGAGTCGAATTTGCAAGACAAGAAATTGGAATCACCGTTTCTTATTGGAAATCACTAGAAGATATAAAGAGGTGGAAACAAAATGCGGAGCATACTTTTGCTAGAGAGAAGGGACGTTCTCACTGGTATAAATGTTTTAAAACTCGCATTGCTAAAGTAGAAAAGGATTATTCTTTTTCTAGAGAATAGAGCTTGAAAAGTATATTTTTTGGATCTCAGCATTAAATGTTGACTTTCCTTTTTTTGCTAAATTTTCATAAATTGAGGTCAAACAAGACTTATGCAAAAGTTCTACTTTATTTTTTTTGCATTTTTATTTTCCAGTTTTAATGCCTACTCGCAAGAAATTGATTGTCTTGATGGTCGTTATAAAAATTTGATTTTTGATGATTATGAAGTCCTCAATGAAATCGTATATGCGAGGAAACAGCGTAGTGATGGTAAATGGCAAAATTTGGCTTATGATGTGTATTTGCCAAAGGGGGATACGGTAAGCAATAGACCTGCAATTATGCTGGCTCATGGTGGAGGATATATAGATTTTATAAATCAAAAAAGCCCTGATATTGTTAGGATAGCTCAAGATTTGGTTAAAAGAGGATATGTGGTTATATCTGTTGAGTATAGAGAAGAACCCTCTCCATTCTCATTATTGTCTGAAGAAAATATGGTAAAGGCTGTGGGTCGGGCATTAATCGATATTAGAGATGCTACTTGTAGTATAATGGATACAACAATTAAGTATAATCCATATGGAGCAGATCCTGATAAAGTTATTATTGGAGGCGTTTCGGCCGGAGCTGTAAGTTTTATACAAGCAGTATTCTTAGATAGTGTTGCTTGGTTGCCTCCTCAATATCGTGATTGGATCTTAGAGGTAGAACCTAACACACAGGCTTTATTGGATAATAAATACTGTGGTGCAAATGTACTTGGGCTAATTAATATTTCAGGTGCCATTTTGGACACAAGTTGGATCAAAGCCTATAAGAAAGATGAATACCCTGCAATGTTACACTTTCATGGAACCAGAGATGGCATAGTTCCTTACAATGTAAACAGGCCATTTGGATTATCCAATTTGCCTAAATTAATGGGGAGCTACCCCATTAATATTAAAGCAAATGAACTTGGAATGGATAGCTATTTAGATACTTGGGGAGGATATGGCCATGTTCCTTTTTTAGGGTTTAATTTACAAGCACTTTTTTCAAATAATCCAATAGATATCATTTTTGATCAAATGGTGTTAGATAGTACGCTTAGCAAGATTGAAAGATTTTGCTATCGTCTAATTGATTGTAACGATATCGTTAGTGGGTTAGGATATAATGTAGTGGGAGAAACGTCTATTGCTCCTAATCCCAATAACGGAAGTTTTAAAGTAGATATTCCTTTAGAGTTTGTAGGCAAAAATGCACGTATGGAGATCTTTGATATAATGGGTAAAAGAGTACTTCCTTCAAAATTCATAAATACATTGACATCAAGTATTCGCTTTAATGAATATCTGTCTCCTGGAATGTATAAAATGCTGTTTTCTATAGAAGGAGGAGGAGAATCTTCTAATGTACTTGTCGGAAATCTAATAGTAAATTATTGATATTATAATTCCTTTTAGGAATATTCCTTTCTTTTAATTTTTAACAATCCTTTTTAAGGCAAATTTTCCTTCAGGAGATTTTATTCTCAAAAAATAAACGCCATTGGTTAAAGGGGAGAGATTGATTGTTCCTATTTTGTGGCCATTAGATAGTCTTCTTTTTACTTCATGTCCTAATGTCGAAATTAAAGAGATCTCAATTCCGAAAGTGGTTTGTTCACCAAAGTCAATGTTAAGTATAGATTTTACCGGATTTGGAAATACTTTTATAGAGGCATTGAATGCATTGTCTAAAATACTGGTAACAAATGAGTTGAAACTAAAAACATCAGAAGATGTCTTACATCCATTGTTTCCCGTAAGTGTTACAAAGTAATTCCCATATACCTCGGAAGTATTGTAAGTGTTGCTGTTGGCCCCATCAATAGCACTACCATTAAAAAACCATTGATAAGTACCCGTGCTTGAAGAGGAAGCCAGAAGACTAGAAGGTTCGGAAAATGACACTGTTGGTTTTTGTGGACAATTGCCGATCAGGGTTGCATAAATAGCAAGTGATATATCTGTTTCCCACGTTGCATCAGTGCCATCGTTAAATGGATACCACATATTGTCAAAACTCCACAATTCCCACGCTGTAGTTGGAGTGGTTTCCCCATTACTATTTGTATAAAGGGCCACATTTGAACCGTCAAATGTATTTAAAAAGAAACCAGCATAAAAAGGACCATTTAAAATAACATCTCCAAAGTCTACTGTTGTAGCTCCTGAGGTTGATATGGAAGAAATAAGCACCGTTTTATTGGCTAAAATTGCACCTGGCTGCCCGTTATTATCATCCCAAATTACAAACTCGATTTCATTGCCAGTAGCAGTTTTAAAATAGTAATCTACCTCAATTAATCGGTCTCCTTGACTTGCTTCAGAGAAGTATTCTGCTTTCGCTAAGTCATTAAAGCTGTTGTGCCCAGATATTATACCTGTTCCATCAGATATAGTACTAGCGTCAATTGTTGTTAAGGTTCCTCCATTAAGATGGTTGTAGGTAGTTCCTTCTTCAACTGCAATGGTTAGAAAATAAGTGTCAGAGTTTCCTTCGTTGTCCGTAACAGTTAGAGATACAGTATAAATCCCTTTTGTATTAAAAGTATTTTGCGGATTTTGAGTGGTAGAAGTATTTCCATCTCCAAAATCCCACAACCAATTAGAAATGCCATTTTTGCTTTCACTTTGATCTGTAAACTGTATCATTTCTCCAATATTGATACTTTTTTTAGAGGTAGTGAACTCGGCAATCAAACTATTGCAATCAGAAATATTTGAATTGCTTAATAAAGACTTAGAATTTACTAAAACTGTTTGGACTCTTGTTTTTTGATCATTTGTGAAAATGTTCATACAGGCATCGTCACTATAATCCATATAATTTTCTATCATTCGTGTATTCCCATTGCATTGAACCGGACCCTCGCAGGCCGGAAATTGTGCGTAAACTTCACCATTACATCTTGGTGTATCATCACAAAGGTCATCAAAGATACAATTACCGTCACCCCATGTATGTAATAAACCCAGCCAGTGCCCGGTCTCATGTGTTAGTGTTCGACCCTTATTGTATCGAGTATTTGTTCCAGGATAAGGAATAGAAGTGCTTCCAATGGTCCAATAATTCACAACTACTCCATCGGTATTGCTCGATCCATTGTTAGATGGAAAACCTTGCAAGGTGGAGTTGTTAGGAAACTGGGCATAGCCAAGCGTTCCACAAGATAAATCAGTCACCCAAACATTAAAATATCTATGCGAAGGCCATATAGATTGAGGCTTAAGTGTTGTTTCTATATAGGTCTCATCGAAATCAGTACCACTGCATTCTCCATAAGGTGGTGCACTCCAACCCAATGAGTTTCTATTAATACGGTTGATGCCGGGAATAGTAAGGGCATTTCCAGAAGGGTCTTCAGTAGCTGGACAGAATTGAATATCTAAACTGGCTCCATCAGCATGATTATTAAAGCCGGAGGTACCCACTTTTCGCCCATAATCATTGTTCAGTTGTTCAATTTGTGCATTAATATATACGTTATCAATATTGGCTCCTTCACCAATATGCTCACCATTGTGAATAATATGAAATATGATAGGAATAGTAACCGTGGTAGCTGTTGTTCTCTTATTTCTTAAATCACTTTTGTACTGCTTTATTTTGGAAGTTAATAGTTTCTCAAAATCATTTAAACTACCTATGCTGGGATCTTGAGCTCTTCTTTTTTGCTCATATTTCATTGTATGGCATCTTGTTATCTTAGATGTCTCATCATTTTCAACAGGTGCTTTTCGTTGCGAAAAACTCAATTGGCTAGTTAATACGATAAGTATCAATAGTGTAGAAAATTTCATATGACTTTTAGGGTAATAAACTTTCATTGATCTAAATTAGCAAAAATAAAATATGCGGACCTAATTGATTGATAACGAAAAAATTATTAAAAACATTCCTCGATGGAAACGTTTCTTAAGTTATTTTTTTGAAATAGACATTGAGGAGATCGATAGCGATGACGATGAGGTATTAAAACTTTCTATTTCTTTAGGAGTACTTAAATTGTCGACCACCGATGCGATATATTCCTTTGGGAAGTATTATAGCTCTTATGCAAAAGCACTAAAACATTCTTTTATTGCAAAGAGACATTTTGAAAATGTGCTGCTTTTGGGATTTGGCATAGGAAGTATTTTAGATCTAATGAGTCGTAATGAAGTTGGTTATTCGAATGTTTTTGGCGTTGATAATGACAAGAGAACAGCATATTTGTTTAATAAGTATCTTAACTATGATGCTCAAAAAATAAAATTGTTTATTGATGATGGAGCAAATTACTTGGAAAATACAGATGAGGTTTTTGATTTAATATGTATGGATATATTTGTCAATGATTTTACTCCTGATTCATTTAAGCAAAATCAATTCTTACAGCTATTAAATAAGAAACTAAGTAAAGAAGGAATTGTCCTTTTTAGCCAATTAAATAGAAATGAGGATGAAGCGTTAAACAATAATGCTTTTTTAGAAAAACTTAATGATGTTTTCTCAGATGTTCAAAAGATAGACACCAATGGAAATATTGTATTTTTGTTGAGGAAAAGGTAGAGAAGTAATTAATGGTATAATTTATGTATTGAAGTTGTTTAGACTTTTAGTTTGAAGGCGAAAAGAAGTATTTTGTGCTCAATTGAAGCTCTTTTTTCTTTGTATAGCCATAGCTACGGAATTAAAAAAGCTAAAAAGTGAGTGCAAAAGAAGAATTTGCAGTCCAAATAAAAAGTCTAAACAACTTCATTGCATGTTATAGAATGAAAAGAGTATTACAAGTTTTATTTTTAATAGGTTGCGTTAATATCGCTTTCGCTCAAACGGTGTTTGAGGGAATTATTTTTGATGATGAGACAAATAAACCGGTTGAAGGTATCTCTATTACGATTGATCTACTGAAAGGGAATAAATTTACAAGTACTACAGGGAGTGATGGAAAGTTTAGGTTTGAATTAAAGAAATTTGATGAAGATAGAGACTATCGTATTTCTTTTAAGGGAGAAGGGTTTTATAATCGTAATGGTTTTATTAAAATCAAAGCTCCTTTTTATAGGGAATACAAGGTTAAACGTCGTCCTATAGAAGAAGCCGTCTCTGATGAAAACGAAATTTTAGGTGGGGGAGTTAGTCTAGAGGGATATGCTGCTAACAACTTTGTTTTTTTAATAGATGTTTCAGGTTCAATGAAGGATGCAAAACGCTTACCATTATTGAAGGAATCGCTTAAATATTTGGTAGACTTATACAGAGCAGAAGATAAGATTGCTATTGTAACTTATGCAACCACCGCACGTCTGGTTTTACCATCTACATCTGCATCTGAAAAGAAAAAGATCAAATCTGTCATAGATAGATTGACAACGGGTGGAGTAACGGCAGGTGGAGCTGGTTTGGATAAGGCATATAAGACTTCTAAGGAGAATTTACTTCGTGATGGAAATAACAAAATAATTCTCGCTACAGATGGCGCTTTCTCTCCTGACAAAAAGGGAAGTGTAAAGATGGAAAAAATGATTGAAGAGGGACGTATTAACGATATTAAACTTAGTGTATTGGCATTTGGAGAAGAAAATGAGCAAATAAAGAAACGTCTTACAGAAATGAGTCAAATTGGAGGAGGTAATTTCACCTACATTCAATCACTAAAAGAGGCGAAATCAAATTTAGTGCGGGAAGCGAAAGATGAATAATAAATCTTAAGTTAATTAACTTAATAAAGCCTCCAATGAAGTTTCATAACGCTTAAAATCAAATTTAGCAAGTGCATTATTTATGGCAATGCGAATTTGATCTAATTGCAAATTACCTAGACTTCCTTCATGGGTATGGTTAATTGAATCTGGTTTTTTAAAATTGTTTGCCTCAATCTCTTTTCCAATATTAATATATGCTTCTCTAAATGGCACGCCCTTTTTAACCAATTCATTAACAGCTTCTACACTATATAAATAAGCATATTTATCGTCGTCTAATATGTTTTCTTTTATGATGATGTTCTGCATGGCTAGATTGCAAATCTCAAGGCAAGCATTGATTTCCTCAAACATCAATAAGTAGTCTTCCTTAATTAATTGCAAATCTCGATGATACCCTGATGGTAAATTGCCTAAGATTTGAGAAAATTGCATTTGAATACCTTGAATTTTATTGCACTTTCCTCGAATCAATTCAAATACATCTGGATTTTTCTTATGCGGCATAATACTGCTTCCGGTGGTAAATACATCGGGGAAAGATATAAAACCAAAATTTTGATTCATATATAAACAAACATCCATAGAAAGCTTGGAAAGGGTAGATGCTAATGAAGCCATAGCCATGGCCACCGTTTTTTCCATCTTACCACGGTTCATTTGAGCATATACAGAATTGTAATTTAGACTTTCAAAGCCCAAAAGTTCTGTTGTCAAACTTCTATTTAATGGCAACGATCCTCCATATCCTGCACCAGAACCTAACGGGTTTTTATTAGTTAAAATAAATGCAGCATATAATTGGTGTATATCATCTACTAAACTTTCGGCGTAAGCGCTAAACCAAAGCCCAAAAGAAGAGACCATGGCAATTTGCATGTGTGTATAGCCAGGCATTAATTGATCTTTGTGCTGTTCGCTTAATTGCATAAGTGTGTCAAATAAGCCTTTTGTGTTTTCGACTACTTTTTTTATAGCATCTCTGCTGTATAACTTGAGATCTACCAATACTTGGTCATTTCTAGAGCGACCACTATGAATTTTTTTTCCTAGTTCACCTAAACGTTCTGTTAAACGAAATTCTACTTCGGAATGGATATCTTCAATTCCATCACTTATTTTAAAGTTGGGTTGAAGCGTTTCATTGTAAATGTTTTTTAATTCAGCTTCTAATTGCGATAATTCTTCTTTATTTAACAAACCTATAGACGCCAACATTTTTGTATGCGCCAAAGAACCTAGTATGTCATAAGGAGCTAATGCAGTATCTAATTCAGCATCTTTGCCAATAGTAAAAGCCTCAACAAGTTGAGATACTTTTGATATTTCTATATTTCCTTTTTGCCAAAGTTTAGCCATTGCTGATGAATATTAAAAAGCAAATTTAAGAAACATATGTTCCTTCGCTTAAAATTCTTCCTTTAATTGATTGATTAATTGAATATAAGTGTCAATTCCTTCTTCAATTTCATGAATAAATATAAATTCTCCCGCTGTATGAGATCTTTCTGATTTTCCAGGTCCCATTTTAACAGAAGGAATATCCATTAGAGCTTGATCTGATAACGTAGAAGAGCCAAAAGTGGGAATGTCTATGTTACTTGCGGCTTTAACAAGTGGATGATCTGGGTTTATAGCAGAAGGTTTTAGACGAGTAGATCTAGGTTGTATTAAAGCATGCGTATTGACGTCAATAATTTCAAGCAATTCTTCATAATTGTAAGCGGCTGTTGTTCTTAAATCAACGGTATAGTTACATTTATCAGGTACTACATTATGTTGTTGGCCCGCATTAATTATGGTTACAGTCATTTTTATGGGACCTAGTTCAGGTGAGATTTTTTCAAATTGATGGTTTTTTATCCAATTGATGTCTTCTAAAGCTAAGTATAAAGCATTAATACCTTCATTGCGCGCAGCATGTCCTGCTTCACCTAAAACTTCACAATCCAAAACCATTAATCCTCGTTCGGCAGTAGCCATTTTCATTGTTGTTGGTTCTCCAACAATAGCGAAATCAGCATTTAGTTGATCTTTAATTAGAGCGATACCGTTTTTTCCTGAAATTTCTTCCTCGGCAGTAGCCGCTATTATGATGTTAAAAGGAAGATCTTGTTCATAAAAGTGAATAAACGTAGCCATTAATGCTACTAAAGAAGCACCGGCATCGTTGCTACCTAGTCCTATGATTTTTCCATTTTCTTCTATAGGAGCAAAAGGGTTTGTCAGCCAATTATTTGCTGGTTTTACGGTATCAATATGAGAGTTTAATAACAATGTGGGCTTGTTTTCACTAAAAAGTTTGTTTTTGGCCCATGTGTTATTCTTTTCTGAAATAAAACCAATATGATTTTGTTGCAAGAATTTTCTGATAATTATTGCGGCATTATCTTCAGATTTGCTAAAAGACTGAGTAGATACTAAGTCTTTAAGTAATTGTATAGATGTTTTTTTTAAATTCTTCAAAATCAATTCTTTATTGTTGTTCCTTTTGTAGTTCCATTGATGACTTCTATTAGATCATTTGCGCGACAGATAACTACTTTATGTACGCCATTTTTGAGAGCTTTGGAGCAATTGTCGATTTTTGGAAGCATCCCATCAGTTATTACTTTATCTAATTTTAATTTTTCTATTTCGTCTAAGTTTAATTGATCAATTTTACTTTGAGGATCACTAATATCATGCATTAATCCGGGCATTTCGAAGCAATAAACCAGATTTACTTTATAGCTATTCGATAATGATTGGGCTATTTCTGAAGCAATAGTATCTGCATTGGTATTTAGTATCGAAGCTAATGCGCTATCAAAACTCAATGGGGCAATAACTGGTGTTAACTGCGTCGACAATAGGGTTTTTAATAAAGTACTATTGATATTATCAATATCTCCAACAAATCCATAATCTACCGTATTGTTTACTCTTTTGTGCGCAGTAACCAAATTTCCATCCGCTCCAGATAGTCCAATGGCATTGCATCCATTCGACTGTAATTTCGCGACAATATTTTTATTTATGAGTCCACCATAAACCATGGTTACAACTTTTAATGTTTCAGCATCTGTTATTCTTCTACCATCCACCATTTTGGGCACAACACCCATTCTTTTACTTAGTGTTGAAGCCAATTTACCACCGCCATGCACTAAGATCTTCTTTTCGTTAATAGTAGAAAATTGTTTTAAAAAGAGCGATAGCTGTTCCTCATCATTGATAACGTTGCCTCCGATTTTTATTATGTAAATTTTTTCGTTCATTTGGCTTCTTAAATCAAATTGTAAAGATATGTCAAACAAGATTCATTTTGCGCATGCCAATGGAATTCCGGCTGGAACATACAGCAAATTGTTTGATAATTTGTCAGAATTAGGCTTCGAGGTAGAGGCCATTCCTATGTTGGGTCATCATCCAGATTACCCTATTAATTTAGGATGGGAAAGCACAAAAAGAGAAATAGCGGATTATATACGTGCAAATTTTGATGAACCCATAATAGGTATTGGTCATTCTTTTGGGGCAACAACTACCTATATGGCGGCATGTGAATTTCCAGAGTTATTTGAACAAATAATTTTGTTAGACCCTGTTCTTTTAACTGGAAGATATGCATTAGGGTCTAAATTGTTAAGGTTGTTTGGTTTAATGGATTATGTTACACCGGCAGGTCGTTCTAAGGATAGGAAAACAATCTGGAATTCAAGGGCTGAGGCATTGTCCTATTTTGAACCTAAAAAGCTTTTTAAAAATTTAGAAAAAGAATGCTTAAAAGACTATGTGAAATTTGGTTTAAAGGAAACGGGTAAAGGGTATACATTGGGTTTTAAGTTGGAAAACGAATTGGCTGTTTTTAGAAAGGTACCATTAAATATCGATCGCTTAAAGGGGAAACTAAAAATTAAAGCATCAATAATCACTGGAAGCGAAACAAATGTAGTAAAGCCTTATTTTTTAAAGAGAATATTAAAACAGAATAGCTTTAATCATTTTGAGATTAAGGGGTCTCATATGTTTCCACTGGAATATACTTCGACAACCGCTAACACTATTAATCAAATTCTTAACAACTTTTAAGAGAAGATTTAAATATTGGTCTAATATTTGGTCTAGTTTAAAAAAAAATGTACAATGAGAAAAATTAATATACACATTTTAAGTGCCTTACTTATTGCAATTGTATTGGTCGGTTGTAATAGAAAAATTACTCGAATTGATCCTAGTTCAGATACAGATTTGGGTGGAAGATGGAACGATACAGATTCACGTTTCACTTCACAAGAGCTAGTTGAAGAAATATTGAGTGGATCTTGGTTGACAGACTTTTATCAAAATAACAATGGAGAAAAACCAGTGGTTATTGTTGGTTTAGTTAGAAATAAATCGCATGAACATATTGAAGCAGAAACTTTTATAAAGGATGTAGAGAAATCTTTTATTGAGTCTGGCAGGGTTCGTTTGGTGCAAGGAGGGGCCAAAAGAGAGGAAGTAAGAGCAGAGCGTGCCGATCAACAAGATAATGCATCACAATCTACTATGAAACAGTGGGGGTTAGAAATAGGAGCAGACTTTATGTTGCAAGGGAGTATCAATTCAATAGTGGATCAATATAAAAGAGAAAAAACTACTTATTATCAGGTCAATGCAGAGTTGACACATATGCAAACGAATGAGATTGTATGGATTGGTGATAAAAAGATTAAAAAATTCATTAAAAATTAGCTTAAGGGCTGATAGATAGCATTTATTGAATATTTAAAAATTAAAGCAAGCCTTTCACTATGAAACTACTCATGTCATACCGGGTGGTTTTAATGTTAGCATTGTACCTTTTTTCCGGTTGTTCTTCATACTATAGAAGTTATCTTGGTATTGAAGAGCAATTGCAAAAAGGGGACTATAAAAAGGCAGAAAGTGTTTTAGATAGTGATAAGTATTTAAATAAACCTCGAAACAGATTACTTTATCATTTGAATAAAGGTTATTTGCTTCATTTGCAAGCAAAACATGATTCAAGTAATCATTATTTCAATGCGGCTGATATAATGATAGAAGATTACAAAGCCAATATAGGTGCCGAAATTGGGAGTTATTTTTTCAATCCTACCATTACACCATATAAGGCGGAACATTTTGAAACTATCATGATTCACTATTACAAGGCATTGAACTATATGAACTTGAGAAAATATGATGATGCCTTGGTGGAGGCGAGGCGAATTAATCTCAAGTTGCAAATTTTGAATGATAGATATAAGGACAAAAAAGACAAGTATCAAAATGATGCTTTTGCGCACATTTTAATGGGCTTGATTTATGATGCTCAAAAAGATTACAATAATGCATTTATAGCTTACAGAAATGCATATGAGTTATTTAATAAGGGAGGGAAGGAGCAATATATGAATGTTTCAGCTCCCCAGCAGTTAAAGAAAGACTTGATTCGTGTTGCTAATGCATCAGGTAATAGAGGGCAAGCAGATTACTTTAGTAAGAAGTTTAATTTGCCTTTGAAATCAAAATTTAGTGAAGACGGAGAAGTGGTCTTCTTTTGGGAAAATGGAAGGAGCCCCTACAAATCTCAGAGTTTTATTACTTTTTTGATTTTACCAGGTGATGTTGGATGGGTTCGTTTTGTCAATGAAGAATATAATATTAATCTGCCATTCTATATAGGAGATATGGATAAAGAAGAACAAGAAGATTTATTTGATCTGAAAATATTTAAAATGGCTATTCCAAAATATATTCAAAGGTCAAATGTGTTTACACATGCCATGGTTGAAATCAATGACACAAGCTACAATCTAGAGCCTGCTGAAGATATTAATGCCATTGCTTTTAAGTCTTTACGTGATAGATTAGCAATAGAGTTGTCGAAATCTTTGTTGAGGTTGGCGACAAAAAAAGCTGCTGAGTATGCTGTTAGAAGCAAGAATGAAACTGCTGGGGCTGTGATAGGTTTTGTAAATGCCATATCAGAACAAGCAGATACACGTGGTTGGTTTACATTACCCAGTATGATAGCATATACACGAGTACCTCTAAAGAAAGGAGACAATAATATGGCATTAAAGTTGTTGTCTAATAATAGGAGTGATACTGTAGCCGATATTAAGATAGAGGGAAATGGAGATACTTATTTCTTTAATTATCAATCTTTAGAGTTTAGCTATAGTAGTAGATATTGATTATTTTTAGATAATAAGAGGAGATTGTTCAAATATTAAAAATGTGATATGAGAAATTTATTGTTTGCTATTTTAATTTGCCCAGTAGTAGCTTTGGCTCAAAATGAGTTACTGACTGACCAGAACCCAAACTATATGAAAAGTTTGGAAAAATATCAGAAAATAAGTGCCGAAACGAATCTTACGCAAAGCACTACTAAACAGGATACCTATTATGTCTATGATAGGTATGAAGAGAAATTGAAAAAGAAGGCCAACAAGACAGAATATAAGCAAGAAAGAAGGCTGGCACGTATAAATAACCGACCATCTTATAATGGGGGATATTATAATCGATATCATTCTTATAGTAGACCATGGTTAGGAGTAGGCTTAGGTGTGGCAGGAGCTTCTATTGTTGCAGATTTAATTGACGGAAATCACCGCTCATTCAATCGCTATAGACCTTATAACTATTATTCAAACCGATATAATTATAATAATTGGTGCTGGTAAATAGCAGGTTTTCTGCTATTTTACTTATACATTAAATTTGTCTTGCTTCAAGTAATAATAATTTAAATATTATTCTTTTTTATTGTATTTAGTTTATTGTTCTTAAAGGACTTCTAAGAAAGGTGAATTTATTTCTTTTTTAATATGCTCATTTTTTCCACAATAGGATTATTCAGGTCAATAACGAGAATTGTTGGTTTGGCTCTAACACTCTATCTTGTGCGGCAAAACAAAAACAAAAATTATGAGAAAATTATTAGTAGTAATGTTGATGGTGGCTGTAGCAGTTTCAGCATCGGCGCAAGTAGAGGTAAAAGTTGGACCAAGAGGTGGGTTTAATATATCAAAAATAAAAACTTCGGGATTTGACGATGAAAAGTTTTCTTTAGGGGCACACGTTGGAGGAGTTGTTAATATCGCAATTAATGAAATGTTTTCAGTTCAACCAGAATTGTTGTTTAGCCAAAAGGGAGTTAGAATTACAGGTACTGGAGATGCAAAGTCTGTTACAAGAATTAATTACATTGCCATTCCTTTATTGGGTAAGGCTACTTTTGGTGGCGATGATTTTGGAGGATATGCCGAGTTTGGTCCTGAAATTGGAATTGCTGTAAGTGGAAAGGATGTAGACGTAGATGTGGATGGGAATAAAACCAAAGAAAGCTTAGATTTTGGTGGAGATGGAGAAGCTAAGAGAGCTGATTTTGCGTTAAATTTTGGAGCTGGATTTAGTAAAGCACTTGGTAATGGACAGTTAGATGTAGGTGTTCGTTTTGGAGTGGGCGTGATCGATGTTATAGATGGTAGTGCCAAAACTAGAACTAGAAATATACAATTTACAGTTGCTTACTTAATTCCAATAGGAGGGTAATAGTAGTTAGTTAAATATTAATTGTAAAAGAGCCAACTTATTAGTTGGCTCTTTTGTTTTTAGTCGTTAAATACTTTTCGACATCTTTTTTACGGCAATATATCCAAATACCATGGATGGGCCAATAGTCCCCCCGGCTCCAGGGTAAGAATTTTGCATAATGGATGCGGAGGTATTTCCTGTTGCGTACAAATTTTTAATAATGGTATTGTCGTCCTTTAAAACGCGACCAAATTCATCTGTTACCAAACCGCCTTTTGTTCCTATATCTCCCGGATGCATTACTACACAATAATAAGGGGGCTTTTCAAGAGGATGTAGGCATGGATTAGGTTGTACCGTTGAATCACCATAGTATCTGTCGTAAGCACTATCGCCTTTTCCGAAATCCAAATCTTTCCCTTTAGAGGCCATTTGATTAAAACGTTCAACAGTTTGTTTTAAGTTTTCCAAATGGATCCCTGTTTTATCCGCTAATTCTTCAAGTGTTCGCGCCTTAATAATGTATTTAGATTTTAAGTACATTTTACCCGTCATTCCAGCGGGCATCAAGCCAAAAGCATACTTTTTTCGAAAGCGCTGATCCATAATAAAGTAGCTGGGGATTGTTTGAGCTTCATTGCTATTTTTATTATACATCTCATGAACAAATTCCGTGTAGGGCAGTGCCTCATTAGCATATCTTTTGCCATTTTTGTTGACAATAATTGCTCCCGGCAATGATCGTTCAGCAACATGAAAAAAGGGCATTCCTTGCGGTAAAATACTACAAGGCCCCCACCAGGCATCATCCATCAAGTCAATTTTTGCACCTAGCTTAATGCCTTCATTTATTGCATCTCCGGTATTCCCTTTATGCGCATTGGTCCAATCAGTGGTAATAGGTGCTTGCTGATATTTTTGGCGCATTGCTAGATTTTGTGCAAACCCCCCAGCGGCCAGTAACACCCCACTATTAGCTTTGATTTTAAAGGGTTTTTGATCTTTCATAACTATCGCACCAATGACTTCATTATTTTCGATGATTAACTCTTTAAATGAAGTATTTAACCATATGGGTAAGTCTCTATCTTTAAGAGCAAGCCTTAGTTGAGCAATTAATGATTGCCCAAGGGTTAGTGTTTTCTTTCTTAAAAGAAAATCTTTTAATGCACGCCACAAGATTTTGAAAAGGGTCTTTTTGCCCAGCCACGTAGAGTTGGCTAAGTTCACTTTGTTGTATTCTGACGCTGTGAGTGCAATACCAGCAGGTACTGGCCAAATTGGTGGATTGAGTTCTTTGAAAGTTTCTTTCAATATTTTTCCGTTAAATGGAATAGGTTCTAATGATCTACCTTCTATATGCCCTCCGGGTAGTTCAGGAAAGTAGTCCGTGTAGCCATGGCATCTTGAAAATCTAATCGGAGTTTCATTTTCTAAATATTGCACAAGTGCTTTAGCGTATTCCAAATAATTATTGATGTGTGCATCAGGGGTTTTCCCATTGGTAATTGCTTTGAGATAAGTTTTGGCATCTTTAAGGTCATCGGGAATTCCTTCTCTCTGCATTAAGTGGTTGTCAGGTATCCAAATGGCCCCTCCTGATAAAGCTGTAGAACCTCCATAATGTGGGCTTTTTTCTATAATAAGTGTACTTAGATTTTCTTTATGGGCTGTAAGTGCAGCAGTCATCCCGCCGCCACCAGAGCCAATGATAAGTACATCTACTTCTTTATCCCACATAAGTGATCGTAATTAGTTTTTGAAAAGATAGTTGATCATTCGTTTATAAACATTGGTGTAGGGAGGGAAGCTGATATTGCTAAAGTCTTTCCAACCAGTTGGTTGTTCTACAACCGATCTTTGATTAGAAAAACTCGCGAAAGTCGCTTTTCCTACGGATCTACCCATACCACTATTATTTACACCACCAAAAGGCAAATTAGGATTTAATCCTGCTTGAATCATATTGTGATTAATAACTGTACTTCCTGCAGAAGTGTTGTTTAAAAAGTAATCTGCATTTTTCTTTTTAGTGCTATAAATATAGAGGGCTAGGGGCTTTTCTTTACTGTTTACAAAATCAATGACTTCTTCTTTGTTTTGAAAAGCCATAATTGGTAATAGCGGGCCAAAAATTTCTTCTTGCATTACCAACATATCAGGAGTTACATTTGATAATACGGTAGGTGAAATGTAATTATCTTCTTCATCTGTTTCGCCGCCTAATTCTAATGTTGCACCCTTTTCAAGCGCATCCTCTAGCATGGCTTTAATTCTATTAAAATGACGGTTGTTGATTATTCTAGGAAAAGCATCTGATTTATCAAACCCGTCTTTATTAGGATCATACATCTCTTTTAGCGATTCAACTACATGATGTATAAAATCTTCTTCAATAGCGTAATGCACCAAAGCATAATCAGGTGCAATACAAGCTTGTCCACTATTGGCGCATCTTCCCCAGCCAATTTTTTTTGCGGCACTTTTTACGTCGGCAGCTTCGTCAACAATAGCTGGCGATTTTCCACCTAATTCTAGCGTTATAGAAGTTAAATGTTGGGCTGCAGCTCGCATTACAATTTTTCCAATATTAGGCCCGCCTGTAAAATAAATGTGATTGAATGGGAGATTTAACAAAGTTGTAGCTTCCTCTACACCACCTTCCACTACTGCAATTTCATTACGATCAAAAAGTTCATTAAGCATCCTTTTCAGTACTTTGGACGAGTGAGGAGCTAGTTCAGACGGTTTTACCATTATGGTATTACCCGCAGCGACTGCACCAATTAGAGGAACTAACGTACACGCAAATGGAGCATTCCAAGGAGCCATAATCATAACAACGCCCTTAGGTTCGTATAGGTAATAAGACTTTGTGCCTCTACTCATATTTGAGTTTGGGACAATATGAGGTTTCATCCATTTGTCAATATTTTGAGCAGCATGGTCTCCTTCAAGTTTTACCATTAAAAGTTCTGAAGTGGTGTCGAGATTTGACCGTTTCATATCCAGATACATCGCCTGTTGAATGGTGCCTTCATGTTCCTGAATCCATTTAACAATTGATTTGAGCTTTTTTTTACGTTGATTAGCGGTGGATTGTTTTACGTTATATTGATTTTTGTTAAGCGCTTCAAATTTTTCAATAATCTCACCCTCAATTTTACTAGTTCCAATAGTTGCTGTTTCGCTCATTTTTATTTGTTTATACTTCTGAATTTCTTTTTATACCAAATTGCAATAGTAGAATGTTTTCAAAAATTTCCTCTGTTGTAAATTTTTGAGTCATAGGTAAGAAAGCAACTTCTTTTCCCACAGGATATCTGATGTCGAGCCTTTTAGCTTTTAGAGCTTTAATAATACCATCTGCAATAAGTTCAGGAGGATTGGCGCTCTTGAGTTGTTCTGCTAATTTTTCATTTGTTTTAATCAAAACATCCTCATATCTGTCTCTTACATGTTGAGGCATGCTTTCCCAATTTTTTCGCATATTGTCACCAGCATTATGGGTCATTGGTGTTCTCACACCCCCAGGTTCTATGCAGCATACTTGAATTCCCCATGGTGCAAGCTCCATTCTTAGCGTGCGTGTAAATGCTTCGACTGCCATTTTGACATCATGTATGTTCCTGCTGTAGGAACAGCTACTCTTGCAGCTGAAGAGGACATATTTACAACCCGAGCACCTTTGCCGTATTCATGAAGTAAGGGAAGGAAAGCTTGAACAACCCTCATCATTCCTAATGCATTAATATCTATAATTTTCTTTGTCTCCTCAACGGAAGCACCAGCTAAGGGGCCAGTTGCAATATTTGCAACACCTGCATTATTATGAATTGCATATAGGCCTCTCCCTTCTAACTCATTTGCAACTTCCTTCGCAGCTTTCTTAACGCTAGCTGTTTTGGTTATATCTATTTCAACAATATGTATTTTATTTTGAAGGTTGTCAGTTAGTTCTGAAGTATCTTGCCCTGGCAATACACCTGCAAATACTTCCCATCCCATTTTATTAAGTTTTCTTGCTGTACAACACCCAATACCTGTTGCTGCACCAGTAATAAAGACTGTTTTACTCATTTTATTTTAGTTAAGTGAGGTATTAAATATAGATGATTTAAAAGGATTATAAAAAACTACCATTGTTATTTTACCGAAGATCATATGATCGCTATATGGATCAAATTTGTCAAAGTGGATTTATTGTCTTAAATGCAGCTTTTATTTGATTGTATTATTGAGTTTAATTTATTTAAAGACATTCACCTTCAGTGTATTCTGTTACACCATCACATATCGCTTCACATTCATTGGGATAGGTTTGATTATTGCTTCCGCATACGGGGAAATATATTTCTGGACAAATACAATTTGGCTGGTCTGATTCTTTTTTACAATTGACAATTATTGTTAAAAATAAAAATATGATTAATAGTGTTTTAAATGTTTTATTCAAAGTTTTACTTTAATATTGTTATGTCGTCAATCCCTATGTCTCTTTCTACGGTGAATCCTTCGGCATAGGAAGCATTAATTGCTCTTCCAAATTGTCTGGCTCTGGCTTCAAGAAAATTCCAAAAGTCCTCTGTTGCTATTGGCGTAACGGGTTCTTTAGACTGTGGATTAAAAAATTGCGATTTAAATGCGCCGATTGCTTTTAATTTTTCCTCCCATTGCTGAGTTATGTCTACCACAAAATCTGGTTCAATATATCTATCCTGTATATAATGATAAACAGCTCTTGGGCGCCATGGAGCTTGCGGCTCGTCTTGGATATTCGTTGAAATTTTTGCTAGTCCTGACAAAAAACAGCTCGTTGATGCCAGTTCTGATGCTTTTCCATGATCAGGGTGGCGATCTTTGATGGCATTACATAAGACAATATTCGGCTGATATTTCCTAATCACTTTTATCATTTCCATTTGATGAGGCTCATCATTTGTAAAAAAGCCATCCTTAAATTGCAGATTTTCTCTTACTGTAAGTTGCATTATTTTTGCCGCTGCCAAAGCTTCTTCATCTCTTATTTTGGCACTTCCTCTTGTTCCTAGTTCACCTCTGGTTAAATCAATAATACCCACTTTATATCCAAGTTGGATATGCTTTATGAGTGTACCACTACAGGAGAGTTCTACATCATCAGGATGAGCTGCAAAAGCTAAAATATCTAATTTTACGTTTGCCATGAATTACGGAGCTGGATTTGGAATTTGTGTATGAATGCCTTCTATTTTATTAAGAATTTCTTCCGATAGTTGAATGTTAATACTATTGATATTCTCTTTTAATTGTTGCATTGATGTAGCTCCAATAATATTGCTTGTCAAAAATGGTCTAGAGTTTACAAATGCAAGAGCAAGCTCGCTAGGAGTTAAGCTGTATTCTTTGGCCAAGTCAACATACTTTTCTGTTGCCTTTAATGCAATTGAATTCCCGTATCGTGCAAATTGAGGAAATAAAGAGAGTCTGGCCTTAGGTGGATGTTGACCATTTAAATATTTTCCGGTAAGGACTCCAAATGCTAAAGGAGAGTAGGCCAGTAGCCCTACTTTTTCGCGAATAGCCATTTCAGATAATCCCACTTCAAATCCACGGTTCATTAAACTGTAAGAGTTCTGGATACTTGCCACCCTTGGAAGATTTTTGGATGCGGATAATTGTAGGTATTTGTGCATTCCCCATGGTGTTTCATTTGAAATACCAAAATGCCTTATTTTGCCATCCTTAATAAAGTTATTTAATGTTTCTAAAATCTCTTCGAAGCTAGTTCCAATATCATCGCTTAAGTGCTTATAGTTAAATTGTCCAAAGAAATTGGCTGGCCTTTCCGGCCAATGCAATTGATACAAATCAATGTAATCGGTTTTTAAACGTTTTAGGCTTCCATGAAGTGCTTCTGTTAAGTGTGCCTTTGAAAAATTTGGAATGTTGCGAATGTGCTTAACAAAAGCTGATTTTCCTGCTGCTTTAGTAGCAATGATTAAATCGTCTCGTTTACCTCTCTTTTGCAACCAATTACCAATAATTGTTTCGGTAGCTCCATAGGTCTCCGCCTTTGCAGGTACACTATACATCTCCGCGGTATCAATAAAATTTACACCTTTAGAAATTGCATAATTCAATTGCTCATGCGCTTCATTTTCAGTGTTTTGTTCTCCCCAAGTCATGGTGCCCAAACAAATCTTACTAACCTTAATGTCGGTATTTCCTAGTTGGCTGTATATCATGAATTTAGCTTAATAATTTTTTTACTGATTTTTTAATTTTTCCTGAAGTAGGGGAGGTTATTGTATAAAAGTAATCTACAACTTCACCTTCTTTATTGACTAAATATTTATGAAAGTTCCACTTAGGAATGCTGTTTACTTTTCCATTTTCACTTTTATTAGATAAAAATTTAAAAAGTGGGTGTTGTTGGTCACCTTTAACATGTACTTTTTCCATGATAGGAAAGGAAACACCATAGTTTATCTGACAGAACTCTTCTGCTTTTTCACCTTCAAGAGGCTCTTGATTGGCAAAATCATTGGATGGAAATCCAAGAATTACAAAATCATCATTTTTATACTCTTTATAGAGTGCCTCTAATTTTTCCAATTGTGGTGTAAAACCACATTTTGATGCGGTATTAACTACCAAAACAACCTTGCCTTTGTATTCTTCAAGGTCTATTTCACTTCCCTTTGCGTTCTTTACTTTGAACTGATGTATTGATTTCTTCATTTTCTATTTGTTTTTTGAATCCGTTTCTTTGATATAATTTGTCTAAATATTGTACATATTTTTCGATTGAGGCATCTTGTTCATTAGTATCTGGATGATATTCATCTTTAAGGTCTAAATCCCATGTTTTTGCAAACATCTGCCAAAAACCAGCGGTAAAGTTACTCTGAAATTGTTGCAATAACGAATGAACAGTTCTTCCTCCTGTTTCTCTATAAATTAATTTGATGAGCATCTTGCCTTGCGTCTTTGTAAGATTTTTTAGATCCTCCTTAAAACGTTGTTTTAGTACCTTTTCTGTTGAATTTTTATATTTTCTTCGATCTCTCTTTTTCTCTAATTTGCTTAGCTCTGCCTCTACTTGATTCACGATTCTTGCCGTTCTAAGTGCATAGGGGTAGGCAATACGAATGTGCCTTTTCATTCTATAATCCAGGTTTTTAATGTTTCTAAGATGAGTAGAATTAATTTCAACAGGTTCTAATTTAATCATAGGAAGTGTATCATCGCCAATAATTACCTGTTCTAAAATAATGACATCATTTGTCTTCTGGGCCTTTAAACTAAAGCCTGTTAAACTGATTAATATGATTGCTATAAAAGCTTTTGACACATACATATAACTCAATACTAAAATATTTGTTTTGTTTTGCAAATATTTAGAATAGTATTAACAAATATTTGAGTTTACATAGTCTAGTGTAGTTAATTGCAATTAGGCACTATTCAAAGTGCGCTAAATATCGCTCTGCATCTAGCGCAGCCATACATCCACTTCCGGCAGCTGTTACCGCTTGCCTATAGTTTTTATCTTGAACATCACCTGCTGCAAAAACCCCTTGAACATTGGTTTTTGCACTATCACTCTTTGTAATTAGATATCCTTGTTCATCATGATCTAGAAAATCTTTAAAAATATCTGAACTAGGCTTATGACCAATAGCTACAAAAAAACCTGTAATAGGAATATCTTGTTGCTCTCCAGTTTTGTTATTCATAACTCTTACGGCTTCAACACCTTCATTACCAAGTACTTCATCCGTTTCTGTATTCCAATAAACTTTTATGTTTTCAGTCTTAAAAACTCTGTCTTGCATAATTTTGGAAGCGCGCATTTCATCACGCCTTACTAGCATATGTACGTTAGAGCATAATTTTGAAAGATATAAGGCTTCTTCTGCGGCGGTATCTCCAGCGCCAACCACAGCTACCTCTTGTCCTCTATAAAAGAAACCATCACAAACAGCACATGCAGAAACCCCTTTACCATTTAATCTCTGTTCGGATTCAATTCCTAACCACTTTGCAACGGCTCCAGTTGCAATAATGACTGCCCTTGCGTGAATTTCTTTTTTATCGTCAATCCAGACTTTATGCCAATCTCCATTATTGAAGTCAACCTTTGTTGCCATTCCATATCGAATGTCGGCTCCAACACGCTCTGCCTGTTTTTTAAAATCTTCCATCATTTGCGGCCCCATTATTCCTTCCGGATAACCTGGGTAGTTTTCTACATCTGTAGTTTGCATAAGCTGACCTCCTGGTTCCATTCCTTGATACATTACCGGTTTTAGGTTTGCTCTCGCCGCATAAATAGCGGCTGTATATCCAGCCGGACCACTTCCTATTATAAGACAATCAATTTTTTCTATCTCTTCCATTTCTTAAATTAATTCTTTAAATCCTTTGATGCTTTTAAAAGTTCTTTGTGTAAGTTCATAACCTGTAAAATCAGTGCATCTTCTTCGTTATTGAATATTATATAATCTGCTTTTTCCTTTTTTAGTTCATCGTCCATTTGCTTATCCATTCTTGCTATAACTTCTTCTCGACTACAATCATCACGTTCTATGGTTCTTTTTATTCGAAGTTCTTTGTTTGCGTATACAGTAATGATTTTATCCATCATCTTATAACTGCCGGTCTCAAACAAAATGGCTGCCTCATATAGAATATAAGAAGCACTATTGTGCTCTTGCATCCAGTTAGCTGTATCCTGCCATACGGCTGGGTGAACAATGCTGTTTAATTTTTTTAGCTTTTCTTGATCTCTGAAAACATGCTTAGATAGGTAATTTCTATTAAGTTGTCCATCTATAGAATAGCTTTTCTCTCCAAAAAAACTTTTAATCTTTGAGATAACTTCCTCATTTTCTACCATGATCTTTTTAGCTCTATCATCTGCATAATATATTGGAATGTTTAAGACTTCAAATATTTTACATACAGTTGTTTTGCCACTGCCAATACCACCTGTTATCCCTACTTTAAGCATATATTTATGAGGCCTCTTCTATAAGTGCTTTAGTATATTCTTGTGAGATGGCAGCCTTGTTAATTTTAATCTTAGTGCCTTCATCTATTTGAAGAAGTATCATGTCATTTTGATCAATTCCAACTATTTTGCCATGGATACCACCCATGGTAACAACTTTGTCGCCTTTTTGCATGTTGTCTAAGAAAAGCGTTTGCTCTTTAGCTTTCTTCTGTTGAGGTCTGATCAGAAAAAAATAGAAGACAATTAGCATTGCAGGTAAAAAGATCCAACTTAACCCACCGGAAGGGGCGCCTCCTTGCAAAAAAGGAATCATCGATAAAATATTCATAATTAAAATTTGTGCAAAGATAAAATTTAAGGTGTTAGAAAACGCCTGTTTGATATTTAAAAATTGTTGTTTTTAATGACATTGTTTTAAGCTGTAATCGAGGACTGATCTTCAATTATATAGACTTTTATGGATATGATAAGTCGTTTACAATTTTATACAATTGAAAACCTAAAGATGAAGACAGAGATTGGATGAATGATTTAAAGATTACACCTAAGTTTCTTAAGTAATTAGGGGCGGAAGATTGAGCAACTATATAGTGCTATTATTTTATTAGCTTACTTTTTTTAATTTCACTTTTCTGCGTTCCTTTTTTTCTATATCCTTTCTTTCTGCTTCAGTTCCTTTGTATTTGACTCTGGTTCCCATAACGTAATCCCAAAGAGGGAAGGTGACACACCAATTTTTATCTTGATCCCTCGCCATATGGTGGTCATAATGCCATGGTAAATGATTATATCCCCACTCGGTATCAAGATGTGATTTTTTATGAACGCGGTAATAATTCCATGCTGAAAACCACAATCCTGCTGTAAAGCCTGGGGCAATAGGAAATAATGGCGTTACCATAGCGGCGGCACCTGCTAAGGCAGCAGCTTCTTTACTCTGAGCATTCCATCCACTTAATAAGGGTCTTTCATAATCTTTATCTCGAAACTCTTCTTTGTAAACCGCTTTATGATGTTCTGCCCAATGAAATCTCCAGAAACTATTTTTCTTCCTTGCTCGTTCATGCAATATGTATTTATGCATATTCCATTCAAAAGCATTGGCCGCAATTAATCCAGTGATAAATCCTAGCATAATAAGTTTATTTATATTAAATATAACGAATAATAACTTTTCTCAAAACCGCAAATAAGTAACTTGCAGTATGACGCTCCAAATTGAGAGATTCAATATACAATGTGTTAATTCTTTAAAAGAAATCAAAAGGTGTGATTGGCAGATTGTAGGTATGGAACTTCCTCCATATGCCTCTTATGAGTTTCTATTAACAATAGAAGAATTGCATGCAGATCAATTTGAATTTAAATATTTATTGATTAAAGAAGGAAATGTTTGTCGGGGGTTAATTTATTTAGAGTGTATTTTTTTCTCAGGAAGTAAGGTGCTGCCATTCGTCAAATATGATGGTACAGAAAGTTTTTTTAAACGTATTGCACTAAAATTAGCATACAAGTTGCTTCCTAAGTTTCAATGGAACTTACTTTCTACAGGAAACACTTTTTTAACTGGAGATGCGGGAATTTATATACATCAAGATATAGACCAAAAAACCAAAGAAGAGTTGCTGATTAAAGCTTTTAAAATTGCCGATCAAGCTTCAAAATACCCAATTCATTTGTATATGATGAATAATATTTATGATGATGTAGATGCTTCTAATCAATATTATCATAATTTCATTAAGACTTTAAAATTTGCAGCTTATCCTGTTGACCCTGATATGGATATAGGATTCTTGAATCATTTTGATTCGTTTGAATCATATCAAAAATCACTTACCTCTAAGTATAGAGTTAGATTGAGAAAAGTAAAGAAAGTTAGTGATGCTGTTACATGTAGATCATTGGGTTTGGAAGAACTTAATAATCTAAAAGATGAAATATATGATTTATATAAGTGCGTTGCTGATAATGTTGAATTTAATATTGGTTGGTTAGCCAAGGACTATTTTTTGATGTTGAAGACTAAATTTTCAGAAGTCTTTTTTGTAGATGGCTATTTTTTAGATGGAAAAATAGTTGGTTTTTATTCTTACTTCAGATGGGATTATTTAATGATCCATTTTATGGGGATAGACTATGAGCATAATAAGCAATATAAGCTGTACAATAGAATGCTTTTAGACATGGTAGAAAAAGGCATTCATGATCAAGCCTCTTTTATTCATTTAGGTAGAACAGCTACAGAAATTAAAAGTACTGTTGGAGCGAAGCCACGAACAATGAAGATCTATTTGAGACATAAATCTAATTGGAAAAATAGAATAATGAAACGCTTTGAAGATTCATTTGGAACAGGTAGCTTTTTAATTAGAGACCCATTTAAGAAAATGGTTGTAAAAGATAAGTAATGTTCTAATTAATAAAGCTTGCGACATATTCGCCAATGGCTAGAGAGGAAGTTGCTGCGGGCGAGGGAGTATTGCAGACATTAATAAAATGTTGTTGATCATCATAAATTAAGAAATCTTCCACCATCGATCCGTCTTTGTTTAATGCCTGAGCACGAACACCACTTCCACTTTTTTCTAAATCATTTTCTGTTATAGTAGGTAATAATTTTTGGACAGCCTTAGTAAAGGCACTTTTCGAAAAGGATTGATGCATTTCTTTAAAACCGGTTTTCCAATATTTAGAAGCAAGTCTGAGAAAACCCGGGTAAGTAACAGATTCAGTAAATTCTCTAAAAGCAAAGTTCTTTAGTTTATACCCTTCTCGTTTGAAAGCGAGAACAGCATTGGGACCACATTCGATTTCTCCATAAATAGTTGGTGTTAGGTGAACACCTAAAAAAGGAAAGTTTGGATTAGGTACTGGATAAACCAAATTATTTACCAAATGTATTTTTTCTTTTTTTAGTCGATAATATTCCCCTCTAAATGGAACAATTTTATGATCTATTTTTTGTCCAGATAATCTTGCTATTTTATCAGAATACAAGCCCGAACAATTGATTACCTTATCGGATAAATAAGTTTTATTATTTGTAATAATTTCTATTTGATGATTGTTGTTTCTTAGGCCTATCACTTTTGAATTAAGTTGGATTCTTTCTTCATTACTATTAATAATGGCCTTCAGTTTTTGAGCTACAACTTTGTAATCAATAATGCCCGCCTGAGGTACATAAATAGCATTTAATCCATTTATATGAGGTTCTAGTGTCTTTATCTTAGGTTGATCGAACCATTCTAGATTTTGTAACCCATTCTTTTGCCCTCTATCGTAAATATTTTTTAGAAGCTCTATTTCGTTTTTTTCTGTAGCAACGATAAGTTTTCCGCATAATTTATAGTCTATCTCATTTTTTTTGCAGAATTCTAGCAAGTATTGATAGCCTTTAATACAATTTTTTGCTTTTACACTTCCGGGTTGATAATATATTCCTGAATGAATAACTCCACTATTATGACCGGTTTGGTGTTTGGCAACATCGCTTTCTTTTTCAAGTATAAGTATTTTAAGCTTTGGAGATTTTATAAGTAATTGATAAGCTGTTGCAAGGCCTACAATTCCTCCACCAATGATTATTACATCTCTTTTCATTCAAAATCAGGATAAAGTAAATATTGTTTTCTCTTTTGCTTAAATTCCTTTAAAGGTTCATCCCAAGAGGATCTAATTTCTTCAATTGTGTATCCATTGATTATTTGTTCCTTTAAATCTGAATTACCAGCTAATTTATTGAAAAAATTATTGAAGAAATCTTCCTTGTTATTTGTCAATTGATAAAACTCCACTAACCATTTAATCGAAAATTTTGTATTTCGCAGGCTATCTAAAGGTAGAGGTGAGAAGTCAATTCCTTCACAAGCTTTTCCTTCATGTTTAGGGTGTTTAGCGCCTTCATTTGGTTGAGGTACAAATGAATAATTATATGTTGTTGATTGTGGTATTCCTATTTGTAGAAAGGGCTTTGTTGTTCCCCTTCCGACACTAACTTTTGTGCCTTCAAATAGGCATAGAGAAGGATATAAATAAATGGAGCCCATGTTAGGTAAGTTAGGAGAGGGCTTGATGGGTAAATTGTAGAAAGTTTTATGATCATAATGCTGACATTTGATGACTTTTAAATCACATTGAACATGATTTTTTAACCATTTTTCTCCATTAATCATAAGTGCTAACTCTCCAACAGTCATCCCATGAACAATAGGAATAGAATGCATACCTACAAAGGACTGGAAATTAGTGTCTAAAATGGGACCATCAACATAATGACCATTGGGGTTAGGTCTATCAAGGACAATCATTTTCTTGTTGCTTTCAGCAGCAGCTTCCATCACATAATGCATAGTGGATATGTAAGTATAGAAACGCGCACCTACATCCTGGATATCAAAAACCAATACATCTAAATCTACAATTTGCTCCGGTAATGGTTTCTTGTTTTTTCCATAAAGGGAAACTATAGGAAGACCAGTTTTTATATCTACCCCATCTTTTACTTGTTCTCCAGCATCCGCTTTTCCTCTAAAACCATGCTCTGGTGCAAAAATTTTAACGACTTTAACATTATTTTCTATGAGTACATCTACAAGATGACTGGTGTCAATGAAACTAGAGTGATTGACAATCAATCCAATCTTTTTACCCTCTAGCAACGGCAGATACTGATTCAGCTGTTTGGCTCCTACTATTATTTCTTTTTTTTCTAAATAATCTTTTTTCGAATTTTCAGAAAGAGTTGACTCATTATTTTCATAGGTAGAACCGCACGATAGGAATAATACCCCGCTAACAATTGATAAAATTAATATTGATGCTTTATTGAGCATAAAAGCTATTTTTGCCTCTAAAATATAACGGTTTAATTGGATGTACCATATTTCATAGCAAAGCGCTTAACTTTTTCGTCAAAAAAAACATTTTCGAGATTTATCGCAACGGTAGCTGTGGTGGCTATTGCACTAAGTATTTCTGTAATGCTGGTGTCTACCGCAATGGTTAACGGTTTTACTAGCGAAATTTCGGAGAAGATATTTGGTTTTTGGGGACACATTCATGTAAAGAGCTTTGGAAGCAATGAGAGTTTTGAAGATAGTCCAATGAAAATTGAAGAAGAAATGCTTCATCAGATTAAGAGCAATGATTTTGTGAGGTCTCTAAATATTTATGCACACAAAGCTGGAATAATTAAAACCAAAACAGACATTGAGGGTATTATATTAAAAGGGTTGGGAACAGATTATGATTGGTCTTTCTTTAATTCATATCTGATAGAAGGAGGAGTACTTAATTTAAATGATAGTATTGTATCGAGGGAGGTAATGATCTCTAAGGTTACAGCCAATAGACTAAAACTCAAGATAGATGATTACCTAATAATATACTTCTTAAAGAAGAACAGCAATGATCCTATAGGTAGGAAATTTAAAGTAAAAGGGATATATAATACTGGATTAGAAGAGTATGATAAGAATTTTATCCTTGGTGATATCAGTATGATACGAAGTCTAAATAAATGGAATAAAGATGAAGTAGGGGGTATAGAGGTCAATGTTAAGAACATTGCAAAAATTGAAGACAATGAACAAACTTTGTATTATTCTTCATTGGGAAATAATCATTATTCCGAAACGATCTATGAGATATATCCTAACATTTTTGAATGGCTGGCATTACAGAGGTCTAATGAAAAGATCATTCTTTCATTAATGATACTGGTGGCTATTTTTAATATGGTTTCGACGCTTTTGATTTTGATTTTGGACAGAACAAATATGATCGGTATTCTCAAATCAATGGGTGCCCCCAATGCACAAATAAGAAAAATATTTTTATATAATGCCGCTTATATCATAATTGGAGGAATGATTATTGGTAACCTTATTTCTTTTGTAATCATTTTTACCCAGCAACAATTCGGAATTATTCAATTGCCAGAAGATGCTTATTACGTTTCTACGGCACCAATAAAGGTTAATTGGTTGTACTTTATGCTCATTAATCTTGGGACAATAATTAGTTGTTTACTGGCTTTATTATTACCATCATACCTTATTCAAAAAATAGACCCTATTAAAACAATACGATACAATTAATTGAGCGAATACTGTCTTTTAAAACTATGATGGTTTAACCAGCTTTTGCTTATATTTATTAGGTTATGAAAAAACATTACTCCTTAGTTTTATTTGTTTTTTGCCATATGGTAATGGTTTTTGCTCAAAACGATCCTCCACTAATTCAAAATATCAATTATTCAATTGATGAAGAGCATGAAACAATTACCATTTATTTTGATGTTTTAGATAATGAAGAAGATAGCGTTTCGATATACTTAAGTGCCTCAAGAGATGGCGGGAAGCATTTTTTTGTAAATACAAAAAAGGCTTTTGGAGATATTGGAAATAATATATCAGTAGGTGAAAATAAAACCATCATTTGGCCTTACGGAGAGGAAATCGATAAAATTTTAGGAAAACAGTTGCGACTAATCGCAGATGACAATTATAGCGTTGATGTTCAGGAAATCGTAGATCAAATGAATGGAGAACGTATGATGGAAATGCTTCGCTATATTGCTCAACCAAGGTCTTTTTTTACCGACAAGAACTTTTTATATGAGGTTAGAGATACTATCGAAAGTCAGTTTAAGGATTATGGACTTGAAGTGATAAAACAAAATTTTACGCACTTTAATAATACGGCGACTAATGTAATTGGTCGCAAGCAAGGTCTTCTGGAAGAACGCGAAACTCTAATAATGGATGCACATTATGATGGTCATGCGGATGCTCCTGGTGCAGATGATAATGGAAGTGGTGTAGTCGCTTTTTTAGAAGCTGCCAGAGTTTTGGAAGGTTACTATTTTCGAAGAACAATTGAGTTTATTGGTTTTGATCAGGAAGAAGAAGGGCTTTTAGGGAGTATTAATTATGCTTTTTTGGGAGGAATAGAGCCATGGAAAAAGGTCTTAGGTGTTTTGAATTATGAAATGATTGGCTATTATACAGAGCGACCCAATACACAACGAGTTCCTTTTGGTTTTGATTTAATAGACCCTGTTGAATATCAAAAATTAGTAGATGACCAATTTAGAGGTAACTTTATATTCCTAGCAAGTAATACTACATCTGCAGGTTTAGTAGAAGATTTTATTGCGGCTGGTGAGCAGTATGTGCCCGACTTAAAGGTATTGAGGGGCATTGTTCCGCTTAATTCAATAATTGCGCCCGATTTATTGCGTAGTGATCATGCTCCCTTTTGGTTTAAGAATATTCCTGCATTGATGATTACGGATGGTTCAGAATTTAGAAATCAGAATTATCATACGATTTGGGATGTTGTGGATAGTTTAAATGTTGATTTTATGACGAATGTAGCAAAAGCTGGATTAGCGACGTTAATAGAAAAGGCAGATATAATGCATTGTGATAAAGTAGATTTTAACGTAGAGGAGGTGCCTACACCGATTTTTAATAATGAAAAAGTGAATTGCTTTCTTTCAATTGCACCCAATCCAGTGTTTGACGAGTTAAATATTACTATTCCGCCATGTGTCAATCGAAATGAACAACTTAAGTTATCTATTATTGAATTGAATGGGAAAGTATGGCTGGAAACAGATTTTGCACAAAATATTGATGTCACAAATTTACCTAGTGGATTTTACTTTATTGAAATAAGTAATAATAATGAGCGTGCATTGGGTCAGTTTTTTAAATAATAGATAAAGGTCAAAATAGATGAAGAAATAGCCCTTTTGAATCGGGTTTACATTTGTTTTTTATCTTAGAGCTTTATAATCCAAAAATCTTAAAAATGAAAAATACAATTGAAAAAATCTTTTTTATAGTGCTTTGCGTAACCCTTTTTACTTATTGTAGTGATGATGAAGGTGGAGGGAACACAGCAGAAGAAATTGAAGCAAATGTTGCTAGAGATCAAATTAGAATTGCATCTGCAACCGAAGTAACTGGAGATGCACCTGCACCAACTGGAGATGGGGCACCAACTTTCGAAATTTTAAATTCTAGCAAAACAGCAGTTCCAGAGGCAGGTTTAAGCTTAAACCTTAGGATTGATGACAATATAAGCGGACTTTATTTACAAGTAGATGGAGCGGATTCGTATTTTGATATTCCAAGTTCAGCTCTAGTAGCTGACGATGGTGATCGGAGAATGGCAGCTGCTCCACAAAAAGCATTGAATCGGAGAACGACGGGTCCTGGCTCTACCGAAATAGGTGAATACATTCTGCCAATTGGGTTGGTTGATGAGCCAATAGAGGGTGAGTTTTGTTTCTTTATTTGTGTTTATGATGCAAATGGAAATGTTAGTTGGGTGGAAGATTATTGTGTGATTGTTAATGCTTGGGGCGGTAGTGCTGATTTCGTTGGAGACTGGGAGTACACTTATGTGAAAGAAGTTTTTAATGGAGAAACTTACGAAGACTTATATGAGACGACTACAGACACTTCGGACTATTGTGATGGACAATCAGGGATGTTTATTTGTACTGGAAAGGAGGACGATTGGATGGGACTTGAAAGCAATGGCGACTATACGGATAATTATAACGCTGATTATACATGTGTACCTCAATGTGATGGTCAAAATTATGATGATGGGGTTTATAAAGGCAAATGGTCATATAATGCATATGATAATACATTGACCGTTGTTGATTATTCATATGAAGGAGTTTCATATAGTGAAGTCTATGATGAGCCGGGGATTTATTTTAGTGGAAAAGTAGAAACCATTAATGCAACAACATTAAAAGTTAGAGAAGATTTTGATGGGGGCTACTTTATAGTAGAGTTTAGAAAGCGGAATAATTAATATTGAGTAAAGAGTTAGTAAAAAGGGCAATTGAAATTATTCAGTTGCCTTTTTTACTTTTTATAGGGACAATGTGTACATCCATTTTGCAGATAAATAGACTTTTATGATATATAATTAGATATGATTACTTTTATTATGTTTTAAAATAAATCTTTTACCAATGAAAAAACTAATAGGAAAAATTTTAATAGTGTTAATGTGTTCTTTCGCATTTGTTAATTGTGGTAGTGATGATGCATCCTCAACCTGTACCGATAGTATTCAAAATGGGGAAGAAACAGGTGTTGATTGTGGCGGTCCCGTTTGTGATCCATGTTTTGAGATTATGGAGGAAGAAGAAGTTGTTGAGGAAATAGAGGAGATCGTAGAAGAGGTGGTGGAGTAGGAGAAGCTAACATGGGAAGCTTTAGACATCTAAAGAGTCATCGTTTAAATAGTATTTAATTATTTATTCTCCTTATAAGGACAATTTGTGCATCCATTTTTACAGCAATATCCACGCTTTAATAAATAACTTTTTGTGAATACTAAGAGACCCTCTTTATTAAAATAGTAGTCTTCTCCTTCAATAAGTGTTTCTTTTATATCCAATTTATACTACTTAAATGCCGGTATAGTTGAATGGAGTAATTTCTTTAAGCTCTAATTTAATGGCTTCACTTACTTCAAGACCATCTATAAAATCATGTATGGTTTGTTGAGTAACTTTTGTATTGGTTCTTGTAAGTGCTTTCAATGCCTCGTATGGCTTTTCAAAACCTTCCCGCCTTAAAACAGTTTGAATAGCTTCGGCCAATACAATCCAATTGTCTTCTAAGTCTTGATGTATTTTATCTTTATTTACAAGTAGTTTATTCAAACCTTTTAAAATGGCTTTGTAGGCTATTATTGAATGAGCAATAGGGATACCAACATTTCTTAAAACAGTAGAGTCGGTTAGATCTCGTTGTAATCTTGAAATAGGAAGCTTCGAAGAAAGATGATTGTATAGTGCATTGGCAATGCCTAAGTTCCCTTCTGCATTCTCAAAATCTATTGGATTTACTTTATGTGGCATGGCAGATGAACCCACTTCGCCTTTCTTAATTTTTTGTTTAAAATAGTCCATAGAGATATAGGTCCAAATATCTCTGCATAAGTCAATTAGTATGCTGTTAATTCTGGCGTAATTGTCAAATAGTTGAGCTAAACCATCGTAATGCTCAATCTGAGTGGTTGTTTGCGATCTTGATAACCCTAAAATTTTATTCACTAGATCATTGGCAAACTTGACCCAGTTATTGCTTGGGTATGCCACCTTATGAGCGTTAAAATTTCCTGTTGCCCCACCAAACTTGGCTGTAAAAGCAACCTTTTTTAATTCACTAATTTGAATGGACAGGCGTTCTTCAAAAACCTGAAATTCCTTTCCTAATCGTGTGGGAGAGGCAGGTTGTCCATGCGTTCGCGCAAGTAAAGGTATATCATCATATTCTTTTATTAAACTGCTTAGTTTGTTTATCATTTCAGACATAACTGGCACAACGACTTCATTTTGGGCATCTTTAAGCATCAAAGGGAAAGCTGTATTGTTAATGTCTTGTGAGGTCAATCCAAAATGAATAAACTCTAAGAAAGGTTCCAATGTAGATCCCTCCAGTTTTTCCTTGATAAAATATTCTACCGCTTTTACATCATGATTGGTGATAGCTTCTATTGCTTTAACACGATGGGCTTCTGCTTCTGAAAAATCGGAATAGATGGCTCTAAGAATATTTATTTCTCGCTCCTCAAGAGTTTTAATTTCTTCTATTTCATTAGATAGAGCAATAAAGTATTCTATTTCTACTTTTATTCTGTATTTGATAAGGGCAAATTCAGAAAAAAAATTATCCAGTTGCTCTACTTTACTTCTATATCTTCCATCAACTGGGGAAATCGCCGTCAACTTATTCACTTCCATTTGTTTTGTATTCTTATACTTATTTAAAACAAAAATACGAATCTAAATGTGTTGTTTTTTAAACTTCTTTGCACGGAAATTGAACCTTGTTCGTAAATTTTAAAAATTTGCTGTTATTATTGCACTTCATAATCAAACCAAATTATTATACACATATAGAAAATGGCGAAGAACTTATTAATTGTTGAGTCACCAGCGAAAGCGAAAACGATAGAGAAATTTTTAGGTGAAGATTTTACAGTCAAATCTTGTTTTGGACACATAAGAGATTTGGAAAAAAAGAATTTTGGAATTGACATCGAAAACGATTACACACCTAAGTATGTCGTTCCTACTGATAAGAAAAAAGTAGTTAGTGAACTGAAAAAAAACGCAAAAGGTGCTGAAGTGTGGTTAGCAACGGATGAGGATCGAGAGGGGGAAGCTATATCATGGCACTTGTGTGAAGTGCTCGGATTAGACATGGATGAAACGAAACGGATTGTTTTTAATGAGATTACAGAGCAGGCAATTAAAAATGCGGTAGCGAACCCAAGAACAATTGATAAAAATGTGGTTAATGCACAGCAAGCCAGAAGAATCTTAGATCGATTGGTTGGTTTTGAAATATCGCCTATTCTTTGGAGAAAAATGAGTGGTAGAAGACTCTCTGCGGGAAGAGTTCAGTCAGTAGCGGTAAGATTAATAGTTGAAAGAGAGAGGGAAATAGAACAATTTGAAGCAAAAACTTTTTACAAGGTTGTTGCTAATTTTTTAGTTGAGGATGATGGCAAACGTAAAGTATTAAAAGCCGAGCTTCCCAAAAAATTTGATACACTCGAAACGGCAAATGCCTTTTTAGAAGCATGCAGCAATGCTACTTTTGAAGTAGCGAATGTTCAAGTTAAACCTACTAAAAGGTCGCCTTCTGCACCATTTACAACCTCTACTTTGCAACAGGAAGCGAGCAGAAAGCTGGGCTTTTCGGTTTCAAGAACAATGTCAGTTGCTCAGCGGTTATATGAGGCGGGGAAGATTACTTACATGAGAACAGATTCAACTAATCTTTCTGATTTAGCTCGAAATGCAGCGGCTAAGTATATTAAAGAAACTTTTGGAGAAGACTATTCGAATCCCAAAAACTATACTACAAAAGGTGCAGGAGCGCAAGAGGCGCATGAAGCAATTAGACCAACCTATTTGGATCAAGACACAGTTGATTTGGAATATGATCAACAAAGGTTATATGAGTTAATTTGGAAAAGAACTATTGCCTCTCAGATGAGTCAGGCACAATTGGAAAAAACGATTATTAAGATTAAAGCTTCTACTAGAGAAGAACAGTTTACAGCTTCTGGAGAAGTTTTAAAGTTCGCAGGATTTCTTAAAGTTTATATTGAATCTGTGGATGAGGAGGAGGAAGAGGAAGAAAAAGATACTTTATTACCTCCAATGACTGTAGGACAGCAGCTATTATACAAGAATATTTTGGCGACTCAACGTTTTACAAAACACGCTGCTAGATATACGGAGGCAACTTTAGTTAGAAAGTTAGAAGAACTACAGATTGGAAGACCATCTACTTATGCACCAACAATTAGTACTATTCAAAAAAGAGAGTATGTTAAAAAAGAAACGAGAGAGGGAACTCCTAGAGACTATATTCAATTGGAGCTTCAAAATCAAGAAATAACTCAAAAAGGCTTAACCGAGAATACTGGTGCAGAAAAGAATAAGTTGTTTCCAACGGACATAGGGGTTTTAGTAAATGACTTCCTAATGGAAAATTTTACTAAAGTGATGGATTATAATTTTACGGCTCAAATAGAAGAAGAATTTGATGGTATTGCAGATGGACAGCGGCAATGGTCGAAAATGATAGATGATTTTTACAAGCCCTTTCACAAAGAGGTAGAGCATACTGTTGAACATGCAGAAAGAGTAACAGGAGAGAGACCTTTAGGCAACCATCCTAAGACTGGTAGACCAGTAATTGTAAGGCTCGGCAAGTATGGCCCTATGGCCCAGATTGGGACTTCAGAAGATGAAGAAAAACCGGTATATGCAAAGTTGAGAGCCAATCAAAGCATGTCAACAATTACTTTGGAAGATGCTTTAGAGCTATTTAAATTACCACGAGTTGTAGGAGAGTTTGAAGGCTTAGAAGTTAAAGCAAACATAGGACGATTTGGCCCCTATGTTCAACATGATGGTAAATTTGCTTCTATTGGCAAAGAAGAGGATCCTAATACCATAACGCTAGAAAAAGCGATAGAACTTATCTTGGCAAAAAGAGAGGCGGATAAGAATAAATATATCCATCAATTTGAGGATGGTATCGAAGTATTAAATGGGAGATATGGGCCATATATAAAGCAAGGACGAAAGAACTATAAGATCCCTAAAGATGTTGATCCAAAAAAACTAACATTAGAGGATTGCAAAAAAATTATAGAGGAGGCACCCGCAAAAAAGGGAAGGAAGAAAGCTAAAAAGAAGTAATTTGTCAGAATCTATATCAGATAAAGAATTTAGGGCTTTAGTAAGCTTGTTGGACGATGAAGATGATGAAGTTTATGAGCATGTGAAATCAAAACTCATCAGTCTTGGGATTACCAGTGTACCTAAATTGGAGGCAGCATGGGAAACTTCTAGTGATGATCTACTGCAAAATAGGCTGGAAGAACTTATTCAGAGTATTCAGAATGATAGATTGCTGGAAGAATTAAAAAATTGGAAGAAAAATGATGCTGATGATCTTTTATTGGGAGCTATCTTGATTGCAAAATTTAAATATCCTCATTTAGATGAAAGTGTCATACTTTCTTACATGAAAAAACTCAATCAAAGTATATGGTTAGAGCTTCATTCGGGTTTAACCTCTTTAGAAGAAGTCAAAGTTTTTAATCATGTATTCTATAAACTATACGGATTTCATGAAGATGCCAAGAAAAAGGAAATTGATTTAGAATCTGGATTTATCAATAATGTTATAGATAATAAGAAAGGCAATTCTTTGACTTTAGGTATTTTGTATTTGGCGATAGCGAAGCAATTAAATCTTCCAATATATGGTGTTAATTTACCTTTTCATTTTGCATTAGCATATTGTAAGCGAGCAATTTTACCTGAAGAGATTGAAGCAGGAGCTATTGATTTGCAAAAAGAAATATTATTTTACATTAATCCAGGGAATGATGGCGCTATTTTTTCAAGAAGCGATATAGATATCTATCTTGAGAAGATACAATCACCTAGAAAAAAAGAGTATTACAATCCATGTAATAATGAGATTATAATTCAAGCTTTAATGAATAACCAGATTTATTGTTTCAAAAAACTGGGAGAAATCGAACAAGCCAACAAGTTAAAGTTCTTTATGAATGAAGTGTTTAAAGATTGAGGAGTAAAGGAGAGGCTTAATTTGAACTTAAGTAATACCCTTTTTTTATCTTTTAAACGTATGCGTTTTTAGCTTTTTTACTCCACTTTAAATTTAAAAATTGCCCCGTGCTCATCAACAATGTTCCCAAAACAATTGGAAACATATCATGTAAATGCAATGCACTATGATGATGATTACCTACTAGCGCATTTATTATAAGGCCTACATTTCCTATAATAAAAAGGATAAGCGGCAATTTGTTTGTGTAATGATCCTTTAACCCATGAAGAATAGACCCTACCCCAATTAATAGTGCAATTAAAAGAATAATTATCTCTGAATTGGGGCCAATATTTCCTAAAGAATGTAAAAAGGGAATTAAACTAACCAGAATTGGTGTTAAAATACAATGTATCAAACAAAGAAAGGATAAATAAAAGCTTACTTTTCCTAAATTGTGTTTGTGTTGTTTTGTTTGTATATTCAAAATTGCAACTTTATTGCATAAAGATAATAACTTGCAACTTTATTGCAAAAAATAAAATGAAATCAGAAGAATTATTAAAAGAGCATAACCTTAGGGTAACAAGCATACGCAAAGAAATTGTTGAATATCTTATTCATCAAAAAACAGCCGTATCTCATGCAGAGCTGGAAGCGGTTTTATCTGACCAATTTGATAGGGTTACAATATATAGGACACTAAATAGCTTTGATGAAAGGGGAATAGTGCATAAAGTCATAGATAATAACGGTGTTACAAGATTTGCTCTATGTAGCCATAATAATTGCAAGCACGAGCATAAAGATAACCATGTACATTTTAGGTGCTCAGTTTGTGATAAATTGGAATGTTTATATGAGCAACATATTCCCGAAATAGCACTGCCTAAATCATATTCTAAACAAAAGTCTTATTTACTTATTGAAGGTGTTTGTGCAAATTGTCAAAACTGAGGGTCAAACTCATGAGAAGAAATATATCATACAAACAAAAATCGAAACCATACGAACGATATGTCAAAAGGCGCTTTATCAATTATAAATTGATGCTTTATTTTGGGACAGTATCTATTGCATTGCTTTTTTTAACACTTAGCTTAGCCTATTTTTTTAGTACTAAATTTATGGAGGGCAATTACGGTTTTCAATTACCACCGATTTTTATGGTTGGTTGTTTTTCCATTTTGATTAGTAGTTATGCTATATACTTATCAAAGAAATTCTTTATAAAGGATGCCTTTTTAAAACTTAGGCATAGTTTATTAGTGGCTTGTGTTTTTGGATTTTTATTTTTATTAGGGCAATTTATTGGCTGGATAGAATTGAATAAAAACGGGTTTGGTTTAGCAGAAAACCCCTCAGTTTCCTATTTATATTTGATATCTGGGCTACATGCTTTACATGTGATAGCAGGTTTTTTATTTATGATCTATTATACGTTTATAGCGATGCCTTTTCTTAAAAATTACGTCACGTCTGTTGTCTTTTTTACTGATCCTGTTCCAAAGTTACAGTTAAACCTCTTAGAGTTTTATTGGCATTTTCTAGGAGTTGTTTGGCTCTTTTTAATGGTTTTCTTTTCTTTTGTTAAGTAGAAATTGATGTATACAAGTGTACACAGGGTTAATTTTTACTTGATTATATTTGTGGCTTAACAAAATCAATTATGAAAGCTAATTTCAATGTAGAGGAAGGATTATTACAAAATCAAGATAAATTTGCGAATCCATATTTCAATCAAAGACCATTGAGACATAATACGGAACCACTTCAGGTTACGGATAAAATTTCAAAAAATTACTTGTTTCCAACTTGTTATGGTGACGTGACATGTGCGATAGGCATCTTTTTTTGCGATTATGGGAGAGCAGAGGCTATTATGCCTCATAAATCAATTAAACCAGTAAAAGGCACAAAGGGAAGGGCAGTTGTGATTTTTTCATGCTATGAGTACAAACAGGTGATGAATGTTGCACCTTATAATGAAATTGCAATGACAATCCCAGTCATGAAAGATGCTGGTTTTAGTCCTCCATTATTACCTTTAGTAATGAAGTCCTTTAAGAAAATGGGATATCATGTTTTTTCGATGCCGGTCACTTCCTTTGAAAATACAATGAGAGGTCAAAAACTTTGGGGATTACCTAAAGTGACAGAAGATATTTTTGTAGATATCAAAAATGATGAATGCACTACTACGGCATTTGATGAAAATGGAACCGAATATTTTAGATTAACCGTTCCAACAAATGGTAAACCTACCCATTTTGATGAAAAGGGTTATTTATACTCTGTACATAATGATCAACTATTAAAAAGCCAAACCAATTTTAAAGGAGACTTTAATGTAATCAAAAACATGGGACTTATTTTGAAGAAGAATAAGCCAAGTACTAGGAAGTGGTTGCAATTGGGAGATTCACCTAGAGCAGAAGTATTAAAGAGTTTACAAATTGAAGAAAGCCCTTTTCAGTTTAGATTTACACCTTCAATGATGGCTCAATTTGATTTAGCAGAGGAGAGATTTTAAATCCTAAGCAATGAAACAACTATTTAAAATAATACTCAAAGTTTTTAAATGGTTGTTTATACTTATCGGTGCAATTGTTTTTTCTTGGTTTTTATGGATGGGTATTAAGGCTATTCCTGAAATAGGAAAAGATGTAAGTAATGAAGATGCTGGTTTTAGCTATCAATTTAAAAGAGAGCCGGTTGAAAATACGCCTAATGTTTTAATCATTATGACTGATGATTTGGGTTACGGTGACTTGGGCTGTTATGGAAGCAAGTCAATTCAAACACCTAACATTGACCAATTGGCTGTAGATGGTCTCTTGTTTACGGATCATTATGCATCCGCCTCTGTATGCTCGCCGTCCAGGTATGGAATTATGACAGGAAGATATCCTATTCGAGGTGGTTTTTCTTCCTTAATTACCCCAACAGGTTTGCCGTATGGTAAAAAGTATATGTGGCATGTAAGTAAGTTATTTAACAAGCTAGGTACTGTCGATATGGGCGCTGATTCTGAATTTAATGGAATTAGACATAGGGAAATTACATTGGCTGAAGCTTTACAACAAGCGGGTTATGAAACAGGGATGTCTGGTAAATGGCACTTAGGAGACCTAAAAACACATCCTGCGTTTAGTCCATTAAGACACGGGTTCGACGATTTTTATGGATTGAATGCTGCCAATGATGAGTTTCCTGCAGCATTGTTTGACAATGATAGTATGGTTATTGAAGATATTGGTTTGAAGCAAGATTTTTTAAGTAAGGAGTTTACAAATAGGGCTATCGGATTTATAAGTGAAAACAAGGAAACTCCTTTTTTCTATTTCCTTTCATATACAGCACCACATTTACCTTTAGTACCATCACCTGATTTTAAAGGAAAGTCTCAAGGAGGAATTTATGGGGATGTTGTTGAAGAAATGGATTATTATGTTGGCAGACTTATAGATACGCTCAAATCGATGGACTTATATGAAAATACTTTGATCTTATTTACTAGTGATAATGGTCCATGGTTCAAAGGTAGTCCTGGAAATCATAGAGGAAGAAAAGGACAATCTTTTGAAGGGGGATTCAAAGTCCCTTTAATTGCTACTTGGCCACAAAAAATTAAGTCAGGGAGTATCTCCAATGTTCCAGTTATGAATATTGATATTTTTCCAACGGTTCTTACTTATGCTGGTTTAGAGCTTCCCGATGATCGAAATATAGATGGACGTAGTATTGCAAAAATTTTACAAGGAGATTCTCTTTCATTAAATAGGAGTTTATATTTCTACCACTTCGATAAATTAGAAGGAGTGAGGACAGGAAAATGGAAATATTATAATACAATCAGTCATTACATTTGGCCCATTTTATTAGATAGAAAAGACTTGATAACTAATGGAATGGCAGAACCTTGGTTTGGAAGACAGTATCCTAACTTATACGATTTGAGTATTGACCCCGCAGAGAATTATGATTTGCAGCATCATTATCCAGAATTAGTTGAGTCCTTTAATAAAGAAATTGAAGATTGGGAAAAGGAAATTGAGCAAAATCGATATGGTTGGAAATAGTTGGATTTGGGGGATTTTCTTAATATTCCTTTTTACTGTTTTAAGCTGCCAAGAAAGTATTGATGTAAAACAAAATGAAATGATTTTTGTTGAAGGAGGTAACTTTAAATGGCACGACTCTACTTATTTGATAAAAAATCTTCTTGCTGATAAATATGAAGTAACAGTTGCGGAATTTGCCAAATTTATTGAAACAACAGGCTATGTTACAACAGCTGATAGTATTGGCTGGTCAGGGGTTTTTGATTTAAAGCTGCAAAAATGGATACCTATTGACGGTGCTAATTGGGAATATCCAAAGGGACGTAAGAAAAGAAAAGCGAAATCAAACGAACCTGTCACTCAAATATCTTGGTTGGATGCAAACGCCTTTTCTAAATGGAAAGGGAAGCGATTGCCTTCAATGATAGAGTGGTTGTATGTAGCTTCTTCAAAGGGGATACACAAGAGTTATCCATTCGAGGAGGAAAACCTTATGGGTCCAGATTTTCATGGTAATTGGTGGCAGGGAAATTTTCCTTTTGAAAATACTAAAGAAGACGGTTTCAATGAAATAGCTCCGGTGGGAAGTTTTAAACCAACGACATTAGGTTTTTACGATGTGGCTGGAAATGTCTGGGAATGGACAACAGATTTCTTAAATGAAAATGAGGAGGGTAAAAACCGTAACATGATTATAATGGGAGGATCCTTTTTATGTGATTATAAATATTGCAGAGGATTTAATTTCAATGGATTTCAATTTAGTCCGAAAGATAGCGGACTTAATCACTTAGGTTTTAGGTGTGTTAAAGATGTTTTTTAATTCAAATCCTTAAAGCTAACAGGAACAACTTGAGAAATCCCCTTCTTAGCCATAGTAACACCATATATGGCATCAACTGCTGCCATGGTTTGTTTATTGTGTGTTACAATAATGAATTGTGAGTTGTCAGAGAAGCTTCGGATAGCCTTGTTGAATTTTCCAATATTGGCATCATCTAAAGGGGCGTCTACCTCATCTAAAATGCAAAAAGGAGCCGGTTTATGTAAATAAAGGGCAAATAGAAGAGAAAGAGAAGTTAGTGTTTTTTCGCCACCAGACAATTGATTTATAGATTGTGGGCGTTTCCCTTTTGGTTTGGCCGTAATTTTTATTTTCGAATCTAAAGGTTGTTCTGGATCTACTAATATTAAATCACAACTATCATCTTCTGTGAACATACTTCTAAATACTTTAATAAAATTTGTTCTTACAGATGTAAACGTCTCCATAAAATGTTCTTTAGCAGTATCCTCAATTTCTTTTATGGTTGTTAATAAATTTTCTTTAGCATTTAGAAGATCTTCTTTTTGTTCAGTGATGAAGTCGTGACGCTTTTTCATTTCATTATAAGCTTCTTCAGCCATTGGGTTAACCTCACCAAAATTCTCTAATCTTTTTTTAATTTTTTCTACCTTTTCTTTAAGTTGGTTGATGTTTATATCAGGAAGCTCCGTACTTGCCAATACCTTTTCAATATCTATTTTAAACTCTATAGAAAATCTTTGCTTTAATGTTGTCAATTCCATACGAAGTTCATTCAACTGATCCTTATATTCTATAATCTGTCTAAGAATCATGTCTAGTTCTCTTCCTTTATCTCTTATTTGGTTTTCTACAACATCTATCTGCTCTCTCCATTCAAAATAATCAGATTCGGAGGTGCCGAGTTTTTCTTTCTTGGAGGAGGAAGTTTCGTATAATGTTTTCAGTTTGGCTTCAATCGTGCCTTCATCGTTAACAATGGAATCGATTTCTTTGATAGAATTTTCTAACTCTTTTTTGTTTTGCTCCATCAACTGATTTGTGTCAACAAGTTTATGCTCATTAAACTCATGAAGTTGAGTGATTGTTTTGAGTTCATTTTCTTCTCTTACATATAAAATATTGTTCTGATTATACTCGTCAAAAACTGCATTGTAAATTTCAGTAGCAGATGAAAAATCATTGTCAAACTGACTAATCTTTTCTTTTAATCCTAGTTGAATTTTTCTCTTTTCTTCAAGCTCTTTATTTAATTTTTGTATAGAAGCATTGGCTCCTTCAATGATCTTTTGTGCTTCACTGTTCCTATCTATAATCTTGTTTACCAATTCCTTAAAGTTGTCAATTTTAGACTTTTTAAATACGAGCTGTTTTTCAAATTCTTGCAATACTATTCTTTCTCTATCAATAGTGCTTTTAAGGTTGTCTCGTCGTAGTGTATTTAATTCTTCTTGTTTAGATTCTAATTGTTTTTTTATGGACAGTACCTTTTTTTCTGCAGATTTAATATCCTTTTCTAATTTTTCTAAATTCTTTTTACGCCCTACACGTTTTCCTTCAAATAAACCAACGGCTCCTCCATGTACTTCATACTTTGATTTAAAAATGTTCCCATTTTCAGTGATAATATGTCCTTCAAATGTTTTATCTCCTTTAAATGATTTCAGAGCTTCTTCATTTTCAACTAAATAGATGCCTTGGAGTAAATAACTTAATAAGTGTTTATAGTCTTTGTTTATTTCGACAATATCAATGGCTCTTTTTAAACCTTTGATTTCTTTGGTTATAGCTGGCTGTCCTTTTTTGAAGTAATCTAATACAAAGAAGCCTGCTTTGCCCTTTGCTGATTCACTTAATAAATCTAAAGACCTAAACGCACTGTCTTCGTCTTTTATAATGTAATGGTTTAAGAACGGATTTAAAACGGATTCTATGGCAACACGATATTTTTCATCACAATAAATAATATCGGTGAGTAAAGGAGCTTCCTTAAGCCAAAAGGCACTTTTTTTCAAAAATTTAATAGATTCTGGAAATCCTTCAAGATTATCAATCATATTTTTAGTAAGCCGATATTCATTGTTTTTAGCATCTAGTATTCTGTTTTGATTAGATAGATCTTGTCTGGTACTTTCAATCTGCTGTTCTAAGTGCTCTAGCTTTTTAGCATTTTTTTCATCTTTTTCAATGAGTCCGTTTAATAGATTGTCTTGTTTTTCAAAGTCTTTTTGTATTGTAATAACCTCTTTGTCAAGTGCTTGTAAGTCATTTAAGCGTTCTTCTTTTTCAAACAAACTTCTTTGAGTAGTTTCTTTTAAGCTTTCATAACTAGCTTGTTTACTAGCCAATTCTTTTTCTAGGTTGTAAACTTCATTAACTATTATTTGAAGTTTATTTTGCTCTTCATTTAAAAAATCTTTTTTGCTGAGGTTATCATTTTTAATTTTTTCAACTTTGCTTTTTAGCGTCTCTAATTCTTGTTTTTTAGCATCTATTGATGAATACTTAAGCGCTTTCTTTTTAGCTAGCTCTTGAATTTCTGTTTGTAAAGACTTTATTGAATCGCTACTGTTTAGGATGGTAGACTTTAGATTTTCAATTTTTTCTTTTAAAAAATGCTTTCGTTGATTTTGTAATCGTTTATCACTTTCAAGTTGTTGGATTTGAGATATAACTTCATTTAATTCCTTTTGTTGACTTGAAAGGTGTTTTTCTTTTTCTATTAGACCAGTTTTATCTTTTTGTAATTTGGCTTCAAGACTTTTTTGGGCTGTTTCAATACCTAGTTTTTTATCTTCTTTTTCTTTTTTTGATTTTTTAATCTCTTCAAACTGTTCATTGATCTTTACTACGTCAAATTTCGCTAGGTCTAAACTCTGAATTTTGTAGTCTTCTTTTAATGCTTTATATCTCTTGGCTTTTCTTGCTTGAGATTCTAAACTTTTTAAGTTGCCTTCGATTTCGAAAAGTAAATCATCTACTCTGTCTAGGTCTGCCTCAGTGCTGTTTAGTTTACTAAGTGTTTCTTTTTTTCTTGTTTTATACTTTGAAATTCCGGCTGCTTGTTCTAACAATCGTCTTCTAGAGTTTTCGACATCATTTAAAATATCGTCCACCATTTTAAGTTCGATAATGGCATAGGTACTGGTGCTAATTCCGGTATCAAGAAAAAGATTACGGATGTCTTTTAACCTACAAGTAACCCCATTAATTTTGTACTCACTATCTCCTGATCTATAGATTACGCGGGTTATGGTAACACTTGAGAATTCCGTTGGGATCAAATTCTTAGTGTTGTCTAGTGTTAATGAAACTTCTGCTAATCCTCCTTGCTTTCTATCTTTCGTGCCATTAAAAATAATGTTGTCCATCTTTTCAAGCCTTAGGGTTTTTGCTTTTTGCTCTCCTAAAACCCAGCGTATAGCATCTACAATATTTGATTTTCCACAACCATTAGGACCTACAACTCCAGTGATGTTATTTTCGAAATTAACAATAGTCTTATCTGCAAAGCTCTTAAAGCCTTTTATTTCAATACTTGTAAGTCTCAATTATATTCCTCTTTTAATCAGTGCCAATAAGTGCTTTAATATTTAAGGTGTATTCAGAAGGTTTTCCGTTGGTTAAAACTGTAAGTTGTTTGTTTTGACTACCGAGTTTTCCTTTAGAGTCAAAAGAAATATCTACTTCACCCGTTTTTCCAGGCATGATAGGACGCTTTGTGAAATTTGGAACTGTGCAACCACAGGTGGTTAGTACATCTTTAATAATAATAGGTCCCGTTCCAATATTTGTAAAGGAAAAAGAATGAAAAACGGTATCTCCTTCAGTTAATCTCCCAAAATTATGAACTGGATTGGTGAAATTCAATTGACCAACAGGCAATTTAATCGGTTCTTTTGAAATCGGTTCTTTCTTTATAGGATTTTTAACTGTTAGAGTTTTAGAAGGAGGAGAGACCTCAGTTAATGTATTTTCAGTATTCTTTTTGTCCTCAATTTCATCAATTGATACATCTTCTTTATGTTCAATAGATGCTTCATCCTCTATGATGTTAGAATCAGTAATGGCTCCTGTGGTTTTTAGAGATTTGTCATCTGTGATTTCTTGATGAATTTTATCTTTTTCTGATTTTGTTGAATCATCAGATGCTTTTTTTACATCATTTTGACAAGAAAACAATAGGAATAAAGAGAAAAATAGTGAAATATATTTCATAAGTAAGTTTCGTCTTCTACAAATTAACTAATATGCGAATTTAACGCATTACCTCATATATTTGCCTTTTTCATAACTTAAATAATCAACATTGTACATTGGTTAATAAGATCCATTGTTTTATTCGAAGATTATAACTTATTATAATTAATATCTGCTGTTGCAGAGGCAGTTGATTGTTGGGATAAATACGGAGAAAATATTCTGTCAATTGTTTAAAAATAGCTTTTAGTTTATCTGCGGTTTTAATGTACGTAAAAACAGACCCTATTATTTCTTTGTCTTAAGAAAGCTATATTTTTCTAAATTTACAGCCAAATATTTGGTGTGTCAAAAAAAGAAGATAAAATCTTAAAATTAGAGCAATTAAAAGCAGAAGCTTTATTAGGTGGTGGCGAAAAGAGAATAGCTGCTCAGCATAAAAAAGGAAAGCTTACCGCTAGGGAGAGAATAGAGATTTTATTAGATGATGGCTCTTTTGAAGAGATAGGGGCTTTGGTTACGCATCGATGTGTTGACTTTGGTTTGGATGAGCAAAAATTTTTAGGAGATGGCGTCGTAACTGGTTATGGAAATATAGAGGGGCGTTTGGTATATATTTTTTCGCAAGATTTTACCGTTTTTGGAGGGTCTTTATCGGAGACGCATGCTGAAAAAATATGTAAGATCATGGATATGGCCATGAAAACAGGAGCCCCTTTAATTGGTTTGAATGATTCGGGAGGAGCAAGAATCCAAGAAGGAGTTGTGTCATTAGGTGGCTATGCAGATATTTTTCATAGAAATGTAAAAGCTTCTGGTGTGATACCCCAAATTTCTGCAGTTATGGGGCCTTGTGCTGGAGGGGCTGTCTATTCTCCTGCAATTACCGATTTCACAATGATGGTAGAACATACCTCTTTTATGTTTGTAACGGGGCCTAATGTGGTTAAAACAGTTACACATGAAGAGGTTACACATGAAGAACTTGGTGGTGCGATGACACATGCCTCAAAATCTGGAGTAACGCATTTAACTGCAGTTAATGAGGTTGATTGTTTGAATAAACTTAGAAAGTTGTTGAGTTATATCCCTCAGAATTGTGAGGAACCAGCTCCTATTTTACCATATAAGACAAGTTTCAATGAAAGAAGAGAAAGCTTAAATGAAATTATCCCAGATAATCCAAATCTGCCATATGACATGAGGGATGTCATTTTTGATTTGGTTGATGAACATAGCTTTTTTGAAATTCATAAAGATTTTGCTGAAAATATAGTGGTTGGTTTTGCGCGATTAGCCGGGAGGTCTATTGGTATTGTGGCCAATCAACCTGCTTTTTTAGCCGGAGTTTTGGATATTAATTCTTCCAGAAAAGGAGCGAGATTTACTCGATTTTGTGATGCCTTTAATATCCCTATTTTAGTTTTAGAGGATGTTCCGGGATTTATGCCGGGTACAGATCAAGAGTGGCAAGGAATAATAACGAATGGCGCCAAATTGTTATATGCTTTGAGTGAAGCTACAGTACCCAAAATAACGGTTATTACCAGAAAAGCGTATGGGGGAGCTTATGACGTTATGAATTCGAAACATATTGGCGCGGATATGAATTTCGCTTGGCCTACGGCAGAAATTGCGGTTATGGGACCTAAAGGTGCTGCTGAAATCATATTTAAGGGAGAGATTAAAAAAGCTGCTGATCCCGAAGCTAAATTAAATGAAAAAGTGGAAGAATACACCGAAAAATTTGCTAATCCGTATCGTGCGGCTGCAAGAGGTTTTATAGATGAGGTAATTTTACCAGAACAAACTAGAATTAAGCTTATAAAAGCTTATAAAATGCTAGAAAATAAGGTGGAGGAATTACCTAAAAAGAAACATGGAAATATTCCATTATAATTTAAAATAAATCAATGGCAAAAAAGAAATTGATTACGAGAAAATCAGAAGCATTTTTAGAGAAATATATTAATAATGCTTCTCCAACAGGTTATGAATCTGAAGGGCAAAAATTATGGCTCAATTATGTTAAGCCTTATATTGATGACCATATAGTTGATACCTATGGTACTGTAGTTGGAATTATTAATCCAAAGGCTAAATTTAAAGTTGTAATTGAAGCACATGCTGATGAAATTTCTTGGTATGTAAGTTATATTTCAGATGACGGATATATTTCCGTTATAAGGAATGGAGGTTCAGATCATATGATTGCACCATCTAAGAGAGTCAATATTCATACAAAAAAAGGCATTGTTAAAGGCGTATTCGGTTGGCCGGCTATTCATCTAAGAAGAGAACCTAAAGATCCTGCTCCAACAGTTAAAACCATAACCGTAGATGTTGGATGCAATAGTAAGCAAGAAGTTTTAGACTTAGGAATCCATGTGGGTAGCGTAATTACTTATCCTGATGAGTTGATGAAGATGAATGGTAAGTATTATGTAGGCCGTGCTTTGGATAATAGAGTGGGCGGCTTTATGATTGCTGAAGTAGCTCGTTTGTTACACGAAAGCAAAGTGAAATTACCTTTTGGTTTGTATATTGTTAATGCGGTGCAGGAAGAGGTTGGTTTGCGTGGCGCACAGATGATTGTTGAAACTATAAAACCTGATATTGCCATAGTTACAGATGTTTGCCACGATACGACAACACCCGGGATTAATAAAAAAGAACATGGAGAATTTAAATGTGGGGAAGGGCCTGTAATTACGTATGCACCTGCTGTTCACAATATTTTAAGAGAACTTATTATACAAACTGCCGAGCAAAAGAAAATACCTTTTCAACGTGATGCAGCATCTAGAGTAACGGGAACAGATACAGATGCTTTTGCTTATGCAAATGGAGGAGTAGCTTCCACGCTAATATCTTTGCCATTAAAGTATATGCATACTACAGTGGAAACATGTGCAGTTGATGATGTAGAGAATGTTATTAAGCTAATTTATGAGTCTTTAAGGAAGATAAAACCCTCTATGAAACTTAAATATCTTACATAAAGTGTTAAAAATTGCTTGAAAGATGTATCACAGCAATTGAACCATTTTTCAAATGGTTGATATTTACAAATCTATATATTGCTATTGCAGCAGTATGTTTCTTTTTGACACCCTATCTTTTATTTGAATGGAGGCTCAACAATATTTGGTTGATTCCTTACATTTTTAGTTCTACGCTTTTTGTTTATCAATTAAGCAGATGGAATTTTTTTAAGAGGGAAATAGATCATAACGAGATAAAAGATAATATCTATTATTGGATCAGAGATAAGCAGTTAAAAACAAAATTCTCTATTGTTGTATCTTTTATTTTGACGATTGTTTCCTTTTTCTTTTTAGGAAGAGAAATGCAAGTAATAAGTATTTTGTTAGGAGTAATTTCAGTTGCATACTCAATTCCATTACCTTTCTCAAAAGAAAGGAAAAAGTTACGAGATTATCCATACGTCAAAATTTTTCTTATTGCTTTAGTTTGGACTTATTTGGGAGCTGTTTTTCCTTTCTTAGATGTTTACGGTGAATGGAATTTTGATTTGATGAAATGGGCATATTTGCAATTTATTTTTATTGTCTTTATAACATTACCATTTGATATGAAAGATGTAAAAGTAGATGTCTTAACTTCAGTGAAAACAATTCCTTCAAAGATTGGTTTTGAAAAGACGAAAAGGATCGTTTTGAGTTTAGGAGTATTCTATATAGTTGGCTTGTCATTCTTATTGAAAGAAATAGCATGGTATAATTTTTTAGCAGTTTGCTCAATAATTATTTTCCTTATGGCTTGTACATATAATATGGAAGAAAATATTAAAAAGTGGCATGTAATGCTCATTTATGATGGCAGCATGATACTTATTTTCTTATTATTAGCTTTATTGAGATAGATGAAATTTTATTGTAATGGCATATTAAGAGATTCTAAATTTGAATTATCTCCAAATAATCAGGGACTAAAGTATGGCTATGGTCTTTTTGAAACCATTAAAGCGATAGATAAGGAGATTTTGTTTTGGGAAGATCATTTCCAAAGATTAATAAATGGAGCACAACGATTAAACCTAATGGCTTATGGCACAATAGATGAGGCACAATTACTTGATGAGGTCGCTTCGCTTTTGGAACAAAATAATTTGATGAATGCCATCGTAAGAATAAATATTTTTCATGGAGATGATCAATTATTTCGAATTGTTGAAACTAAAAAGGATGCGATTGCAGGCAATTATTTTTTAAATGAAAAAGGATTGAAGCTTTCGTTTGATAAGACGATAAGAATTACACCCAATATCCTTACTTCAATAAAATCAAATAATCGATTGCCTTATATTTTAGCAAAGCAAAATATGGAAGAATCCTTCGATGAAGTATTAATCTTGAATACAAAGGGATGTATAGCAGACGCTTCTATTTATAATGTTTTTTGGATAAAAGGAGATCAAGTTTTCACGGTTCCTATTACAGATGGTTGCATTGAGGGAATAATGCGAAAACAGATAATTAATAATTTTGAGGTCATTGAGCAATCAATTAAACCTGTCGATTTAAAAAAGGCAGATGAGATTTTTCTAACCAATGTGGTTAAAGGGATAAGGTGGGTCGAAAGTTTTGAAGGGGAAAAATATACAAATACTAAAACAAAGCAGATACTTCTTTTGTTGAATAGTTTAAACCATTTATGAAACATACTTTTTTCTGGTTTAGACGAGATCTTAGATTAAATGATAATGCTGCATTTTACTACGCCTTAAAAGAAAACACTGAAGTAATTCCAGTTTTTATTTTTGATAAGAATATTCTAGACCAATTGAAAAACTCGAATCAATCAATTCTAGACAAACGTGTGGTTTATATTCACAATGAGATTTCCAGACTTTCAGAGGAGCTACGGCAGAAAGGCGGTTCTCTGTTGGTTTTCTATGGAAAACCTATCGAGATCTGGAAAAGGTTGATAGGTGAGTTTAACATCAAAAAAGTATATACCAATCACGATTATGAACCTCAAGCCATAGAAAGAGATTCTAAAATTGAAGAGTTATTAAATACACAAGGAATTGCACTTAAAACCTTCAAGGATCAAGTAATTTTTGAAAAGAATGAAATTTTAAAGAAGGATGGTAGGCCTTATACCGTTTTTACTCCATATAGCAAAAAATGGAAAGAACAGCTTAATGATTTTTATTTAAAAGAATACCCTACTGAAAGGTATTTTTCTTCCCTCTTTAATTTAAAGAAAGAAGTTGAAATACCATCATTAAAAGATATGGGATTTCAGAATAATGACATAGAATATCCCACTAAAAATGTATCAATTTCTGTTTTATGTGACTATCATAATACTAGAGATTATCCAGCTTTAAAAGGTACTTCGAGATTAGGATTGCATTTGCGATTTGGTACAATTAGCATTAGAGGACTTGCTAAAAAAGCAATAGAGCTTAATCAAACGTATTTGAATGAACTCATATGGAGAGATTTTTATATGATGATTCTTTATCATTTTCCATATGTTGTGAAAAAAGCATTTAAACCAAAATACGATTTGATAAAATGGGATAACAATGAAACCCATTTCGAGTTATGGTGCCAAGGGCAGACCGGTTATCCAATTGTTGATGCTGGAATGAGAGAGTTAAATGCAACGGGGTATATGCACAATAGAGTTCGCATGATCGTAGCGAGTTTCTTAACCAAACATCTCTTAATAGATTGGAGATGGGGGGAGGCTTATTTTGCTCAAAAATTATTGGATTTTGAACTGTCTTCTAACAATGGTGGCTGGCAATGGGCAGCTGGTTCAGGATGTGATGCAGCGCCTTATTTTAGAATCTTCAATCCTAGTCTGCAAACACAAAAGTTTGATTCTAAGTTAAAATATATTGAAAAGTGGGTGCCTGAATACAATGAACTAACTTATCCTCAACCAATTGTAGATCATAAGTGGGCACGTGAAAGAGCATTGAGGGTATATAAACAAGCATTAAATAAATAGAATCTTCTAGAATTTTTTATGCACCGTAATATTCAGCATAAATGTTTTCTGTTTCGTATAACTTGATACAATGCAATTGACAATGAGGAGAAACATAGGGTTCTAATTGTTGATAAATAAGTTTTGCTAAATTTTCTGTTGAAGGTTGCATATCCTTAGGAATAAAATCTACATCTAAGTTTAAATTGGAATGATCTAGTTTGTCTAAAATAACTTCCTTAATAATTTTACTTAGGTCTTTTACATTCATAATAAATCCCGTTTCAGGATTAGGCTCTCCTTTAAGGGTTACAAAAAGCTCATAATTATGTCCATGCCAATTTTCATTGGCACATTTTCCAAATACTAATTCATTCTTCTCTTTACTCCAATGCTTATTGTAAAGTTTATGGGCGGCATTAAAATGTTCTTTTCTTGTGATGTAAACCATCTTGAAAATTTTTGCAAAGATAAATAAAATTCAACGTAAGAAATTTATAAGAAGCAATACATCTTTTTAAATTTGTATCATGCAAATACTTATTGTGGCCGCAACAGAAAAGGAAGTTGCACCTTTACTTGATTACTGTAGTACATCTTTGGATAGGGCGTATTTTATCTCCATAGAAAAAGAAACCTTAAAGGTAGATGTACTTGTAACAGGCATTGGAATGATGGTTACAGCATATAAATTATCAGCGCATTTAAGCAAAAAAAGATACGATTTGGCGATTAATATTGGTATTTGTGGTGCTTTTGATAAAACGATCGAATTAGGTGCTGTTATTTCCATAGATAGTGAAACATATGGAGATCTGGGAGCAAAGAATAATAATGGCTTTCTCGATTTAGAAGAGCTTAACTTAATGGATGCCAATAATCCCATTGTTTTTAATAAACCTAGTTTCAATCTCAATATTGATGAAGATCTGCTTAAGGTGAAAGGAATTTCTGTTAACAATGTAAGTAGCGTAGAAGATGAAATAAGATGGCTATCTAACAAATATGATCCGTTAGTAGAAAGTATGGAAGGAATTGCTTTTTTTTATGCTTGTCTTCAACATGATGTTCCTTTTTTTGAAATAAGAGGGGTCTCCAACTATGTAGAAAAAAGAAATAAAGAGAATTGGGAATTAGAAAAAGCTATTGAAAATTCTAACAAATATGTTATTCAGGTATTGAAGGATTTGAATAAATCGTCATAAAAACACTTCCTCTTTTAATATGTTGTAGAACTTCCCAATCTTTTAATATCTCCTTTTCACTTTCTGAAAAGTCATTACTAATATTAGAGTACAATACATATGATTGTGTATTTATTTTACCTTCTTCTAAAAATTGGGGTTTTGAAAAATCATCTATAAGGTGTGTTTGCTGTCGACTAACATTCAATGGAAATTTTGATGCAATTTCTTTTTTAGGAATGTTGTTTTCATTAATAAAAGCTTCCATTTTTTTTTGGACTGAAAAATAGGGGATATGTGCCATTGTTGAGTCCCATCCATTTGAAATTTTATTATAGACCCAAAAGTTGCCAGAGAATAGAAGTATACCGATAATGACTAGAAGTATTTGCAAGAATTTCATTGCTTTTAAAGCAATAAAATGTACACAACAAATAATCAATAGGGCATAAACAATTAGGAAATAACGATGTCCAATCGGATTAGAAAAAGGTATAAAGGCCAATGCAAAAATAATAATTGGACAGAGAAAGCAAATCAATAAGGCTTTTTCATTTTTTTGTAAGGGAACTTTCTTCAAAAAAGAAAATGACATCATAGCTATTAGAACTAGCCATAGTCCAATTCGGCCGTAATCAAACAAATTTCTCCCAATAATAAGAATGTTCTTTAGTAATAATTCTATACCTACTATTACTCTCTGATCTTCCCATTTTGAAGAGGGAGAAAATAACATCCAATCAACTTGAACATAATGATATAAATGCCAAAGAATAGTTAGTAAAATGGAAGGTAGATAAGCTATTAAGTATTTTTTACTAAAAGTCTTGACACCGACTTTTGAGAGGAATAATTCAGTTGTTAATAGCGCAAAAATTGAAATAGTGCCTCTTATGCTCGTTAACGATAAAACAATCAATGATATAGCCAAAAGCGTTCTTTTATTGAAGAGGATACCTCTAAGTGCAGATAAATAAAATGCTAGTAGAACAATGTCATAACTAACTAAAGTGCTCTGGGAAAGGATGGTAGGCTCCAAACAGAAAAAGAGTGTAGCAATCATTATGTAGTTATAATGATTTAAAAAATAGGTTGCAATTTTTATGAATTGATAAACCATCAGCCACAAAAAGGGGAGCATAGCAAAGTGACTAACTAATAATGATTTTCCTAATAGTTTCCACCAAAGTGATAAATAAATATAAAACAATGGTGGATGCCCAGCATCATATTCATTGGGAGGGATGAAGTTACCATAGCCGTTGCTAAAGAACCATTGAGTGTTGGTAGAAGTTAATAATGTATCCCAGAAAAAAGGAAACTTCCAACTTATAATGTTAAGTATTAAGAAGAACGTAAAACTCAAGGGAATTAATAATTGTTCGACTTTAGATTGTTGGCTTAACATAAATCTAAATTAATAACTTCTTTTAACCTTACTACATTTTAATATTAATCCATAAATTGTTACATGGAATTGACAATAGGCTTTTCACCTTGTCCCAACGATACATATATTTTTGATGCATTGATTCATCAAAAAATAGAGACCAATGGCTTGTCTTTTAAGTTGGTTATGGCAGATGTTGAGGAGCTAAACAAATTGGCCATCAAAGGAGTGCTTGATATAACAAAACTTAGTTATCATGCTTATACCTACGTAGCAAATGAATATATGCTGTTAAATACTGGAAGCGCTCTTGGAAATAATTGTGGACCTTTGCTTATTGCTAAAAAGAAACTTAGTACTGATCAAATAAACGTCGGAACGGTGGCCATACCGGGTAAAATGACTACTGCTAATTTTTTGTTTAGCATTTTTTACCCTAAGGTTGCTAATAAAAAAGAAGTACTGTTTTCAGATATCGAAACAGGAGTTTTGAATGGAGGTGTTGATGCAGGAGTCATCATTCATGAAAATAGGTTTACATATCAAGACAAAGGGTTAACCAAAATTATTGATTTAGGCGAAAAGTGGGAGACATCTACGAAGCTGCCCATACCTCTTGGGGGTATTGCTCTCAAAAGAACAATAGACCATAAAGTGGCAATGCATGTAGAATCTTTAATAAAGCAAAGCATCTTGTACGCGAATAGAAATCCTCTTGAACCACTCGATTTTATTAAAGCTCATGCTCAGGAAATGGATCAGGAGGTAATGTACAAGCATATTGATTTATACGTGAATGAGTATTCCCTCGATTTAGGGAGCAATGGTCGAAAAGCTATTGAGACAATGTTTAGTTTAGGGATGGAAAGAAATATAATTCCTTTAGTTAGAAGGCCTTATCTATTAAATAATTAGAAACTGTATGAGCAATAGAAGGTCTTAAAGTGCGTAAGCCTTAAGTTTTTCCAATTCAATTTTTATTTTTTTGTCCCATTTTATCTGATCACTTTTGTTAAGGCTGTGATTAGTTTCAGCGTCATATTGCATTTGTACCTTTCTCCATTCATCATTAATGCTATCAGCTAATCGATTAAAAATTCTCACATCATTACAACCTAATTTATAATTGTCAAGTAACATTCTAAACTTCCTGGCATATAACTCTGTTATGTCAAAATGGAGCTGTTCATGTGCTAATATGTAATCATTTTTATTTTTGACATTTACCCATGAATCTTCAGGAATAAATACTGCTCTTACGGAGGATTTCATATCAGAACCACAACATTCATAACTATACTCTATTGCAGAAGCTGTGAGGGCACTAATATTACTTTTAACATTCTTTTTATGTCTGAAATTTCTCCAAGAAAGCGGACTTCCTTTTTTCCATTCTAGATAAACTTTTTCAGTATTATTTGCATGGAAATTATGCGAACATTCTTCTCCTTTACCAAACAAAAAGAGACTTAAAAGTAGGTAAGAAATTATCATCATCTATATATGTTAATTAAGTCGTAAAATCGTACTTAGAAATTTAATGTATAGTAACAAATAACCAACACGAATAAATTTATATTTGCAAATAATAACAAAGCAAAATTCATGCAAGTTTCATCTATGATAAAAAACGTTGTTGCAGTACTTTTAGTATCCATGGCTTTAACCTCATGTAAGCATTCAAAAAATTCTGTAAAAGAAGGTATTATGAGAGGAGATGTTATTGTTGACAATGGGAAATCTTTATTATGGAGCGTTTTGGGAGAGAATATGGAACAACCATCCTATATTTTTGGAACCATACATATCATCAAAAATGAAGATTTCTTTTTAGGAAATCGAATTGATGAAATAATCAGAAACGCTTCTAAAATTGTATTAGAAGTTGATTTACAACATATCAATACATTAGAATTGGCAAGCGCGGGTATTCTTCCTGATGGAAAACAAATTAATGACTACATAACTGAAGAAGATTATGAAATTCTATTGAGTTTTATGGCAGATTCAGTTGGTTTATCTAAAGCTTCTTTTAATGCTGCCTATTCAAAAATGAAACCTATGTTTATCGAGCAATTTGTGGTTTATAGATTTTTAGGAGAGAATCCAAGATCTTATGAGTTAGAGGTGTCAGAAATGGCCGAAGAAGAAGGCATTGAAATAGAGGGATTAGAAACACTTGCGGAACAGATTTCCTTTATAGATCAAATTCCGATGGAACAGCAGATAAGTGATCTAATGGAAACCATTAAAAACTACAGTAATACAAGAAAGGTTTTTACAAGTTTGCTAGACTATTATAAAACTCAGGATTTGGAAAAATTAAGCGATTTGATTGCTAAAGAACTTGAATCTAATGAAGCTTATCAGGAAATATTATTAGATAAAAGAAATAAAAATTGGTTGCCTAAAATCGAAGAATATGTTGCAGAGGGGAATGTTTTTATGGCAGTTGGTGCGGGTCATTTAGGTGGAGAAGGTGGTGTATTAAATTTACTAAAAGCGAAAGGTTATCGGGTTGAACCGATAGAAATGGATTAATTAAAATAGATTGTAAGTCAATGCTTCCCAAAAATATAAATTTTGAAGAGTTAGAAGAGAAATGGTATACCCATTGGATGGATAAAGATTATTTTGCATCTATTCCTGATGAGCGGGAGCCATACACGATAGTAATTCCACCTCCCAATGTGACCGGAGTTCTTCATATGGGACACATGTTAAATAATACCATTCAGGATGTATTAATTAGAAAGGCAAGAATGTCTGGTTATAATGCCTGCTGGGTGCCTGGTACGGATCATGCGTCTATTGCCACAGAAGCAAAGGTGGTCGCTAAGCTTAAAGAAGAAGGAATCAATAAGTATGAAATTGGTCGAGAAAAGTTTTTAGAACATGCTTTTGAGTGGAAAGATAAATACGGAGGAATTATTCTTGATCAACTCAAAAAATTAGGAGCTTCTTGTGATTGGAATCGTACACGTTTTACAATGGAAGAAAATCTTTCTAAAGCAGTGGTGAAGAGTTTTGTTCAGTTGCATGATAAAGGATATATCTACAAAGGGCTGCGCATGACCAATTGGGATCCAGAGGCAAAAACAGCGCTTTCAAATGAAGAGGTAAATCATAAAGAAGTTAATTCTAAGTTGTACTATGTTAAATATCAAGTGTCAGATTCAGAGGATTTTATAACGATCGCAACTACAAGGCCGGAAACAATTTTGGGCGATACTGCTATTTGTGTAAATCCTAACGATGACAGATATAAACACTTGAAGGGGCAGAAAGTTATTATTCCAATGGTTGATAGGATAGTGCCTATCATATTTGATGATTATGTTGACATGGAGTTTGGAACAGGAGCGTTAAAGGTGACCCCTGCACATGATGAAAATGATTACGAATTGGGTGTAAAACATCATTTAGATACAATTGACATTCTAAATGATGATGGTACTATGAGTGAACTAGCTCAATTTTATATTGGAGAAGATCGATTTGTTGTTCGAAAGAAGATCGCTAAAGAATTAGAGGTATTAGGCATACTTTTAAAAGTAGAAGAGATTAAAAATAAAGTTGGATACTCTGAAAGGACAGGAGCAGTAATAGAACCCAGACTTACTAAGCAGTGGTTTTTAAAAATGGAAGAATTAGCTAAACCTGCTTTGGAGAATGTGATGAATGATTCCATCCAATTTTATCCATCAAAATTTAAAAACCTTTATAAAAATTGGTTAGATAATATTAGAGATTGGTGTATTTCTCGCCAACTTTGGTGGGGGCAACAAATACCTGCTTTCTATTTTGGTAATGGTGAGGATGAGTTTGTAGTTGCTGAAACAAAAGAAAAGGCAATAGAGAAGATTAAAGAGAAGTATAAGTTTGATTTAGCTGCATTTGAGCTAGCTTATCAACGAGGAAATATTACTAAAGAAGAGTTTGATAACGCAAAAGAAAATACTAAGTTTTTATCATTAGAACCCCAAGATCTTAAGCAAGATGTGGATGTGGTAGACACGTGGTTTTCTTCATGGCTATGGCCAATATCGGTATTTGATGGATTCGAAAATAAAGAAGAAGTGGATTATTATTATCCCACAACAGTTTTAGTCACTGGTTGGGATATTATTTTCTTTTGGGTGGCTAGAATGATTTTTGCCGGCTATGAATTCAGAAATGAAAAGCCTTTTAAAAGCGTCTATTTTACCGGAATGGTAAGAGATAAGCAAAGGCGAAAAATGTCTAAATCTTTAGGGAATTCCCCGGATACTATGGAACTCATCAAAAAATTTGGTGCAGATGGTGTGCGTTCAGGTGTTTTGTTATGTGCAGCAGCGGGAAATGATCTGCTTTTTGACGAGAAATTGTGCGAACAAGGAAGAAATTTCTCAAATAAAATTTGGAATGCACTAAGATTGATAAAAGGTTGGGAGCTTGATCAAGCTGATACTGCTAAGAATGAGAAAGTACTTTTATGGATGGATTCCAAGCTAAATCAGACGATAGAACGAGTTGAAAAATCTTATGAAGATTATCGATTGTCTGAAGCCCTAATGACACTTTATAATTTTGTTTGGACGGACTTTTGTTCATGGTACTTAGAATTTATCAAACCTGATAAAGGGGGAAGCATTGATAAGGTTACTTTTAATAAAACTATTTTCTTTTTTAAGAAAATAATGAAGCTTTTACATCCATTTATGCCGTTTATTACGGAGGAAGTTTTTAGTCATATAAAAGATAAAGAAGAAAAGGATATCATTATTAGCGATTATCCTCAACCTACGGCTTATGAAACAACGGATATTATCAATGGAGAGCATATTAAAGAGGTGATATCTGCCATAAGAGATATTCGAAATCAACATGGTGTAAAAATGGCTAATTCGATAACTGTTTCAATAAAAACCAATAATAAATTGGTTTATAACGGTTTTGATCAAATTTTGACTAAAATGTGCAATTTGAATGGTTGTTCCTTTGTTGAGGATGACGTTGTAAATACTTCAGCGGTAAGAGTAGGGAAAGATCAATTGTTTATTGATCTAGGGATAGAGGTTGATGTCGCATCCGAAAAGGCTAAGATTCAAGAAGAAATACACTATTTGGAAGGTTTTTTGGTTGCCGTGAATAAGAAATTGAGTAATGAACGGTTTGTTAATAATGCGCCTGAAATGGTGGTAAAAAAAGAACGCCAAAAACAAGAAGATGCACTGCAGAAAATTGAATTGCTGAAGGCAAGTCTTGAAAACTTAAATTGAAAATGAGTACATCGTTTTCTTTCATAAAAAATATTAGCTCAATTTGTTTGGTTATAACCTTACTTTCAATAAATATCCAATCTTGTATGTTGTCAAAAAAAGATAGTAAAGTGCAAAAAAATAAAATTGATTACAAAAAAATAGCACAACCTGAAGCGGAAAAAAGACCTAAAGAGCTGACCATTCATGGAGATACGAGAATTGATAATTATTTCTGGTTGAATGAGCGTGATAATCTAGAAGTGATCAATTATTTGGAAGCGGAAAATGCCTATGTTGATACAGTGCTTAGTCATACAAAGCAATTTCAAAAGGATCTTTTCGAAGAAATGAAAGGACGTATAAAAGAGGATGATGCATCAGTGCCTTATAAGAAAAATGGCTATTACTATTATACCAGATATGAAGAAGGGAAAGAATATCCTATATACTGTCGTAAGAAGGATGATTTAGAAGGAGAGGAGATTATTCTGTTAGATGCTAATATCCGAGCAAAAGCACATGATTATTATAACGCAACAGGCTTAGTCGTTAGTGATAATAATAAATTGTTGGCATTTGGAGAAGATGTGGTGAGCAGAAGAATTTACACCATACGCATTAAGAATTTAGAGACAGGAGAGATTTTGAAAGATGAAATTCCAGAGACAGTAGGATACGTTGCCTGGGCCAATGATAACAAAACGCTGTTTTATACACTTAAAGATGAAACAACCCTTAGACCTTATAAGGTAATGAGACATCTTATTGGTACAGATATTTCTGAAGATGAAGAAGTCTTCAATGAAGCAGATGAAACTTTTTATACCTATTGCTGGAAATCAAAATCGGGCGATTATATCTTTATTGGGTCTTTTTCAACATTAACAACAGAGTATAATTATTTAAGTGCTGATGATCCAGATGGGAAATTTAAACCAGTTCAACCTCGGATCAGAGCATTAGAATATAAAGTTGCTCATTTTGATGACCATTTTTACATAATAACCAATGCAGATGGTGCTGAAAATTTTAAACTTGTAAAAGCACCAGTTGATAATCCACAAAAAGATAATTGGCAGGATATTATACCTCATAGATCAGATGTGTTTTTGGAAGATATGACGCTCTTTCAGAACTATTTAGTGCTACAAGAGAGAATTAAGGGTATCAATAACATTCGAGTTTTACCCTGGGAGAATTTTGATAAAGGACATTATGTTGATTTTGGTGAAAATGCTTATCTCGCTTCCACTAAAGATAATTATGATTTTGATACGGAGACAGTACGCCTGTCTTATACTTCGATGACAACACCACGTTCAGTATTCGATTACAATATGAGTACTAAGGAATTAACACTAAAAAAAGAACAAGAAGTACTGGGAACATTTGATAAACATAATTATAAAACCGAACGAATATATGCTAAAGCTCGAGACGGAGAGGAAGTACCTATCTCTATCGTGTATAAAAAAGGATTTAAGAAAAATAGCCCTGGCCCCTTATTGCTTTATGCTTATGGATCATATGGTAATAGTATGGATCCTTACTTTAGCTCAATAAGACTGAGTTTGTTAAATCGAGGGTTTGCTTTTGCAATTGCGCATATTAGAGGAGGACAAGAACTAGGTCGAAGATGGTATGAAGATGGTAAATTGCTCAATAAAAAGAATACATTTTATGACTTTATTGACTGTGCTGAATTTTTGATAGAGGAAGGATATACTGCATCTAAACAGCTTTTTGCAATGGGCGGTAGTGCCGGAGGTTTGTTAATGGGAGCTGTTGCAAATCTGCGTCCTGATCTATGGAAAGGAGTGTTAGCTTCGGTGCCATTTGTTGACGTAGTAACCACTATGCTGGATGAATCCATTCCATTGACGACGGGCGAATTTGATGAGTGGGGGAACCCTAAGGAAGAGGAGTATTATCACTACATAAAATCCTACTCTCCTTATGATAATGTAGAAGCTAAACCTTATCCATCCATGTTAATTACAACAGGGTTGCATGATTCTCAGGTTCAATACTGGGAGCCAGCAAAGTGGGTGGCAAAGCTGAGAGATTTAAAGAGAGATGATAACGTTTTACTATTTAAAACAGATATGTCCGCAGGACATGGAGGCGCATCAGGGAGATTTGAAGCATTAAAGGATATTGCATTAGAGTATGTGTTTATGTTTGATTTACTAGGAATAGAAGAATAGACTATCTATCTCCATATATTATGGAATGGTATAACTCCATATTTTTTCTCCTTTTTTATTAAATGTTTGAAAAGTACACCCGTTTTTTGATATGGTAATCTTGCCATAGTTTTGTCTGTGATAATTACTTCCTTCTACCATGTACGGATTTTTATATTCAGAATTCCGTTTCTTTATCTTGTAGGGATAACTACTTAAAGGAGAGCAGCTAAATTCGTATAATGCTTTCCCATAATCTTCATTTTTAAATAAGGCGGTATAGTGCATATCTCCGCTTAAAAAAATGACATTAGAATGCTGTTGGGCAAGTGCTGTTAAAGCGTCAAACTCATTTTTATATGAAGATAGCCGCTCATGTTTATCGGCCCCTAATGGATTGATGACCTGCGATCCTAGTATGATAAAATTATAATCGGCATTTAATTCTTTAATTTCCTTTTTTAACCATTCTAGTTGCTTTTGGCCAATCAAAGAAGGGTTTTTATCATTTGGATTTGTCCTGAACCATCGTCCATCTAACATAAAAAAAGCAGTGTTTTTTTGTTTAAAAGCATAATAGATTCCTTCTTTAGGATAATCAGGATTTGACCAGAAAGATGTAAAAACGCTTTTTGCATTGCTTTTTAAAGGATAGTTGCTCAGACTATTGTTAGGGCCATAATCATGATCATCCCAGATTGAATAATGCATTTTACTTTGTAAAAAACCATTTAGATGTTTCTTTTTTCGAGTCCTCACATTTTCACGAAACATGTTCGTTTCGTTTTTAAGATCCCGCAATAGGTAATAAACATTATCTCCCATCCATAACATCAGTTCTGCATCTTCTTTTTGCATTTGTTTAAATACCTTAAATCCATTTCCCGGTACAACCATTTGCAATGGTCCCCATCGAAATGAGCACGATCCAAGTAAGAATTCTAGGCTATCATTATCAGTATTACTAGTCGTATTAAAACTGAAAGTTTGTGATTGACGCTTTGTATTAAGCTTTAGCTCATAATTTAAATTTTGTTTTAAGTTACTTAAGTGAAGATTGTAACTGCACCATCTTTTTGAACAATTTTTTTCAATAGATATGCTTTCTATTGATGCATTTTTAATAGAGAACTGTATAGAATCCTCTTTTGCCTTAGTCAGCAACCACAAATTTGTTGAATGTGCCGTGGTATGTCCCTTCATGGGACCAGATAAAGTGATCTGAGAGGAAGTAATACCTATGTTTAAAAGAAATACAACTATAAGCGTAGCACCTCTCATCTTAATCTAATTATTGAATATAGTATAATGTTCTTAGCTATTTTTTTAGTGTTTTAATACTGCAGCCAATCGCTTTAGTTAAATTGGGTTGAGGATTTTTGCCTTCAAGTAATGCGATAATCGCATTTTCTAGATATTTTTCTTTTACAGCATCAGCATTTTTATGATTATCGTCTATGGTACCAATATATTTAACAATATTGCCTTGTTCACTTTTCTGAAGCAAATATACATGAGGCGTTTTGGTCGCTCCATATTTAGGATAGATTTCTTGTTGTTCATCATATAAATATGGAAAAGTGAAACCCTTTTCTGCTGCTCTTATTTTCATAGATTCAAAATCATCTCCTTTTCCTCCAGGTGCTTCTGGATCGTTTGGATTTATTGCAATGACAGGGTATCCTTGTGGTTTATATTTTTTATCAAGTTCAATAATCCTGTCTTCGTAAGCAACGGAGAAGGGACAATGATTACAAGTGAAAATAACAACAAATCCCTTTGCATCTTCATAGTCTGATAATGAAATAAAATTGTCATCTATATTCTTTAAGCTAAAATCAGTAGCAATGTCACCAATAGTGTATCCATTTGCATTTGTTTCTTCTATGACCAGCTCTTCTTCGGTATTTTCAGTTTTAACTTGGGCGTTAGGTTTGCATGCTAGGAATAAAATGGTAATTAAAAATGGAAATATCTTTTTCATAGTTTTAGTTTATAAAAGTTTCAACGATGTTGTTTAGTTCTTGTTGTTCAAATGATTTTTCAAAAAATGCTTTTTTGTGCTTATTATAAACAATAGTTGCTGGAATAGCCCCCGACCAATCGGGATTAATGGCATTGATCCATGTATTAGCATCGGCGTCATCTAAAACGACAACTTGTGAAGTTATCTTATTTGTCTTTAAAAATGGTATGAGCCTAGATTCAATTTTGTTGCTAAAATCTAGACTTACCAGAAGCACCTTTATTTTTTCGTTTTTATATTTTGAAGAAAGTGCTTCAAAGTAGGGGAGTTCTTTTATACATGGGATGCACCATGTGGCCCAAAAATTAATAATGTAAGTAGTGTCATTTTTATTATTAAGAAATGCTTTTTCAAAATTTTCATAATCATAAAGTGCAATATTTTTTCCTTGAAAGGAGACGTGTTCTTTTGGGGAATATGCTTGATATGAAGGTTTGTTTGAGTCATTACACGAAAAGAATAATTGAGAAACTAAGAGCATTATAAAAAGTACCGATTTCATATCTTTGGAAAGATAGTAAAATGCAATTTGGTAGAGTAGAAAATTTAGAGCTTATTGATTTTAGCTTGCCTCAAAATCCATTAAGAAATGTGAAGATTTTAGGTGAGAAACCAGCTAAAAGATGTAATGTTTTTATTGGATGTGCAAAATGGGGGCGTCCCGATTGGGTAGGGAAGCTTTACCCAAAAGGAACTAAATCAACAGATTTCCTAAAGCATTATGTGAAACATTTCAATAGCATTGAGATGAATGCTACACATTACCGAGTTTTTGGAGCATCAATTATTGAGAAGTGGAAAAATACGGCGCCAAAAGGATTTGTTTTTTGCCCAAAATTTACCAACTCTATAAGTCATTTTTCACGTTTAAAAAATGCAAAATTTTATACAAGTGAATTTTATCAGTCAATAGAAAAATTTGAAGATAGACTTGGATGTATGTTTTTGCAAATGCCTCCTAATTTTTCACCGAAGGATATGGATACTTTAAAAAATTATTTGGGCCATTTACCTAAGCATATTCCGATAGCTATAGAGCTACGACATTTCGCTTGGTTTGATAGCGAGCAAAAATTTTTGCATCACCTGCTAGATTTTATGCAACAAGAAAGTATAGCTTTTGTGATTACAGATACAGCGGGAAGGAGAGAGGTACTTCATCAGCACTTGACCAATAAAACTGCATTTGTCAGATTTGTCGGGAACAGCTTAGTTACAAGTGATTATCAACGTATTGATGATTGGGTGATTCGTTTAGGAGAATGGATGAACGCTGGGTTAGAAAATCTTTACTTTTTCATACACCAGCATGAAGAATTATATTCTCCTGAATTATGTGATTACATGATCAAAGAGATGAATGATAAGCTTCATTTGTCAATCAAAAGACCTAGGTTAATTAATCAGAATCAAACCTTATTTTAACTCAAATGAAGTGTCACCAATCATAGCACCTTGCTGGTAAATTTCAATATTGTATTGCCCAGGTTTTAGCGGAAGGTTTTGGTCCCAATAAGAACATACTTTTTTTGTTTCATTTTCAAAAATAGGTTTAATCATATAGGTATACTTCATTTGCTTGTTCATATTGGTCTCAAAAACACCGCTTCCCATAGAAGTAACGTATAATGTAATACCATCTGGCCCTATAATTCGGACTAACATTTCTGTTTCACCATTTGGGGCTATTTTATTTTCTAGTAAATCAAAACACATTTTTATCTTTTCTACCTGAGCCGCTTTTCTTACATCTGCTTCTACACCGCTCTTTTTGATTTTAATACCTTGGGCGTAAATGTTATTGGTTGATAGAATAGAAGCTCTATGAATTTTGTCTTCAATTTTTTGCTTTTCTTCTTCAATTTGTTCTCTGGTTGTTTTTTCTGCTTCTAATTCCTGACTTATTGCTTCCTTGTCAAATTCTAATTGCATGTTTTCATCACACAATTCCTGCGATAATTGAACCAAAGAGTCAATTTGAGTCTCAAAATTTAATCTTTCTTCTCTGAAATCAGCAATGAGATGGTTGACTCTATTTAATTCTTTTTGTGATAGGTTTTGCTTTTTTAATAAAGATGCGATGTAGTTTCTTTTATTTTTAAGTTCTTCTTCTTTTAAAGCCATCATGCTATCTAGATAAACGTTTTTATCTTTTAATTCATTAATGTCTGTCAGTGCCAGATTATATTCTTCCTCTAGTTCATCGTAAACAGCTTGTAAATCAATTTTTTCAACTTCCGTTTGATCTAATTGTTTGTTCGTTTCTAGCCATTTATAAGTTGTAAACCCTAATCCAATCAATAATAAAAGAATTATGATTAATAATGACTTACTATTTGAATTGTTTTCACTCATGTTTTTTATTGGTTTTGAACAGACAAGTCCATTCTTTTAGTCGTTGATGTCATGCTTTTGTGCGTACAATTTATGTAAAAAAACAATAGGAATTCATATTATAAAAGAGATACTTTTCCTCATTTTACAAAACGATATTAATAAAATAGGAGTCTGCTCTATTAACTATTTCTTTTTTGAGAACGCAGTAAATTATATTTATAATCTTATTGCGATAGATGTTTAACATAATTTATAGTTACTTTGAGAAATGGATTTATCAAACTTAATTTTTTTAGATACTGAAACCACAGGAGGAGAAGTCTTGGATCGCTTATGTCAATTGGCGTGGAAATTTCATAAACAGAATGTCGATGACATGTTTTGTGAAATATATAAGCCCCCAGTTAGAATTACTATAGAATCAATGGCTATTCATCATATAACAGAAAAAATGGTAGCTGATAAACCGTTGTTTAAAAGTGCAGATACTTATGCTTCGATAAAAGAATTGTTAGAACAAGATACTTCGATAATGGTTGCACATAATGCTCCATTTGATTTGGGAATGCTTGAAAAGGAAGATATAAAGCCTACTTACTTTATTGATACGTTGAAATTGATACGTCATTTTGATCCCATGATGAAGATTAAGCGCCATAACCTACAATATCTAAGATACTTTCTTAAAATAGATGAGGATGTAAATACACCCATTCAGGCACACGATGCCAAAAGCGATGTAATAATTTTAGAACACCTTTTTGATAGATTATTCAAAAAGGCAAAGTCTGAGTTTGATATAGATTCAGAGGAAGTAGCATTACAAAAAATGATAGAGCTTTCAACTCAACCTGCTTTTATCGGTAAATTTGCTTTCGGAAAATATATGGGAGAACTGGTTGAAGATGTGGCCAAACAGGATGCTCAGTATTTAAAATGGTTACTTAATCAAAAACAGCAATCTGATCAAGATGAAACAGACTGGATTTACACTTTACAAAAGGTTTTGGGTTTAGGATAGCTTTTCTATTGTAAAAATGGATCAGACCAGCGCTCATCTACATAAACTGTTGTTCCCGATAATGTTTTTAAAAATGCAACTACCGCATCCTTTTCTTGCTGAGTCATAGCCAAGTTTTGACCATTACCATTAGGTCGTAGGCGATTATCAAGATTGTTGTTGCCATTTGTTTGAATTTGATTATAATGGTCTAGAACTGCTTCTATGCTATTAAAGGAGCCTGTATGCATGAGCGGGCCATTCAAATCTCCATTAGCATTAAAGACATCTCTAAGTGTAGGTGAACGCGTTACATCAACATCAATGCCATTACCATCAATAGTTGCAATAACACCATTGTTTCTAGAATTGTCATTAATACTAAATTCTGGCGCGTTGTGACATCTGTTACATCCTATACCACCTCCAACTCTTATACCATTATTGTTAAATTGAGGGTTGCGCATGAATAATTCTTTCCCGTTGTTCTCTTGGTTGGTGAAATTGTTAAAAGGGGCATTGTTGTTTTGAGCTTGTACTCTTCCCTGGTCGTATCTCGAATCAAACGATTGAATGCTTCTAATAAACTGGGCCAGCGCATTTTGTATGCGCGTTTCAGTAACATCTTCATCACCATAAACAAAATTAAATAGTACACTGTAATAATCGATTGTTTCGAGCTTTACAATGAGATCTGTGAAGTTAAGATCCCCATTTTGTCCACTAAATCCCATTTCAATGTGATCCTGTATGGGTTGTGTTGTTTGAGCCTCTAAGGAAGGAGCACGCTCATCCCAGAAAAAACGATCTTCTTCTCCAAATCTGGCATTAATTAACCGCATTGAATGTCTACCCGTTCTTCCATTCACTCCCAACGAAGCTATTGAAAGATCACCAAAGGCATTGGCTTGATTGTGGCAGCTGGCACATGAAATGGTGTTGTTTATAGATAAGTTTTTATCATAAAATAGTACTCTTCCTAAGGTAGCCCCTGCATTGGTTATTGGGTTGTTCTCTGTATTGTCTTCAGTTATGTAATTGGGAATGTTTTGATTGGCATAATTGAGCAAGTTATTTAGATCTATGTTGTTCCCAAAAGTAGCTGCAATAGCCGATTGGTCATTATTATTTCCATTGTTGTTGCCATTATTTGTCTCTCCATTATTGTTGCCATCAATTATTTCGGGTTCTTCTACACAAGATGAGAAAGAAACAATTAGTATTAAAAAAATGGCAGCTTTGTTTATTGCATTAATATTCATTACAGTCTCTTGATTTTTGCTTTTGACTGATAATAACATATTTTAAGATTGTTTTATTGTGAAGGGGATAAAATAGATATGCTTTATTCCGTGTTTATGCGGAAAATAGCCTTTGGTTTTTGATTCCGATTGGATAAGGTTAAGGGATAATAAAAGAAGAACTGGTAGCCTTGCCAAGCAATTTCAAAGCTACCAGTTCAATTGTCTCATCAAACATTATAATAATCTGATAAGTTTGGATCTTTAGTTTTGTAGTCATGGTTTGGTGTCACCAAAATGGTTTCTTTAGCAAATCCATGTTATAGGTCTGCTATAAATATCAGTGATTTGGATTTAAACAAAAAAATATTTTCGACGAGTGGCTTTTTTTTACGGTTGAATGGGAGAGAGGACTGTTTTAAGTTAAGATGAAGTCTAGTCAATTCTTTATAAGTAGGTATTTGAGAAAGGTGTGAGCTGATATTGTTAATTAGGTAAGCCTCTTTAATTTTTAAACATAATAAACTGAAAACTTTGATAAGTCGCAGTGCTTTTTTATTTTAATTGTCTAAATAAATCCTTATGACATATACAATCAGTACAAAATTTAAGACCGCAACAAGAAAACTAAATCCTGATGACATCATTATATTTCCAAAACACAAAGGAACTCCTTTGAACGAAAAAATGGACTTCGATCATGCTTCTATGAATGAGGATAATTCTTGGATGCATGAAGACCCTTATTCAACAGACAGTACAAATTCTTTTGGAGTAGATGTTAATAAGCCTATCTCCATTACACGTGTCAATAAGAAAAAGGGCATTGGAGGAATGTTTGCTACTTTTATTTTTGATAAAGAAGATGCTTTATATACAGAATCTTTTTCTATAGGAGGTGGCGAGTTGTATTGTTTTGATAAAGAAGGAAACAGGATAGGTCAAGATGTTTTATTAAAAAGGCCATTCAAAGATATTCTCAAAAAAGGTGCGGCCTTTATGCTAAAGCCTTCCAATTTGTTTCGAGACACGAGTGGAGGACCGTATTATTTTATAAATGATGAAGGGTATTGGTTCGTGCCAAGCTCTAAGAATGAGATTTGGGTCTTTAGGAAAGAGGGGAATACTATTAAAGAAATTGCCCGTTTTAATGAAGGGAAAAAGAAAATATCTTCTCCTATTACTGCGATGCTGCCGGATTATGACGATCCAAATTCCTTATGGATGATCACTAAAAATGGAGAGATAATACGTGCTACCTATGACTTTAATGTGAGTACTGAAAGCTTTGTTCAATTACATAGGCTAAAGCTCAAAGATGTAGTTATACAGAATTCGTTTTCATTGGCCGGTGATGGTATTTACATAGTAACGAGTAAGTCATTGGTTAGAGTTAGTTTTACCACGATTGGTACGAAAGAGAAAATTATTGCGACCAGATATAAAGATTATGAGGATGATTACGAAGATATTTTCAAAAATAGTCAATCAAGAAAGGACGATAAGAAACTAGTATTAGGTTCAGGAACAACGCCCACATTAATTGATTTTGAAGCAGATGGAATTGAACACAAGTATGTGGCAATTTGCGATAAGGCTGAAAAGATGAAAGTGTTGATTTATAGAAGAGGAGAGGAAGTTGCTATGGGAGAAAAACCGGTACTGTCAATTCCTGTTTTTCCAGATTATAATGAAGGAACCAAACTTATTAAAATTAATAGAGGGTGTGAAAATTCTATGATCGCTTACGATCGCTATTTATTAATTGGGAACACTTCTAGTTATTCAGACCCTTTTGCATTTGAGGGAGATACTCCCGGTGGTGTTATAAGAATCAACATATTAGATGCACTTAAATTTAGGAGCGACTATAATAACGCGGATTGGAACTCGCACTGGCTAACGGTTAAGGATAAAAAGAAACCATTTTTAGGACATTGGTATAATCAAGAAGCTAATGTATTGACAGCGACTCCAAAATTATCATTGAAACAAGGATTGGTTTATGCCTATACAACCACAAAAGAAGAAAACGGTAAAATATATTGGTGTTTGAAGGCCATTAATTTTGAGACTGGAAAAGTATATTTTAAGATTCTCATAAGTGAGTTTAAAAAGAGAGGTACATTTATTAGGAAAGACAATAAGGGTATTCGCCAATTTGATGAATTTGACAATGCTTGGGCTACAGTATCCGTAGGGCGAAATAATGATGTGTTTGTGGGGTTATATACTGGAATGATAATTTTTAAAAACGAAGAAGCTGGTTTTGACGCAGAATTATTTGATAAAGACTTTCCACATCAATTTACTACTGTAGATGAAGAAGAATTAATCAAAGAGGCTACGAAATAGGTCAAGGTTGAAAGTCTAACCTACTTAAATGTAGTTTTTCTTTTTATTTGGGATTGCAAACCGTGCACATTCTAAGAGTTTTAATGAAATAAATGTACCCCCAATGGGCGTATTATCGAACTTTTTGAAGGATTTGCGTAGCATTGGCGAATACTGGAGTTTCCTACAATCTACTAAAAAATGGGTTTCGTTTAAGGCGGTTACCACTTTTCAAACGAAAACAATTTAATCAGAAATGCCTTAATTTTTCTCAAACTTTGAGTTTTACACTATTGTAACTCATTTAAACTAAAGTTTTCCTGCTCCCTTAAAATTCCGGAAAAAGCACAGGCTATTCTCATAAAATATGAAGATCAAAACACTTTAATAGCGGTTTTATCTTTTCAGAGTTCAAAGATGTAGATTTTGAAAACCCCAAAGAGGTCTTTTTCGTAAAAGAGCGGCGGCGAATAAAAAGTTTAATAAATACTTAGATGAAATTGCTAAGGAAATTGAGTTAGGGGTTAGGGAAGCCCTTAACCATGCATATTGCCAGACATACGTTCGGGAATATATCCGGTGATAAAATACCTATTCAGATGTTGCAGAAATTGTATCGACATTCATCCATCACTACTACCATTAAATATCAGTCTAACTTTATTTATAAAGATGCGGATGATGCGTTGGATAGTGTGGTGGGATTTTGAAAGAAGGAAGCACAATCTAATTTTTCATGTGACTTTATTTTATTCTCCTAAAATATATTTATTCTTTGCTAATGAATCTATAGAAATAGCTAACAATATAGTTCCCTTCTCAGAAATAAATCTCTCATTTCTCATTAATTGATTGACCAACTCTATTTTATTAAATTTACACTTACCTGTTAAATTATCTCTCAATTTTAATAAATAGGTTTCATAATTTTTACTAAGATTTCCATGTATTTTTAGGAAGAACTCATAATGCATGTAGAGAAAATGAAGGTTGTCCTTATAGAAAAAATGATCTGATGATAGTAAAGATTCGTCAGCAGGTGAAAATAAGAACGTTAGGTAGCTTTTTAACAACCCATAAATTCTTATGTGAGATTTTTTGTCCTGAATATATTTAAAAAACAACCTATCATAACGAGCTAATATACCATTGCTACTTAATGCTATCAGGCTACTTTTTTCGTATACATCACTAGCTTTATAGTAAACAACAGTTTTTTCATCAACCTTTTCTAATGTTATTTTTCCTGTTATGTAATATCTCATTTCATTCAACAAATGATTAAACAAACTTTTTCCTTCATGACGAATTGAGTAAATCAATTTATAATTACTGAAAATATAAAACGCAGTAGAAATGGATTTGCTTTGAGCCTTTCTTAAAAGAAATTCGCTCCAGAATAAGTTCTCCAAAGTGTTTTTGAAGATTGAATATTCATGTGCTAATGGTGCATAAAACATGGCATATAAGTCTCTGAAAAATTCTTCATCCTGAATAGAAAAATACTTGGCTACAAGGTGAGCGGATTGAGCTTGATTTGCATCGTTGCTAATCGATAAGAATTCCTTGTTCTTGATCACCATGTACTCATTGTAAAATCTGTCAATTTCGTTAAGGACTTTTTTCTTTTCATCGGTCATTTTATCAATTATTAGCTGTCCTAAATCCTTTTCACTGGAAATATCTTTTTTATTACTCCCTCTTTTAGTGTCTAAGTGTTGAAAAATTGACTTATAAATAAAAGAAGAACGGTCGTCAAATAAAGCGTTAATAAATAAGTTGGATTGAAAATTGATTTCTTCAGGCTTGATCGTCTTAAGGTCATTTATTGAAATGTCAACTCTGTATATCTTATTTTTAATATTGAATATCTCATCCATTTCCCTTCTTAAGTCTGGTGCTTCTTTACTTTGTGCTTCCTCTAAATCATCTCTTTTCTTTTTGTATCTCTTCTTCAATTTATCTCTTAACTTTTTACCTCCTTTTTTATTGATAATCCCATCTATTCCTCTTCTGTTATCAATCCGATCTATCTCTTGTAATCTTTTCCTGTATTCATGTGCTTTCGCTACATAACTTTCAGTTTTATCCTTTAACAGACCTTTCAGTTCATCTTTTTCTTTTTTAAACTTAGTAATACCACGAACCCTTTTTGATCTTAACCTCAGGCTTCCAATGCCGGACATAACTAAAGAAGGAATTGCAATATTTGCTCCACCAGGAACAAAAAGAAGTAAAAGAAAAACTGCATCAATTATTAGTCCACTAGTTGCTTGTTTTTTTTCATCCTTGTTTAATTTATGCGCAGATTTTCTGAGGCTTCTCAAAGTAACATGTAACAAAGATTGGGAAAATTGATCAATGACAATCTGATATAATTCCTTAAATTTGTTGGCAATTTCCACTGGTTGTTTTCTGAAAACTTCCTCAAAACTGTGAAATTGTGTCCATTTCAAATCTGCGGAGTGTAACTCTTCATTAATTCCTTTAAACGAAATCGCTTTAATTAGAAAAAATGACAAATCGTCATCAACCAATCCTGAATAGATGCTGAGATTATCCCTAACTTCTACAAGAACATCATCATATCTGAATTGATCTCCATAGGGATAGTGTAATAAATCTTCATTGTTATCATCTTTCTTGATTGCTTCCTTTCTTGAATCGTCAACAACACGCTTTATTTGTTCATCATCCTTTGACATTATCTAGCTCTTAGACGGTGGAATCAGAATCTATTTCTTTCGTATTGCTAATAGGAGTATTAGCCTTCACAAGCTCAATATAATTGGAGAAGGCTTTATTGTAAGAATCCTCATTAAACACCAACTTAATCTCTCCATTTTCTTCTACTTCATTCATAAAGTCGTCTTTATCTGGAGGCAACATTAGCCTCTGCTTCTTGTTTTCAATTTCCTTTGATTCCACATCTAATCGTCTATGATCGATAGCAAATTGTTCTAATGCAGGACATTGTCCTAGCATGTTTTCAGCATAAAGCCCTTGTGTCTTTATAATATGTCTTTTCCTATGGATTAACAGTGGTAGGGCACCTTGATTCTTATTTTGAAGAAACTTTGTTCTGAAATGGTTAATTTGCTTGTACCTTAGGTCAATGTTGGCAAGAAGATAGGCCTCATCATCCTTCTTATCAATAATTTTATCTGCGATTAACTTCTCAATATTACCGTCAACTTCCCATTCAAAAGTGTTGATGTTAGCTCCTAAGATATTATTCAGATCATAATTGTTGTTATTCTCCAATTCGTCCTTTGTCATTGGGAAGGCACCTACATTTAATCCTTCTGGTGAAATTTTACCACTTCCTATATACGACCATATATTTTTGTTTATGGTAACCGCCTCATCTTTATTGAAAATGGATGCAAGAAAACTATTGGCTAAAGAAAGTGGCAGTTTCTGTTGAAAAGGCTCAGCTAGTATAAATATAAGGGCATCTTCCTCGAAATGGTCGGTAAGTTCCAATGGTACTTTTTCTATAATTCCTCTAGTTTCTAAAACTTCCAAGGATAATGCATCCTCATCAGATAGATCATATTGGTCGTTTAAAGAAGAGAACATCTCACTTATCTCATTTCTTGCCTCTTCATCTTCACTTAACAATCGAAAGAAGCCAATATTGGCAAATATTTTAATAAGGTTAAACTTTCCAGAGGTGTAATAGAAATATAAATCTTCCAAATTGAATCTTGTTTCCTCTTCCCGAGTGATTTGAAAGAAGTTGAAGGTCAGGGTTCTCTCTCTATTAGTGTTTTGAAATTTTCGCTTCTTAGAAATGTCTAACTCAAATTCACTTGTTGTTGTACTGCTTGCTGAAGTATCAATGGTGATTTCTTGTTTATCGGAAAGTTTATTGGCGAGCTTTGTAGTGGTATTAGACATTGCCTTACTGGCATTATTTTCTTCACTACTAGCTGACCAATTGTAATGTGCACTTACACTAGCACTAACCGGACCAAAGCCTCCGGAAGCTTCTGCCTTGATTCCGGCATCTTCTGATTTGGAATTTGCCGTGCTTTTACTGTATTCATCCTGGAATTCCTCATTAAGATCAGTATGAATCTCACTTCCTTCTCCTTTGAAAATTTTATGCGCTGAATTTTCGCTTTCTTCCGTTTTTTCTTTACTAACACTTTTTATTTCCATTTCAACTTCCTCTCCTGGAAACAATGTCTTTGAATATACGTGATCACCTACACCAAATTTGATATGCTTAACCCCCAAAGAATATTCTTTAAGTACACCTATAAATGGACTAGGATCTAAAAAATTACCTCTTCTGGAACTCGGAATTTTATACAGTCTCCACTTATTTTTAGGAATTTCACGATACTTACCCAAACGCTGACCTAGCACCAATGGAATTAAGGGATTGCTGGAATTAATCTTCTTTATTTGTTTATGATTCCGCTTTAAAACTTCAGCCGCAAAATCAGTAAATTTCATAAATACGAGACCTGTATCTACATCAGATTTATATTTTTCCAAAGCTTCTTTATCATTTTTCAAAGCCTCAATTTCCTCTTTCAGTTGTTTGAGCTCTTCGCTTTCTTCGTCTTCCAAATGCTCTCCTTCAAAGTAATCCCTGAATTTGTTAACGACAATTTTAAGACGGTCCGAAACAATATTATGCGCATAAGGAACCCTAAACTCATATGAGGGAAAAACAGTAGTTGGTGTGTTAGAATGATTTAAATAAACTTCCATAGGCTCAAGAATTTGAGGTACACCAGTAAAAATATCAGTGCCATATTGATCTTTTATTGCAGCGATAAATGTATATATGTATTCAAGTGTTCGAATAAATTTTTCTTTATAATCACTTAAAAGTTGGGGATCACTTGAATTGACAATGTCTTCCATGTCCTCAGTAGATAAATGACCAGATTGAACATCTCCAATGATACTTCTATTAGAAATATCTTGTCCTCCATGGCTTGAAGAAATATTTATTGCTAAATAAGAATTGTCCGTGAGAGGACGCTCATAAAACAAAGGGAGTATATTGCTCATTTCTTTTAACTTCTCTATAAATTCTACAGATTGTTCTCCCAATAATCCAGCTAATTCATTCTCTTTAGATTCTATTTTAGATATAAGACCGTTCATCTTATCACCAATTAAATATCTCAGTTCAGTATCCTCTATATGATTCCTAAAGCTGTTCAATCGACTAATTGCTTGAGATAGAAAATCAGGTGAAACGTTTGAACCGCTTACCGAAGATAACTTTACATTTACTGATGGCCTCGGCGTATTTATTGTTCCACTTCCAATTATCCAACCCAACACTTGAGTTCTAAAAAAGCTAATATCATTAGCCATACCAAGGAAATTTGTCTGAATGCTATCCTTTATCAGCAGTAGATGTATTGCTCTCAAGAAGAACTCTTTTTCAAATTCATTAACATTAAAGTCATCAAAGATTTCATTAGTTCCTATAACTGGTTGATATAGATATCTTGTGTTGCCCCATCGCTCTACGTAATCGAGTAAAATGTTTTTGTATTCAATGGTTTCATCATACCCGAGGCCAACCTTGTCATAAATGCTTTCGAGCTTAAAACTTTTCGCACTTAATGGGATGTTAAACGGCGTAATAATTCGGATCGGCTCATGTCTTTCCAAAGACAAATCCTTAATACTACAGTAATTTTCCTTATAGCAATCAGACTCTAAATTGTCTTTACAGTCTCCATTGACCTTATCATTAGAATCATCTTCTGCAATATCAGTTTCCTCTAGGGAAGACATATTTATTTGTGGCTTAATAATTCTTATTTCGGCCTCTGAGGTGTTATCTCGCACATTCGAAATATTCCTGATGCAGAGTTCGCCAATAGCACGTGAGAAATTAAAGTCTTTCTTTATAACAGATCTCAATCTTAAATTAGGCTTGTTTGTAGTGGAATTTATGTTCTCTTCTTCCATTATTGAAATTTTTTATATGAATCTAAAAAAAAATCTAAAAAAAACGTTATCCGCCTAACTTTATCTTTAAAGATGCGGATATGAGGTGAAAAATAAAATTGTGGAGAAAAAATCAATTTGTTGTATCAAGTGATTCTTTAAAAACAAAAAGCCTCGAAAATGTCGAGGCTAACTTGCTGATTTTCAGAGTACCCGGGGCGGGACTTGAATCTACCTGTCGGTAGACAGGCTCGCACGAATCAAACGTAGCTTCTCTTTACCAATTCCTGATTTCCAATATTTCTCTCGTTTACGTGCTGAAATTCTATCACGACATTTCTCAGTATAGATTATGATAAAGGGCGCGTAAGGTCTTGTCGTTCGTTCATAACCTTTATTATGCTGCGAAACTCTTTTCTTTAAGTCAGAAGTTAAACCAACATAAATGTAATTTTTATCGATACTTGAAATAGCATAAATAGTATACAAAACTGGAGTCTTTTAAAAAAAATGTACCCGGGGCGGGACTTGAATCTACCTGTCGGTAGACAGGCCCGCACGAATCAAACGTAGCTTCTCTTTACCAATTCCCGATTTCCAATATTTCTCTCGTTTACGTGCTGAAATTCTATCACGACATTTCTCAGTATAGATTATGATAAAGGGTGCGTAAGGCCTTGTAGTTCGTTCATAACCTTTATTATGTTGCGAAACCCTTTTCTTCAAGTCAGAAGTTAAACCAATAGAAATGTAATTTTTATCGATACTTGAGATAGCGTATACAGTATACAAAATTGGAGTCTTTTAAAAAATGTACCCGGGGCGGGACTTGAACCCGCACGACCGCAATGGTCACAGGATTTTAAGTCCTGCGTGTCTACCAATTCCACCACCCGGGCATACATTCAATGTAGATTTGAGCGAGAGACGAGATTCGAACTCGCGACCCCAACCTTGGCAAGGTTGTGCTCTACCAGCTGAGCTACTCTCGCTTTTTAAAGAACTGGCTGCAAATATATAAACTTGTTATTAATATCTAGTGTTATAATACTATAAAAATTGGCGCAGCAAATAAGCCATCCCAATTCCCAAAAAATTACCCACTGCATATCCCACAATGCTGCAGACAATGCCTGGGAAAATTAGATCTTTATTCTTGACGGTGGCAGCAATTTGTCCAATAAAGGCTGGACCATATACTGCAGCGGTAGAACATATAAGCAATAAATCGGCACTAACCTTGAAAATTCTTGCGAAAAGGATGTTTAGAAAAACAGAAAAGCTCAAGATGAAAGATGCCAATGCGATAATATTCAGACTATCCTTGCCAATTGATTGTATATCAACCATTAACCCTATGGCTACACAAAAAACTAATAATAAGTAGTTTCCAAGATTGTAGGCTGCTTTCTTGTAAGGATAATCTTTTAGAATAATGGCTGTTATTATACTAGAAATGGATAATATAATAATGAATGCCGTTTCATTAAGTGCTTTAAATAATAAAAAAGTCAATCCAAACGAAAGACCTACTATTAAAACTCCTAGTGTTAAACTTAAAGTGTAAGATTTTATATCTAAAATATTGATTGTTGATGTGTTGTAGTTCGTTTCTGGTTTGAAATATATTGCGCTTTGAGGAAGTATCTTGTTTAAAATTGGAAAAGCAATTGAACTTAAAATAATTAAGTAAACCCCTCCCGAAATTAGATCTCCAATATTCGCTTGTAAGAATGTTTCGGTATCTACTTGCAGTGCAAGTCCTACAGCATTCATATTGGCAGCACTCCCAGTAAGTGCTCCGGTAAACATAGCTATGAATTCAGGTAATTCGTTAATGTTGGATTTAAATAGAAAAAAAGAAATGAAACTTGCGAAACAAACACTTAAAATGGTCAAAGAGAAAACACTCAAGACATATTTCATCTTCGGCAACCACTTAATGATATTAGTTGAAAGTAAAAGTAGGGGAATCGCAATGGGAACCGTCAAGTTTACTGCATTTTTAGAAATTTCTTCAGAAAATTCTAGAAACTGCAAGTTTGAAAGTGCAATGCCTATCAAGTAACAAATGACAACCGGGCTTAACCATGCAGAGATTTTTTTTCCTTCAATTAAATGTATGGATAAATACGGTGTAAAAAGGAGCACTATTATCGTAAACGCAAGGGTCATATTATTTGAACGATTTTAATTATTGTGGTAAGGGTGATTATGAATAATTGTAAAAGCTCTATATAATTGCTCCAGAAAGAGCAGACGAACGATTTGATGAGAGAAAGTCATTTCGGATAAAGATATTTTTTGGTTGGCTCTTTGATATATCAATTCATCAAAACCATACGCACCGCCTATAAGAAAAACAATTCTTGAGTTAATCGTAGATAATAAACGCTCCATATCTTTTGCAAAAGATATGGAGTTTTTCAATGCCCCTTTTTCATCAAGAATGATCAAAAAGTCATTGTTTTTTAGTCTTTTTAATATGGCCTCAGCTTCTTTCTTCTTTAAAATTTTTGAATCCTTTATCGCTTTTACGTCGGGTAATTGCTCTATTCTAATAGAATGGAATTTAGAAATCCTTTTTAAAAAGAAATCTATCCCTTTCTTTACATATTCCTGGGAAGTTTTACCAATTACCCAAAGTTCAATTTGCATATTGGTTGCAAGGTAAATATTTGGCAGGAATGAATTAAAAATTAATTTACAATAGATATGTAAACAACTTTAATACAAAATGCACCTTGTTTTAATTTTTGTTTTTTACTTTGTGCTATATGGGACTTGAAATTATTCTATTAATACTTTTATTTGGCCTTTTTCTAATTATTGTAGAATTGTTTTTTGTTCCTGGAACTACTGTTGTAGGAATTTTAGGAGCCATAGCATTGGTTGTAGGAGTGTATTTGGCCTATGATCATTTAGGCATTACTAAAGGGACTATTGTGTTATTGGCATCACTTTTTACTTCAAGTTTAATAACTTACGTAGGAATAAAAAGGCTCTCAAAAAGTGAATTCACTGTGAAAACGGAAATTGACGGGCGTGTTAATGAATTTAAACATGAAGATCTAGAAATAGGTGATATAGGTAAAACAATGTCTGATCTTAGACCTGAGGGATATGCAATGATTAAAGAAAAGAAAATTATAGTTCATTCGAAAGGAGAATTTATAGCAAATAATGTAGAAATAGTTATCTTCAAAATCAAAGACAACAAAATATTTGTAAAACCAATTCAAGCATAAATTTATAATGGAAGGAAGCACAATTTTTATAGTAGGAGGTGTAATTGCAGTCATATTTATCGTAATATTCCTGTTCTTATTTATGAGATATATTGGGATATGGATTTCTGCCAAATTATCAAATGTAAACATCAATTTCTTTCAATTGTTTTTTATGCAATTGAGAAGGGTTCCACCAGCGGTAATTGTAAATGCAATGATTACTGCAACTAAAGCAGGACTTAAACTTTCAAGAAATGACTTAGAGGCCCATTATTTGGCAGGAGGGCGTGTTAATTCCGTTGTCAATGCACTTATTTCTGCCGATAAAGCGAATATCCCGTTAACTTTTAAAGAAGCCACAGCTATTGATTTAGCAGGACGTGATGTATTTCAAGCTGTCCAAATGTCTGTAAATCCAAAGGTTATAGAGTCGCCACCTGTAACGGCAGTTGCGAAAGATGGTATTCAATTAATTGCGAAGGCGCGAGTTACTGTCAGAGCTAATATTAGGCAATTGGTTGGGGGTGCAGGAGAAGAAACTATTTTAGCAAGAGTGGGAGAAGGTATCGTAACCTCCATTGGGTCAGCAGCCTCTCATAAAGCGGTGTTAGAAAACCCTGATACTATTTCAAGACTAGTACTTCAAAAAGGGCTAGATTCAGGAACCGCTTTTGAAATTTTATCCATTGATATTGCCGATGTAGATATTGGAAAGAACATTGGTGCAGAATTACAAATTGATCAGGCCAATGCAGACAAAAATATAGCTCAAGCTAAAGCAGAAGAAAGAAGGGCAATGGCAGTAGCATCAGAGCAAGAGCAAAAAGCAAAAGCGCAAGAGGCGAGAGCAAAAGTGATAGAGGCAGAGGCTCAGGTTCCAAAGGCCATCGCAGAAGCCTTCAGAAATGGTAACTTAGGTGTTATGGATTACTATAAGTTTGAGAATATCAAATCAGATACCAAAATGAGAGATACTATTGCTGGTGAAGAAGGAGATGAAATAGATGATAGTAAAATAGAGTAACGATCTCTTTAAAAGAGAAGAACTAAGTATAAGTTTAGTTTGCCGTAAATAGGTTTTCCATGCTTAATGGTAGAATTAATATAGACGTTCTGACAATTATCTTGTCAAATCTACTTCCTTTATTAGGTGTTTTCTTTTTGGGATGGGATCCTTTTAGTGTCTTTGCATTATATATTATTGAAACAATTATAATTGGCTTGTTTCATGCTTTTAAGTTGTTTTATTTGCTTCAGTTCAATGAAGTTGATAAATCTATTGATCCAAAACAAACAAATCAGTTGCCACCTAAACCTGTTTTTTTAGTGCCATTCTTTTTGTTTCATTTTATGTTTTTTGTTTTTGTACAAACAGTACTTGTTTTTGCAGGATTAAATACAGGAGATGGATTTTTATCGGCTTTTGGAAAACTTTATGAGTATACGCAAGGGGAATATAGATGGATAGTAGGGAGCTTTACAATGATTACATTATTTACTTTCATTAATGAAGTTTTTATAAATAAAAAATATAGAGAAGTCTCCTACGGAAAGGTTTTTTTAGAACCCTATCCTAGAATCTTTATTCAACAGTTTGTAGTAATCATTGGTGGTTTTATAACCGCAATAACCCGATCAGGTATACCATTAGTAATTATTTTTGTAGTTATCAAAATAGTTGGGGAAGTTTTAGTTACGCAGGGACTTGTAAATTGGGATACTAAAAAACAGTCTCCTCCTAATGGCTGATTTCTTTTTCTGAAACATAAAATCGATACATATAATATACTGTAATGGCATCTAGTATATGCCAAATAGCATGACCTTGAAGTAAGGAATTAGGGTCGCAAAAAATGGCGTCTGTCCTTGATAAATTCCAGATTAAAAAGGAGAGTAGGAAGATAGTGCTAAAAACCAAGGCCCATTTGATGTTAATTTGGTTCTTATAAATTAGATAGTTGAGATATTCTATAATCACTCCACCAACCGCAAAAAGTCCAAATACTATATTTACATCTATGATTCCAAATACTTTCCCATCATAAAAATGAACATAATGACAAAAGCCAAGGACTACCAAGAACATTATAAAAAATATAAATTCATTAAGATTAAAAAATCTTATAAACGCATATGCAAAAATAAATGAAGCGAGTAGGTACATAGAAAGCATATCAAAATATCCACCTGCACTTGCTGTGGTAGCATGCATGGCCATGGATCCTGGACCTAATAAAACAGTAAGCGTTGCTAAAAAGGTAGGAAAGAATAGTGTGGAAGTCATTCTGTTCCGATTTGTTTTATGATGAAATTTCTTCTTCATAGCTTGCCATCCAATCAATAGTCCAATAGCAATAAAGGCCATGTTTGACCACGAATTTGCTGGTTGTTTAATGATACCTTCTTTTGAAGCTTCACAAAATTCTAGTGCTGCTTTTCCAGCTTCTCCAAACCAATGATTCGTCAAAGCAATAAAAAGAAAAGCCATAGAAATAGTGGAAGCAATTAATGGACTAATAAAAGTGATCGATCTATTGTTCATCCCTTGAAATATAGTAATAATGGAGAATTCCTAATAGACTACAAGATACTTTCTTTATTCAAAATTTATTGCTTTTAATCTTTATCAATTAAAAAATACACCATTTGGGCCAATACCGACAGGATATGAAGCCTTTAATGTTCCATCGGAAGCATAAATATTGACCGATGAATTCATCGTAAATTCAGATACGGTGGCCCAGATGTCGCCCGTAGAAGGGTTTACATTTATTCCGTAAAAATTACCAGCAATAAAAGGAGCTGTTTCTGGTACTGAACTATTTACAGATTGTTTGTAAATGGCGCCTCCTTTTAAATAATAGAGTGTTTGTTTATCAGGGCTAATTTCAAGTCTCGAAATATTGTCAAATGAGGTGGGATCATCTGCTACAATTTCAATTTCTGTTAAAACGGTATTATTTGCAGAACTAATTTTTACCAATCGCGCACTGTTTAGTAATGATGAAAAATCACTTTTCCATATGCGTTCACATAGTAGCCAAATATTTTCATCATTATCTTGTACCAAGTCACTTGGTCCAGTACCAACATTAATGGTACTAACTAATGTTTGGCTAATAGGGTTAATAATACTTATAGTACTATCGTTTCCAAACCTTCCATTTGCAACATAAATTAAATTACCTACCTTAATTATATTCTCTGGATGTGAACCAATAGCAATGGTTCCAGATACAGTTAAATTGTCTAGATCTATTATTACAACAGTTCCAGTGCCATTTCCATTAGTAATATAAGCGGTAGATTCATCATATACCAATACATATCTTGGGTAATCTAAATTGTCTGTTAATGTAGCTACAGATTCAAAAGTACTTGCATCTACAACCTCTACCTTTGCATTACCATTGACAATGCAAAGGCCATATTCTGTTGATTTATCATAGGACTGGAGAAAAGTTCCTAATGGTACCTTATTAACGGATGTAAAGACATTATTAAACACACTATCGTTAGTCCCGATGTAGGTAATGTCAGCATTCCCAGAAGTACCTTCATTAATTACTAGAGCGGTGCCAGGAGCTGAAAAGCCTACCCCAATAAACGTTTCGCTATCTTTTTTGCATGAAGTTGCAAATAACAATGCCGTTAATACAAGCAATGTAGCATTTCTCAGTTGTTTTCTCATTTTTTTTGATTTTTAAGTAAATAGTTGATTTTAAAATTGATGTAATAAGCCCTTCCGGGTTGCGCATAAGCACGTCTGATTTCGTAAGCAGTATTAGTAAGATTCTTTACTTCTAATCCTAATTCGAGCAAAGTATTCTTAATCGTATATTTCCCTTTTAGATGGATGTTGAGCAGTTGATAATAGGGGAGTGCAAAAGACTCATTTTCTGATTCGTCCGTATATCTCGTACTGTTAAGCACCCAATTAACAGCAAGCAAAAAATAAGTATGCTCTATCGTGTTTAAAGTTCGAAATTGATGTTTAGGTCTATAAATTAAACTTTTGCCGGTTTCATCATTTTGGCTATTGTTGAAATGATATTTGATTTCATTGGTAAGTGTAATGTTGGACTTGAAATAAGTAATGTGAGTTAAACTATTTTCTATGCCTCTTAAACTGATTTTTTTAAGGTTTTTTGGAGACCATATCCCTCGATTATCTGGCGTCCATATTATACCGTCCTTAATTTTAGTGTAATAGAAATCGGTCATAAAACCAATTTTATGTTTATTGTTTTGTGAAGAAAACACTCCTTCAATACCGTATTCAACTCCCCAGCCTTTTTCTGGAATTAAGTTTGGATTGCCTTCGGCAAACGCACCTTTCCAATATCGATCATTAAAACTTGGCTTCTTGTATTTATCAGCATAAGAAAAGTTGAGGCGAAGTTGATCGTTCAAAAGGGGATGGCTTATACCAACAGAAAATAGAGGGCGAATCATTTTTAATTTATCTATATCTTGTCTTGCATTAGCAGTTATAATTGTTTTCGAAAAAGTGGCTTTACCGTCAATATAGAGAGAACCCAAGTTTTCAACTTCTGTAGTCGCATAATTGTTATTGTCGGTTTTTAGAGCATTAAATTCTGCTCCAATATTTCCTTGAAACACCGTATTGAAATAATGACTATAATTGACTTGAGTAAGGGATTTAAATAGTTCGATTTTAGAATCTATTGATAGGATAGAGTCATTGGCGTTAGCTTTGTCTGTATACCTAAAATACTCATATATATATGCAGATTTAGCAAGTATTTTTCCGCTTTTATACACTTGATGCCATTGGATATATGATCTAATGGCTTTGTCATTTTGTAACTGATTACTTTCTCCAAAGCTACCCATCAGTTTAGGGATTTCTTTTCGCTTTTTTTGGTACCAATTGCCAAGTTCTAGAAAGTGACCTTTAGTGGTTTTAATATGAATGTTTTGAATTATGCCGCCATTTTTTAAAGCATTGTTTTTCTGTTGTGTCTCTGGAACATTAACTTTATAAATGTCATCGTATTTGAAATCATTTTTAGCACTTTGATAAAAAGATTTTAGACTGTACTGAATACCTTTGTTTCCAAATCTAAATTCTACACTGTGTTTTTGATTTTTAAAACTTCCTGAGTTTAATGTATAAGCGATCATTGCTTTTTGCTTCCAATCAGCTTTGTTCTCCATTAATATGGCACCACCAAATGTTCCACTTCCAAATAGGGTGGCAGATCCGTTAGAAACAACAGCTATTTCATCAATAGCTTCTACCGGAAGTGTTGACATATCCATCTCTCCGAGAGACAAAGAATTGATGTTAAAACCATTCCACAAGACAGCTGTATGACTATTGAGACTGCCTCTAATAGAGATCCCACTTCCTCCACCAACACCTCCATAGCTAGCGATGGTTGCGGAAGAAGTATTTGATAAAATATCTCCTACGTCATAGGAGCTAAAAGTGTTGAGCTTTTTCTTGGAATAATCTTGTTTTTCATCAATATTAAAAAGGGAGATTCTTTCTCCATAGATTTTAATTTCAGAGATGGAGTGTTCTATTTTGATCGAATCTTGAGCACATATAATTGTATGAAGCATCCCAAAAATGATTGGAAATAAAATCAATACACGTGTACCCCCTGAATCTGTCTTTTTCATTAGTTGGTAATTGTTTATCTCGAACAATTAAAATCCATATACTAGGCAAGTCTTCTGGCTCATTCTAACTTTATTACCTTCCCGTTATTCTTGAGTTTAAACAGTGGTTGCTTAATAAAGTCTTTAAAGAATTTACAGCTGCGAGTACAGCTCCGGATTTTCACCGGATTCCTTTTTAATAAGATAAAATCAATTCATCTTAACCCAATACAAGCTCAAATATAGGTTCTTTTTTATTTAATAGCCTAATTATTCTATTTTAGAGAGGTGTTTACAGATAAGATTAACTATTGCATAAAATGTGGAAGTAAAGTGGAACTCCGAGAGGTCGCAGGAGATCACATTAAAAGGGATGTTTGTACAAATTGCGGCCATATACATTATCAAAACCCTAAAATTATAGTTGGGTCAATTGTATATAGTGGAGACAAGGTATTGCTTTGCAAAAGAAATATAGAGCCTAGAAAGGGATTTTGGAATATACCAGCAGGCTTTATGGAGAATGACGAAAGAGTAGAGGATGGTGCCGCTCGTGAAGTAATGGAAGAAGCAAATGCAAAAATCATAATAGAGCGGGTGCATACGGTTTATTCTTTGTTGCAAGCAAAGCAAGTATATATTCATTTCTTATCTAAGCTTTCTGAATGGGATGGAGGATATGGCCCTGAGAGCATGGAATGTAGATTGTTTGAAGAACATGAAATTCCATGGAATGAGATGGCATTTGCTTCATCTACTTTTGCCTTAAGACGTTATTTTAGGGATTTGAAAAACAAATCAACAGAAGTTCATTTGGGGACTTATCCTGAAAATAAGTAAGGGATAGGGATGAACAATTAGCTTTTGTCTAGAGTTATTTATTAAACAATTAAGTCGAATGACTAAAAATCACAAAAACAAAACAATACTAGAAGTAAATACTGGCAAAGTAAACCGTAGGAGATTTATCGGTAAATCGGCTTTGGCAGGGGCAAGTTTATCTTTTTTGTCTTGTCAAGATTTAATTGATGCAGTAACTCCGGATACACCTCCCAATATTCCATCCGCAAGCAATAATATTGATACAATTATAATTGGAAGTGGCTTTGGAGGAGCGGTAGCTGCTCATCGTCTTACTGAAGCAGGACATGATGTTATGCTTTTTGAACGTGGTAAACGATGGGAAACGAATGGAACAAGTAGGATTTATTCTAAAAGCCTACCTTTTGATAAGCGATCAACATGGTTAAATGATCGCGCGGCGTTTCCTTATGGCCCACCTTTACCAACTCAAAGATATATTGGAGTCTTAGAGGCCAATAGGTTTGAAAATATTACAGTGATGGCAGGTGCTGGATATGGAGGAGGCTCATTAGTTTATGGAGGGTTATTGGTTCAACCTCCCAAAGAAATTTTTGATTTGGTGTTTTCTAATACTATTGACTATAATGATTTAGACACTAATTATTATCCTGTAGTTCGATCTTTGATGAATGCTTCAAAAATGCCTTCTGATATTAGAGAGCATCCCAATTGGAGATATATTAAGGTAAATGAAGAGCAAGATACTAAGGCCGGTCTTGAAAGTGAAGAGGTTACTTTAGGATATGATTGGGATAGAATTAGAGCATCTCTAAACGGTGATAGAATAAGGTCTGCTGTTATCGGCGAATCACTTTTTGGAAATAGTTGTGGTTCAAAAACTCAGCTAGATACTACTTACTTAAGGTTGGCTCAGCAAACAGGAAAGTTAGAAGTTAAGACCCAACATATTGTAAGAGATATTGGGCAAAATGAGAATGGGAGTTATTGGGTCTATACAGAAGAGATTTCTGAGTTTGGATATACTGTTGGTAAAGCAACGTACAATTGCAATAAGTTGTTTGTAGCTGCCGGATCAATTGGAACATCGAAGTTATTTGTTAAAGCAAAAGCCAAAGGTTATTTATCAGAATTGAATGATGAGACTGGTAAAGGTTGGGGAAATAATGGGAATACGATTATAATGAGAGATGCAGTAGGAGTTGATACTGGTCGTATTCAAGCTAGTCCATCGAGTATTGCAGTTAAAGATTATAATAATCCAATTACACCATTGTACATAGAGCATACTCAGTTCCCACTTGGTTTTGAATGTCGATGCTTGAATAATTTTGGTATTGGAATACATCCCAATAGAGGGCGTTTTGTTTATGATGAGTTCAATGACGATGCAAAATTATTATGGGGCAGGAATTATAATGCCTTGGTAAATCAGGCATTGATGCAAAGAATTCAATTATTGAATAATACTAATAAAGGAGGCATTAGCACTATACTTGGAAACCCTCCAAAGGATGATACTTGCTTTCATCCACTTGGAGGAATGGTTTTGGGGAAAGCTTGTGATGTATACGGCCGTGTTAAAAATTACTCAAACTTGTATGTGATTGATGGTGCTATGATGCCAGGGCTATCAGCATGCGCGAATCCAGCGCTAACAATTGCTGCTCTTGCGGAAAGAAATGTGGAGCGAATTTTAACGGATGATTTTTAGTAAATCATAAATAAATTAAAAAATAGGTTTTACTCCTCTTTAAATTTTAGAGAAGCGGAATTAATACAGTATCTTAATCCAGTGGGTTGTGGGCCATCGTCAAAAACATGTCCCAAATGTGAATCACATCTTGCACAGAGTACCTCTATTCTATTCCAACCATATTTGTTGTCTTGTAGTTCAGCAATATTTATCTCTTTGATTGGTTGGTAAAAACTGGGCCACCCTGTTCCAGATTTGAATTTAGTGCTAGAATCAAATAATGGAAGTCCACAGGCTACACATTGATATATGCCATTTTCTTTATGATTCCAATAAACGCCCGAAAAAGAACGTTCAGTTCCTTTTTCACGTGTTACATAATACTGCATCGGTGTTAAAATAGATTTCCATTCTTCATTAGTCTTAATAATCTTCTCATTTACTGGAAATGCATTTGATGCTTCGGAAGTCTTTTGTGAAAAACAACTTGTAGTAAACATTAATGTTGATATAAATAAGCAAAGTTTTATCATAAGCACTATTTAAAGGTAATAAACCACTGCTTTTTTGAAATAATTCAAATAATCATCTAAGAATTATGTTAATTTGTCTTAAGATGATTAAAGCAGCAATAACAGGTTTAGCAGCTTTTGTTCCTGAGGATAGGATTACCAATAAAGATTTAGAAGAATTGGTAGAAACCAATGATCAATGGATTCAAGAGCGAACAGGGATTGTTGAAAGAAGAGTGCTTCGAAAAGAAAATACGGGAGCGAGTTATCTTGGAAGTGAAGCTGCTAAGAAACTAATTTTAAAAAATAATATTGATCCACAAACAATTGATGCAATTATTTGTACAACAGTAACTCCTGATCATAATTTTCCACCTACTTCAAGTAAGATTTCTAGAAACATTAATGCTGGAAATGCATTTGCATTTGATGTTAATGCAACTTGTGCGGGTTTTATTTATGCACTTGAGGTCGCTTCTAAGTTTATAGAATCAGGTAAGTATAAAAAGATAATGATTGTGTCTGCCGAGAACATGACATCGATTACAGATTATCAGGATAGGTCATCATGTATTTTATTTGGGGATGCAGCGGGTGCTATATTGTTAGAACCTAGTAATTGTGAGTATGGAGTTGAAGACATTGTTTTAAAAACGGATGGGAGCGAGGCAGAAAAGATTATTGTGAGAGGAGGAGGTTCTTACATGCCATTCTCGCAAGAGGTGTTGGACAATCGATTACATTACTTTTTTCAAGAGGGAAAGTCAGTTTTTAAGCGAGCGGTTATGGGTATGGAAAGTGCTTGTAAAGAGGTTTTGGATAGGAATAATCTTAGCTTAAATGAAGTAGATTATTTAATTCCGCATCAAGCTAACAAAAGAATAATTGATACAATAGCCAAGAGACTCTCTATACCTACTGAAAAGTTAGTGGTTAATATAGAAAAGTATGGAAATACCTCATCTGCCTCTATTCCGTTGTGCTTGGCAGAATTTCAAACAAAATTTAATAAAGGAGATAAAATTGTTTTAACTGCCTTTGGATCAGGGTATAGTTGGGGAGCTACTTTAATAACATGGAGCATATAGTCATATATGGAAAGTGTTTTTAAAATAATTAACATCGTCGTTATTCCCGCTTGGATATTACTAGCATTTTTCCCAAAGTCAAAAGCTACATCAAAACTAGTCTATTCATATTTCTGGCATATTTGTATAGCTGTTTTTTATACAGTATTTATTGTGTGGGGAATGGTTGAGAATACCGGTGGAGGTATGGGGAGCCTTGAAGATTTGAGGATTTCATTTGAAAATGACAGGATATTATTAGCTGCTTGGGCACATTATCTGGTATTTGACCTTTTTGTAGGAACGTGGATTGTAAAAGATGCACAGTTGAGAGCAATTAATCAATGGGTATTGCTTCCTATTTTACTTTGTACATTGATGTTAGGACCAGTTGGATTATTAATTTATTTAATAATTCGAAAATTTTCTACATCATCTCTAAATTGAAATATATGACTGAGATATCAATTAATTATTTAGTAGAATTTATAGACCCGCACACTCATTATGCACATGTACATTTAACCTTGCAAGGGGAATTAAAAGATGAAGTTGTTTTGAAATTACCTGTATGGACACCTGGTTCTTATTTAGTAAGGGAATTTTCAAAAAATATTGAACAAGAACATGCATTTGATGAAAGAAATGAATCATTAAGCGTTAGAAAGTTAGATAAAAACTCATGGGCTATTAATTGTGCAGGTTTGAAAAAAATACATTTTAAATATAAAGTGTACTGTTATGAGCTTTCGGTAAGAACAAGTTGGATTGATGCCGATCATGCATATTTAAATGGAGGTAATGTTTTTATGTATGTAGAAGGGAAACAACATTTGCCTTATAATTTAGAGTTTAAACCCTATACTGCTTGGAAGAAAATAAGTTGCTCGCTGCCCATTAATAGAAGTAAGTGGAAAAGAAAGGCTTCGAATTATGATATGGTTGTGGATAGTCCAATTGAAATTGGAAATCATAAAGTATTGAATTTTAGATCAAAAGATGTTTATCATGAAGTAGCGCTTTATGGAGAAAGTAATTGTGATGAAGACAAGCTAATTCAAGATCTTAAAGCCATAACATCCATTACTACAGATATTTTTGGTGAGCATCCGTGTAATAACTATCTTTTTATAATTCATCATACAGATAATAAGGGCGGAGGATTAGAACATTTGTATAATACAACTTGCCATGTTCCACGATGGAATTATCTGCCGAGAGCCAATTACCAGAAAACCATGGGGTTGTTGGCACATGAATATTTTCATTTGTGGAATGTTAAGAGAATTAGGCCAAGAGCGCTGGGTCCATTTGATTATGATACTGAGAATTATACTCGGCAATTGTGGTTTGCAGAAGGTATAACCAGTTATTATGACGATTATATTCTCTATAGAAGTGGTGTTCTAAACCTAGAGGAATATTTAAGTGTTATCGCTAAAAATCTGTCAGATGTTGTTAATAGGCCAGGCAATGATGTTCAATCTTTAGCAGAGGCAAGTTTTGATGCTTGGATCAAGTATTATAGACAAAATGAGAATAGCATAAACAGTCAGGTCTCTTATTATGGAAAAGGTGCCGCGATTGCGCATGTACTTAATTTAATATTATTAAATAAAACAGGAGGTAAGCGATCATTAGATGATGTTATGAGAAACCTGTATAAGCAATACAAGAGCAACCCTGAAATAGGCTTTACAGAAGAAGAGATTAAAGGTTTTTTTCAGGAAGTTGCAGGGATTAATTTTAACAGGTTTTTTAAAGAGCATATTTATGGAATTAAGCCGGTCAATTATGCAAGGTATTTTGCTTTTTCTGGCTTAGATTTAATAAATGAAAATGATAAAAAGAAAGAAAAGAAATTAGGCATTACCACAAAATGGGAAGAGGGGAAGCTAATTATCAAATCAATTAATAAAAAGTATGCGGCATATAGTGCGGGTTTAAATGTTAATGATGAAATTATTGCAATTGATGGATATCGAGTATTTGAAAATTATCAGAAAATCTTTGAACATAAGCGTATTGGAGACAAAATTGATTTATTGATTAGTAGAGCGGGAATCGTACAATCTTTTACTGTTGAAATATCAATTAATAAAGAAGTTTTATTTAATCTAAGCGTAAAGAAAAACCCCAATAGCCAGCAGAGACAAATTTTAAAAAGGTGGTTAAAAGTTTAGTAGTACAGAGTGCATAATGTCTAAGCAGGTTCTAATTTGGTTTTCTGTAATAATTAAAGGGGGAGCCAAGCGAATAATGTTTCCATGTGTTGGTTTGGCTAACAATCCTTTTTCAGCTAATGCTAAACAGATATTCCAAGCAGTATCACTTTGAGCATCATCATTTATGACAATTGCATTTAGCAATCCTTTTCCTCTAACCTTTTTTATAATGGGAACAGACCAGTTTTGAATTTCATTCCTAAAAAGAGCTCCTAAATAATCTGCTTTTTCTGCTAATTTTTCTTCTATGATTACTTCTAGTGCTGCCGTTGCAATGCTGCATGCCAGCGGGTTTCCACCATAAGTTGATCCATGTTCTCCAGGTTTTATGCATAGCATTACATCATCATTAGCTAAAACTGCTGATACTGGATACATACCGCCAGAAAGTGCTTTGCCTAAAATAAGAATGTCTGGGTGCACATCTTCGTGATCACACGCCAACATTTTACCGGTTCTGGCAAGTCCGGTTTGGATTTCATCAGCGACAAAAAGAACATTGTTTTTTTTGCAAAGTGATCTACATTGCTTTAAGTAGCCGGTATCAGGAACGACAACTCCTGCTTCGCCCTGTATGGGCTCTATTAATAAAGCTGCAATCGAATCCTTTTCTTTTGATAAAAGATTTTCTAATGCCTCTATATTGTTGTAAGGTATATTGATAAATCCCGGAGTATATGGACCAAAATCACTTTTCGCTTGCTGGTCATCTGAAAAACTTACAATGGTGGTTGTTCTTCCATGAAAATTTCCATTGCATACAATAATTTTTGCATTACCCTCTTTTATCCCTTTTTTTTGATATGCCCATTTTCGACTTAATTTAATGGCGGTTTCAACCCCCTCAGCTCCCGTATTCATAGGTAATACTTTCTCAAAACTAAACAGCTTAGATAAGTAGGCTTCATATGGCCCTAATGTATCATTATAAAATGCTCGAGATGTTAAGGCTAGTTTTTTTGATTGTTTTATTAAGGCGTTTACAATTTTTGGATGATTGTGTCCTTGATTTACAGCAGAATATGCTGATAGAAAGTCAAAATATTTTTTGCCTTCAACGTCCCAAACAAAAACACCATCGCCTTTGCAAAGTACAACAGGTAAAGGGTGATAATTATGCGCTCCAAATTTATGTTCTAATTCAACAAAATCGTTGGCGGTGGTAGTCACTTTTTTACAGTTTTGATTTCTTATTCAAAGAACGCTGTTTTAGCTCATCTAAAAAAACTACGCAATCAAAATCTTTGTTTAAAAAAGGTAAGTCTAACCTTGGTGACCTTGAATAAGTCTGATCATAAATGTTTATTCGCTTTCTAAACCTTGTAGGGTAGTAATTCATTTCAATAATGGTGTGTGCTGCTTGGTATTTTAGCAATCCAAATTTTTTAATTTTTTGCCTTGAGCTTTCTGTTTTACAGTTGTTAATAGCTAATTGAACGCTTTCTTCATTATAATTGGAAGGAGAAAATCCAATATTGCCATCAGATTTTTCGTCTAATGGCTTTGGCATATTGCCGCCTTTCCACATACTTACGGCATTTTTAAAGGGAAATGGGTCGATAGGTTCGCAATTAAGCCATACATTAAAATGGACATGGGGAATCCCGAATGGGAAAGTGGAAAACCCGTCCAACCCACTATATCCTGATAGTGCTATTGGTTGTCCTTTATTAACAACATCACCCACTTTAATTAAACTCCTTGCTAAATGGGCATAGCATGTCATTAATCCCATTCCGTGATCTATAAATATTTTAAGGCCACCTCTATTAAACTCTGATAGGATCGCAATAACCTCACCAGTGGCTGCAGTGGTGACTACGGTGCCTGTTGGAATTGCAAAATCGGTCCCATTATGGCTGTTATAAGTAAGTTTTTTGCCTCGAAAATCCTCAACCTGCGTTTTTTGAACAGACCATCCTTTTTCAATAGGCGTTTGTCTGTGATTAAATAGATTAGAAATAATTACAGTTTTATCAAGGTAGTTTTTCCCTTTCCAGAGTTTGGGAGATATATTAGGGTACAATTGTGATAGACTTGTAAGTCCGAATTTTGACCTGGGAACATCTTCCTCTCCAAATAAAGCGGTACGAGCTTGTTTTAATCTCAAGCGATATGGCCTTGTTACACCTAACTTTTCTCTTAGCTTCAGTCTCTCCATTTTGTTATTTCTTATGCCTTAAAAAAATACTAAAAAGCGCCTTAAAGTTTTTTAAAAGTGTAAAAATTGTTTGAGGAATAACCGTTTAAATGATCAATGTCAATTAACTTTCTGAAAATCTAATTATTGCTTCTTATATTTGCTTTTATGGAAAGAAAAGTAACTGTACAACGAAATTTAATCATTGCAGGTATTATCCTATTAGCAATTGTTAGCAGATTTATTCCTCATATACCAAACTTTGTTCCGATTGCAGCGATTGCGCTTTTTGCGGGCACTTATTTTATGAAGCGTAAATGGGCTTACTTATCTGTTCTTACAATAATGGTTTTTAGTGATTTAATTTTGCAAATAGGCTTTTGGGCAGGGAAGTCTGAATTTCCAGGTTTTCACAATTCTATGGCTTTTGTATATGTAGGCTATTTGCTGTTTGTTTTTCTTGGAACTAAAAATGTAGGAAAAAATTTATTGCCTAAGTCATTGGGGCTTGTACTTGTTGGTTCCTTGGCTTTCTTTCTGTTTACTAATTTTGGAGTTTGGTTAACAGGTACGATGTATGACAAATCTATAACTGGATTGATCAATTGCTTTACAGCAGCCATTCCATTTTTTAGAACGACAATTGCGGCTAATCTGATTTATACATTTGCTTTGTTCGGAACTTTTGAACTCATAACAAATTTAAACCCTTCGCTTAAATTATCAACGGTAAAAGCGTAGATGTTTGTAGTGTGCGCAAACACTGGGTTAGATGATACTAATCTAAAAGATTATGCATCATAGGTACTTCGTTACAGGAATAGATACTGGAATTGGAAAAACAATTGTTTCTGCAATTCTAGCACTAGCTACAGCGGCAACTTATTGGAAACCTATACAATCTGGAGATTTAGATAAAAGTGATTCTATGTTGGTAAAAAGACTAACAAGAAACAAAGTTAATATCTTGCCGGAAGCAGTTAAATTAAAGCATCCACTATCTCCCCATGCAGCGGCTTTTATGGAAAAGCGTTCTATAGGCTTAGAGAATTTTAAGCAAGAGCTCCCTAAAGGAAATTTAATTGTTGAAGGAGCAGGAGGGTTAATGGTTCCTTTTAACAATAATGAATTAATACTCGACTTAATCAAACAATTAAACTTGGAGGTGATTTTGGTTTCTAAGAATTACCTTGGGAGCATCAATCATACACTGATGAGCTTGGAAGTTTTGAAATCAAGAGCAATAAATATTAAGGGAGTTCTTTTTAATGGAGAAACAAATGAGCTGACAGAGGAAGTGATTTTAAAGTACACTGGTGTTAAATGTCTTGGGAGAATTCCCAATGCTGAAAATTTAGATGAAGCTTTTATAGAAGAGATGGCGTTACAAATGAAAAATAGCTTATGAATTGGGTAGAAAGAGATAAAGAGTTTGTTTGGCATCCATTTACTCAAATGAAAACGGCTCAGTCTCCAATCGTAATTACCTCTGGTAAAGGAGCTTTGCTTTTTGATGAATATGGGAATGAATACATTGATGCTGTTTCATCATGGTGGGTAAATGTTCATGGACATGCACATCCATACATTGCAAAAATGGTGAATAAACAATTGCAAACTTTAGAGCATGCTATTTTTGCAGGATTCAGTCACCCTTGGGCCATTGAATTATCAGAAAGAGTTATTGGTCTATTACCATCTAGTCAAGCTAAAGTCTTTTTTTCTGATAATGGATCCACAGCTGTTGAAGTTGCTATTAAAATGGCTATTCAATATTGGTGGAATTTAGGACAACCAAGAAATAAAATAGTGGCTTTTAATGATGCCTATCATGGTGATACATTTGGAGCTATGGCAGTGGGAGAGAGAGGCATATTTAACAAGCCTTTTCATCAAATGATGTTTGAGGTTAGAAATATAGACCATTCCAGTAAAAGTGTTATTGAGGAATTTAAACAAATACTACTAGAAGAAGATATAGCCGCTTTTATTTTTGAACCCTTAGTACAAGGGGCAGGGGGAATGCTGATGTATGATGAAAAAGTGCTCGACCAATTGATTGAAATAGCGCAAGCAAACAATGTAATTTGTATTGCAGATGAAGTAATGACTGGTTTTTGGCGGACAGGAAAGATGTTTGCAAGCAATTACTTGAAATCTGAGCCTGATATCTTCTGTTTGTCTAAGGCACTAACCGGTGGAACAATGCCATTGAGTTTGACTACCTGTAATAGTAAAATTTATGAAGCTTTTTTATCTGAGGATAAACTAAAGACCTTTTTTCATGGACACTCTTATACGGCCAATCCAACAGCTTGTGCCGCAGCATTAGCAAGTCTTGATCTTTTTGAAAAAGAAGAAACCTTAAACAATATTGAGAGAATTAACCAAAGGCATAAGGGATTTATAAAAAAACTTAAAGACTCAGGACTTCCTGTAAGCAACATAAGATTAAGGGGGACAATTGTCGCTTTTGATGTAATTGCAAATTCTGATGGATATCTAAGTAATATTCGTGATTTTCTCTATGATGAATTTATAAAAAGGAATGTGCTCTTAAGGCCTCTTGGAAATACTGTTTATATTTTACCTCCTTATGTCATTTCTGATGAGCAATTGTATAAAGTTTATACTGCTATTTTTGATGTTTTAAATCAGGTTTCAATATCCTAATTGAATTTAGGTCCATAATTTGATTGAGAAATCATGTTCAGTATTATTTATATGAAATTGATTGGTTTATTGACGCTCGTTTTTTTATTGTTGGGAACAACTTGTTTTTCTCAAGATATTTTAGAACGATATGAAGACCCAGTTACAATAGGAGATTTAAGCTTAGGGGATATTATTGTGCATGTCTATAAAACAAAAGAAGATATGTTTCCTTTTAAGGAAATATCAATTAAAACAAATTCAAAAGGAGACAGGTATGTAAGTTCAGAAACTACCAATATAGCTCCTTCCAAAGTGGGAGGATTTATTATTGTAAATGGACTAAAGAGTAAAGATGATGTAAAGAACCTTGCTGAAGGAGAGCGTGTTTTTGAGGAAATAAAAGCAAATAATATTAAAGATTTAAATGTTTTTGAAGGACTTATTAGTGACTATTTAAAAGAGGAGATTTTAAATGATAATGAATTTGAAAACCAAGAAAAGGAAACAGATACCGAATCAATTGATGACAAAGCAAATGATTCTAATGTGTCCTTATCAAGTACCTCGTTACAATCAAAAGAAATAAGTAGTGGAGTAACTGGAAATTCGATATCTAAAAGTAAGGTAAAGAAAAAAAGATCTAATTCTAAAGCGGTGAAATTGAAAAAACCTTCTAAAAACAGAAAGGCAAGAGGTAAAACCGATTGTTATAAGTTTTGATTTTCCTTGCCAGGTTATTTATTAGGATACTGAGAGCTGTGGAGCGAAAAAGTATAGGTTTCCGTTTTTAGTGTTTTACGCTCTAATTCATTTTTATCATTGTATTGCATCTTGTTTTCTTTGGTGAGAATTGAATTTGATTTAAGATCAATGCTATAATGTAGGTTGAGGCCGAATAGCAGAATAAGTGAAGTAAGGAATAGTCTTAGGTTTTGCCAAGTGTTAAAATGAATAAGGCAACCGAGCAATACTATTGATAATGAGATTAAAGCTGCCACAGGTGGTAAGATTTCTATTTCTTGAATGGAAGAAAAAGGTAAATTACTGATAAATGTAGTTATAGTAATTAATAGGTTTGTTAGACACTGAATTAATTTTCCAATGATTATGGCCGCTGTTGGAATTGAAGAAATAGTGATGAGACTTATACCCAAAATTAATAATATGGTAGCCATGGGAACGGCGTAAAGGTTGGTGACTATAAATAAAACAGGAATTTTTTGAAAGTAAAGTATGGTAAATGGTAATGTGCCTAAAGTAGCAGAGATAGATACTGATGAAAGAGACCACATTTTAGCAAATATGCTATTGCTGAAAAAAAAGAGATTATTTATTTTAGAATGAAAAGTTAATATTCCAAGAACAGCTGCGTAAGAAAGTTGAAAACCTACATCATAAATAATTAGAGGGTTCCCAATTAGAATGAAGAGTGCGGAAGCTGCGACAATATTATAGCTGTTACAATTCTTGTTTGTTCCTTTACCAATTGCAAATAGAGAAAACATTACGGCAGCTCTAAAAACAGATGCGGCTAGTCCCGTCATTAATGCAAATGCCCATATACCGATGAGCGCAATAAGTATTTTAAGCAAATTGAATCGTACATTTTTGAAAAAGCAGTTGCATAGGAAATTGATCAACATATAAATGATTCCGACGTGAAGACCTGAAACGGCAAGAATATGAGATATTCCCGCATTTGAAAAATTCGATTTTAGATTTTGGTTTAACCCTTTTTTGTTACCAATAATAAAAGCTTGTAATATGTTATATGCATTTTTGTCAGGCAGACTTTTCTTTAGAATAAAGTTTATTTTGTCAGATAAGTTACTTGTTCTAAACTTAGATTTAACGTTGTTATTTATATAGTCGATTTTTGAAATATAGGTTTGATGATGTATTCCTTTTGAGTAGTTATACATCTTGAACCCTCTATTATCAAATAAGGAGTTGATTTTTGAAGAGAAAATGAATATAGCGCCAGGATGTAATTTAGATATTTCACTCTTTTTTGATAAATAGGTTAGAATTTTTTCTCCTTTGAGGTAAGTAGTATCTGATTCGTTAAACTTGGCATTTAATCTTATAACGGTTTGGTAACTTTTGTTTTTTTCTTGTAATGGATCTAATATCTCAGCAATATATCTGTCTTTTTTATTAAAGGAATATTGCTCTTGTTGTTCTATTTTATCTAGTCTAAGAGAAGTAATTAAAGCGCCTAATAAACAGATCAGTATTACTCCATTTAAGCTTACAGTTTTTCTAATCTTCAAGTTATGGCATTGTCTGTTTAAAATGAGGAAACTCATAAAAAATAGAATAGACACAAGGCCTATGCATACATAATTAGAAGTTTGGATAATTAATGTTCCAACAATTCCTAAGACTAGAAATAGAACCATTTTAACACATGTTAACTCTCTCCAGAATACTTTTTTGACTTTCATCATGTAATAGAGAGGGTAAATCGTCGTAAATTCCACAAAAGTTGTTGAAAAAATGAAAAGAGTATTTTTGGTGATAGGTTTTGTGTTCTTTTTGTGCGCTTTGTTATTGGCATTTAGAAAAGACCATAAACTAACTCCAACTGAGGCCAAAGAAAAGATAGCCACCGATTTTTCAAATTATGTGCAGTGGAAAGATGGACTCATCCATTATACAGATAAAGGCAAGGGAACACCAATACTTTTTATTCATGGTTATGCGGGAAGTTTTCATAATTGGGAAAAATTGATTGATGTATTTCCAGAAGGGTACCGTTTAATAGCTATTGATTTGCCGGGTTTTGGCTTGTCAGATTTTCCAAGTGATGTTGATTCTAATGTTCAATATGTGGATCTTTATACAGAGTTTACGGATTACTTTATAAATAAGCTTGAATTGGATTCTGTTTATATAGTTGGGAATAGCTTAGGAGGATATGTAGCTTGGGAGACTGCTTTGAGAAGTAATAAGAAAGTCAAAAAGTTGGCATTGTTAAATGCAGTGGGGTATAATTTGGAAGATTTGCAATCTTTCTTAGCTAAATTAATGGAGCGAAAATCCATAGAGTTGATTTTAAGAAATGGAGTCCCTAAGGTTTTAACGAAAGAGGCATTTGCAAGATGCCTTGGGGATAGATCTAAAATGGATGAAAATAGGATGGAAGTTTCTTATTGTCTAATTAATAAAGTTGGTACACTTGAAACAATACGTCAAATTGCCATGTCAGGGCAACAACCTGATTCTAACAGAATCTCTCTTATTAATCAACCAACATTAATACTATGGGGTGATAAAGATCGCGTTGTCCCAGTTGAGCATGCATACAAATTTGAAAGGGATATACCTAACAACAAATTAATTATTTACGAAGGGTCGGGGCACATACCAATGATAGAAAATACAGATGAAACACTAAATGATCTATTGCATTTTTTTGGCCATAACAATGTAGCGATCTGATAACTGGCTATCAAAGGCACTTAAATTGTAATCACCCATTTCTTCAATAATTTTGAATTTAGTTTTGTGCAAAAAACTATGAAAATGATGAGGCATTAATGCTTGAACTTTTTCACTATAGGAGAATACTTTTCCATCTGCATCAAACTTTATATGTTTTACAATTCTATCTTCAACAATTTCTCTACGGATATAAAAATGTACACCATCAATTTCTTTTTCTTCTCGTTCTACAATATTATTCATGACTTTCTCGGCATTCATAAAATCAATTAATAGAATGCCGTCCTGTTTTAAACCTTTATATATAGATTTAAGTGTGCTGATATTGTCATTGGTATTGTCGAAATATCCGAAGCTTGTAAAAAAATTAAAGACATAATCAAAATAATTAATTCTGAATGGCTCACGCATATCGTGAATGTAGAACTCTAAATTAGGGGCAACATAATTTTTGTTGGCTTCAAAAATACTGTTTTCAGATAAGTCTATACCAATTATCTCATATGCCTTTTGTGCTAAATAGGCAGAATGTCTGCCTTTCCCACAAGCAAGATCTAAAATGGAAGCATTACTTTTAGGCTGAAACTTGGCTAAAAGGTTGTCAATAAATAGTTGGGCTTCTTTATCATTTCTATGTTTGTATAAAACATGATAATAAGGAGAGTTAAACCATAATTCAAACCATTCTTTTTTATCCATAGTTCAAGCACTTTGTGTGTGAAAACAAAAATATCTTTTTTTATCCTTTGAAACCTAAATATATGGTCTATTGGTACTAATAATATCGTTTCTTAGGGCTAAACCTTGATTTTTCGCCATCTTCCATATTTTAGATAAATGATACACACAATAATAAGTAGACCCCAATAAACCCATTCAGCTGTCCATGTATAAGACAGGTCTATTTTAAGTTTTATAATAATTATATAGGCATATAATGCATAAATAGAGACAATACATGTTTCAATTAATAAAGTGAATTTAGTATCTCCAGAGCCCATGATACCCTGAAACAATGGAATGCCAATCGAAAACAATAAAAGTGCAATTAAGATGGCATTAAGTGATGGTATAGATTTGGCGATCAGGTTGGTATCATTTGTATAGATTTTGATAAAAAATGATGGGAAAAGGTAAATGATTAAGCAAGTTATAACTGCAAAACCAAAGCTCAATAAAACGACTTTTTTTAGCGCGATTAATACATCTTCTTGTTTTTGTTGACCTAACAAATTGCTGACAATAGAATTTCCGGCTGTAGCAAAACTCCACATTGGAAGGCCTATAAACATATACAGACTTTTAATAATCGTGGCAATTCCTAATGCTTCTTCTCCCATTTTTTCGATCATCAAAAAGAAGCTAAACCATGCTACAATTCCTATAGCATTTTGTAAAGCTAATGGGGCAGAAAGTAGAGTCATTTTCGAAATAAGCCCTCGATCTATTTTACGAAATTTAAAGAGTTGAAATTCACTAATAATGTCACGATACTTTAGATAAATGAGATAAAATATAACTGCTGATATTTCAGCAATAGTGCTTGCCCATGCTGCACCTTTTAAGCCTAATTCAGGAAACCCCCAATGCCCAAAAATCAATACATAGTCTAGAAATAGATTAATGATACCTAAAATTATAATTCCATAACTAAGCGCTTTTGTACGCCCAATACCCGTAAAAAAAGCCATCATTGAAGCATTGAAAATGCTAAAAGGCAGAGAGTAGGATCTTATCCTTAAAAATAATTCCGTACCTGTTTGTACTTCTATAGAGCTTACTACTTGCGGCAATATAAGGCTATTAAAAAAGCTAATAGATAACCCTAAAAGGAGTACTATTACTGCACAAATTATTAGTAGTTGATCATATGCAATTCCTACTTCTTGTTTTTTTTGCTCTCCAATTCTTCTTGCAAATATGATTTGGCCACCTCTTGTAAATCCAATAGCGATAAGGATTAACAGGGTATAGTACATGCCTGCAAGATTAGATGCCCCTAATTCAATTACGCCTAACCTGCCCAAAAAAGCAGCATCTATAAGTTGTGTTATACTCTGGGCTAAGCTTCCCATTATAATAGGGAAGGAGAGGTTCCAGATGTCCTTATATGTTGCTTGAATTTGCACGTTTGATATAAGGAGCAAAGATGAACTTAATAATTGAATTGTAATAGGTTTTATATCCTATTGAATAGTATTTTAATGGACTAGTTGTAGCACAAGATTAGTTCTTGTTTTACGAGTGTTTATCATGTTACTATCCCAGATAGTGCTATTGTACTCGTGCTCTTATACCAGTTTTGGTATTGTATGCAACGGATTTTATGAGTAGATGATTTAATCTGTTTTCACCTATATCATGATAAAAAGTAATCCATCCATAATGCCATCTATTATGCTTCCCTTTAAACCTCATACCCACTATTACCTCTTGGTTGGGTATTATGGAATAAGATCTGGAATAGATAATACAGCTGAATCCAAGTCCTGCTATTTGGCTTCCTCTTGCCATTTGATAACTCCAATTCCATTTGCCAACTTGGGTGCTGCCACCAACAAGATCAGCAGGTTTTAAACCCAAATAGTGATCGTCTTCAAAGTAATTTGGGTCTCTGTAATAGTTTGTCGGATCTAGCACTTGTCCATTGATTACCTTAATATGTAAGTCCGGACAACCCCATATTCCATTGGGATAGGTCGGTAAGATCTTTAAGGAGTCATTGACAATTATAGTATCATTAGCAACACGAAGGTATTCATATTGAATAACAACCATATCATTATTACCCCCGCTTCCATTAGGAGTAAGGTCAGGGAGTTCCACGCATGAAAATATGAGTTGAGTAGATAAAAGTAATGTCAATAGTCTCATAAGTTGCTTTTAAATTTTAGACGAGCACTTATTAGATAAGGTTGCTTAAATAGAGTTTTACGAATTGCTAGCGTTTATTAGAATCAAATAATCCAGGTATCTCCCCAAAGTCTTTGACCTCCATCAACATAAACGGTTTCACCAGTGATAAATGCTGCCATTGGACTCGATAAGAAAAGTGTTAGCCAACCGACTTCCTCCATTGTACCAAATCTTTTCATAGGAATTCTATCGGTGATACCTTTCATCATATTTGGAGGATATTGATCTAATCCTGAAGATAAGATAATACCCGGAGCAATGGCATTGATGCGAATGTTATGCTTGACCCACTCTATAGCAGCAGTTTTTGTTAGATTGTCAACACCGGCACGTGCAGCTCCGGTGTGGATCATCCCCGGAAAGCCTTTATAAATATTAGCAATGATGTTGATAATGTTTCCACTCTTTTGTGGAATGAAAAATGCTTTTGCAAAAGTTTGAGTCATAAACCATGTTCCATTTAAATTGGTGTCTATAACTGCTTTCCAACCATTTTCTGATATCTTTTCTGCAGGAGAAGGGAATTGCCCTCCTGCATTATTAATAAGAATATCAATGGTATTGGTTTTTTCTTTTATAAAATCGACTGCCTTTTGAACGTCTTCCATTTGTCGGATATTGCACGTTGTGCCATAGCAAGTGCCATACTCGGTCAATTTTGATAATGCTTCATCAATACGCTCTTGTTTTCTCGAGGCAATAAAAACAGTAGCACCTAATTCGAGAAATTGTTTTGCAATTGTAAATCCTATACCACTTCCTCCACCTGATACAAATATCTTTTTGTCTTTAAACAAATCTTTCTGAAACATATCTTATATTATTCCGACAAAATAAATATTTTTTATTGTGAATTTTAATGCAAAAAGAAAGAAGTATAAATATTGATATAGCGAAAGCATGGTTTGAAAGGAGAAAATGGAAGCCTTTTCGTTTTCAAACAAAAACATGGAAAGCATATTTGAATGGATATAGTGGCCTGTTAAATGCACCCACCGGGACAGGTAAAACTTATGCTTTGGTCGTTCCGATCGCCCTAGAGGGATTGCAAAATAATGGTTCTAAGCAAGGACTTCAAGCTATATGGGTAACCCCTTTGCGTGCATTGTCAAAAGATATTGCCAACGCCGCACGAATTTTTATTAAAGAAATAGGACTTGATTGGGAAGTGGCTGTTCGAACAGGAGATACTTCACTAGCAGAAAAACAAAAAATTAAAAAGAAACCACCTCAATTGATGATTACAACGCCGGAAACAATTCATGTTTTAATGGCTCAAAAGAAGTATCAGCAATTTTTCGGCACCCTAAAATGTGTTGTCATTGATGAGTGGCATGAATTAATGGGGGCAAAAAGAGGAGTACAGGTAGAATTGGCTTTGTCAAGATTAAAAACCATAAATAAGCAACGGTTAAAGGTTTGGGGGATTTCTGCTACGATTGGAAATTTAGAAGAAGCCACAACAGTTTTACATGGATTTGATAGTAATCCTATACTTATCAAGTCGAATGTAAAAAAGAGGTTGTCCATTCAATCAATTTTTCCTGATAAAATCGAAATCTTACCTTGGGCAGGACATATAGGGCTCAAGCTGTTGCCTAAAATTATCCCAATCATTAATAAGAATAAGAGCACGCTTATTTTTACAAATACTCGGGCAATGGCGGAGATTTGGTATCAACATTTATTAGAATATGCCCCTCAACTTGCAGGACAAATAGCCATGCATCATGGTTCTATTAGCAAAGAATTAAGAGCCTGGGTAGAGGAGGCTTTACATGAAGGTAAGTTGAAAGCGGTCGTTTGTACTTCTAGCTTAGATTTAGGAGTTGATTTTAGACCAGTAGATGCAGTTATTCAAATTGGTAGTCCTAAAGGAGTAGCTCGTTTTATTCAGCGGGCTGGTAGAAGTGGGCATCAGCCAAAAGCGTTGAGTAAAATATATTTTGTTCCTACTCATGCGTTGGAACTGGTAGAAGCCGCTGCTCTTCGCAGAGCGGCAAAGGAAGGCATTATGGAGTCCAGATTGCCCTTTATCAGATCTTTTGATGTATTAATACAATATTTAATGACATTGGCAGTGTCAGATGGTTTTTATCCAGAAGAAATTTATGAAGAAATAAAGAAAACGCATGCTTATCATAGTATTTCAAGTGATGAATGGGGGTGGATTTTAAATTTTATAGTAAATGGAGGCAATACCTTGCAAGTTTATGATGAGTTTCAAAAAATAAATATTAATGACGGAGTATTTATTGTTAAGGATAAGAAAATAGCGAGGAGACATCGGTTATCGATAGGAACCATAGTAAGTGATTCGATGCTTCAGGTAAAATTTGTTACGGGTGGGCGGTTAGGAACTATTGAAGAATATTTTATAAGTCGACTGTCATCAGGAGATGTTTTTTGGTTTTCAGGAAGGGCTTTAGAGTTAGTCAGAGTTAATGGGATGACTGTACAGGTGAGAAGATCAAGCCGTAAAACTGGAAAAATCCCTTCTTATAATGGTGGAAGGATGTCTTTGTCTGCTCAGCTTAGTAGATTTTTGAGGGAAAAGCTTCATGAGTTAGATGTGAATCCGAGTAATGATCCAGAACTCAAAAAATTATATCCGATTGTTGAGATACAAAGCAAAAGATCTCTAATTCCGGATGAACAAACATTTTTAGTAGAATACTTTAAAAGTAAAGAAGGATATCATTTACTGATGTTTCCATTTGAAGGAAGAGCTGTTCATGAAGGAATGTCGGCACTTATGGCCCACAGAATTTCTAGGAAAATACCCATCTCATTTTCTATTGCAATGAATGATTATGGATTTGAGTTACTTTCTGACAAACCTTTAAATGTTGAACATATTGTAAATAAAGAGCTGTTTACGACAGATTTTTTGGTAGAGGATATCTATGGGAGCATCAATGCTGCAGAAATGGCAAGAAGAAAATTTAGAGACATCGCTCATATTTCAGGATTAATATTTCAGGGTTTTCCTGGTAGAATGAAGAAGGATAGGCATTTACAATCTTCTGCTGGTATGTTTTTTAAAGTTTTTGAAGAGTATGAACCGCACAATTTGCTTTTAAAACAGGCTTATGAAGAAGTGCTTGTTTTTCAATTGGAAGAAGGGAGGATTAGAGCTGCGTTGAATCGTATTCAAAGTCAGAATATTGTAATTAAAAGGCCTGATAAGGCCACTCCATTTGCTTTTCCCGTTATGGTTGATAGAATGAGAGCAACCATAAGTTCTGAAAAATTAATAGATAGAATTTATAAGTTGCAAATGGAGTTCAAGTAATTGGTAATATAACAGGCATTAGTACTTTCTGTAAACTAAAAGATCAATTAGTCTTTCTAAAAGTATATGCTTCTCGCTTGTCAAGTTTAATATATTAAGAGACAATCTGGATTTATCTACTATAGTGTCCCTTAGATTATTCATTTGTTCTTTTATATTATAACGGTCATATATTTTTAGTACTTCATCTACCTTTTCTTTTGGAGAATTCCAGTTACTTTTTGCTAAAATTTTATCAAGTGTATCATCATTGTTATCATGAGACATCTCTAAGGCTTTTATAAGGAGAAACGTTTTCTTATTTTGAATGATATCGCCTGCCTTTTGTTTTCCGGTTAATGATGTATCGCCGTAACAATCTAGTATGTCATCTTGTATTTGGAAAGCAATACCTAAATTTTTCCCATATTCATATAGAGCTTTGCTTTCTTCTTTACCAGCCCCTCCAATTATACTTCCTACTTGAAGACCAGCCCCCATTAAAACAGAGGTTTTTAATGTTATCATTTTTATATACTCTTCAAGAGTTACTTTAGTCTTAGATTCGAAGTTGATGTCATATTGTTGTCCTTCGCATACTTCTAAGGCTGTTTGGTTAAAAATATCAAATATATCATGGTTAGATTCTTGTTTGATGATCTTCGCCAATTCTTTGTATGCTAATATTAATAATGCGTCTCCCGACAATATTGCAGTATTTGCACCATATTTTTTATATACAGTAGGCTGCCCCCTTCTAATGGGCGCATCATCCATTACATCATCATGAATTAAGGTGAAATTATGAAAGTATTCAATCGCTAATGCTGCAGGTAAGGCATTTTTTACTTCTTCGTCATATAAATGGCAGCCCAACAAGGTAATTAATGGTCTTAATTGCTTACCCGCATTTGATAATAATGAAATTATTGGTGCATACAATCTTACCGGTGATGTAGGTATTCCAGCCTCTAGTTTATAATCTTCAAATATGGATCGAAGTGCTTTTAATACTTCCATGTGTATTATTTCGGCTGTTAAATTAACAGTTCTGAAGCATATTTATGAATAAGATATTGTTGTGATAAATTTCAGTTTTACACATAATTCGCTTTTAAGAGGCCTAAATATGTTTGTTTTTAATTTAAAGATGTGATTATACTATGTCACAAATTGAAACATTTAGAGTTGACTTTATGCTTTAAATAGGACATATTTAAGATATAATTGCGAAGAGAGGCGAATTTCCTTTCGTGATGTTTTAGATGAGACGACTTAAGTAAGACTTATTGTATTGGGCATGGTTTGATTGTTCAACAGTTTACAGTATTAGGATTTAGCCATTAAAGATTATTGAATAATTATTGATTTATTCAATAGAAAAGCAACATTATAACTATGATATGAATTTTAAATATTAGGCTCTAATAATAGAGCCGAAGCGAATAGAAACATAAATAACATCATGAAAATCAATAGTTTAAAAATACCAATCTTATTTTTTGTAATCACTTTTGTATCTATGTCATGTTCAGATAATTTAATATTGGACATTGAAGAAGAAGTTGATGTGTTAAAAGAAGAGAATGCCATCTCAGATGTTGATGTATTACCAAATCTTTTGGATGTTGATCCATTGATCGGTCAATATGAGGGAGCAATTAGAGTAATGGAAGAAGAGCTATTCCATTTTGAAGAAGCAACATTTAAATTGAATATTACCAAATTGAAAGAAGGGAGTATATTAATATGGGGAAAACATATTAATATTCATAAAATGGTTTTATTAGAGAATAATGGCGTAGTTATTCCTTCATCAGAAACTCCGGATTTAAAAGAATTTAGTTGGGATCCCAATAAAAGATCAGTGTCTTTCAAAATCACCAATGCTTCCAAAAAACTAAGTATTGCATTTAACGGAAAATCATCAGATATAATTAATTGAACCTCTAGAAAATTACTCTTATAATTTCAATTTTAAATAAAAGGATAGGGAGGATTATGTAGGCCTTATTTCCTTTTAGACTACTACATAAGGGGTTAAATACCACTTATGAATGGTTATATGCCGAAAAAATAAGCCACTTTGTCGAAAATACTGGTTAAAAGCACCTTTGTTGTTTAATTTATTTTAAGTCAGTTAATTATGAATATATTTTATTTTAAATGTGTTTGGTTATAGGAAATTGCATTAGTGGAGAATAAGGTATTGTCCCTATGTTTTATCGCTGGTAGAATAGTCAACTTTGATGTATCAAACTAATTAAAACAAGTGCTATGAAAACAAATTTTTACATCAAGGAAATTATCAATAGATCAGAGACTGAATGTAGATTCAGTCATTCCAAAAAGAATGTACTTAAAATATGCATGCTATTTTTATTACTAGCATTTGGATTTACATCTTGTACAGATGATTTGGTAGAGGAAATGGAAGAAGAAATTACTGCTACTGTCAATAATGAAGTTATAGTGAATGAGGTTAACGTAGAAGAAAATATGGCCAATGTTAACTCATTGGAAGGGGAGTATATCGGATCAATTGAATTTATTGGGCATGGAGAGTATTATTTAGAAAAAGAAACGTTTAAGCTCTTTGTCAATAAAAAAGAAGAGGGAATAGTTGAGTTAAAAGGAAGTAATGTTTTAGCCCAACAAGTGATACTCCAGGAGATAAATGGTAAAATTATGCCCTCTTCATTATCTCCCGCCTTAAAAGTATTTAACTGGAACCCTGATTCTAAATCCATGTCCTTTCGGATTATTGATTCATCAAAAAAAATAAATATAGCTTTTGTTGGAGTTCTAAAATGAGACACTTCATCTAACCATTTTGCACCATAGGTGAAGAATTAATCCCGATGATCTTCAGGACATCGGGATTTTAATTTTTATTTAGAGATAATTTTCAAGTTGTTATTTTGATATAAGGCAAATATGGAGGATCTTCACTTTTCATAGTTCTAATTTATTGAGGTGTAGCGTAGCAATGAGTAAAAAAAAAATAGCCATTATTGAAGATCATGTTATAGTTTCAGATGGGTTACAAACATTACTTTCTGGAGACAAATATGAAATTGTAGGAGTTGCTGCTAATCAATCAGATTGTAATATGCTGATTAAAGAAAAACTCCCCGATATTGTACTTATGGATATTCGGTTGGGAGATGATTCAGGTATTTATCTTACTAAACAAATTAAGAGAGAGAATCCTCAAATGAAAATTATTGTTCTTTCTGCCAACACAGATGAATATACCATAGTGGAAAGTATTAAGGCCGGTGCCGATGGCTTTTTATCTAAGGGATGTGCTCAGAAAGAACTAATAAATGCGATTGATGAAGTAGGGAAAGGGTTTAATTACTTTGGAGCTGATGTCAAACAAACTGTAATGGATAATTTTATCAATAGGGTTAAATATCCAGAGCAAGTTAATAATAAACATTTGACTGATAGAGAATTGGAAATTACACGTCTTTTTGCGGAAAGTTATACTTTTAAAGAAATTGGAAACAAACTTAATATTAGTCCAAAAACGGTGGAAGCACATAAAAAAAAGATCCTTACAAAATTGAACCTCAAAACAACTATTGACTTAGTAAAATTTGCTATTAAACACAAAATAATCGATATATAATTGATCATTTAAGTTCTGTTTTCTAAGAAAAATCATTGGTATTAGACTATTTATGCCATTTGTTTAATTCAAAAAATGCTTTTCATCTATTAAAAATTGACCATTCGCCGAAAAAATGATATGATTATGTAGTTAAATTAATATATTTAACCTGATTAGGTTCGAATTGAGACCTCAACTTAATCTAAATGACGAATTTATAAATAATTATTTTTTATGATGAGTGTCGATAATCATATTGGCCTCTGCATTGCAAGTAGTAGAACAATAATTGTTCTTTTGATGCTTTTTACGATGATTTCTTCATGTCAAAAAGAATCACTTGAACAATTTACGTTCGATTATGATACTTTGGCTGAAAACAGAGAAATGTGGAAATCCCTAGAGATGAAAGACTATGCATATGAGTTGTTTAATTCTAATGTTAATGCCAATGTTACGTATATAATGGTTGTTGAAAATGGAATTCTAAAAGCTGCATATAACAATGGAGCACCTACAGCAATCAATAATTTCGAAGCTATTACATTTGACCTTATTTACTCGTTCTTAGAGGCAACATATAGTTCTGCGTCTTCTGAAAATATAATGCTGAGAGATTTTGAAATCAAATATGACGAACTGTATTATTATCCAGAATATGTGAGGTTTGAATTTAAGACTAAGCAATCGTCGAATTATACAACATTTACTTTGAAGGCAAATATTTTGACTAATAGTTTTGATATATAAGCAATTCTATCTAGATAGACCTTACAAGTTATAAAAGCTTAAAATCTCGTTAAAGAAGAGACTTTAATTGGAAGAGGAATAGCTTTCAGCTATCTTTGGAACATGAACGATGTTGAATTATTAAATGTATATCGACAACATTTTAGAGCGCATGCGCATCTACCCCTTGAGCCAACAGCATTTTATGAAAAAAATCAAGTAAATGGAGCAACGTCTATAAGCGATTTTACTTCATTTGATGATCTTAATATCATTCTTTGGAAGGAGTATATAGAAAAGGCTATAGAGATATGTTATAACGATGAAACTTATCATGAATATAGTGTTAGAGAGAAAGCCTTTGCATTGTTTTTTACTTTTATCGAACAAATAAATAAGGAAAGAGAGTTCAATATCGCCATTTTGAATAAATATGCTGGGATAACACTTTATCCAAAGATTTTTAGAGAATTTAAAAAAATTTATGAGGAGTGGGTAAAAGATATTTTAGACCAAGGGCTTCAAACGGGCGAGGTTCTGTCAAGGCCTTTTTTAACCAAATATTATGATGAAGCACTTTGGTTATCAATAGTTTATATTGTGAGATTTTGGAGGAAAGATATTAGTGATAATCAAGAGCAAACAGATTTAGCAATAGATAAGGTTGTTAATTTACTTTTTGATATGTTGATGCCTAATGCGGCAGATTCTGCATTTGATATGCTCAATTTTCTAATAAAAGATATGCGTTCTAATGAGTAGTGAACAGGATAAAATACCAACATCAAAAGTTAAGAGGGCTAGTCGTTTTCTTAAAACAGGTGCTAAAATTGGAGGGAATTATGTTGCTCATTATTCTAAAAAGGCAATTGGAAAAGCTAAAGATAGAAGTGAGCTAGATAAGAAAAATGCGGGGGAATTAATGAAGGTGTTGAAGGAATTGAAAGGAAGTGGTCTTAAAATAGCACAGATGATGAGCATGGACAATGGGTTGCTTCCTAAAGAGTATGTGGAAGAGTTTAAAACCGCGCAAGTAAACTCTATGGCACTATCCGGTCCTCTTGTAATCAACACCTTTAGAAAATATCTTGGAAAGTCGCCAAAAGATATTTTTGAAAAATTTAATCCTGTTTCAGTTCATGCTGCGTCTATTGGCCAAGTACATGAGGCTTATTATAATGGAGAACGCCTTGCAGTTAAAATACAATATCCTGGAGTTGCTGATAGCATCAAATCAGATATAAGTATGGTGAAGCCTTTAGTATTAAGAATTTTTGGAATTAGTGAGGCAGCAGTCGAAGAATACTTAAAAGAAATAGAAGGGAAGTTAGTTGAAGAAACAGACTATACCATTGAACTTGCTAATGGAATAGAGTTAGCAAATAATTGTAAACACCTTACCAATATGGTATTTCCAAAATATTGGCCTGAGTTATCAAGTAAGCGAATAATAACGATGGATTGGATTGATGGAATACCCTTACAAGAATTTATTCATAGTGATGTTAATCAAGATACTAAAAACAAAGTAGGGCAGGCCTTGTTGGATTTCGTGTATTATCAAGTGCATACGCTTAAAAAGTTTCATGCAGATTTTCATCCTGGAAACTTTCTTGTAACTAATGATCATAAAGTTGTTGTTTTAGATTTTGGATGTGTAAAAGAGTTGCCTATTGATTTTTATAACAATTATTTTTCACTTTTGAAACCTGAGTTAGTTAATAATGACCAACAATTCAGACAAGTTTTGTTAGCAATGGATTTTTTGAGAGAAAGAGATGATGAAGAGGAAGATAGATTCTTTTATAATACAGTAAAGGAAATTATACAACTTATCGGAGAACCCATGCGTAATGACAGATTTGATTTTGGAGATGATACTTACTTTGACAAATTAAATGCATATTCTCAAAAAATGCAGAAAGACAAAAGGTTGAGACAAGAAAATGCGATTCGAGGACCCAAGCATGCTATTTACTTACACAGAACATATTTTGGTTTGTATTCTATTCTAAATCAGTTAAAAGCGAAAGTAAATATTGATAGGACATTTATTGATAAATTGGAGTCTATCAGTCAAAATCAAACACTTACTCCAGAACATTAATAGAACTAGCTTTATTATTTTATAGCTTCAGACCCTCTTGTTCTTGTTCTAATACGAACAGCATCTAATACATCATAAACAAAGATTTTTCCATCACCCACTTTTCCTTCAGAAGCATTATCTAAGATAACATCAATACATTTGTCTAAATTTTCGTCACTTACCACGCAAATAATCATCACTTTTGAAAGTAAGATCATGGGTTTCTCCGTTCCTCTGTATATTTCTGAATATCCCTTTTGTAAACCAACACCTTTTACAGGGATAGCAGTCATGCACGGAATACCTGCATCACTTAATCCTTTTTGTATAGCACTTAACTTAGAGGGTTTTACAATCGCTTCAATTTTTTTCATCTATATTCTTTTAGTACCAAACTTAAATTAATTATTCAAAAGTAGTGTATGCTTCTACACCATATTCTACTGCATCAATACCCGCCAATTCTTCTCGAGCTGAAATTCTAATTCCAACAGTATGTTTTAGAAGGGTAAAGACAATACCTGTTATTACAAAAGAAAAGAGGGCAATTACACTTACACCAAGTATTTGTGTTATAAATAAGTCTGTTCCTCCAGCGTTTAATAACCCACCTTCTATTGCGAATAGACCTACAGCAATTGTCCCCCAGAATCCATTTATTCCATGCACCGCAATAGCTCCAACAGGGTCATCAATTTTCATTTTATCAATAACTACTACTGCAATGTCTACTAATACTCCGGCAATTAAACCAATAACTATTGCTGAATTAGGAGAAACAACGTTGCATCCTGCTGTGATACCCACTAAGCCAGCTAACACACCATTAATAACCATTGTAATATCCGTTTTCCCATAACGAAGCCGTGTATATATCATTGTTGAAATACCACCGGCTGCTGAAGCTAAGAAAGTGTTTGTAGCAACGGTGCCTATCAATTCCCAATTACCTACTGCAGCTAATGTAGAGCCTGGATTAAATCCAAACCATCCGAACCATAATATAAAGGCTCCAATAGCAGATAGGGTTAGATTATGACCCGGAATAGGTACAATACTTCCATCATCGGCATATTTACCAATTCGTGGTCCTAAAATGATTGCTGCTGCAAGCGCAGAAAAACCGCCCATTGCATGAACAGCTGCTGATCCTGCAAAATCATTAAATCCTCTGCTTGCTAACCAACCGTCACCATTCCAAACCCAGTTGGCTGCCAATGGATACATTACTGCACAAAAGATAACTACAAAAATAGCGTATGACCACATCTTCATTCGTTCTGCAACGGCGCCTGAAACAATAGATATTGCTGCAATTGCAAAACCTAATTGGATGAACCAGAATAAATTATCTGATATGGTAAGACCAAAGTCAATATCTATAATACCAGTTCCAAAGGCAAACCATCCATTCGAAGCACCATAGGCTATTCCAAATCCAACAGCATAAAATGCCATGCCCCCAAATATGATGTCAATAATCACTTTGGCTATAATGCTCATCGCATTTTTCGATCTTATAAATCCTGCCTCTAATAGCGCAAACCCACCTTCCATTTGGAAGATAAGTGCAGCACAAAGTGCAACCCATACAGTATCAATTCCTCTTATAATTTCAGTTTGATTGGCTGCTATTTCTGTTATCTCTTGCATTAAAGTGTTTTTCTAGCTTTTTAAATAATGAAGACGCGAAAGTAGTAAAAATTAAATACATATGAAAATCCTTAATTTAACTTGTTGGTTTAACTGTTAATTTGAGAAATAAACAGTTTCGGATTGATAGTATTTAAATAGAAAATAGATGGCTAGAGCACATAACAGATGCCAGATGGCGTGTCCTTGAACAATGGATTCTTTGAAACAAATAATTCCGCCTGAAAGTGATAAATTCCAGATTAAAAAAGCGAATGCAAAACAAAAAGCAAAAAGTAATAAAAATTTAGACCGAGCCTTTATTCTTTTAGATTTCATTAGGTATATTTCAATTATAACTGGGAAACCACAAAAAAAGCCGAATGAGACATTTGCATTTATAAACCCCAATAGAGGTTGTTGAGCTATCTCTGCTTTATAAGAAAGTATAGAAAAACCCACTGTAGCGATAAAGAGTATTAAAATAAATAGGTTGTTTACTTTCAATAATCGCTTTATAGCATAAGAAAACATGAAGCTCGCGAACAAAAACATAGATAACACATCAAGATATCCTCCTACTATGGTTGTACTTGCATGCATGGCCATAGAACCAAAGCATATAAGAATAGCAATTGATGAGAGCAGTATTGAGTAAAAAGGACTATTGGTTATGAGGTTACTATTTGTTGATTGCTGGACTGAAGTTTGAAAAGCAATCATCCATCCAACAATTAAAAAACCTAGATTAGACCAAGTGTTTGCGGGTTGTTTAATTAAACTATCGTGAGATAATTCGCAATAATTCATTGCAACCATGCCCGGTGTCCCAAGCCATCCTGTTTTTAATGCAACAAACAAACCTAATGCAGATAAAAGGGTGGTTATAAAGGGAATAATGAATAAAGTATTAGATCTAAGCTTAGATGACATAAAGTGAAAATAGGTAGAAAATGAAGAATAAATCCAACTTATACATACTAAAATCAGAAAAACTCGTTATCGCTTTAATAACTTATAAATACCAATATGAATTCTTTAAAAGACTTTTTTCTTTTTTGCTCAGGCATTGATTTAGGAACACTTAGTAGGTGTAAAACAGATGAAAATAAATATGTAGGAATTGGTGCAACCGTTTTTTTTACAGGGGTACTCGCATTTTTTTCCTCTTCATATGCCTTATATACCGTTTTTGATTCTTATCCAGGTGCTTTATTTTTTGGTCTGATCTGGGGATTAATGATTTTTAATCTTGACAGATATATTGTCAGTAGTATGAAGAATAGAGGATCTCTATGGAAGGATTTGGGAATTGCGATACCTAGAATTGCTATGGCGCTTGTTTTAGCAATTGTAATTTCAAAACCTTTGGAACTAAAGATTTTTGAAAAGGAAATTAATACTGAATTGGTTTTAATGGAGCAAGAAACCTACAAAGTCCAGGAAAATATGGTTAACCTAAGGTTTGATGAAGAGATTGCTGAAAAAAGAAATCTAATTACAGATTTAAAAAATCAAATAGCGGAAAAGGCAAAAATTAAAGAGGAACTAGCAATGATTGCTATTCAAGAAGCTGATGGAACAGGAGGGTCTATGAATCAAAACTTAGGTCCCATTTATAAGGTAAAGAAGCAAAAAGCAGATTTAGCACAGATAGAATGGGAAGAAACAATGGCTGCTAACAATATGCTTATTGATAAATATGAAAATCAAATAGGCGTGTTGGAAAGTAAAATTGAAGAAGAAGTGGGGGGGATTGATAGAAGTAATTTTGGAGGATTAGCTGCAAAGATGGAAGCTTTACATCGATTGACAGAAAAAAGTAAAGCGATCGCAATTGCAAATGTGTTTATTTTATTGATGTTTATGTGTATAGAAACTATGCCTGTTTTTGTAAAGCTTATTTCATATAGAAGTCCATACGATTATGTAATTCATGAACACGAGCATGTTTATGCAATGAATAATTTGGAACGGACTTCTTTATTAACGAATAAGGTGAAAAACAAAGTGAAATATGATACAGAGATTGGGGCACACAAGATAAAAGCACGTATAGCTGCTGAAAAAGAAATGATAGATATTGCTCTACAACAAAAAATAGATGCGCTAAGAAATAAGGGCGTAGATTATAATGAGGTTTTTAGCTGATAAAAGGGTCATTTAATAACTACTTTAACACCATTCTTTGGCCTTAATGTGATTAATGGTTCCGGAGCAACGATATGATTTTTTACAAGTTCAAAATCAAATTCATTGAAAAAATAAGCTAGTACTAGCACTGCTTCCATTAGTGCAAAGTTATTGCCTATGCACATTCTAGGTCCTCCGCCAAAAGGAAAATAGCAATGACGTTCTTGCTCACTTATTTTTTCTTTCATAAATCTTTCAGGATCAAATAAATGTGCATTTGGCCAAACTTTTGGATCTCTATGCATTTCAATGATCGACATCAAAATTACATCGTCTTTTCTAACAATTTTTTGAGGTTGTATTTCATCGTCTTCAATAGCTTCTCTACTCACAAAATAGGCAGGAGGGAAGATGCGCATAGATTCCTTTATAACCGCTAAATGATATTTTAGAGACATCCAATTATGCTTCCCATCCTTTATATTCTTAAAGTATGCATGGCTTTCTTTCTTTAATCGATCTACTACATTGGGGGCATTACCTAATAAGTAAAATGCCCAAGAAAGCGCAAAAGAAGTAGTCTCATGACCTGCGATAAAAATAGTTATGAATTCATCTCGAATTTGTTCTTTAGACATACCGGTTTCGGTGCCTTCATAACGGGCATCTATGAGCATGGATAATAAGTCATCATGTGATTCTGATGATTGCATTCGCTCTTCAATAATGTCAAATACTACATCATCAAATTTTTGTCTAATTTTTAAAAACTTTTTATGCTTACCCGAAATTTTTGAATAATGAATAAAAAAGGGGATGCGTACTAACTTGATAATGTAAGCTTGCATCTCTTCAATTAACTCAGGAAATTCAGGTAGTTTATTTTTAATAGATTCTCCCAATAACGAAGTAATTACAATATCTGAAGTTAGATCCAGAAATTGTTGATCAATTAAAATTGCTGTTCCTTTTAGGTTTCGCCATTGATAGATATAACCTTCAATGGTCTTAGCCATTACTTTTGAAATGGATTCTAGCCTCTTTTTATAGAAAGCAGGTTGAATCAGTTTTCTTTGCCTTCTCCAAAATTCTCCTTCACTGGTTAGCAGGCCTTTCCCTAAGATATAATCGAGCTGGGCATTGGCTCTACCTTTTCTATAATTTTTATGATTGGTTTGAAATATATGTCTAAGCCATTCAGGGTCTTTTGTAATAATCAAATGTTGATTAAGAAGACTATTAGAATAAGTATCCCCATACTGCATGAAGTTCTTTCTAGTGTAACCTAAAACATCTTCTTGCAGTTGCTTTAGCTTAATAAAGGCATTTTCATCGACTACCTCTTTAATTAAGTGGCGACGATTACCCTTCAATTCGTTTGTTGTCTTGATATTTTTTATATCCCCAAAGTACCAAGCAAGATCCGCCTATCGCGAGTGCAAAACTTCGAATGCCAAATCCTGTTACAGTACCAAAACCAAGCAAAGTACCAACGAACCCTCCAACAACACCACCTGCTATACCCAATAAAATGGTATAAGCAATACTAGGAGGTTCATGCATTTCACCAGGCATAATAGCCTTGGCTAAAGTCCCTGCAATTAATCCCATAATTATCCATGATAATATTCCCATAGCTGAAATTTAAATAATGATAGTTATTCTCTATACAAAATACAAATAGTCGCTTAAAATGATGCAATTTATAATTTTAACAATTTCAAAATTATCGAATATGTAGTTTTACCCTAAATAAAATAATAGCTATGGCTTCATTTAAAGAAAAATATGGTGAGTGGGCAATTGTTACGGGGGCTTCAAGTGGAATAGGTGTTGAGTTTGCAAATCAATTAGCTACTCATGGATTAAATTTAGTATTGGTAGCTCGTAGAGTTGAAAATCTAATAGAACTTGGAGAAAAATTGAAAACAACTCATGGAATTAAATACAAAGCACTTAAGCTTGATCTAACTCGACAAGACTTTCAGCACATTTTGTATAAAGAGGTAGAAGGCCTAGATATTGGATTATTGGTAAATAACGCGGGAATGAATTTAGAAGGGAAGTTTTATAGAGCTGATTTGGAAAGAAATGTGAATATGATTCGTTTGAATGTGGAGGCTCCATTTATATTGGCATATGATTTTGGGAAGCGTTTTGAAGAGCAGGGTAGAGGGGGAATTATTTTTACGGCTTCTACTTCTTCGTTTCAACCAATGCCTTATTTTACGCATTACGCTGCAACAAAGGCTTATGTTTTAAGTCTGGCTGAGAGTATGAATTACGAATTTAAGCCTAAGGGGATAGATGTAATTGCTTTATGTCCTGGCCCAACTGAATCTGAGATGTCTAAAGATATGACGGCAGAAAATACTTTTTTTGTTATGAAAGCGGAGCCGGTGGTAAAATTAGTTTTAAATAACATTGGAAAGCGTTCATACGTAGTACCTGGTTTCGGAAATAAAATTGGGGCTATGGTAGGTCCCAGAATGCCAAGAACACTTGCGCGTAATGCCGTTGGTGCAGCACTAAAACGTTTTTTACCAGGTGTAAATAAAAAGTAGGGAGGGATATTATAGAGTAGGAAAGGTCAGTTAATTTTAATTACCAGCTTTGTTCATACTGTCAACATATTCTTTCGCTTCTAATGCCAGATTCATCCAAGTTTCATGATGTTCAAATGGAACCTGTATCCATTCTTTCATAGGTCTTTTCTTTCCAGAAGGATCAAATAGCTGAGCACCTTTTAAGTTAAGAGCCTTACTATGGATTTTTCCTGTCAGCTTAAAAACCATTTCACTTTGGAAGAAACATATAAAAGCTTTTCCATTTATCTTAAAACAGGGTTTGCCGAACATTTGGCTTTGTTTAGCATTTTTTATTTGTAACCCAATTTGTTCAAATAGATTTTGTGCCGCTTCCATTATTCTACGTTTAGTTTTTTTCTATTTCAAGTTCAATTGCCATGAGACTCCGAATTGGTCAATTACCCAACCAAATTTTTGACTAAAACCATAGTTGTTTAAAGGCATTGTTACTTTTCCATTTTCTGATAGTTTAGAAAATAGCCTATTAAGTTCGCTTTCATTTTCACATTCAAGATAGTTGGAAACCGCTGGTGTAAAATTCCAATCGTGAACCGGTGGGCTATCGCTGCACATAAATAGGTTTCCGTCTAATTCAAACGTAGCTTGCATAATTCTTCCTTCTTCAACCGGCCCTTCTTTTCCCCAGCGTTGCACATTTATAATTTTAGAATTATCGAACAATTCAACATAAAAATTCATTGCGTTTTCTGCGTTGTTGTCCTGAAAGGTCAGGGAGGTAATCATTTGTTTTTTCATTGAAATCTGAATAAGATTAAAACCCTATGGATGATTATGGCCATAATGCTCATCGCCTGGCTTTCTTCCATAATTATCTGGCCCACCTTCTTGTGGTTGGGCTTGAACATTATTTTGATTGGTTTGAGGTGGATGGTTATGACCATAATGTTCATCTCCTGGTTTTCGACCGTACTGATCTAATTGTACTTCTTGATTTTGTATTGTTGTCCCTTCTGATTGCTCACCAGTAGTATTCTCTAATTGTACATCAATAGTTGTCCCCTCTGATTGTTCATCAGTAATAGTATTCTCTAATTGTACATCAGTAGTTGTACCCTCTGATTGTTCATCGGTAGTTGTTTGGTCTTTGCTAGAATTACTGCTGCAGCTAATGTTTATTGCAGATACTAATAATGTAATTACAAAGAAGTTAAATACATTTTTCATATTTTTTATTTTGTTCTATTTGCGATATAAGGAATGAGAATTTTGCATTTCATTTTCCAAAATCAAATTCTTTGCTGAAAAGATAACTAAAATGTACGAATTACCTGAATCTTATATGTTTTTAGATTTTTTTATCATAAGTTCTATAGAGATTGAAAGGAATAAGGTTTAGTATAAAGCGTGTTACTTTATTTTCGAACCCTTTGGAAGAAAAGTTATACTTTTTACACTGTGTTTAGACTGTCTTTGCATTAAGTATGTAAAAAGGGGAATTGGTCAATTTCTAATTACTATTGAGTTCTTTTATTGCCTTATTCATGTTTTTGCTTGTGCACAACGGTCTAGTATAAAAAGCGTTACTTGGCTATAGTCTAACAATTGAATTAGTTCTTCATAGTAATTTAATGTCTTAATCGCATTTGATATTTCAATTCTAGCGTCTCCCATTCCTTTGTGCTTATTAAGCGACTTGTACGAATCCTTTTTTTGTGATGCTAGATTAATTGTCGTTTTCTTAAACGAAGGTTGTGTTGTAACTAATCGCTCTGAATAAGTGTCTTTTTATTGTCTGGGTCGGTCCAATGGAATTTGTATTCGTTTAGTTTGACTCCATTTATTTCTATTTCGAAGGTGTCCTTGTATTCTTTCTTTAATGCTTGGAACCCTTTCAGATTTATATGTTTAGAATTTTTATCTATACTATAATCAATTTTATAAATTACTAAAGCTGAATTTTGAGTAGAGTTTCCTATTGTTATAGTTATCAAGTTTTCTTCAATTTGAATACTTGGTTTTTTACTCAATTCATTATAAGAAACGCGTTGTTTTCCAATAGTGCACATAGTTATAAAAAATCCTAAGATGGCAATTGTTATCCTCATTTTATCTTCAAATTTAATAGTCTATTTAGTTCGTTATTTACACATTAAATGTCCTCGCATATATGGCGTGACCAGCTTTTGCTGGTCATGACCATTATATGTAATGTTAGTGGTCGTTTTCATTTTCTATTTGATTTAATATCTCTATCAAATTTCCAACCGATTGTATCTTAATTATTCCTGAGTTTTCATCATAAATTAGAGTGTCTTCTTCATATTCGCCATCTTCATTTTCTTCTTCAAAGATAAGTTCACCTTTATGAGCTACATATCCTCTCATTATTCCAAGAAGATTGATTTCATTAGAATTTGGTTTAAAGAATACAATTGGTCCCCCAGAAAATCCTGGAGTCGTATGTCCATCTAAATAATGTACTTTACCTTCATCATTTTCAATTTCATGAGTAGAACAAGTTGCTTTTTTTACAAAAGGAAGGGGAAATCCTAAGTTTATATTAAATTTATCAGGATACATTTTTCCATATGGGAATCCTAAAAAGTAGGTGTCTTGTCCCAAAATTAGTCCTGCATGACTAAGAGTGATTGGAAGTTTGGCTGTCAATTCTTCTTCGAGTTCAAATACAATTATATCTACTTCTTCATTTGGATGTAGATGTACGGTTACTCGAATATCTTTCCAAGTTTTATCATGGAAGTATGAAATTGTGATTTCTTGATTCGAGGAAAGTTGAGGGAAATCAGGACTCATTTCATCATCAAAAATGTGTCTTGCAGATACTAAATATTGAATTCCATTATGTTCAACAGTAAATGCTGTTCCTGAATCTTCTCCATAACTTATTAAAAGAACTCGCCTTAATATATTTGCTGTAACCATGATTTTGAAGTTGTATTTTATTTTTTAATGACCACGTTTTGCAGCTAAGCCATCGTTTTAATGTGGCTTAGGTGTTGTTAGCATTATTTATTCGAGATCTTTGAGCACATGTAATCTTCCATCCTCATCTAATTTTTTGTAAGCTTCAAATTGTTCATTTAATTTACTTGCATTGTCCTGATCAATTTTTTTCAATTCGCCGTGAACAGCTTCAAAAGGAATAAATCTCTTTGAAACAGGATGAAATAATCCTTTAGTTGTTTGAGAGTCATCGATTTTGAATTCTTTAACTTCAGAAGTACCCACTCTGGCAATAAAATCATACCACTCTTCATTAGATTTAGGTGTGGCATAGACCTTCAATTCATCTCCATCAAGATGCGAAACAGATGTAGAAAGAAGGCGGTTTAATCTATTCCAAAATTTTCTGGCTAATTTTTCTAATTCTAAGCGTGCTATTGTTTCTTCTGCCTTTTCTACATCAACTTTCTTATAGATTAAGTCCATTATTTCCTCTGTTTTCTTCCCAATGGCAGTGAGATCGGTTAGCAATCTATTCGTTTTCACATCTTCTTGCTCCTTCATTCTATTCCAAAGGAAATCATGGAACATTCCAGCGAGTTGTTTCTTCAAAATATCCTTTATTTCTCTTGAATATTCGAATGTGAAATAACCGTTGTTGTAATCTGCTTTTCTCACAGTATCTATAAACGAAAATATTTTATCAGCTGTTTCAGGTTTGTCAATACTGGTGTAGGTGAAAGTTTGATATGTTTTTGGGTTGTCTATTTTGTTTTTATTGTAAAGTAAGTGCTGATCATGCACATCTCTTTTTATAAAAGTAATGATCGGAATATTTAATCTTTTAGCCGCTTCATATTCCGCATTGACAATTGACTTATCCATGTCATATACATAGTTGCCTCCAAATCTTCCTCCAAGTACTAAAACAAAAATGTGACAGGACTCTATCTCTTTGATACAAGATTCATGTGTATGAAGGTCAGGATGATAGAAAACATCATTTTTATCACTAAACACCGGGATGTAACCCATTTGTTCTATAAAAGAGTATAAGTTATCTCTTATTTCATTTAAATCGTAGCATGTTGAGCTTACGAATAATCTTGGTACTGCCATGGTTTGTTTTTTATTAATGCTAACGTTTAAAGGCTAAGAATACGGGCGGTTGAATGGACTGTTGTCCATTCGGCCGGCACGGATGCCCAACCATACTGTAAAATAGAAATAAAAAATTAAAGAAGCCTGATTTTTAGCCTATGTTATGTGCTGGTTTTTTAATCCAGGTAGCAGCGTAGCACAATTTTCAATAAGTGTTTGGCGAGTTTAAATTTTATTTGATGAAGTAGGGAAGAGGCGCAAATTTTGGCAGAGCGATGAAGATCGAAAAACCACAACATTTTAATCGAAACTATTTCTTTGGCTAAAAGCAGAGAACTTGCTTATTGTGCTTCAATTCTTACAAGCAAAACCTACGGTTGAACTTTTATTATCTAGTAGGCAGTATTTAGCAATTACGAAACTAAACAGAGCCCATGGCGGCAAATCCGAAGGCAATGTCAGCCTACGAACCAAACATTAAGCACCAAAAATCGAGCGTAAGATAGTTGGAGCGGGAGTTTCTAGATATTATTAACGGAAAGACTAGGAGCGTAGCAATGATAAAACGAAAGTAAAACTTAGAAATCTGTGGTATAAACAAATCATTCACACCTTACTTGCACATAACGGTCACGGCTATGATTTCGTTGTGGAATCATCCGCAGGATTATTCCTGCCGAAATCAAACCTTTAATTTATAAATTAAACTTTGTTTTAACTCGTTGCCACAATGAATTATAGCCATTGTTGTAAAACGTTATTTTTCTTTCTTAAGTTTGAAAATTTCGTTTACCAATTCTGTTCGATCAAAGTATACTTCGTTTCTTTTAATTTTATCATTGTCATCAAATTGAACAAAGCAAACACCTATACATTCAATTTTTTTGTTACCGACTGGGATTATTGCTTTCCATTTATTTAAAAAACCTTCTTGCATTGGTATAGGCTCTATTTGTTCCCATACCCCAATTAGGATTTTGTCCGAGAATCTTTTTAAAATATTCAATTAGTTCAGATTTGCCATTTAGCCCATCAGGACAACCAGCATCCATATAGTAACAATCATCAGAGTAGTACTCAGCAAGTTTTAATGGTTTGTTTCCGCTCCATGCAGGCAACCAATTTTTTGCAAATTTTCTAGCTTTTTCTTTAGTATACATTTTAATTCTAATTATTAGAGTAATAGACTCTCCAGTTGTCAAGAGTCATTTTCTCCTTCTAAATTAGAACTTTTTGATTTAACTTTTACTTTTTGTTTGTTTCTTCGCAAGAAATCAGTTGGTTGCTTAAGACTTAGGTCTTTTCTATTAAAGTTTTAAGTGTGCTAATTTAGAGAATGTTTTACAACGGATCTGTGATATGTGGCGTATCCCGTAGGGTATGCCATCATCATCACTTGTTAGCATCAGTATTTTCCATTTTTTCTCTTAGTCTCATTTTATAATGAGTGAGTTTTCGATCTCTGATTCTTAAGAAATGTTTTAATTCTTCATCTTTTGATTTTCGATAGAATTCCTTTATTTGTGATTTGCCTTCTAAGATCAATTCATACACTGCTTCGTTAGCAATTGCCTCATTGTTCATTAAGTCCAAAATCATTGACACTTTGTTTTCAACAATTTCAATTATCGCTTTAGAATATTCTGTTTTATCTTCCTTTTGATTTGAAAAACCTTTTGATTGAATATCATTTCGTAAATTGTCAATATCCGCTCGTAATAATTGAATAATTCTACCTGTATCATCTTGTGATATTTCTTTTAAGCTTGCTGGGTTTGATAAAGATAAAATACTTACAATCGAATTAATCCCTTCCCCTTTGTTTGTAGCTTCGACTGTTGCACTAATTGCTTCTTCTATTTTCTTTTGGTCTGCTAAAACATCTCTATATTTAAGACCTTGTCGGTATTCAGTATATCTTAAAGGGGAGATGTCAAATATTTTAGGTGTTCCTGTTTCTTGAACCAAGACTGTTGGTTTGTCAAATGCCTGTCTTAAACCTAACTCGAATAAAACATTTGGATTTCGAGTGCTTAAATCACAAATTGCTAACGGACTATCAAGTAATTTTTGAAGTATGTCTAAATGTATTAAATTAGTTTGCTTCACTTCATCAGCTCGAATTGGTATGTATCCAGCATTTGTGATGGCTACTTTAAAAATATCTTCATAGACTTTATTAAAATGTCCTTTTTCATATCCTTCACAATCGGATATTGGCATTATGACAAAACAATCTTTATTTTCAGATTTTTCCTTTTTACTCATCTTTTTCATTTTTATTGATGCTAACGGTTTAGTGTAAAAAGCGTGCTTTGCGTCAGCAAAGTTATGCTTTTTATACTGTGTTAGCCGCTTTGATATTCTTTTTCTTTCTTTTCTTGATTTTCAAATATATCCTTAACAGTAAATGTTTTTTCTTCTGATCCACCAGAATAATAAAGTTTTGTTCTTATTTCTGAATCTAATACATCTTCATTGACTTTAATTACAGCATGCGTTACTCTAATAGTTTCTTCTGGAAATATTGCTGCATCATTTGGTATTGAAAATTTATGATATTCTGGTAATGTATGTGTCTTAAATTTTAAAATTAAACTTGGTATACCTAAATATGAAGATTGATAGATGTTTTTGGAAATTAAAATTTCTAATTTGAAATCTTTTTCTAAGATTTTTCCAGCATTCGTAATGTGAAACCAAATCTTAAATAAGCCATTTTTGCTATTGGTATAATTATGAAATTGGTCAAATTCATTATTAATTACGGGTGATTCAATTTGTAATTTAGATTTCCTTATTCGTAAATACTCTCTTCTAAGATCATATTCCATATATTTAGTGATGTTGTAATTGTTGCGTTTATAAAATGCACCATCATATGCCATATGAGGAGAGTCCTCACTTCTTGGGATTTTTATTAAATAGATTGATTTTTCAATTGATTTATCCTCTCTTATGGTATGTATTTTAAGATTTTGAATTGGTCTCTTAATTCTAGCTTGTATAACTTGCTCAAGTCTTTCTTTAGTTATTAAATTTCCGTCTATAAATGTTTTAGAATGAGCAACATGATTCTTTTCTCTAATTCCATAGATAATTATACCTCCTTCGGAGTTTGCCATTGCTGAAATGTCTTTAGATAATTCCGTTTTAAGCGATTCTTTCCTTTCTTTGTTTTCAAAGTCCAACGAACCGGATGCTTTGAATTCTAAAGTTAAAGACTCTTCAGCGTTACTTTCAATTAAAGCATTGATGTCTTTAATTGTGAATCTATTTTTTATAAATAATTTCATTTTAATTCAGTGGGTTCATTGCGGCTAACGGTTTAGTACAAAAAGCGTTACTTGGCTTTAGCCAAGATAATGATTTTTGATACAATGTTGGGTACAGTGTTTTTTACCAGATGGCATATGGCTCAATATAAATATTTAACATTTTTCCATTATTCCCTTGTCGGATTATTTTTCCGAATACGTTCAAATTAATTTTCTCTTCATTTAAAGTTTTATCCTTTAAAGTGAGGGACATTATATCATCATCTATTTCACTCAGCGAACTAATCACAAATTGAATTCCATTGTTATTGTTAATCTTAACATAGTTGTGTTTTAATATTATTTGACTTCCATTAAAACCAATCACATATTCACCTTTTATAACTACCTGTCCATCAACTTGTCTAAGTTGTTCTCTCTCTGCAACTAGCTTTTCATTTAAGATTCTTGAGTAGATGGAATTGTATTGTTGTTGGTTATATTCAATTATAAATTGCTCTGATACATTTCTGAATTCTTCTAATTTTTTTAAGTCCTCTGACGAAATTTCTAATGTTTGATATTCTTGTATCTGACCAAGGTCGGAAAAGTGATTTAATAGTTGAGTTGCCCTTTTGGGTAAAGGGGTTTCTTCATTTGTGTAAGAATTAATCTCCTTCTTTGAACTTGCTTTCTTACGTTCTGCGCTTATCTGCTCACTTCCTCCTTTTATCCTTTTTTCAGCTTGACTTTCAGTCTCAAAAGTCTTTTCTTTCAACACTAATTGGGGCTTTATCTGAGAATATAAATTGTTTATCCTGTCCGTATTTAAATAAAGAAAATCAACAGGAAGTTGAAGATAGGTTTGTTGTTCTGGTTTGCCTTCGTCAGGAGCATACTCAATCATTGTGGGAATTTGATATCTAGAATTACTGTTCCAAATAAAAATTACAATTAGAACTGGGAGGATTATTGGAATTAGTAAATTGTTTTTTTTGAAAATATTAATTGTTGGGAGGTTTAATTTTATTTTCTTGGATTTAACAACGAGGAATAAACAAGCTATAAAAATTAATATGATTGGGTTATATATCAGGTAAATAAATACTTCATTGAGGCCAAAAGCCCAATGATTAAAGTTTAGAATTTTTCCATTAAAGAAAAAATCATACCACCAATATGGAGATATAATGGACCCAATAAATACCCACCCCAGAACAAATAGGATGAGCCAGGAATATAAATTATTTCGATTCATTTTGCTGTCTATATTTTGAGTTTGATCAGTATCATTCATAAGAAATGGAAATAATGGTTGATTTAAAATTGTACCCAACGGTTTAGTATAAAAAGCGTTACTTGGCTTTAGCCAAGATAATGATTTTTGATACTGTGTTAGCCACTGTTTTCACTCTTTTAATTTTAATTCAAACTCAAATCCACATTCTTGTTTTTCTATTAACTCTCTTATTAGGGCTAAAAGTATTGAAATAGCAAAATCTAAATAATCTGAATATTCAGACCTAAAAGATTCATAGTCAGAATAATATTTTGGAAAAATGTCAAAATTTCCATGTATTAGTCTTGAACGATAGTCATATAGCTTAGCTAGTTTTTTACTATATTCCTTTGGTTTTCCCAAAATTAAAATCGACTTTTCTTTAAATTGTGACGTTATGTTTTGATTTCCTTTAACCAAAAGAGATTCTATACCTAACATGACCCAAAACAAGTCGGCTGAATATTCTCTTTTAAAGTCTCCAAATAGATATGATAGAGCGTTGATTGCTCTATGTAAATTGTTCTCACTTTTATTATTTGTATGAATCTTGAATTTATGAAACCAGTTTACAGTATCTAATAGTTTTACATTTTTAATTTTTGGCCAACCCATTTTTCTAGTGTGTTCATAGGCATACATGTTGTTACTTGCAATTATTTGTGTTTTACCAATATAGATGTTTGATTCAGTATAAATCACCCCAATTAAGAAATCAACATTTGAAGCGTATGATAGGTTTATTAGGAAATTCAGTCGAAATAAAATTTTATTTATTATGAATGTGCAGTAATCATAGTCATCTATGGAAAAATCTTTTTTAAATTCTAAACTTAAAGTTAGATACTCACTGATGTATTCTGTATAAAAAAAAGGATGTTTTTTATTTAATTCAGTTGCAAACTCAGGCTCATTATTTTCAAATTTACTTCCTGTTGCTATCTCAAATTTTAGACTTGAAATTAGAGGCCTTTCATTCAATCTTGGGGTTAGTACATCATCTAATAAAGTTATTAATTTTTCATTTCTTGAAAGATTCACAATTTCATTTAAAAAAGATTCGTACGATGGGTAATCTTCCGTAAAATCAGAACCTCTTATTGGGATGAAAGTCTTCATATTGTGGCTAACGGTGCGCAACTATTGAGCGTACCTTAATTCTTTGTTTTGAGTTTAAAGTACAATATACAAAAATGGAAGAACTGAAACTAGGAGTTAAGGTATGCGCTATAGTTGCTGTTGGCTTTAGTGCATATTTATGCACGTAGTGGCGTTGATCGATATTAATGAAACTTGTTCCTCACTTTTAGTAAAAATAATGAAGTTTTATCAAGCCTTATAAACGTCGTTATTTTTTCGGCAGATAGATTTATTGGACAGTTTTGTCCAATAAATGGAACGAAATAACTGCAGAAAGGGAAAAGGTATATATATTTTAACCGGAAAAAGTTAGCTTCTAGTCGCTAAAACGCGCAAGCGTTTTGAAAGCAAGCTTTCAACGGCTCGCCCGAGCGACTTGAGCACTTCAAGTTCCAACAGGGCAAAACACCAAATTCTATCTGTAAAAGTGTGAACAATTTAACACATCGGCAGCGGCATTAATGCCAACGTTCAAAGGCTAAGAATACGGGCGGTTGAATGGATTGTGTCCATTCGGCCGGCACGGATGCCTAACCTAATTGTAAAATAGAAATAAAAAATCAAAGAAGCCTGATTTTTAGCCTATGTTATGTGCTGGTTTTTTAATCCAGTTAGAGGCGTGGCACAATTTTCAATAAATGTTTGGCGAGTTAAAATTTTATTTGATGAAGTAGGGAAGAGGTGTAAATTTTGGCAAAGTGATGAAAATCGAAAAACCACAATCGCTAAATCGAAACTGTTTCTTCAGCTAAAAGCAGAGAACTTGCTTATTGTGCTTCAATTCTTACAAGCAAAACCTACGGTTGAACTTTTATTATCTAGTAGGCAGTATTTAGAAATTACGAAACTAAACAGAGCCCATGGCGGCAAACCCGAAGGCAATGTCAGCCTACGAGCCAAACATTAAGCACCAAAAATCGAGCGTAAGATAGATTGAGCGGGAAGTGTCCATATATTATTAAAGGAAAGACTAGGAGCGGGGCAATGTTAAAACGAAAGTAAAAACAGGAATTTATGCTGCAAAAACCTATCCATACCTTACTTGCACATAACGTTCAAAGGCTAAGAATACGGGCGGTTGAATGGACTGTTGTCCATTCGGCCGGCACGGATGCCCAACCATACTGTAAAATAGAAATAAAAAATTAAAGAAGCCTGATTTTTAGCCTATGTTATGTGCTGGTTTTTTTAATCCAAGTACAGCGTGGCACAATTTTCAATAAATGTTTGGCGAGTTTAAATTTTATTTGATGAAGTAGGGAAGAGGTGCAAATTTTGGCAGAGCGATGAAGATCGAAAAACCACAATCGCTAAATCGAAACTGTTTCTTCAGCTAAAAGCAGAGAACTTGCTTATTGTGCTTCAATTCTTACAAGCAAAATCTACGGTTGAACTTTTATTATCTAATAGGCAGTATTTAGCAATTACGAAACTAAACAGAGCCCATGACGGCAAACCCGAAGGCAATGTCAGCCTACGAGCCAAACATTAAGCACCAAAAATCGAGCGTAAAATAGTTGGAGCGGTAAATTTCCAAATATTATTAAAGGAAAGACTAGGAGCGGAGCAATGATAAAATGAAAGTTAAACAGGAAATTTATGCTGGAAAAAACTATTCATACCTTACTTGCACATAACGGTTTAGTATAAACTGCGTTTCTTGGCTTTAGCCAAGATAATGCAGTTTGATACTGTGTTAGCTTTCGTTTAACTCCTTTAATTTAGTAGTTAAAATTAAAATCTATCAGAAAAAATAGAGTTTTTTAGGATTCTATTAATAGTAGAACTTGGAAATTATGGGATAATGATCTGAAATATATGGGACACCATATTTTTTTGTTATTGTTTCGTAGGATATAATTTCAACGTTATTGTAAAATATAAAATCAATTGTTCTACTCAGTAATCCACCTAACGCACCCCATACATTGTATGTTTTTTTATTGTCAGTAATTGGAGCCGTTGTTTGTGCATTTGAATGTTCTTCGAGAATGAGGTTAAATACTTGCTTTTGACTAAGCAGAGCATTAAAATCGCCAGTAATGAAAACAGGATAGTTGCCTTGAGTTATCTCTTTAATTTTTTCCGATAAAAGTTTAGCTGAGTTCTTTCTAGCGTTATTGCCTTCATGGTCAAAATGTGTATTGAATATAAAAATAGATTTTTGGTTTTCTATATCCTTTAAATGCGCCCAAGTGACAATTCGTTCTAGGGCAGCATCCCAACCCACAGATGGAATATTGGGCGTTTCACTTAACCAAAAAGTGTTAGTTTCAACTTCCTCAAACTGTTCTTTTTGATAAAAGATAGCGCAGTATTCTCCAGCCATACTACCATCATCTCTTCCAACCCCTATGTAGGCATAATTAGGCAAATTTTCATTTAAATACTGAACTTGATGAGATAGTCCTTCTTGAATACCAAAAATTGATGGTAGTTTATCGTTAATCATTAGAAGACATGCTTCTTTTCTATTATTCCATTTATTTACTCCATCTTCCGGGTTGTCGTATCTTATATTGAATGACATTACTGCTATTTTTTGGCTCATTTCATTACAATCATAACACTTGTTACAAGAAGTAATTAAAGAACAAAAAATTGCTAGAGCAAGTAAGTATATACAATTATTCTTTGTCATATTTTATATTTAATAAATGATGTTTCTAACGGTAACATGTAGCTCCTCATTCATATTCCATAATTCTCCATTCACAGTAATACTTTCTCCAATTTTATATTCTTTAAATTTCTCATGATTCTTACCAAGATTAGGAATACTAATTGTTACAAAAAGAATTTTATCTGTCAGAGATCTTATTTTTGCTGTGTAACCATCGCCACCATGGTTTATTGATTGAACAATACCAGTAACAGTGAAATTGTTGTTGTCTTCACTAAATATTTCTCTAACAGTTACGTGATTCTCATTCCCTAATTTCCAAACATCCCCAATAACAGAAACATCATTTTTTATTTTAAATGTTTTGAAGTTCTGTGGATTATCCATATTTGGAATACTTATTACTGCTGAATATATTTCTCCCTTTTTATCTACGATTTGTGCTGTATAACCATCTTTCTCGTTTTTTATTTCTTTAACTTTTCCGAATAAAATTTTTGAAGAAGTATTAGAGGGGCTTACTTCTAACGACTTTTTGTTAACAGAACATGAGTAGGTAAAAAATAGAATTGAAGTAATAATAAAAAATTTACCCATTTATCTCTTTTTGATTAAATAATGAGACTAAGGTAAAGGATAGAGAAATACGAAGACTTGACTTAAGGTCAAGAAATTATCTTTTTTCTTATTCTACTTAAGGTTTCTGGAAGTACACCTAAGTAATTAGCAATTTTTTTCAATGGTATCTCGTGAAGTATTTCCGGATTATCATTTACTAAATCTATGTACATTTCCTCAGTTGTTTTGGTAAGAAAGTTTCTCTCTCGTTGGAGTTTTTTTAGCGAGTATTTTTCTATTTCCTTTCTTCCAACGTTATTTGCAAGTAAAGAAGTTTTGCATGCTATTATATAATCTTCATAATGAAATTCTTCTAGCGTTGAATCAGTAATGGCTATTCCTTGTAAATCTGATTTTGATTTAGACAAAATAGAAGGTAAGGGTCCAAAAAAGTTGTCAGAGAATGTAAAACTCAATGTTTTTTCTATGTCTGCTGTCTTGATAGTGGTTTCAACAATTCCCTCATTCAAAAAATACATCTTTTTTCCGTACTTATCATATGGATATATAATCGTATTTTTTTCCACTTTTCTCCGTTTTAAAGGAAAAGGGAATAGTCTTTCGTCAAAATTTTGATCATACTCTTTCTTTATGTAATCTATTAAATTCATTTAATGAAAGCTAACGGTTTAGTATAAAAAGCGTTGCTTGGCTTTAGCCAAGATAATGCTTTTTTATACTGTGTTGTAGCCAGTTTTGTTTTACCATCTTGAATATTCCCTAATTTTTCCACTTGTATCTATTTCTTTTAGTTCACTTTCTCCATTTGTGCAATTTCTTCTAATGAATAAATGCTTGTCAATATTTCCAGTACAAAGGATGTCTTTATTGTCATTTAATTTGGCTAAAATAAATTTTCCGGTTTGCTTATGTTTTTCATTGTAAGTTCTTACTGTAAATTCATAATCTCTTTTGGATGCAACTGTGTCAATTTTAAGTATTATTTTTATTGAAAATCTGTCAATATTTTTAATAGTTTGAAACTTTTTGTAAATATTATTTTTATTAGCTATTTCCATTGGTTCTAAGTAAAACTGTAAGCTGTCCTGATTTATTATTGGAACATTAGTTGATTCTGTCATAAACAAAAAATCATCTCTGTCAGTTATGAAGAATAGATAGTCAGTTTTTTGACAAGAAACCAACAAGATAAAAGCCGAGATTAGAAACCCTATTTTTTTAACTAAAGAAGTCATCGTTGCTAATTACCAAAATTTCCACCAAGGTTTTTTAACTTGATTAAATCTTTGAAGTATTCTTTGACAATCCTTTTCAATTTCGATCTTATAAGTAAAATCTAGAATGTCTTCATCATCTGATATTTTCGCATTCAAATTTTCAGCAATTTCAAACATTTTAAGTATCAAAAATTCATCTGGTTTCCTTGTAGATATTCTACCTTCAAAATATCTAAGCCATGGTCTCTCATTTTCTTGTTTTTTTATAGGATGTCCAATCCATAAGAAGGTGTCTTCTTCTTCCTGATTTTCAATAAGACTTGAATCTTGTTTAAGGTATTCTGTCCACTCTTTTAAAGAAATTGATGTTCTTTTCTGATTCGAGAACCTTACAATATGTAATTCATATCCCATTTTGTGTTGGTTTTTCTGCTAATTGGCTACAACGGTATCGTGTATGAGTAGTAGCGGATTTTTACTCACTAACTTTTCAGTTTTGCACTGACCTTTGTTTTATATTTTATCTTTCGTTTTATCACTTAAACCGCTATTACTTATACACAATGTTGTACGCTGGCTTTTTCCTTTCAGATTGTCATTCAGCGTTGGCAAAGACATACTCTTTTGCAATTTTTGGCTTGTGTATTGGCTGTATGTAGCGAATTGCAAATGTGTATGGCTTTAAGCATTGGCATTAATTCCGTTAGTTTCTATTCTTTTTAAAATTCTCCGCTTGTTCAAATATATCCTTATAAACTTCGTCCCGTTCTACAGGTGGATAGCCGTGTTCGTCCAATAGTAATATCAGTCCAACTTTTAAAGCAGATTTTATATCTTCTCGTTTACTCCAATCAGGAAATTTAGCTTGATTATCTACTAATTTCTTGACTGCTTTTGCTAAATCAATCAGTTTGTTTTCAGGGTAAGTGAAGTCATATTTGATACATAAATCTTTTAGAATGTCATAAAATGCTTTTTCCTCAAAGTCAATTCCCAATTCGTCTCCTGCTGTAAATTCTTTGTGAACTTCCCAAATCAATTCGGTTAGCTGTTCAGCCATTTCTTCATAGACTTCACTACGTAAAACATCATCTTCTTTTCTTTCATTGTAGCGTTCTACCAGCGATTGCATTTTCTTTGAAAAGTCAATTCCTTTAACCTTATTGACTTTTTTCATTTCGCCAATTGCTTTAGCCAACAATTGCTGAAGTAATTTTATCTTGGTATTCGGCAGTTTGATTTTATCAATTTTTGCCAAATAGTCTTCATCAAAAATATCTTGTTCGGTTTGAGTTTCGTCTCCAAGCTTAAAAATCTCCTGAACGCCATCACTTTCCAAAGCGTCCTTAATCATTTCCCGCACTTTGGCATTCATTTGAGCTGTGTCAGGTGCATTTCCTTTGGTCAGTTTAAATACGATTGACCTAACAGCTAAATAAAAATGGGTAAAATCTCTTTCTATTTGTGTTAACTGCTCACTTCCTGCACAAATGTCATAAGCCGCTTTTAAACGCTTTACCAAGCCCATAAAGCGAGTTTCAAGGTCTTTGGTTTGTTGTGCATATTCAGCAGCCATATTCAAAGTATTCAATTGTTCTAAAGGCGAACCGCCAAAATATTTTGAACTATCAAATTTGTGAAACAACTTGCCAATTAAGTCTAAATGGTTTCTAACAATTATCAAAGATTCCAGAATGTCTTCAAAGTTCTCTCTTTCGCCTTTGTTGTATTTAGCTAAAGCGAGATTCATTGCTTTCTTAATCCCAATGTAATCGACAACTAAACCTTTGTTTTTGCCTTCAAATTTTCGATTAACTCGCGAAATGGTCTGGATTAGATTATGCTGTCTTATAGGTTTATCAATGTAAATGGAATCCAAGAAAGGAACATCGAAACCTGTGAGCCACATATCAACTACAATAGCGATTTTGAAATTCGATTTTTCATTTTTGAATTGCCTGTCTAATTCCTTTCGGTATTCTTTGGTGCCGAGTGAATCATATATTGCTTTTGGGTCATCTTTTCCTCTGGTCATTATCATTTTGATACGTTCCATTGGCTTTATTTCCCGTTTTTCCTTATCAGTTAAAACCGCTCCTTCTTCCGCAACTTTTATTTTCGTCCATTCAGGGCGTAAGGCAACTACATTTTTGTAAAATTGGTAGCCTATTTCTCTGCTACTGCAAACAAACATTGCTTTACCTTTGACAGTCGCTCCTTCGGAAACTCTTTTTTCATAATGTTTTACAAAATCTTCTGCTAATTTTTGCAAACGGTCTGGGTCGCCCAAAATAGAATTCATTGTGGCAGTTGCCTTTTTGCTTTCTTCTATTTGGTATTCGTTTGCACCTGCTTCGGCAGCTTCTTCATAATACTTTTCAATTTTCTCTAATTCGCTGTTGTGCAATGCTACCTTGGCTGCTCTCCCTTCGTAAACTATTCTTACTGTAATTTCATCCCTGACTGACTCTGTCATAGTGTAGGCATCCACTACTTTTCCAAAGACGTCTAATGTTGCGTCTATTGGTGTTCCTGTAAAGCCTACAAATGTGGCGTTGGGCAATGAATCGTGTAAATACTTTGCAAAACCGTAGGTTTTCTTTACACCTTCGGAAGTTACTTTTACTTTTTGGTCTAGATTGGTTTGACTTCTGTGTGCTTCATCTGAAATACAAATGACGTTGGTTCTTTCGGTAAGTAGTTCGGTATCTTCTGTAAACTTGTGTATAGTTGTTAAAAAAACGCCACCACTTTGTCTGCCTTGAAGTTTATACTGTAAATCTGCTCTACTTTCTACACTTTCTACAACATTGTCGCCTATAAACTGTTTTGCGTTGGTGAATTGACCTGCTAGTTGGTCGTCTAAATCTGTACGGTCTGTAATCAATACAATGGTTGGACTCTCAAAATGTTCGCTTTTCATTAAAAGGCGAGTGAGGTAGAGCATTGTATAACTCTTTCCACTTCCTGTTGCTCCAAAGTAGGTTCCACCTTTTCCATCTCCTTCTGGTTTTTCAGCTTTTTTAATGTTCTCGTATAAGGTGCGAGCAGCATAATACTGTGGATACCGACAGACAATTTTTTCGTCCTTTTTTGAGGTATCAGGAATGTATATAAAGTTCTGAATTATATCTCTCAATCGTTTGTGGTGCAACATTCCTTGTACAAGCGTAAACATACTATCAATACCATCTACATCTTTTGCCAATCCTGCAATTCTCCGCCAAGCGTAATAGAATTCGTAAGGTGCAAAAAACGAACCTGCCTTATTATTGACACCGTCACTAATTACACAAAACGCATTGTATTTAAACAGTTCTGGAATGTCTCTTTTATAGCGAGTAGTTAATTGAACATACGCATTATGTATGGTCGTGTTTTCTTGAATGGCAGTTTTAAACTCAAACACAACCACAGGCAAACCATTTATGTAAATGATACCATCCGGTATACGCCTTTCTGTTCCAACTATTTCTAATTGGTTGACAAACTTGTAGGTATTATTGTTCTTGTTAGAATAATCAATGAGGTAAATCCAAATGTCTTTTTGAGAACGGTCTTCACGTTTAAATGAAAAACCATCTGCGAACATTTGCATTATTTTTTTATTGCTCTCGTAAAGGTCTGCCGAAGACAATGTTTTTAGTTGCAGAATAATGGATTGAGCTTCTGTCTCTGTTAGGTTTTCTTGTTTATACTGTGAAAGCAAGTAGTTTTTCAGGTCTGTTTCAATCAAAACTTCATCTTCCGTTCTGGCAATGGTATTGCCCAAGAAGTGAGGAAAATCTTCATTTCCCAAAAGCTCAATAAAAGCTTGTTCTAATTTTGCTTCTGTAAATTTTGACATAGTTAAACTGCGACTGCTTTTTTATTCATTTCTTTAACCACACCTTTCATTAAAACTGGGCAAAGTGGTTTTATGCTTTCTTTTAATTGTTCGTTTATTTTTTTTCTGCTTTCCAAGGTATTGTAAATAGTGACAATAGCTTCTTGTACTTTAATATCAGGAATAGGCAGTTTTACATTACACATTTCATCCCAATCAAATGTTTCTCTTGCACTGCCCCAAGAGTTGAATCGAGCATAACGGTCAAATTCTGCTCTTTGGAAAAACAAATACAAATATTCAGGTAATAGTTCTTTTGAATCTTTTACTTCAAAAACAGTATAAATTGCAGAAACAATACAATCGTCTGAACTATTCATTGCCAAAGCAATTTTATCTCCTCTACGTGAGGTATCTGCCACATACACAAATTGACCATTTCGAACTACTTTGTAATTATGAAATTTGACACCAGAAGTATTTGCTTTTGAATTTATTAGAACTTTTGAAGTTGATACGCCTTGTAAAAAGGTTACTTGCAATTCCGAATTTCTTTCATCAGATTGTTGAATGTATTCGCCTAATGCCTTTGGTTCTTCTGTTTTTATTAAATCTTCAATGTAAGTGTCACAAATCAATTGCAAATCTTCCAAGCTGTTTTCATAAACTCTTTGGTTGGCAAGTAAGCCTTTATATAGTGCTATAAACTTCCGTTGTTGGTCAATATCAATGTCAGGAATTTCCATATCGCAAAGTCTATCCCATTCTAATCCTCCTCTAACACTCGAATCACAATAAGTCCAGGCTTTTCTATCAAATTCTGGTCTTTGAAATTCCATCATTAAAAATTCAGGTAATAATTCTTGTTCATCAATTACTTCAAAAGTGATATATGCAGGTGAGACAAGAGCAGGTTCATTATCAGTGTAAAGAGCAACTGGTAAAACTTCATCACGATTTACGTGCATTAAATTTGTCGCAAACTGACCTTTTTGTATGACTTTATATTTTGATAAATCTAAACCTGATTGATTAGCAACTGAAGGCATAAAATTTTTGAAAATATTTACTCCCAAAAGATTAGTGACTTCCAAATTTTTGTTTCGATTGTTTACTTTTTGTATGTAATCTCCCAATCGCTTATAGCTCATAACCCAATGTTTTAAAAGCGTTAATCAATTGGTTTTGTGAGTCCTTTTCTTCTTGCAACAGGGTTTTGAAATCTTTTTGAATGCGTTTCATTTCGGCATCAAAATCTATTCCGCTGTCTTTATCTACAAACTCAATGTATTTGCTTGGTACTAAAGAAAAGTCGTTGGCTTCCAAGTCTTCAAAGTTGGCAGATTTACAAAACTCTGGGACATCTTTATAGGTAGTTTTCCAATCTGTTTGTTGCCAATTGTGATAGTTTAATGCTACATCTTCAATGTCTTTTTCAGTGAGTTGTACATACTTCTTTTCGTACTCGCTTCCCCAACGTCTCAAATCCATAAACAGAATTTCTCTTTCACGATTTCTGTAATTTCTTTTTTGGTCGTTTTTGGTAAGCGTTCTTTCTTTTTTGTTTTTATTAAGTATCCAAAGCGTTACGCTAATATCTGTGGTGTAAAAGGTGTTCCTTGGAATTATGATAATGGCTTCCACTAAATTATTCTCAATCAGCTTTTTTCGAATTTTATATTCTTCGCCACCACCAGAAAGAGCTCCATTGGCAAGGATAAAACCTGCCACACCATTTTCAGAGAGTTTAGAAACCATATTTAGAATCCAACCATAGTTTGCATTGCTTTTTGGTGGCACATCATAGCCTTTCCATCTTGGGTCGTCCAACAATTCTTTTTCGCCTCTCCAATCTTTTAAGTTAAAAGGTGGATTAGCCATAATAAAGTCAGCTTTTAAATCTTTGTGCTGGTCATTGCTAAATGTGTCTGCGTGTTTCTCCCCAAGATTAGCAGATATTCCTCTAATGGCAAGATTCATTTTCGCCAACTTGTAAGTTGTTGGCGTGTTCTCCTGTCCGTAAATGGAAACCTCCTTTTTTGTTCCTTGGTGGCTTTCGATAAATTTTATGGATTGCACAAACATTCCACCTGTTCCACAACAAGGGTCATAAATAATTCCTTTGTAGGGTTCAATTAGTTCAGCTATTAGGTTTACTATAGTTTTTGGTGTGTAGAATTCGCCTTTTCCTTTTCCGCTGCTTTCTTTTAGAGCAAACTTGCCTAAAAAGTATTCATATACTCGTCCAATTATGTCTTGTCCGTTGTCTTTGAGTGTGTCAATTTCGTTTATTGTATCGAGTAGGGAAGCGAGTTTGGTTTTGTCTAAAGCTAATCGAGAAAAGTAGTTGTCTGGCAACGCACCTTTCAGAGCAGGATTGTTCTTTTCTATTGTATTAAGGGCAGTATCAATTTTTAAAGCAATGTCGTTTTGCTTTGCATTTTTGATAATGTATTTCCATCTGGAAATTTCCTCTAAAAAGAAGACATTTTTCATTGTGTAGAAATCTTTCATTTCTACATATTTCTCTTTGCCTTCTGCTATTAACTCTTTTTTGCGTTCTTCAAATTTGTCGCTGGCGAATTTCAGGAAGATAAGTCCGAGTACTACGTGTTTGTATTCTGCTGGTTCAACCGAACCTCTTAATTTGTCGCAAGACTGCCAAAGTGTTTCCTCCATTGACTTTTCCTTCACTCTTTTTTTTGCCATATTTTATTCAGTTCTTTTCTCTTTTTTACAAAGTTCGTTTTTTAATAACCAATTCCGTGAGAGCGTTGGCGAAAAATAGCACATTTGGTTTTTCAGCGTTAGCTTGAGCTTCGGCAAAAACCAAATGTGCTATTTGTGCGTTGGCTCTTTTTTTCAGCTTGCGTACAACGGTTTAGTATAAAAAGCGTTGTTTGGCTTTAGCCAAGATAATGATTTTTTATACTGTGTTGGCAGCTGTTTTTATAAGTTCTAAAAATAATTCGTTTAAACTCCAAATTGCCTTAAATGATGGTCATAGTGTTTCCACTTTAATATTCCCCATTCCTTGGGAGTTAGTTTTCCAAAGTATGGATGTGGATGTTTTGTACACTTTTCAGGTCCATTATTATAAAATAGTTTCACCATTTCAATTGCCTTTTTCTTTACTTCTTCAAAATCGTATTCTCCTGTTATTACATATGAATCATTAGTTTTAGAATTCTTTATCATTGGCTTTTTATTTAAATATATCATCTTCAAAATTGGTCCTAAAAATCTCCCAATTAGCTTTCTCTTTGGAAATGTTAGTCCAATAGTGGGTTCAAGTGAAACATTTAGATGAACCAACATTTGTGAAATAGACATTGTGCCCCATTCTCTTTTGGAATCAATAGATAACTTTTCTATTCTATTAACTATATCTTCAAAGTCTTTGTTATTATAAAGATTATTCATTTTACTGTTTAAAGCTTTTAGTTATCAAGAGTCATTTTTTCTCTAATTTTCCAAATTTTACTTCATTTTTCTGTCAAAAAGTAAGTTCTAATGTATTAATACAATTGTATTTAAAATCCCAGCTTTCAATTGTATAGGGTCCTTGAATGATTTCATTTTATATGTTTTATTAATTTCTGTCAGTCAATTGCTGCCAACGGTCTCGGCTATGAGTAGTTGCGTGTTTTAGCACTTAACTTGCAAGTACACACCAAGCTGAAAATCCGTGAGGATTTTCAGAAGTAGGCGAGAACAAGCAATTACTTATAGCCATTGTTGTGCAACGTTTTTATTTGAAATAATTTCTAATTCGTTTATAAATTCCCAATATAAAATAGCCAACAATAGAATACGAAAAACCAACAACACCTGATACAATAATTAATGTCTTATTTTCAGGGTAATTGTATGAAAGTATTGCAAGTATAATCACTACAAGCGCTGTTCCTATTCCAACTGCTGTCCATAAATTTTTCTTGGCTACTTTATCCTCATCCACTTTTCTTTCTAGTCTGACAGACTTGTGATTAATTGAAGTATATAAAATAGCTGTACTTCCATCTAATGGGTCTTCAAATAAAAAGTTAAAATGAGCAGTATCTTTTCTGTTAAATACTGGGATTAAATATTCTTGGTTTTGATTAACATAATTAATTCGATTTTGTAAATTATCTGGAATTTGCTTTAACCCATTTTCATCATTTGGCAGGGCATTAAACTCAGAAAGAACATTTTTGAAGATATCGTTATGCTGTTCAGTCCAATTTAACCAAGAGAGACTATTGCTTACATATCCTTCACTTCCTTGAAAAACTGCTCCTGGACTGATATTAAATCTTATTGCAATATTTTCTAAGTCAATATTGTTTTTATTTTCAAACTCGACATACGCACTTCTCAACGAGTCAATTTCTCTCTCATTTAGAGATATTTTCAAATTTCCTATAAGATTCTTTGATAAATTTGGTTTTAGATTCTGAGTATAAATTTCGTAGGTTATAATTCTCAACCTATTCTTGAATTTTTCTGTCAATATTCCAATTAACAATCCAAAAAGAGAAGTGACAATCAATGTAATTGTCGCTGGTAATAATGAGTTTATTGTTTCAGTTTCCATTTTTTGTCAAATGTTGTACAACGGTTTAGTATAAAAAGCGTTACTTGGCTTTGCCAAGATAATGATTTTTATACTGTGTTGGCGGTAGGTATTTTAATTTTTTCTACATTATTTATTCTTGTTCTACCCAGTCCAATAATACTTAAAAAGTCACCAATTATTCTTCTTAAGGGAATGAGAAACAAATCCTGAAATAAAGGGATGTCCTGTTCTTCAATTCCTTTTAAAGTGAAAACGTCTTCCTGTTCGTCGCCTATAAGCTTTCCACTTGCTTTGTATATTTCACTTTTCCCAATATAATAATCCTTTTCAATCCAACCAGTTTCCAAAGGAATTTGTAGGAACTTGTCAAGATGAATTTTACTTTTTTTAGAATATTTTAGCTTGTATTTAGCACTATTTTCTCCAAACCAAGAAGTCTGCATAAATTTTACTTTGCTTTTTTTTCTGTCATTTACAAAAACACCTTTAGTCCAACTAGTTTCCTTTCTCACATATTTCTTGTTTTGTAAAGGCATAAATCTTCCAAATTCTGCTTTCTCAATTGTATTGTAGTTTTTAGACAACTCAAATGATAGATAATGGCTTTCTAGAAGTGAGCCTAAAGAGAAGAAGTCACTCGTTTCAGAAGTTAACATTGGTATATTATACTCTATTAGTTTTTCAACAATAAAATTTTTCCAGTTTATTTCCTCAGAAAAGTCAAACTCTTTTAATGTCGCATTGTTTAATTCTAGTCTATATGGTTTGATTTTCTCTTGAAAATTTCCAGAAATGGTAATGAAAGGGGAACTAAGTTTTGAGAAATTTATTTTCGTCTCATATTTACAAGATATCCTCAATAAGTTGTATACTCCTGAGTAATATATTCCAATATTAAAAAAACGTAAGTCCTTGTTTTTTTGGTTATCCGAAATATAAGATTTATGTATTATGAGAGTATTCATTTTTTACTTACCGCCAACGGTTTAGTATAAAAAGCGTTACTTGGCTTTGCCAAGATAATGATTTTTTATACTGTGTTGGCTTACGTTATTTTTTAAAATAATTCTAGTTGTCCGGTTTTTATTTCTTTGTATAGCATTTCTTGAACTTCTGAAAAACTCACACACATATATATCCTTTTAATCAGATCTTTTTTGTTCTTGTCTGTTTTATCTGTGTGTGAACCCGCAAATAAATTTATCCCCTTATAACGCCAATAGTTAGCATACCCAATGAAATAATCGAAGTCGGTTCTAATGAATAGTTCCATAGGGATTTGATAGTTCTTAAAATTCCACAGTCCATATGTAACTAATCTGTTTATGTGCCATTTGGTAGAATATGATGGGCCATAAAATATTTCAAAGGGACACTCTTCAATTAACCTATTATTTATGCTTTTGTACTTTGATTTTAGACTTCCCAAATTTCTAGTATGATTTGATTTAATTGATTGTTGGAAAGTTACCGCAATTAAATCTGGGATTATCCAGATAAAATACTCTGTTTCGTAATCGTGGAGTTTTTTTTCAATACTATTAAGTCTATAATGAACATTTTTTTCAAACTTTCTTAATGTGTTAGAAATACCATGCTTTATTTTATCAGTCTTTTTCTTCGGTTTTTTTTTATTCTTTTTAAACTTATAAAGTTTAAGATAGATTGAAAATAGTTCTTTGACACGACCATATATATACCAATCATCATCTAATTCTTTCGCAAACCTTTTTAGATCGAGGTCAATTTGTTTTTCTAGAATACGGAGTCCATCATATCTAATCTTCAAAGTTTTAAATATTAAATGCTTTATTTCATCAGAAATACATTTTGAAAGTTCAGGGTTTTCTAGTTTGAAAATTTCTGAATTTATTTTAGAAGATATTCTGTAATTATTGGAAGTATCGTCAATTGATAATCTATACGAAAGAGGCAATGCAATGCTTTTAGCTTCTTTAATTATCTCAACATTACCAGATTTTAGGGTTCTTAAAATTTGATCTAGATAATCCTTTATTTGAGAAACTTCGTTCGTTTCAAATAATAATTTTCTGCATGCTTCTACATCTATATAGCTATTTGATTCATAATCCTCTAAATATTTCCAAGCGTCCATTAAACAGTTTTAAATAAATTACTGAAAGCTATTTGTCTTTGCGAAATAAGATTTTTTTCAGGTATTAACATTTCTGCATATGTCTTAGTTTGACCTTCAGGAATAAATATTGTATCCCATTGAAATTTTCTAGAACCTTTTGGCGAGCTTGAAATTTTTCCCTTCACTTTTGCTTCCTCAATAAATATATTCTTGCCATTACAGTATCCTACGGTACAGATTGCTCTCGCTGTTGGTGATCCGAGAGAGTGTGCAATTGTACATAAGCCACCTTTTAATTTGTCCCAGAACATTTGGGTTAATGGACCTGGCATCCCATTCAAGGAGTCTATTTCTAATGAGGCATGATCTACAATTACCGGAAGCTTAATTTTTTTAAAAGCCTTAATAACCTTATTCCTAACCAATGCTTGTCTATTACTAGTTTGTAATTCTTCTATTTTAATGTTGTACTCGATAATATTAATACTAAATTTCTTTGCTATTTCAGTTATTTCCTGAGTTTTAAACTTGTTGCTTGTAACTAAAGTAATCTCTTTCATTATGAAACATTTGATACTATTTCAGTTAATAAGTTGATTAGAGATTGCTGTTTATCTCTAGGATCTAGATATATAACCTCCATATTTCTAGAATTTTTAAATATAGTTTCTAAAAGAGGATTAGGAGTAGCTAAAACTATATATGCAATAGGAGGTCTTTTTTTAGTTGTAGCTTGGTTGCTAATTAGTTTTTCCAACTTATATAGCATATATCTAACGTTAAAATCTGATAAACTATACCCTAAGAAAATCAATGTATTACTCAACATATCTGAGCGAAGTGATATATCAAGAGGAGACTCAAAAGAAAGTCTATCAAAATAACTTGTCTCTGTAAAGACTATGTCGTCACCTCTTGTGGTCAGGTCGCCATGAAATTTTATTATGTGAGTCGAATCTGGATTAGAATTAGCAAGATCATCAACTTCAACAATTTTTTCATAAGGCATTTTTTTATAGCTAAAAGCTTCTTCTATCCAATGGTCCCAATTTGTCGTATAAATTTTCCTAGCTTTTAATTCTGTCAGAAGCATGTGTGCTTGAGATTTCGAGATATCTATGGCTGAATTATTAAAGCTTCTATCAAGCTTACTTTGAAATTTTCCAATTCCATTATTTTGAATGTACATATATTCTGCAATTTGAACATAGTCTCCATAAGAATTTAAAATCTCGGGATCAAAACCAAGTTCTGTTGCTATTTCACTGATTAATGAAGACCATGAAGGTAACTTTAAAGTTACCGAGAAGCCTGCACCAATAAATGGAATCAACTTTTGATTTTTAGCCGCATTAATCAAGTGAATCGGTAATGGCATTTTCATATCTCTTTTTTAATTAATCGAACAACATCATTAGGTTGAATATTGCTTGTATCTATAATGTTGTTCCAAAGATCTTTTTTTTGTAAAAAAAAATTATAGGCTTTTCGATTGTGTGATTTATCAAGTTCATTGTAATTAATTCTATTTGGATCTTTTTCTATTCTTTCTCTAATTCTATTCTCTAAAATATTAAATTCAGCAGTAACAAGAATAAACTTTGTATATATCCCAAGCTCTTCGAGCTCTTGAAATGATCGCTTGAGACAATTGAATAAAGAGCTTTGTCCATTTGACACATATGCACAAGTGTCAAATGGACATCTATCCGTAATTATTAGTCTTTTTCCATCTTTGTTTGCTTGAAGAATACAACTAAACCAATAATCTATGTATTTCCACTTTGAAACCATAAAGCGATTGTCTAGATGGAAAACATTCAATTCCATATACTTTTCTTTTAATGTGGTATACTCAATCGAAAGAGTTTGCAGTGCTGTAGATTTTCCCGCAGCGCTCGGACCAACTAAACAAATAACGTTCATGCAAATGTTATTTTAAATTAAGTAAATTAATGTTTTCTGATACTTCGTGATGCTCTCTAAATCCAACAATAATGCTCCCATTGGGGTTCTTCTTATGAACAAAGTTGAGCACTTCTTTCCTTAAGTTTAGTTCCCCGCCAAACTTCTTTTTAAGATCTTTTACTCTATCAAGAATTGATATTACCTTTTCTGGAGAATAATTAATATTCCATTTCCAATAATTGTCTTCAATTGGTAAATCATTAATTGAATTAAACTTTCCCGTTAGATATCCTCTTTTAAATGGTCCTCCTGAAAGAATCCCAATACCATTCTTCTCTGCAATAGGAAAAATGTCAATACACTCTGTATCAAATAGATTGAATTGTAACATTATAACATCGATGTTTTGCTTTATTATTTCTTTAGCATGGTTTGGCTCGGCTTCAATACTATATCCGATAAATTTTATTTTTCCGGAGGCTTGAAGTGTTTTTAAAATTGTAATAGCAATTTCATTTTCTATTTCTTTTATACTTGGAGCGTGTATTAAACAAATGTCAATATAGTCTGTGTCCAATTTTTTAAGTGCCTTTTCAACTTGTAACACTATATTCTTGGGTGAGTAGTTTGATCTATGGCTATATTCATCTACTTGACCTACTTTTAAGTTGACAATTACTTCAGATCTAGCCTTCCCCTTAAATGCTTTTGAAAGAAGTTCAAGAGATTTACTATGTAGTTCATGGCCGGAACTGCAATATTGACCATATACTAGGGCAACATCAAATATATTTATTCCATTTGATTTAGCAGATTGCAATAATCTGACAGCATTTGAATCTGTTATGCTTTTCCATCTCCCTCCACCAATTTGCCAGGTACCAAATCCTATTTTAGAACAATCCAAACCTGTTCTTCCTAATTTATTATATTCCATTTCGCTTTATTAGTTTAATTCTGACTAATATCAACCAACTCGCTGATTATCGGTAGTAATTTTTCTTCTAATTTACAAGTTTTGGCTTTATTTCCTGTCTTTATCATAAGATCAGAATAGGAACCAATTAGTCCTTAAGAAATTTTGGACGTGCTAATCTGGTAAATGGAAGCCAACGGTTTAGTATAAAAAGCGTTGCTTGGCTTCGCCAAGTTAATGCTTTTTGATACTGTGTTGTAGCACGTTTATTATTTTAATATTTTATCAATAGAGGCACGATCAACCTTGAGTATCTCAAGTATAAATCGAGCGAACCTTTTATTTACTTTTTTATATTTATCAAATTCACTCATTAAACCTGATTCAAAAAGACGCTCATTTACGGTCATTCCATTTAGTCCAGATAATTCCGATTTTTCAAGTGTCTTTGTTATTCTTTGTTCAAACTCTATCCATTCTTTTTGTTTCTTAATTCGTTCAACTATTTCAGAGTCTTTGTCTCCGTGAATATCTCTAATTTTATAATTGGTTTCACTAGGATTTTCAGGGGTCATAAATTGATTAATTCCTAGATTAAAAAGAACTTGTCCGAATCTGAGATTGGGATTTTGGATTAAAGCTGTCTTAATGGCGTCCAATATTATTCTATGTTCTTTTTTTAGGCTACCCATTTTTTGATTTCATAAAGTTCAAAAGGTCAATTAGGTGTTGCTGGGTGTGAGTGTTGAATGTAAGTTCAAAATACCAGAGTCCGTCAGCCTCACTATTATTCTCTATTCTCCATTTAATTTGAAGAATATCATAAATTATATCAGATAGGTCGTCAGTTGCATCACCTAATCCAGCTTCTGCTTTCTCTGAAACTTCATTAATATTCAAAATTGTATGATAAAAACCAAAATCTGGAAAATTTTGAAGAATATTTTTGGCTACATTAGGAAATAGCTCTTTATTAAACTCTGGATAATCAGAGTCATCAAATTCATATTCGATTTTGAAAGATTGAGAATAAAGTTCTACAAGGTGACGTTCTAAGTCACTTTCTTTATCCTCTATTTCCAAGTCAGTTCTCAACCCATACTTTGTTATTCCGTCAATTATGTTAATTAGGTTTTTCAATTTTTATCTTCCTTAATGTGCTACAACGGTCCGAGGCTTACAAAGTCGCGCCGACTTTATAAGATTTTGCTTTCCAGATACTTTTTGCTTTAATTTAAACAATATTTTTCATGGTACACAGGAGTGAGGCGTGCTTTTTAGCCGCTGTTAGCGGTAGTTTGTTTTTTCTTTGGTGGAAAAACAACAATATGTGATCCGTAATCATAATAGTCTGTAAATTTTGTAGACTTGAATAAAATATTTGAATCTATATTTTTAGAAGGGACACCAATCCAATTACATTCTTTAAGTACATTAAATCTTGTTATCCAAGTGTGCCAACCCTGATCGCTAAACCCCCATCCAAATTCATTCAGAGATAACAGACTATCAATTTTTGTTTTTTCATTTTCAAAGTCAAGTAATTGTTCAATTTTAATGTTTGGTTGTTTCCAAACAGAGTATTCCTTTCTAGTATTGTATGAATTTAGGCATTTTTCATATTCATGGGAATCTTTGGATAGTATAAGATATGCTTTCCAATTGAAGTGTTTTGTTAAAATATGTGCTACACTCCATCCTGCATATTCTCTTTCATTCCAGATTTGTCTATGAAATTCATCTAATTTGTAAAAGCTAGAGTCCATTCCAGCTTTAAGAGCTTCGATTGCATATATTGTGCAATGCATGCTGTCTGGAGTTATATTTTTATTCACTAACTCGTTTTTATATTTGTTGAATACAGAGATAGTATCTCCATAGTTGAATTCATTTATTGCTGAACTCTTCCATTCAGTTCCATAGTATTTGCTAAGTCCATGTTCGTAATTATTGAAGTATTCATTTTCAATTTTTGCAATATGATTAATTGCTTTGGGAGAGTTGAAGTTTTCATAAGTGTTTTCTAACTGACTTGATTTAGTATAGATTTTCTCATTGTCTAGATTGTCTTGAATGGCTGTTTTCTTTTCAGTATGATTGCTTTTACAAGATGAGATAATGGTTATGAATAAGAATAGCCTTAATAAATCTTTCATTCGGTATTAACGAAAAAATAGGAGTTTCAATTGTTTGTTTTGTGCAAATTGCCGCTAACGGTTTAGTATAAACTGCGTTGACCCAATTTATTGGGTTCAATGCTGTTTGATACTGTGTTGTGCTTTCGTGTTTAATTTTATTCATCAGAATATATTAACTCCAAACATTAACTGTTTTGGCATCAAATAGATTTACTTTACATTTAAACTTTTTCTCAATTGATCGAATATGTTTCATGTCATTTTCTGAATAAACACCAATGTAAATACTATTCAACATTTGCCATTTCCCTTTTTCATCTTTTCTTTTTTTTGTTGCTTTGTTAATAGCTGAAATAATATGTTCATCATATGGTCCAAATCCAAATCCAAAACATATAAGTGAACCGGAAATGTTTGAAAGAATATCATAGCAATAAGATAGATATCTGTTATGCCTTATATGACTTAGTTTTTCAGCTCCATTTCCTGCTGTAACAAAAATCGGATATTCTTTTCGTGCCATTCGGCTCTTTATATTTTCAAGTAAAACATGCTCATTGCTGTAGATTTCTTTAATTATGTCCATGCCTGTATCAAATAAATGTAGTGCACCATGAACATAATGAATCGTTTGAGTGTCTTTGTATTTTCCCCAGCGTAATTCTGACCAGTTAATTTCATCATCTGGAACCCAATCATCTGTTTCTTCAGCTTCTCTACCAAACCCATCACCTTTGTTTTCAATGTCGTTTCTCATTAAAACCCAATAGAGTAATAAGTCATAGTTTGTCGTGAATATTTTTCCGTCTTCTGCTAGAAAAGCATTGAGAAATTTAGCACATGCCTTGCTCTTTTCTTCTGGAACAGCAAAGACATGTTCTGGATGAAGTTCCTTAATTGCATCTATTAGACTCTCTTTTAGCGTAGTTGTTGCTTTATTAATTTTATTCACTACTTTTTCATCAGCACCAAAAACTTCTGCAATTTGTGCAACATTGTCTAATTGCTCCATTAGTAATTCAAAGTTGCTAGTTTTTATAATTTCAAACAATTTCTGAAGGATGGGGTTGTCCAGGTTTTTTAAAAATTCAGCAAGTTTATTATATGAGAATATATTGGAATCATAAGACATGCTAAAGCCATTTCCCATAAGTAGGTGTTTTTGCCTTTTTTTTTCGTTGAGAGATTTGATAATCTCATTATATGTTGTTAGTTTATTTTCTGTCATTTTACTGGTTTTTTAGGTACATGAAGCACAACGGTTTAGTATAAAAAGCGTGCTTTGCGTCAGCAAAGTTATGCTTTTTTATACTGTGTTGGCAATAGTTAGTTTTTAATAAATTCAATTTTAGTTTTTATTTGATTCAGAATCTACCTTGTAGTATTTAGAAAGCATATTGAGAATTTCTTCAATTGAATCAGGGTAAATAATTGCAGCAATATCTTTAAGGTCAAATTTTAAAGGATACTTGTAGGAGATTTCATCTAAACTTTCCTTTTTCTGATTAAGCGCGGGAAATAGATTCCTTTCATGTAGTTCTTTATTTTTGAACTTAAATGGAATGTATCTCCATTCTCGCTCATCATAAAATCTTTTCACTTGTCTTTGAATGATTTTTCCATTCAATTTAATTTTGTCTGACTCTTCTTTAGTGATTTCATATTGTTTGGCAAATCTACCAATCATATTATTTAGGTTATTGAATCTTTGAAACAATAATTCCATTCTAATATTAGATTCCTTATTGGTCCTCATAGTTTTGTATAGGTCTTCAATTGATTCAGCTACAAGAGATAGGCTAGAGGCAACAATAGAATTCTTTTGTATATATAGAACAGGATTCAAGCCATTAGCCATAGCCCATTCTTTTTTCATGCCTAAAGCATATTTTCCATATTCTGCTTTATGATCTTTGATTGCATTTAATGGCAGGTCTGTAAAACAAACTCTTGGAAATGATTCTATTCTCATCCCTATTTGGCCATAATCATCAAACTCAGTAATTTCTGTTCCAAAAAAGGGAATAAATCCACCTTGAATTATTTTTTCAAGAATTTGAATACTTGGAGTAAAATGAAATAAGAAGTCTTCGCTGATTTTCATAGTTAATTATTGTCAACGTGTTTTATACTGCGTTGACAATTTTTATTTTATGCGTTCAAAATTTAGACCAAAAGCATTGTCAATTTTAAAGGCTTTGTAAATAGGAGTGTCATGTTGTAAGTTCTTTTCTACAGACCTGATAATATTCTTTTCATTATTTGCATTGATGCAACAACCCAGTATTACTTCTGATATAGTACTTACATTTATTTTTATAATTCTGTTTTCTATATGATTTTTACTTATTCTCCATTCTTTTTCATACTTCCATGAATCTGATTTGTAGAAGAATTTTTTATGAAATTGACTTGTGCTACCTTCTGTACCCAGAATTTCTGGATAATTATATTGATAGTTTATAGGCTCAATATAATCGAAGTCATAATTTTGGGATAAGGACTTTGAGTCAAATCCAATAGCTATTCCGGTGTGATTTGCTCCATAGTGTGACCACATTAGAATATTATCTTTAACAGCAGACAAGGAACAAAGTCCAATTATTGAGTCCCATTTTTTTTGTTGTTCTGGACTTTCTTTTGAGAGCGAATCTGGGTGCCAAAGTTCTTTTTCATCCGTTATTTTTTTTGCATATGCTTTAACTAAATTTTGGTCTTTATCTCCATGAATCGTATTCAATAAGTTCAGGTTTTGTTTAAAACAGTCTTCATATGTCATTAAATCCCATCTTATTGGAATATTACCATCAAATGGGTCATTAAATTCGCTTGGTTTAGCAAAATACAATTCTTGGTTCGTAATTAATCTTTTATGGAATTCATTAGACCAATCTCTGTATTTATATAATGTTTTCGGAATTGGTTCTTTAGTAATTCTTCTGATCATTCTTGTTAGTGAGTTAATTATTGCCAACGTTCAAAGGCTAAGAATACGGGCGGTTGAATGGACAGTTGTCCATTCGGCCGGCACGGATGCCCAACCATACTGTAAAATATGAATAAAAAATTAAAGGAGCCTGATTTTTAGCCTATGTTATGTGCTGGTTTTTTAATCCGGGTAGCAGCGTAGCACAATTTTTAATAAATGTTTGGCGAGTTTAAATTTTATTTGATGAAGTAGGGAAGAGGTATAAATTTTGGCAGAGCGATGAAGATCGATAAACCACAATATTTCAATCGAAACGGTTTCTTCAGCTAAAAGCAGAAAACTTGCATAGTATACTTCAATTCTAACAAGCACCACCTGCAGTTGAACTTTTAATTATCTAGTAGGGTGAATTTAAAAATTACAAAACTAAAAAGAGCCCATGGAGGCAAACCCGAAGGGAATGTCAGCCCACAAGCCAAACATTAAGTACCAAAAATTGAGCGTAAGATAGATGGAGCGGAAAGCTTCCAGATATAATTAAAGGAAATACTAGGAGCGGGGCAATGATAAAACGAAAGTAAAACTGAAAATTTATGGTATAAACCAATCATTCATACCTTACTTGCACATAACTTGTTTCTATCAACAGGTTTATTGTGTTTTAGTCAACAAAAATATTGCTAAAACATGAATTGATGGTAATTTAGAGATTTTTTTTATTGGGTATATTACTAACTTAATCATTTATGCACCTTTTAATGTAAATAAAGTTATTTCGGGAGGCATGCCAACCCTACCTGGGTATCCAATAAATCCAATACCTCTGTTTACATATAATTGTTGTTTGCCCTTTTTATATAGTCCTGCCCATTGCTTATACGTGTATTGACATGGACTCCATTTTAATTTCAAAGCTGGAATTTCCACACCAAATTGAAAACCATGCGTATGACCAGAAAAGGTACAGTCAATATCATCTCTGGTTTGGCTTATGATATAATCCCAGTGTGATGGGTCATGAGAAAGAAGCAATTTAAAATGAGCTGCTTCTGAACCTTGAACCGCTTTTTCAATATTACCATATTTAGGAAAATGATCGCTATGTCCCCAATTTTCAACACCAATGATTGCCAATGTATGTTTGCCAAATGAGATTAGATGGTTTTCATTTCTCAATAGGTTCCAACCGAAATAGTTGTGTAATTCAACAATTCTAGCTCTGTTAGCAATTTTATCTTCTTTACGTTCCCATGTTGTATAATTTCCATAATCATGATTGCCTAGGCAAGAATAAATACCCCATTTACTCTTTAGCTTTGACAAAATATCTTTGTAAGGCTCTGCCTCTGAAGATAAATCGTTGACTAGGTCGCCGGTAAAAAAAATTAAATCAGGTTTAATTTTATTAATAATCTGTACAAATTTTTCTACTGGACGCGTGCTTGCAAAACTACCCAAATGCATATCTGAAATTTGGACGATTCTTAAGCCTTCCATTTCCTTGGGTAGTTTCTCTAATTTAAGATTGATTGGCCTTATTTTATAATTATATGCTGTTCTAATAACACCCCATATAAAAGCACCAAAAGCAGCACCTCCTGCTATTGCACCAGCTTTGTTTAGAAATTGTAAGCGTGTAATTCCATGCCCTGTTAAGTGCTTTCCTGAACCACTATAAAACAAGGAAATTAGCCACTTCCCAAATCGTAAAAGATCATCTGAAAAAACAAATGGGAGCATGGTTAGTTTTGAAGCAACAAGGGCAATAATGAAGCCTGTTACATACTTTCTAACTTGAGAGGGCCATTGAGTGAAATCTGTAAAAAAGGCAAATAAAAAGGCGATATAAAAACAGAAACTTAGAACCAAGAATAACGAAATTCCTGTTTTTCTAATTAAAGAAGAAGTGCTTTGAAATGCTGTTTTAATTAATTGAAAAACATAAATATCTATTAGTAATAAGGCAACTATTATAATTAAACCGGGTAAAAGTCCTAAATAATCTTTCATAATACAATGAAAATAAAAAAGCCTCGAAATTTCGAGGCTCTTAGCTTAATATATGTTAATAGATGATCTATTTTACCTTGTCTACGATAGCTTTGAATGTTTCAGGGTTGTTCATCGCTAAATCTGCTAATACCTTTCTATTTAAATCGATATTGTTTTGAGATAATTTATTCATAAGTGTTGAATAAGTTAATCCATTTTCTCTGGCTGCAGCATTAATTCTTTGAATCCAAAGTTTTCTAAAATCTCTTTTTCTTAATTTTCTGCCTGTATAAGCATACTGCAACCCTTTTTCAACAGCGTTTTTAGCAACCGTATATACATTTTTCCTTCTCCCAAAGTATCCTTTGGCTTGTTTTAATATTTTTCTTCTTCTTTTTCTGGAAGCAACTGCGTTTGTAGCTCTTGGCATGACTATCTTATTTTAATCCCAATAACAACTTAATGTTTTTGACATCTGATTTATGTACAATGGTATCTTTACCTAAATTCTTTTTTCTTGTGGTTTCTTTTTTTGTCAATAAGTGACTCTTATATGCTTTTTTTCGCTTAATCTTACCAGAACCTGTAAGTTTAAATCTTTTTTTAGCACTTGAATTGGTTTTAACCTTTGGCATCTTCTTCTAATTTGAGCTGCAAAGATAGGTATTTTTTACCATTAAGAACAAAGCATTACAATATTAATACTATTAAGAAATTGTTGACGGATTTTGAGGCTAATACAATAAAGATGATAAAGACTAAAAAGCTTTGTCTTAAGTCTTATAAATAAATAGTATTCCTTTTTATTTCTTCTTAGGGGCTATAAAGGCAATCATTCTTTTCCCTTCTAACTTTGGAAGTTGTTCCAATGCACCATACTCTTCTAAACTTTGAGCAAATTTTAATAATAAAAGCTCACCGCGTTCTTTAAACATGATATTTCGACCTTTAAAATGGACGTATGCCTTTACTTTTGCACCTTCTTGTAAGAATTTAATGGCATGATTAGTTTTGAATTCCACGTCATGGTCATCTGTATTTGGAGTAAATCTAATTTCTTTTATAACAGTTTTATGTGCCTTAGCTTTTAATTCCTTTTCCTTCTTCTTCTTTTCATAAAGGAATTTTTTATAATCAATAATCTTACAAACAGGAGGATTTGCTTTGGGAGAAATTTCCACAAGATCAAGCTCCATATCTTGTGCCATACGAATGGCAGCATCTGTTGAATAGACTCCCTGCTCTATGCCTTCTCCTACAACACGAACTTCAGGAACTTTAATTCGTTCATTAATTCTAAACTTTGGTTCTACAACCCTTGGTTGTGGTTTACGTCTTCTTCTTGCCAAATTAACTTGTTTTGATTTATAATTCTTTTTGTAATAAGGCTGCAAAATCACTTTGAGAATAGGTCCCTAAGTCTCCTGTGCCATGTTTTCTTACTGATAAAGTGTTAGAATTGGCTTCTTTATCGCCAATTATTATAGAATATGGTATTTTTTTGATTGCAGCGTCTCTAATCTTTTTACCTATTTTTTCGTTTCTGTCATCTATGACAACGCGAATATCGGAATTCTGAAGGAATTTTGAAACTTTTTCAGCATAAGCCATATGGTTTTCACTTAAAGGTAGTATATAAATTTGCTCTGGAGCAAGCCATAATGGAAGATTGCCTCCGGTATGTTCAATTAAAATTGCAATAAAACGTTCTAGTGACCCAAACGGTGCTCTATGAATCATTACGGGGCGGTGTTTTTCATTATCACTTCCTACATATTCTAAATTGAACCTTTCTGGCAAATTATAATCTACCTGAATAGTTCCCAGTTGCCATGATCTGCCAATGGCATCTTTCACCATAAAATCGAGCTTAGGCCCATAAAAAGCCGCTTCTCCATACTCTGTAACGGTATTTAGATTTTTTTCTTCAGCGGCCTCTATAATCGCAGTTTCGGCCTTTCTCCAGTTTTCATCACTACCAATATACTTTGCTTTGTTTTCAGGGTCTCTAAGTGATATCTGTGCAGTGAAATTAGCGAACCCTACTTTTGAAAATACTTTTTGAATTAATTCAATTACATTTTTGAACTCGTCTTTCAATTGATCAGCAGTGCAGAATATATGTGCATCGTCTTGAGTAAAACCTCTTGTCCTGGTTATTCCATGTAACTCTCCACTCTGTTCATATCTATATACGGTGCCAAATTCTGCCAGTCTTAATGGCAGCTCTTTGTACGATTTGGGAAAAGAATTATAAATCTCACAATGATGTGGGCAATTCATCGGTTTTAAGAGATATTCCTCTCCTTCGTGAGGGGTGTGAATAGGATGGAAAGAATCTTGGCCGTATTTTTCGTAGTGTCCAGAAGTTTTATATAGCTCTATGTTACCTATATGAGGAGTAATAACTTGTTTGTAACCACTTTTGAGCTGCTCATTTTTAAGAAATTCGCTTAGTTTTTCTCTTACGAATGTTCCTTTTGGTAGCCATAAGGGTAGACCTGAACCTACTTTTTGAGAAAAGGTGAACAGCTCCAATTCTTTACCAATCTTTCTATGATCTCTTTTTTCAGCTTCCTCTAATAGATGGAGATATTCTTCTAGTTGATTTTGTTTAGGGAAAGTAACTCCATAAATCCTAGTCAATTGTTTTCTTTTTTCATCTCCTCGCCAATAGGCTCCTGCAACTTTTAATAGCTTTATAGCTTTAATTTTTCCCGTATCCGGAAGGTGAGGCCCTTTACATAAATCCGTAAAGTTACCTTGGCTATAAAAGGTGATATCTCCATCATTAAGTCCCTCTAAAAGTTCTAATTTGTATTCATCACCTTTTTCTTCAAAATATTGAACAGCCTCTTGTTTACTTATTTCTTTTCTTATATATGCATTCTTTTGGGAGGCGAGTTCTTTCATTTTCTTTTCAATCTTTGCAAAATCGCCAATAGATAGTTTTTGTTCTCCCAAGTCAACATCGTAATAAAAACCTGTTTCAATCGGTGGGCCTATTCCAAATTTTATACCCGGATATAGTGCTTCTAGGGCTTCAGCCAATAGATGTGCCGAAGAGTGCCAAAAAGTGCTTTTTCCATCTTTTTCATTCCATGTTAATAGTTCAAGTGTTGCATCTTCATTAATACTTTTTGTTATTTCAACGACTTTGCCGTTGATTTTTGCTGCCATGATATTTTTTGCCAATCCATGACTAATACCTTTGGCTATATCATAAGAAGATACCCCTGATTCAAATTCTTTCTTTGCTCCGTCTGGAAATGTTATGGTTATTGAACTCATACTTATGTCGTAAGAAGCCGCAAAGTTATATCAACCTGAGCTAATAAGAGAAAAGAAATACAATTTATAATGCACATTTTTCTAGAGAATGGAAAAATAGTTAGTTTCCAGTGTCTGAGTAATTGAGAAATGATAGCGAACTTTTCGTTATTTTACATGCAGACTTCAAAATAAAAGACATGAATAAAACAGCAGAGAAATTGTTAGATGCACATGTGGCACATGAACTTGCTCAACTTAAAGGAAAAAAGCTAAAGAAGAATATTAATAGGGATGTTGATTTGGTTTGGAAATGGATGGAAAGAACATCTGTTTTGAAAATTGCAAATAAAGATAGTGTCAAGGAGTTTTTAGATAGAAATGTTAAAAGTAAAGAAACCCCTGAGGGATTAAAGCATTTTATTGAGGATTTGCTTAACTATTTATATATCATATACAAAGAAGATAAGACAAAATTGACAAGCATTGTTGAAAAAGATCATTTTGATAACATTGTTGATGAAATTGCTGAGCAAAAAGAGTTACGAGATAAGATTATTGAACGAGCCGTGGGCAACCCTTTTTATGCAGAGGTTATTACAAATACGCTGTTTAATGGAATTAAAAGTTTTACTTCTTCGGATGATGGAGTAGCCAAGAAGGTGCCGGGAGCTTCTTCTTTTCTAAAATTTGGACAAGGAATATTAAATTCAGCAATTCCAAATTTGGAAGAAACGATTGATAAAAATGTAAAAAAATTCATTTCTACTAATGCCAGAAAAATTATTGGACAGAGTGAGCGTTATATAAAAGAGCAGTTAGATGAAGCGCGAATTAAAGAGTTCGCAGGTGAAGTTTGGAACAAGATGGAAGGAATAAGTGTTGGTAATATTGTAGATAATATTGATTCTGATGATTTTGAAAAGGGGATTAAAATTTCAGACGAAGTATGGACAGACTTAAAATCGAATGAATTTTTTGATGGATTGGTAGAAGATATTTTAGATCACTTTTTTACATATCATGAAGAAAGTAATATCGCTGATGTCCTAACAGATCTTTCTATAGATACTGATTTGATTAAAAAAGAAATGCTTATTGGATCTGATATGGTTTTAAGTGCGTTGAATGAAAATGGTTTTTTGGAAAGTTTTATAAAAATTAGATTGAAAGACTTTTATGATTCAGATGTGGTGAATGATATTTTAGGTTAGATTATTTATATTTAAAATGTATGAAGTATTTTTTACTTACCATACTTATTCTACAATGCTCCTTGTTTTCTGCTTTTTCTCAGGAAGAAAAATATGATTGTAAACCTATAGATTCTTTTAGGAAAGCAAAGGCCTCAGATGCCATTATTTCAAAAAACATATGCGAAGGTTATTACTATGGTATTGCTGAAATAGAAAATGCGAACCAAGCAGTTTTTAATGATCTTACGAAAAAAGGAATTAGGATTGATGGGCAATTAAATGAACATATTTACAAGGTTTGTTTTCCTGGTCACTTAAGTTTAAATAAATTGGGCAAAGGACCTGTCAAATCATTAGGAAGGATTACTCCAAAAGCTAAAAAGTCACCATTACTAGATGAAGAGTTAGAAGGAGAGACGGAGGTTAAAATTCTTGTGCGAGAGGGAATTGCTGCGGATAACGAATTATTAGCAAACTTAGTCAACAACTTAAGGTATGTTAGAAATCACATTGTTGGAAGTGTAAATGCCAACAACCTGAGTAAGTTACTCGAATTACCATTTGTAGATTTTGTTGCTCCTGTTTTAGAAAAACCAAGGCCATTATTGGAGAAGGCTATGTCTATGAACCGCGTTAATGTAGTGCATGATAAATCTGCCTTTGGACACGGTTTTAAAGGTGCAGGTATCGATATTGGTGTTTGGGATGGTGGATTGCTTTTTAAACATATAGACATAGATGCCAGAGTTTTTAATGCTGATAAAATCTATTGGACTGACGAATTTTCGAAGCATGCTAACGGTGTTACAGGAATCATTAATAGTAAGGGCCATTTTAATGCACGTTATATTGGAATGGCTCCTGAATCGAAGGTTTATGCACATTTTTTTAATGGAGATCTTGTAGGAAAATTTCAAAGCGCACTCTCAGAATTTAATCTTAAGGTGATTAGTGTCTCTTTTGGATATGGAACCTCCGATACTCCTTGTGAGGACTGGGGGCCTTATCTTCCGATGGCTGCAGAATTAGATGCTCTGGTTAGAGAGCGTGAAGATCTGATGAATGTGGTTGCAGTAGCGAATGCCGGAACACCTGGAGATAGATGCCCGGATGGCTGGGGAACGGTTGGTATTGGTTTTCAGGGAGCAAAAAACAATATTGCCGTGGGATCAGTGGATAGATTGGAAATTCTAGCTAATAACAGTAGCAAGGGGCCTACCGCAGATGGAAGGCTTAAACCCGAAATTGTAAGTATGGGTAGAGGGGTGTATACCACTAATATTGATAATGGCTACCAAGAGCGGCAGGGTACCTCTTTCTCATGTCCATCGGTTTCTGGTATTGTTGCACTCTTATACGAGGCATTTATAGAGAAGAATGGGGCATCTGCATTACGTGCAGATATTATAAAGGCCATTTTATTAAATACGGCTAGAGATAAAGGTAATGATGGACCTGATTATAAGTATGGGTTTGGAGTGGTAAATGCTGACCGAGCAATTGAGAGTGTATTTGAAGAGGCCTATTTTGTTGATGAAGTAGGAAATGAAGATTCCGTAGAATTTACTATTAATACACTTACTTCAAAAGCACTTTTAAAATTTACACTTACATGGATGGATAAAGAGGCTTCTTTTCCATTTGATAAAACACTAGTGCATGATTTAGATTTAATAGTGGTAGCGCCTAATGGTGATCGCTTTCATCCATGGGTTTTAGATCCTTCTAATCCCAGTGCAGTAGCTTTTAGGGGAGTAGATAATTTAAATAATTCGGAGCAAATCACCATTGAAGACGCGAGTGCCGGTACTTATAAAATAATTGTAAAGGGCAGCAATATTTTAAGTGGAGCACAAAAATTTGCTGTGGCTCATAATTCTTATGATCATTCGATTAAAGTGACGCATCCTACAGGAGGTGAAAAATGGGTTGCTGGTGGCGAAACAGTATATTTAAGGTGGGATACTGAAGGGAATCATGATCATTTTGATATCGATGTCTCTTATGATAATGGAGCTAGTTGGACCAATATTGCTTCTAACTTAGATGCTGACTTAAGATATGCAACTTGGCCTGTACCTGCTGATACCACCTCACATACATGCTTGCTAAGAGTTTCCTCTAATTTGTCTAGTGGCATATCAGAAGAAGTTTTTACTATTTCATCTAGAGTAGCCTCGCTGAATGTTGAAGGGTGCGATAGAGGGGCTAGACTAAGTTGGGATTCTGTAGCCTTAGCAGATCAGTATATTATCAACCAGTTAATTAATGATGAGTATGTTTCTTTAGATACTGTTGGAGATTTTGATTTTTTCGTGAATGGGCTAAATAATGGTGAAGAATATTGGTTTAATGCAATTGCATTAATTGAAGGAAAACCTGCTCTAAGGTCAAATGGTGCGCTTGTTATCCCTGTTTCGACTAATACATGTAATTTAAACAACGATATTTTAGTTGATAAACTGCTTACCCCTCTAGGTGGCAGATCGTTAACGAGTTCCTTATTAACTGCAAATGAGAAAATAAAGGTTCGAGTTTCAAATAATGGTATTAACAATGCATCAGGGTTTAATGTCTGTTATGATATTGATGGACAAGGTGCTGTTTGCGAAACCATTGCACTGCTCAATGCAGGGGCATCTGTAGAACATGAATTTGCTGCTTCAGGCGATTTTTCGAACTTGTCTAATTACGAAATTGAAATATGGACAGAACTAGCATCAGATGAAGATAGATCGAACGATACTTTAAAAACTACTATTAAAAACTTAAGTAATGACCCGACTATATTGCCTTACTTTCAGGGCTTTGAAGATGTTGTTTCAGCAAATACCTATTTAAATGGTGCTTTTGGAATGGACAATATAGAAGAGATAGATTTTACTTCAAGCACACTGGGCGGTAGACTTAGAGTTGGAGGTAATGATATTTACGCTTTTGAAGGCACTAGCGCACTATCATTTGATAATTATTTAGGAGGCAGTAACAATGTAAATGAATTTGTTGTTAATCTCAACCTAGATGCATATAATGATTCTACCATATATTTAGATTTTGATTTTTTGGATCATGGAGAGGAGGCTGATTTGAATGATAAAGTCTGGATTAGAGGAAGTGATACCGATACTTGGATAGAGTTGTACGACTTGGGTAATAACATAGATTTGTGGGCCGTCTATAATAATGTACATGCTCTTAACCTTACTAAAACAATTCAAGCACTTAATGGACAGTCATTTTCTTCAAGTTTTCAAATGAAATTTGGACAAGAAGGTAGTGGGGTTAACAACAATATATATTCACTTGATGGCTTTTCGTTTGATAACATTAAAGTTTACAATGTAAACGATGATATTTCTGTTAGTAACCTTTTTCTAGTTGATTCCGTATGTCCGGATAGTAACTATATAGTATCTGCAGAGCTAATTAATAACTCAAAAAACGCGGTAAGCAATGTTACAATAGAATTATGGTTAAATGAAAGTTTAGTTGCTTCTGAAATAGTGGATAATATTTTAGCTTATGAAACAAAAGAACATACTTTTGAGCCTTTAAATTTATATAATCCTCAATCCTCTGTTTTGTTGGTTAGATGTGATTACTCAAACGATCTTTACGAAAGAAATGATACATTGTCAAAGCGTTTTAGGGTCGAAAAATTCGATACAGTAAAAATTGATTCTGTTATTTGCATCGGAATGTCTGTTCTTATTGGAAGTGCTTCCATTACGGATCATGGAATTCATTATGTTGCTATTCCCACAAATTATTGTGATAGCATTGTCGAATTGAATTTAACGGTTAACGATACCTTTAATATAACAATCAACAAGAGTAGCTGTTTTGTTGTAGATACAGGAAGAATTTTTTCTAATTTACTAAGTGTAAATGGGTGTGACAGTACAGTAACAACCATTACCAGTTTACTTTATCCCATAACTTCTAATTTAATGACTCAAAGTTGTAATCCTTTAGATACGGGAGTTGTTATAGATACGCTGATTGGCCAGGCCAGTAATGGGTGCGATAGTATTCGAACAATTACAACTACTTTGATAAGCTCTAAGCCAATAGCTAAGTTTAGTTATCAATTTACTTCAGATACCGTGTATACCTTTACAAATTTATCGGCAGATGCAGATTCCTTTTATTGGGATTTTGGTGATTTAAATACCAGCAGTCTTGTCAATCCAGTACACTATTTTAGTTCAGGTACTTATGATGTATTGTTAATAGCTTTTAATGATTGTGGCGTTGATTCTTTTACTCAAACTATTGATATTGTTACCACAGGAATAGAGCTTCCTGATTTTGTCTCTAAATTGAATATCTTTCCAAATCCCGCATCAGATAATTTAAACCTTCAATTGCAAATACAGAGGGCAACTAATATTGAAGCTCATATCTATGATTATAATGGTCGTACATTGTTGAGTGATGAATTTGGTTGGATAGACGGAAATTTAAACGAACAACTTAATGTATCATCATTGAGTAGGGGAGCTTATTATCTTGAATTGAGGTTTGTTGAGAATGGGGAGCTTATAGGAACGTACCCATATCATTTGTCAATAGTAAAGTAATTTTTCACAATTGATTAAAGTTTTAATAGTCGAACCCTTTTTTATCGGATCACATAAAAATTGGGCGCTTAATTTGCAAGAGCAATCTAATTGCGATGTGAAAATACTTTCTTTGCCAGGGCGCCATTGGAAGTGGCGTATGCACGGAGGCGCCGTTACATTGGCTAGAAAATTTGCTGAATTGAATTTTATACCTGATGTGTTTTTGTGTACTGATATGTTGGATGTTGCGACCTTTTCTGCTTTAATTGGACCTAAGTATGCCTCCATTCCTACAATCGCTTATTTTCATGAAAACCAGTTAGCGTATCCCTGGTCTAAAACAGACCAAGACGCAGTAAATGGTAGAGATTTAAATTACGCCTTTATTAATTATACAAGTGCTTTAAGGAGTGATAAGGTTATTTTTAATTCTATATATAATCAAAATAGCTTTTTAAAACGTTTGGATGAAATGTTAGCAAGGTATCCGGATTTTAAAGAAAAGCAAAATGTTACCAAAATAGGCGAAAAGAGTGATGTAATTGCACCGGGTTACAATGCTCAAGATCTTAATAAGTTTAAAAATGCTAGAGAGAATGAACAGCCATTAGTCTTATGGAACCACAGATGGGAGTATGATAAAAATCCAGAAACTTTTTTTAGCATCATTAAGCAATTAAAATTAGAGGGATTGATTTTCAGTTTGGCTGTATGCGGCGAACGAAATGAACGTTATCCTGAAGTGTTCGATACATATTATGAAGCATTGAAAGATATAATCGTTCATTTTGGATATTTTGAAAAGCGTGAAGATTATATAGATATGTTATGGCGCGCAGATATATTACCTGTAACGAGTATTCAAGAGTTTTTTGGGATTAGCGTGGTGGAGGCAATGCATTGTAATTGCTATCCCTTATTGCCAAATCGACTCTCATATCCCGAACACATTCCGAACATTTATAGGGATAAGTATTTGTACAATGATACAACTGAACTATTGTCTAAAATTCGAGATCAGATCTTAAATTTCCATCAATCAAATATCGATGAGGTTCAATCTTTTGTTACCAAATACTCGTGGGCAAATATTGTAGAAGAATACGATAATTTGTTTTTGGAGCTATTAAAGGATAAAAATTACAATGAATAGGAAAGTGGTGATTTCTAATGATGGGTCTTCTACCATTTTTTGGAAGGAGATGGATGAACATTACCATTCTATCCATGGTGCAATTCAAGAGTCTAGACACGTTTTTATCGATGCAGGTTTGAAGTTTTTTTCGAAAAAGAAAATAGATATTCTGGAAATAGGTTTTGGAACAGGACTAAATGCATTACTGTCTTATTTGGAAGCAAAATCAATCAATTTGAATATTCATTTTAGTAGTATAGAATTGTATCCACTTTCATTAGATAAAATTGAGTTGTTGAATTATGCCGATATAATGTTAACTGATAAGGTTGACTGCAAAAAAATACTTAAAAAGCTACACTGTGTTAGTTGGAACAGGGAAGTCGTGATTGATAATTGTTTTTCTTTAAAAAAAATGCAAATGGATATTGTTGACTTTGATAAAAAGAATGAATATGATTTGATTTACTTTGATGCATTTGCTCCTTCTTCACAACCTGAATTATGGACTAGGGAAGTTTTTTTATCTATGTTTAATGCACTTAAAGAGAAAGGAGGGGTTTTGGTAACTTATTGTGCAAAAGGACAGGTTAAACGTGATTTGAAAAGTGTGGGTTTCCAAGTAAATACATTACAAGGCCCTCCTGGGAAAAGAGAAATGATACAAGCAGTTAAATTTAATAGAGATGTCTAACAAAGTAGATTACATTATTGTTGGCCAAGGCCTTGCCGGAACCGTTCTTGCAATAAAATTGCTGTCGAGAGGAAAGAAAGTAATTGTTTTTGATGAAGAGACAGATTCTTCTTCTTCCAAAGTTGCATTGGGAATGGTAAACCCTGTTACAGGCCGAAAACTGGTTAAGTCTTGGAAAGTGGATACATTATTACCTGAGGCCATAAGTTTTTACAAGAAAGTTGAAAAGTTGTTTAATGTAGAGTTACTGCACTTTACCGATATAATTCGTCTGTTTTCTTCTAGCAAAGATATTAACGAGTGGCAGTTAAGACAGTCTGATGAAAATTATGGTGATTATTTGTCTGACGTTTGCGAAATAAAAGAAGACGAAATCAATGCAGAGCATGGAGGAATAATAAAAAGAGGCTTTTGGTTAGATATCCCTAAAATGCTACAACTTTTTAAAAGTCTATATCAAACATCTATTGTTAATGAAGTTTTTAATCATGATGAAGTTGTTTTTTTAGATAACAATGTAAAGTATAAAAACTTTGAAACAAATCGTGTTGTTTTTTGTGATGGCTACAAAGGAGCAGAAAATCCTTTTTTTAAGATGTTGCCATTTAATTTATCTAAAGGAGAAATTTTGACAATCAAGAGCGACTTCTCATTTGATAAAATATTAAATAAAGGTGGTTCACTTGTTCCTGTTAATGATGATGAGTATAAAATTGGGGGGACATTTGTTTGGGACGATTTAAGTAAAGTTGTTACTTTAAAGGGGAGGGAGCACCTTGAGCATAAACTGTCTTCTATGATTAATTGTTCATACAGTGTTTTAAAACAAGAAGTTGGGATACGTCCTACTGTCAAAGACAGGAGGCCTTTTATAGGTGTACATCCTAACTACAATCAATTGTGCATTTTTAATGGCTTAGGTACAAAAGGCGTTTCTCTAGCGCCATATTATGCGGGACACTTAGTTGAATTTTTAGAAATGGGAGGCTCTTTAGATGCAGAGGTTTGTATTAGTCGTTTCTTTAAGTAAATGTTTATTTTATTATTTGTACAACCATTATGGTATAAATTTTGTCTATATTTATAGACGAGGGACTTATTGCCAAGCCTGAAACACCATTTATTTCTTATTTACTAAAACTGTGCCTATGGTATTAATTGTACTTATATATGTCTTTTTCTTATTTGCAATGATTCAAGCAATTACTGAGAATGGTGTGCGTGTTGTTAGAGATGGCACTTTTTGGGTAATGATATTTGCATTTGGAACACTTGTGTTTTGCACCTTTAAAGATTTCTTGGTTTAAAGAAAAGAAGCGTAGACTTTTATGGTTTAGGATTCTTGTAGTTGAAGTCTCAATAGGTTATTATACATGCCATTTGGAATATTTAATAGCTCCTCATGATTTCCCTGTTCAATAATTTTCCCTTGATTTAATACCAATATTTTATCTGCATTTTTTACAGTTGACAATCGGTGAGCAATGATTAAAGTAGTTCGCCCTGGCATAAATTGTTCTAAAGCTTGTTCTATTAAATTCTCAGAAATGGCATCTAAGGAGCTTGTGGCTTCATCTAAGATTAGAATAGAGGGATCTTTAATTATTGCTCTTGCAATGGCTATTCGTTGTTTTTGACCCCCAGAAAGTTTTACGCCTCTTTCACCAACTAATGAGTCTAGACCTTCGGGGAATGAAGTGATAAATTCCCATGCATTTGCTTTTTTTGCAGCATTGATGATTTCATCTTCGGTAGCATTGAGTTTGCCATATGCAATGTTGTCTCTTATGGTGCCCCCAAACAAAATAATTTCTTGTGGAACAATAGCTACATGATCTCTTATTTGTGATGGGAAAAGATTTTTTAATGTGTACTTATTATCGATAATAATGTCTCCACTATCTGAAGTATAATATTTTAAAAGCAATTGGATAATAGTAGATTTTCCTGCTCCTGAATGGCCAACAAGTGCAATCCTTTCCCCTGGAGTAATATCAATATTAATATCATTTAAGACCTTTATATCTTTTCTTGTAGGATAACTAAAATGTACATTCTTATACGTTATGCCTCCTTTAATAACAATCGGTGTGGAACTGTCATCTGGCAAACGTTCTACTTCCGCCTCATTTCCAAGAATTTCTACTAACCTTTCACTACTCCCCAGTGTTTTTTGAATTTTAGCATAGGTGTCTCCTAAACCTCCAAGCGCTCCCACTAAAAAAACGCTATATAAAATAAATTCCATAAGTTTAGCAACGGAGATGTCGCCACTATCTACCATTCCAACGCTGAGATAAATCATAAGTATAATGGTGGACATAAGTCCGAGAATAATAAAACCGACAAACATGCCTCTATACTTTGCTGCATAAACAGCATGGTAAATCACATCTTTATTGCTTTCCTTGTACTGATATGTTTCAAAAGCTTCATTATTATAGGCTTTTACAATATTGATATTTTGAAAACTCTCTTCAACAATAATATTCGCTTTTGCTAGTTTATCTTGAACTTTTTTAGAGAGTTTTCGAATAAACCTTCCAAAAAAGATTGCAAGAATTATAAATAAGGGGAATACCAATAACATTATTAATGTGAGTTTTTTTGATATAAGCAATAGCATTACAATACCAATAATAAGCGTGACTATCTGTCGTATAAACTCTGCTAAAGTAAAGGAAAAGATATCTTGCAATGTACTGATATCATTGGTAATTCTACTTATGAGCTCTCCAACACGTCTTCTCTCAAAAAAATGAATTTCGAGGCTCGTTATTTTCTTAAATAATGCTACTCTAAGGTCTGCTATTGCATTTTCTGTAACTTTTGAAAACAAATGTATACGAGCATAGGAGAAAATTGCTTGTGCAACGACTAAGCCGCATAGAATTAATAGAATATTTTTTCGACTAATTTTTGAAGTTTCCTCTTGAAGAACAGAATCTATTAATTTGGTAAGCAAATGAGGAAAGAGCATTATGGTTGTAGAAGAGAGTAGAAGTACCACTAATCCAACAAAAAAAGTGGTTTGATATGGCCTGGCATAACTGTATAAAACACTAATGTTTTTTGTAGTAAACTGGTATCTTTTCTTTTCTTTTTCCATGTTTGGAGCATACAAAGTTAGAAATCACTTTTCAGTATTGATGTTTTAGACCCTATTTAATCAAAATTTAAACCTATTATACTGAAGAAGCTGCAAAAACTAGCTGTTCTCAGTTGGAAATAATTTTTTGTAATGATTAAAAATTTCTAAAATGTCAACTACATAGTTGAATGGTTCTGACCCTCTACAGTATCCATTCCTTACAACAGGGTCTCTATAATATGTAGATTGGGATTTTAATTTTAAATAATGCCCCACGTTTTTCCATTGATTTTCATCAGTATTGTATTTTTTTGCCAATCTGACTGCATCTTTAACGTGTCCACCACCTACATTATAGGAGGCAAGTATGAATTTGATTCTTTCCGTACTATCTGGAATTTCTGCCCATAATTTTTGCAAGTATTTTAAATATTTCGTTCCTGCTTTAAGACTCATTTCGGGATCTTCTATGAATGTGCTATCTAAGCCCATTTCTTTAGCCGTCACAGGAAGTAATTGCATTAAGCCTCTTGCTCCAACCCATGAAGTAGCAGTTGCATCAAATTTTGATTCTTTATAAATTAATGCAGAGAGTAATCGCCAATCCCAATTTATGGATTTTGCATATTTTTTGATGAAATCATCATATCTAGAAATATTGCCTCCTGTTTCACTATGAAAGTTGCTTTTTATACGATACTTATACGCTCTTGGGTTTTTGAAGTATTTGCTATAAAGTTGTGTGTATGTAATTGAAGTTTGTTGGTCAATAAGCCATTGGTCAATGGTATCTTTAAGTTTCGGAGCGTTTAATCTGATACCCCAGGCAATCTTTTGTGGAAAGCTGATGGGAGTTTCAACATCAAGATTTTGAAAATATGTTTGACTAATAAGTGCAATGCTTTTGTTTGCCACTGTATAGTCAATTTTTCCTTGAGCAACCATTTTAATCAGTTCATCAGTATTGTAATTGTCGTTATAGATAATTTGTATATCACCACCAATTTCATTGGATAGATTTTGTAATCGTTCAAGATGTGCTTTTTTATCTACATAAATTGATTTTCCAATCAAATCAGTTTGATTTCGTATTAATGAATCCTCAATTTGTTTATGCGTATACTTTGTCCAGTATTTTGGCTTTCTCTGAACCAATACCTGTTCATCGTACATATAATGATGTGTGAAATCAATGTTTTTCAATTGATTTTTAGTTACATGGAGGCTTTTTGAGATAAGATCTAGATTTCCTTTATCGAGCATTTTATAAATGTCTTCTCCTTTTTTTGGTGCGATCAATTTTAATTTAAGATCTAGATCTTGGGCTAAAGCTTCGAGCAATTCTAAGTCGAAACCCATTGGTTGGCCTTTATAAATAAAATAACTTATAGACCCATTTTCGATATAAACGTTGAGGCTCCCACGTTTTTTGATCTCTTCTAAATCTATACTTACTGGTTGAGGGGTTTTCTCTAATGTCTCTGTGTTGTTTGTTTTTAAATTAATAAAAATCATAAGTAAGATGACCATTATAAGGAATACAATGGTCCAGTTTCGTTTAGAATCCCATATGATTTTTACCATTATGAATTAATTTCATATCAAATATAAATTTAATAGGATGGATAAAAGAACAGATATTGCTTTCGAGGCTTATTTATACAAGTAAAGTAGATTCAATTTTGTATCCTCTTAAAAAATCTGCTGTTTTCATTCTTTTTTTACCCTCTAATTGAAGCTCTTTAATATGAATGCTTCCTGTTTTTGTTATGACTTTAAGAAAGGTTTTGTTATCTGTTTCAATCGAGCCAGGAGGGAGACTTGAATTATCCTTATCAATAAAAGCATTGTAGATTTTGAGTTTCTTATTGGCAAGTGTCGTAAAAGCAACTGGATAAGGACTTAGTCCCCTAATTTTATTATAAATATTTTCTGAAGTCTCGTTCCAATCAATTTTACAGTCTTTTGAAAATATTTTTGGGGCGCTCTTTAGTTCAATGTCATTTGTTTCTTGCGGATAGAGCGTAAAGTTCCCTTTTTCAATCAATTGAACAGTTTCGAAAACTAACTTAGATCCTAAAATCATTAATTTATCATGAATATCCCCAGCAGTATCTGTATTGTTGATGGGCAGTTTTTTCTGTAATATTAAGTCACCAGTATCTATTTCATGTTTTAGAAAAAAGGTAGTGGCTCCAGTTTCCTTTTCTCCATTTATTACGACCCAATTAATTGGTGCGGCACCTCGATATTGGGGGAGCAAGGAGGCATGTAAATTAAAAGTTCCTAAAGGAGGCATATCCCAAACAACTTCTGGAAGCATTCTAAAAGCCACAACTATTTGGAGATCAGCTTTTAATGATTTTAAGTTCTCAATAAATGCTTTGTCCTTTAGATTTTTAGGTTGTAAAACATTTAAACCTTTTGCAGTAGCATATTTTTTTATCGCAGATTGATGAAGCTTTCTGCCTCGACCAGCTGGTTTATCCACCGCAGTAATTACTCCTACAATGTTATAACCATGTTCCATCAAAATATCTAAACTAGGAACAGCAAAATCAGGTGTTCCCATAAATATTATACGCATGATGCAATGATAAGCTATAAAAGGGGGAGTTGCAAATGATTAATTTTCTCGGGTTTAGTACGGCTTGTCGAATTATTTAAACCTTTCATCGCAATTTTAGTTTTGTTTCAAAGTATATTTCAATCTTTGAATTGAAAGGCGAATAATTTTAACGACTTTAATGAAATAAGTTATCCTCTCTTATCGAGCTAACTTTATGGGCAAGGTAGGTGTTTTGATCTGCAAACTAGAGATATTGATTGATCTGGTTTGTAGATCATTTTTTAAAATATATTATTTAATTGCATCTGCTAGTCCTCAATTTTCCAAACGAAAAGCTTTTTGTCATCACCTGCTGAAATTAAATAATCTTGAAACCATAATAATGTGTTGACAGAGTGTGTGTGACCATCATTAAATTTACGTCTTTCTATAACTTTTAATAATTCATAATTTTCAGCATCCCACAGTTTAATTGTTTTGTCTCTACTAGCAGTAGCAAAAAGTTGCTTTTTTTTATTATAAACTATTTTGTTAATAGTAAAGTTATGAGCAGGAATAGACTGCTTTAGTTTCCATTCCGAATTTTTTCCCCTTTTCCAGATGTGTAAGTGGGCATCTCGTCCACCCGATAATAATATATCTTCACTTAGAAATCCTAGTGTGAAAACGGAGTTTTTACTACCAGATATTTTGTAAGTAATTTTTTTCCGCTCTATATCTATAATATAAATTGAATGATCACTACTTCCAACAGCTAATTCTTTCTCGTTAGGAGTTATTGCTAAGCATCTCAAGCTTTTGGTACTAAGCGGAAAAATCTCTTTAATCGATAAAGTAGGTATATCACCAATAATAAGTTCCCCTGATTTAGTTGCTGCTAACCATTGATTTTTACAAGATGTAATGCTAAAAACATCTTCTGATGTAAGTTGAAAGTTTTTTAGAGTTTCTTTTGATGGAATATCTAAGAAAAAAATCTGCCCATTTCTTTGTCCTACGGCTAATAACTCATCATTTATTAAATGAGTGGTATAAATGGTACTAGTGCCTTTGGCAATAGGGCTTACTAATTTTTTCTCTGCTAAATCCCAAATACCAACGAACATATCTCCACTGGCACTTAAGATTTGATCAGTATTAAGTTTATCTAAGTGATAGACCGCTTCACTATGACCATTTAGAACGGTTTCAAGGTAAACGTCGACTTTTCTTCGAGTATCTATATAAAATTATTTTAATTGCTTGATGAATTAGCAATATTGATCAAAGGCTGCTATTAAATTTTGTGCAATCATCTCAGCAGGTCTGCCTTCAATATGGTGTCTTTCAACAAAATGAACAAGTTGCCCATTTTTAAAAAGTGCCATAGAAGGAGAGGATGGAGGGTATGGTAAAGTATAAGATCTTGTTTTGTCAACAGCATCTTTGTCTACCCCTGCAAAAACAGTTGCACAAACGTTTGGTTTTTTGGCATTTTTAATGGCCATTAAAGCCGCTGGTCTCGCATTTGCTGCCGCACAACCGCATACGGAATTAATAACAACAAATACGGTGCCTTCAGTATTCTCAATGGTATTTGTAACTTCTTCGGCAGTTGTTAATCCCACAAAGCCATTGTTTGTAAGTTCTGCTGCCATTGGTTGTGTTAATTCTGCTGGATACATATGTATTAGTCTTTTTATTGTTTAATTATTCAATTTTAATCAGCTTATAGCAAACCTAGTTCCAATTTTGCTGCTTCTGACATATTTTCCATTGTCCATTCGGGTTCAAATGTGATTTCAACTTTTACATCATTTACGCCTTCAACTTCTTTTGCTTTTTGTTCTACTTCTCCGGGTAACATTTCTGCTGCAGGGCAATTGGGAGAAGTTAAAGTCATTAAAATATGTGCATTATTGGCTGGGTCAACATTTACTTCATAGATTAGGCCCAGTTCATATATATTGATAGGAATTTCAGGATCATAAACTGTTTGTATCTGTTTTATGATTTCATCTTTGATTTCTATAAATGACTTTGTTATAGTGGTCATCTCGATGCTGCCATTTTTGTTTTATAACCTAAAGCGTATGCCTTTAATTGTTTTACCATAGAGGCTAATCCGTTTGCTCTGGTGGGCGATAAATGGGATTGAAGCCCAGTTTTCTCAATAAAAAAAAGATCAGCATTCAAAATTTCGTCAGGCTCATGATTTGAAAGGACTCTTAGTAATAATCCAATGATGCCTTTGGTGATAAAAGCATCACTATCTGCTTTAAATTTTATTTTTTCATCTTCTACATAAGCATGTAACCAAACTTTTGATTGACAACCATAAATTCTATTGTCATCTGTTTTATACTTATCTTCTAGAGGAGGTAGAGTTTTCCCTAAATCTATGATGTACTCATATTTATCAGCCCAATTATCGAATAGCTCGAAATCTCCAATTAATTCATTTTGTATATCATTTATGGTCGACACGTTTTCTTTTACTTTAACATTTTAATCGCTCGTTGGATTCCTGCAACGAGTTTGTCAATTTCATCGGTTGTATTATATAAGGCAAAAGAAGCTCTACAAGTTCCTGTTATATTGTATCTATCCATTATAGGCTGGGTACAATGATGCCCTGTTCTAATGGCGATTCCTAAATTATCTAGAATGACCCCTAAGTCGTATGAGTGCAATCCATTTATAACAAAAGATAAGACACTTGTTTTTTCTTTAGCTGTACCAATCACAACCAAATCCTCAATTTCTTTCACCGCTTCTGTAGCATAATCTAATAGCATTTTTTCATGCGCCTCAATATTTTCAAGCCCAATGTTTTGAACATATTCTATTGCTACTCCAAGTCCAATTAGTCCCGCTGTGTTTGGCGTGCCTGCTTCAAATTTAAAGGGAAGTTCAGCATAAGTTGTCCCTGTAAATTTTACTTGCTCAATCATATCTCCACCACCTTGAAATGGCGGCATCTCATTTAGGATATCTTCTTTACCATATAAAACTCCTGTACCTGTTGGCCCGTAAATCTTATGGCCAGAGAAGGTTAATAAATCAATGTCTAATGCTTGTACATCAATGGCTATATGTTGAATGGCCTGTGCTGCATCAACCAAAATCTTTACATTATGCCTTTTGGCAATTTCGATAATTTCTTTTATTGGGTTTATAGTTCCCAGTGTGTTAGAAACGTAGGTTACTGATATAATTTTGGTTTTAGAAGAAATAAGCCTCTCAACATCCTGAATATTAATACTTCCATCTTCTTGTAAAGGAATGGGAATTACCTTTGCTCCTTGTTGCTGTGCTACAATTTGCCATGGAACAATGTTTGAATGATGTTCCATTTCTGTCACTAAAATCTCGTCACCTTCTTTTAAAAACTTTCTTCCAAAAGAATATGCTACAAGATTAATACCATCAGTAGTCCCTTTGGTAAAGATGATTTCGTGTTCATGTTTTGCATTTAAAAAAGATTGAATTTTTCTTCTTGTTTGCTCATACATGACGGTACCCATCTGACTTAAAGTATGCACTCCACGATGGATATTACTATATCTTCTGGTATAATAATGAACAATTGCATCGATAACTGCTTGGGGCTTTTGAGTGGAGGCAGCATTATCTAAATATATCAATGGTTGTTCATTAATTTTTCTGCTCAGTATTGGAAAATCTGCTCTTATTTTATCAATATCGTATGTATTCATATGGTTCATGAATCCAAAAATTAGTAAAGATGTATATTTAGTTTTAGTGCTAACCTTTGTTCAAGCTTAGTTTTTATTTCGTTTATTTTTATTTTTTCGATTATTTCTTCTCCAAAAGCAAGCGTTAATAACGCCTGTGCGCTATCTTTCTTTAATCCCCTTGACATTAGATAAAAAAGGGCTTCTTCATCAATTTGAGAAGAGGTGGCTCCATGGCTGCATTTAACATCATCGGCATAGATCATCAATTGAGGTTTTGAATTAATGGTCGCATTATTATCTAATAATAAGTTTTTATTGGATTGAAATGCATTGGTTTTTTGTGCCAATTGGTCCACAACAATTTTTCCATTAAAAATGGCTGTGCTATTTCCTTCAAGTAAGCCTTTATATAATTGATTGCTGTTACAATTGGGCGTATTGTGCTTAATTATGGTTTTGTTGTCAAAATGCTGATCCTTATTAGGATAATAAAGACTAAATAAATTTGCTTCAGCGCCTTGTCCATCTACATTTCCAATAACATTGTTTCTTATAATTCCACCATCAATTGAAATTGTAACAATGGTGTAATTACTATTTTTTGTTTGTGTTATATCAATTGAATCTATGCAATTCGTATGTTGATGATAATCTTGAACTTTGTAATAGTTGAGAATCGCATTTTCTTGAACGGAAATATTGGTGTAATTATTAATGAATTGCTTTTTTTGCGACAAGTCAATGGAGGTCTCATAAATACTTGCACTTGAGAAGGAATTCATTATAATGTCTACGCGGCTTTGTTTTAGTTGTTCACTTTTTAAATAAATGTGATGAATCTCTATCAATTGATTGGCGTCATAATCTTTATTAATTATTAACTGCAAAGCATCATTAAATAAAGCTTGATTTAGGAGGTTAAAACCATCATGTTCATCTACTTCTTTAAAAACTGCAACAGACTTATGGAAAAGGACATCCTTTATATCTTTAATATTAGACATTTCTTCGTTTAAGAAACCATCTAAAAAAACGATTCTTGGATTAAGTTCATTGACGATGTTTTTATTTAGTTCTTTTTTTAGTGCATTTAGATCTGGATTATCGTCAGTTGCAGCCGGTAAAAGTTCATCCTTAATTAATTTATTAGGATTGGTATATTTCCATTCTTCATCTTTTACACCCGGAAAACCTTTTTCAAGCAGCATCTCTAAAGCTTTTTTACGATGCTTTTTTTTGTCTTCTTTGATATTCTCAAAGTACGACTTGATAGTTTTGATATATTGTTCGTTAAGGCTCATGTTTTAGACAGTTTCAAGATTTTCTTCTTTGATCCAGTCATATCCTTTTTCTTCTAATTCAAAAGCAAGTGATTTGTCTCCAGATTTAACGATTTTTCCATTATATAAAACATGGACAAAATCAGGGACAATGTAATCTAGGAGCCTTTGATAATGAGTAATTACAATAAAAGCATTGTGTTCACTTTTAAGCTTGTTTACTCCATTAGCAACTATTTTTAGCGCATCTATATCAAGTCCAGAATCAGTTTCGTCTAACACAGCCAACTTGGGTTCAATCATCGCCATTTGGAAAATCTCATTCCTCTTTTTTTCACCACCTGAGAATCCTTCGTTTACAGAACGGCTTATAAATGATTTATCCATTTCTACCAAAGCCATTTTTTCGCGCATTAGCTTTAAAAAATCGGCTGGAGGTATAGATTCTAGACCATTGTGTTCTCTTTTAGCATTGATGATGGCTTTTAAGAAATTAGCGTTACTAACACCTGGGATTTCTACAGGGTATTGGAAAGCTAAAAACAATCCTTCTCTTGCTCTTTCATCCGCTTCAAGCTCGAGAAGATTTAATCCGTCGAATTCGACAGCACCTTTAGTTACTTCATAGCTTTCACGTCCGGCCAAGACATTTGCCAGTGTACTTTTTCCAGATCCATTCGGTCCCATGATGGCATGGACTTCTCCTTTATTAACTTTTAAATTCAATCCTTTAAGGATATCTTTTCCTTCAATTTTTGCATGTAAGTTGTTAACGTTTAACATATTTATTTTCAACTTTATTTTTTATCCAACGCTTCCTTCTAGAGAAAGTGCAAGTAATTTTTGAGCTTCAACTGCAAATTCCATAGGTAATTTGTTTAGTACTTCTTTGCAATAGCCATTTACAATCATTTCTACAGCTTTTTCTTCGTCTAATCCTCTTTGTTCACAATAGAATAGGACATCTTCACTGATTTTAGATGTTGTAGCTTCATGCTCGACATTTGCAGAGTTGTTCCCTATTTCTAAGTAAGGGAAGGTATGTGCACCACATTGATCTCCCATCAATAAAGAGTCACATTGCGAAAAATTTCTTGCATTTGTAGCCCCTTTAAATATTTTAACCAGCCCTCTATAACTATTATGGCTCTTTCCTGCAGAAATTCCCTTAGAAACAATTCTGCTTCTAGTGTTTTTGCCAATATGAATCATTTTAGTACCTGTATCTGCTTGTTGATGATTATTGGTTACTGCAACAGAATAGAATTCTCCGACTGAATTATCGCCTTTTAAAATACAGCTTGGATATTTCCAAGTTATAGCGGATCCCGTTTCCACTTGAGTCCAAGAAATCTTTGAATTATGTCCCTTGCAAAATCCTCTTTTGGTCACAAAATTATATATGCCACCTTTACCATCTTTGTCTCCAGGATACCAATTTTGAACTGTAGAGTATTTGATCTCGGCATTGTCCATGGCAACTAATTCCACTACAGCAGCATGCAATTGATTTTCATCTCGCATTGGTGCAGTACAACCTTCCAAGTAACTTACATAACTGCTTTCATCCGCAACAACAAGTGTTCTTTCAAATTGTCCGGTATTGGCAGCATTAATTCTAAAATAGGTAGAAAGCTCCATAGGGCATCTTACTCCTTTAGGAATGTAACAAAAAGACCCATCACTAAAAACAGCACTATTAAGTGCGGCATAAAAATTATCTTTTATCGGAACTACACTTCCAATATATTTTTTTACTAGTTCTGGATGATCCTGAATAGCTTCGCTCATAGAGCAAAAAATGATTCCCTTTTCTTTTAGCGTTTCTTGGAAAGTAGTTTTCACAGAAACGCTATCTATTACAGCATCTACAGCTACTCCTGTCAACCTTTTTTGTTCATCTAAAGAAATGCCCAGTTTTTCGAAAGTTTTTAGGAGTTCAGGATCAACTTCATCTAAGCTTTTTAGCTCTTTTTTTTCTTTGGGAGCAGCATAATAGATAATATCCTGAAAATTAATAGGAGGGTAGTGCACATTTGGCCAATTTGGCTCCTTCATTTTTTTCCAAGTATCAAATGCTTTTAATCTCCAGTCTAACATCCATTGTGGTTCATTTTTTTTTGCAGAGATGAAACGCACAATATCTTCATTCAAGCCTTTAGGAGCTGTTTCCATTTCAATGTCAGAAACAAATCCATACTTGTATTCAGATGACGTGATTTCTTCTAATAATTCCTGCTCTTCCACTTTTACGACTTGAATTTAAATTTAATAAAAAACCTTATTTATATTTTGTCTAAATAAAAATAACGACACAAAAGTAACATTTTTAAGAGGAATTATGTTCAATGAATATTAGAATGTTACTTCAAAATAACATTAAATTACTGTTGCTCTATGATGTAATAAAAATAGGGCGCTGAAAATTCAACGCCCTATTTTATCATGAGAAAACTAAGTGTGATTAATTCAAATATGTTTTAAGGTTTTTACAATTAGAATTTCTTCTAATTTTTCGAATGGCTTTATCTTTTAGTTGTCTAACACGTTCTCTTGTCAGACCTAACTTATTGCCAATTTCATCAAGGCTGTAGCTTTGACGTAATTTATTTAATCCGAAATAATATTGGATAATTTGCAGTTCTCTTTCTGAAAGTGATTTTAGAGCATACAAAATATCGGTTTGCATTGACTCTTGGTCTAATTCTTCAGACGGAGAGCTTATACTATTGTCCGACATCAGGTCTAAGCTACTGTTTCCGTCAGAATCATCCCCGTTTTTCGAAACGGGAGCATCTACAGAAATATGAAAGCTTAAACTTGCTTTTAAATAGTTTAATTCTTCCTTTTTGATTTCTAATATTTCTGCCAATTCTTCATCAGAAGGTTCTCTTTGATGCTTTTGTTCAAACTCATTGCTGGCCTTATTAAGCTTGTTATAGAATGTAGCCTTGTTCATTGGTAGCCTTACAATTCTCGGTTGCTCAATTAGAGCCTGTAAAATTGACTGCCTGATCCACCAAACCGCATAGGAAATAAATTTAAACCCTTTAGTTTCATCAAATTTAGAGGCTGCTTTTATAAGCCCCATGTTACCCTCATTAATTAGGTCATTTAAGGATAATCCTTGGTTTTGATACTGTTTGGCTACCGAAACTACAAATCGCAAATTGGCTTTTACCAATTGATTTAAGGCTAGAGCATTGCCTTTCTTTATTTCTTTGGCAAGCTTAACTTCTTCTTCATCGGTAATAAGTGGCAGTTTTGCAATTTCATTTAGGTATTTGTCAATAGAATCGCTGTCTCGAGAGGTTATTTTTGTAGTAATTTTTAGTTGTTTCATAAGATAAATAGGTTAAGTATAAAATTCGTTCATCTTATAACTTTACGTAAAGAAACGTCAAAAGGTTTCAGTTATGTAACCAAAATCTTAACATAATGTTAAAAACTGTTGTGAGAAACGCAATAATTTATTGATTGAGTGTCATATAGGACATAACCTAATTTGAGCCTTGGACAGGCAAAACTTAGAACAAATTATTTTTTAGTGGCTTTGAAGAAAAATTATGGACTCTTTATTAGTAGCCAATCAACCATGTAAATAACCTGGATTGATGAAGCGCTAATAATTAATTATTCATCTCAGGCTTTGGTAAAAGTACTTTTCTAGAAAGCTTGAATCGACCTTTATTATCAATGTCTAAAAGTTTAACTTTTACGCTATCACCTTCACTCATAACGCCATCCATATTCTCTAATCTTGTCCAACTAATTTCTGAAATATGTAGAAGGCCTTGTTTACCTGGTAAGAACTCTACAAAAGCACCATAAGGCATAATTGATTTCACTTCTGCTTCATATGTTTCTCCTACTTCTGGAATTGCTGTTATTCCATCAATTTTCTTTTTGGCAGCTTTTAAGTTGTCTTCATTCGTTGCATAGATATATACACGACCTATAGAAGTTCCATCTTCTTTGATCTCTTCGATATTTATTTGCGTCTGTGTTTTTTCTTGCAATTCCTGTATCACTTTACCGCCAGGACCAATTACTGCGCCAATAAACTCACCAGGAATATCCATAGAAATAATTCTTGGGGCATGGGGTTTTACATTTTCTCTCGGTGCAGCTATGGTATTTTCCATTGCATCAAGGATATGTATTCTTCCTTTTTTTGCTTGAGAAAGTGCTTCTGCTAAAACTTCATAAGATAAACCATCTACTTTGATATCCATTTGACAAGCACAGATCCCATCCTTCGTTCCAGTTACTTTAAAATCCATATCACCTAAATGGTCCTCATCTCCCAAAATATCAGATAAAACAGCATATCTTCCTTTATCATCGGCGATCATCCCCATTGCGATACCTGATACATGTTTTTTCATTTTGACTCCAGCATCCATTAATGCTAGAGAGCCTGCACAAACCGTAGCCATTGACGAAGAACCGTTTGATTCAAGAATATCAGATACTACTCTTATAGTATATGGGTTTGCTTCTTCAGATGGCATCATTTGTTTAATGGACCTCCATGCTAAGTTTCCATGTCCAATTTCTCTTCTGGAAGTACCTCTTATAGGTTTTGCTTCTCCGGTGCAAAAAGGTGGGAAGTTGTAATGCAACATGAATCTATTAAAAGAAACGCCTTCAGGCTTATCTATTAGTTGTTCATCAGATTTTGTTCCTAAGGTTACTGTTGTTAAGGATTGTGTTTCTCCTCTAGTAAATAGGGCAGAACCGTGAGGAGATGGTAGGGTATCTACTTCAATATTTAACCCTCTAATTTCATCGAACGCCCTTCCATCCAATCTGGTTTTATCTGTGAGTACCATGTCTCTAATGGTTTCCTTTTCAAGCTTATAGTAGTACTCTTCAAAAAGATCTGTATTTAGTTCTTCTAATTCTTCTTCACTAAAAGTATCTAAAAAGGCTTGCTTTACTTTTTTGAATCCTTCTTTTCGTTCGGGTTTTGACAAGCCACTTTTAGCAACTTCATATATACCTTCTTTACATGCATTTTCAATAGTGTTTTTCAACGTTTCATCGCCTTCTGCTATTGCAATCTCTCTTTTTACTTTACCACATTCTTCTGCTAATGCTATTTGAGTTTTACATTGTTCTTTTATTGCTGCATGGCCTGTTTTAATAGCTTCGATTAGATCTTCCTCGGAACACTCTTTCGCTTCCCCTTCAACCATTGTTACATCTGCTTCAGTTGCTCCAACAATAACTTCAAGTGAAGCATTTTCTAATTCACTTCGAGTAGGGTTAACCACAAAATTATCTCCTATTTTTGCAACTCTAACTTCTGAAATGGGACCATTAAAAGGAATGTCTGAGATGGTTAATGCTGCTGAAGCAGCTAGTCCTGCAAGTGCATCAGGCATTACCTCTTCATCAAATGAAACAAGTGTGATTAATACTTGAGTTTCATTCATATAACCATCTGGAAATAGAGGTCTTATAGCTCTGTCAATAAGTCGGCTTACTAAAATTTCATAGTTAGATATTCTTCCTTCTCTTCTTTGAAAGCTACCAGGGATTCTTCCTGCTGATGCAAATTTTTCTTGATATTGGACTGTTAATGGGAAAAAGCCAGCACCCTCTTTAACCTCTTTATTTGAAACCACTGTAGCCAGTAAAACGGCATTTCCACATTTAACGGTGACAGCTCCGTGAGCTTGTCGAGCCATTTTACCTGTTTCGATAGTGATATTTTTATTATTAAGAGTTATTGTTTTGGAGAAAGTAGGTAATTGCATAGTTTATATTTTTAAGTGCTTTATTTTAATTAAAGCAATAATGAAATTCAAAGTATCTTGCTAAAGTGGTAATATGAAAAAATGTAAAACAACTTCAACTCAAAAAAATAAAGCGAGAATTTCTCGCTTATTATGGATTATTTTCTCAAGTTGAGCTTTTCAATAATAGCTCTATATCTATTGATATCTTTATTAGCTAAATATTTTAATAGACTCTTTCTTCTTCCTACCATTTTATATAGTGATCTTGTTGAAGAGTGGTCTTTTCTCTGATTTCTCAAATGTTGAGAGATGTGATTAATTCTGTGTGTTAGAAGTGCAACTTGAGCTTCTACTGAACCTGTATTGGTCTCAGATCCGCCAAATTCTTTAAAAATCTCTTTCTTCTTTTCTGTTGTAATACTCATCTTGTTCTTAATAATTTCTTTGTGTCCTCTTTAAATTAAAGATGCAAAGTTAGTGAATTTTAGCGGTTTTTAGCCGAGTAACAATAAATTAAAATAAAAACAATTGATTTGTTACAATCTTATTATTATTAAACGGTTCCTTGTTTGGTGCTTTGAGCGTTAAATAGTTATTGCTTTATATCTTTTCCAAGCAGCTATTAAACTTCTATTTTTTATAACACATTAACATTTCTAGTACATCAGATAATTTTGATTTTAGGTCTTTTCTATGCACAATAAAGTCCAAGAAGCCATGTTCTAAGAGTGATTCTGCTCTTTGAAAACCTTCAGGCAGTTCTTTTTTTATGGTTTCTTGTATAACTCTTGGTCCTGCAAAACCTATTAATGCTCCTGGCTCTGCTATGTTTAAATCTCCCAGCATAGCATAGGAGGCAGAAACTCCACCAGTTGTAGGATCTGTCATAAGGGAAATGTATGGCAATTGAGCTTGTGATAATTGAGTCAATTTTGCTGTAGTTTTAACCATTTGCATTAATGAGAAAGTGGACTCCATCATTCTTGCACCACCAGATTTAGAGATTAATACTAGTGGAGCGCTATTTTTTATAGCTAAATCAACTGCTTTGGCAATTTTTTCTCCAACCACACTTCCCATAGACCCTCCAATAAATGTAAAATCCATACATCCAATTACAACAGGAATATTATTTAGGTTTCCACTCGCTATTTGAATGGCTTCATCCAAACCACTATTTTTATAAGCTTCATCTAATCTATTTTTATAAGATTTTCTATCGTTGAAGTCTAATACATCAAGAGTTCTAATATTGTTGAAATGTAAATCGAATTCTTGCTCATCAAAAAGAATTTCAAAGTATTGTCTAGAATTAATTCTGTCATGATGATTGCAATCAGGACAGGTATAAAGACATTCTACATGATCTTTTACAGCAATTGCTTTCTTACAAGAAGGACATTGATGCCAGATTCCTTCTGGTACTTCTTTTTTTTCTTGTGTTCGGGTAGTAATCCCGTCTTTTATGCGCTTGAACCAACTCATGGTAAGCTTTTAATCATTAAAGCTAAATAGCTATAGCTATGCTATTGTTATTTTTTTATCTAAATAAACATCTTGAATAGCATTTAGAAGCTGTACTCCAACCTTCATGCTTTTTTGGAAAGCTTTTCGCCCTGATATTAATCCTGTTCCTCCAGCTCTTTTATTGATAATTGCAGTTTCAAGGGCTTCAGCTAAATCAGAAGCTCCACTAGAAGCACCTCCTGAATTAATTAACCCTGCTCTACCCATATAACAATTGGCAACTTGATATCTACATAAATCAATTGGATGATTAGAGGATAAACGACGGTATACATTTTTATGTGTCTTTGCAAAACCGATGGCGGTAAACCCTCCATTATTAGTAGGCAATTTTTGTTTAATAATATCTGATTGAATGGTTACGCCCAAGTGATTTGCTTGTGAAGTAACGTCAGCAGATGTGTGGTAATCTACATTATCTTTTTTGAAGCCGCTGTTCCTTAAGTAACACCACAAAATAGTTGCCATTCCTAACTCATGAGCGTAATCAAATGCCTCAGCAACTTCTACCAATTGTCTTCTAGAATTTTCTGAACCAAAATAGATGGTTGCCCCAACGGCCTTAGCCCCCATATCCCATGCGTTTTTAATGTTACCAAACATTATTTGGTTGTAAGAATTAGGATAGGTAAGTAATTCGTTGTGGTTAATCTTAACAACGAATGGGATTTTATGTGCATATTTTCTTGCAACCGAGGCCAATACTCCATAAGTGGAAGCAACGGCATTGCAGCCTCCTTCAATAGCTAATTTTACAATGTTTTCAGGATCAAAATAAATGGGGTTAGGAGCAAAGCTTGCTCCAGCGGTATGTTCAATGCCCTGATCTACAGGTAAAATAGACATATATCCTGTACCACCTAATCTTCCGTGATTGTATATTTCTGCCAAACTTTTAATCGTTTGTATATTTCTATTAGAACCTTCCCAAACTCTTTCTATAAAGTCAGGACCAGGAAGATGTAGACTTTCTTTTTTTACTGTTTTACAAGTATGATCCAATAGGAATTTAGCATTCTCTTTGCCAATTGTTTTTATTATTTGTGCTGTTGTCATTGTATAATTCTATTTGAGACATCAAATATACGGAAGTTGTTTTTAACCATTGCTAAGATTGGACATTTGATTAAAATTTGGAATTTATACTTTTCAATTACAAAGATTCTATTTATATTGACCTTTGAAAGAGACGAATTACTCCCTACGAAAAAGAAAGTTATGGCGTTAAAAAAAGGGGGAAAAAAGAAAATTACCTTAATTAAACCCAGAAAGGGTGAAGAATGGAAACTAATGCGGTTTAAGCTGAAAACCGTCAAGAAAAGGTATTATGTATCTAATTTAGGACGAGTAAAGTCAGTTGATAAAATCACGAAGGATGAATATTTGAGGAAAGGCACTATTGATAACCGTGGTTGTTATGTAATTGGAATTCAGTTTGAAGATGGAAAGGTGCGACCAATTTCTGTTCATAAAGAAGTGGCTAAAAAATTTGTTAATAGAAAAAGTAAAAAGCAAATTTTTGTAGTGCATAAAAATTTCAATAAGCTTGATAACAAAGCTAAAAATTTAGAATGGGCTACGCCAGACGAGCATTGGGAATATGTAAAGAAACGACGTAAAAAATTAGGTATCGAGATTCCACATCATGGCTTGATTACTAATAGTAAGCTTACTGAAAGTAAGGTAGCTATGATAAAAAAGTATTTGCTTAAAGGAAAAACAAAGGTTTGGTTGTCTAATAAGTATGGTGTTTCTAGCACACAATTGAAACGTATAGAAAGAGGAGAGAATTGGGCCAATGTTGCACCAAAAAAATAATTAGAACTATACTTTTAACAAGGTATGTAAATTAATAAAGTACTCTGGACTTTTTATTAGCCTACTTCCATACCAAGAGAAGAACTCTCCATTTACCAATTGTATATTTGTATTCGGTAATATGTTCTTAAAATAAGACATATGATTTTTTTTGAAAGGGAATGGTTCGGTTGATAATAATAAAACTTCAGGATTAAGAGTTATTAGTTTTTCTTCGCTTATAATTGGATATCTATCGGACTGGATTATATTTTCCAGTTTACATTGTTCTAACATTGCATTGATGAAAGTATTATGACCTACTGCCATTATTGGATTTTTCCATATTAAATAGACCGTTTTTTTTGATGTTTGTTGATTAAGAGTTTCCGCTAGGAATTTAAAATTCTCTTTTGATTTTTTAATAATGTCAATTGCCTTTTGATAAGTTCCTGTTATTCGACCGATTTCTTGGATCGCTTCATAGTTTTGCTTTAGGTTCGATATGTTACTTATCCAAATAGGGAATTCTTGTTCGAGCTCTTTTATTTGTTTTTTATCATTTTCTTCTTTGTTAGCAATGATAAGGCTAGGGGAGAGCTGTCGTATCTTTTCAAGGTTTAGGTTTTTAGTTCCACCGATTACAGGGAGGCTTTTGATTTTATCTCTTGGATGTATACAAAACTTAGTGCGTCCGATAATCCTACCACCTAAATTCAAGTCAAACAAAAGTTCTGTTAATGAAGGGACCAATGATAATATCCTTTTAGGAGGATCATAAAGGTTTACTTGTCTGGTCAGTTGATCTTTAGAATCAAACATTTTTATAATGACAGCCCATAAGTTAATTAATGGCTATTGCATGAATTAAATCGTATTGTGTTATGATGTGTGTTTTGCCATTATCATCATCAACTAAAACAGCACTATTGTTTTTATTGATTAAAGAAGAAATGCTTTCGGCGGAGTCCGATAATTTTACATGCGGAAATGCAGGTCCCATATGCATAGATACTTTGTGTTGAAGCAATGCGGACCCCTTCATTAAAACAGTAAGAATGGTATTTTCACTTATTGAACCTACAATGTTGTTTCCTTCATTTATAACTGGGATTTGTGAAAGCTCTTTTTCTTTCATTAAAGTTATGACCTCTTCAATCGTTTGATCTTCTCTGATGGTTATAACTTCGTCCGATCTTTTTCTAAGTAAAATATGTCGAGCAGTGATGAGGTCTTCATTTTCATCTAGGAAACCGCGATCTCTCATCCAGTCATCATTAAATATTTTATTTACATAACGCGATCCATGATCATGTAAAATCACAATAACCAAGTCTCCTTCTTTAAATTTCTCTTTCATTTGAAGTATTCCGGCAATTGCAGACCCGGCAGAGTTTCCTACAAAGATACCTTCTTCAAGTGCTATTCTTCTTGTCATTAGTGCTGCATCCTTATCTGTAACTTTTTCAAAGTGATCAATAATGTCAAAATCAACGTTTTTGGGTAAAATATCTTCGCCTATTCCTTCTGTTAAATAGGGATATATCTCCTTTTCGTCAAATATGCCAGTTTCGTGGTATTTTTTAAAAACAGACCCGTATGTATCAATACCTATAATTTGAACATCAGGGTTTTGTTCTTTTAAATATTTTCCTGTTCCAGAAATTGTTCCTCCAGTTCCAACACCTACAACTAAATGCGTGATTTTCCCATCTGTTTGTTCCCAAATTTCAGGCCCGGTACTTTCATAGTGTGCTGTCCGATTGGACAAATTATCGTATTGATTTAACCAAACGGAATTGGGAATTTCTTTCGATTTCTTTTCAGCAATAGAATAATAAGACCTGGGATCATCTGCAGCAACAGCTGTTGGGCAAACAATTACTTCTGCACCTAAAGCTCTGAGAATATCTATTTTTTCTTTAGATTGTTTGTCGTTCGTAGTAAAAATACACTTATAGCCTTTTACAGAAGCAGCGATGGCAATGCCCATACCTGTATTTCCAGAAGTGCATTCAATGATTGTTCCACCCGGTTTTAGGCGTCCATCTTTTTCGGCATCTTCAATCATTTTGAGCGCCATTCTGTCTTTTATCGAATTTCCAGGATTTGTGGTTTCTATTTTAACAGCGATAGTTGCTTTTAGCTCCTTAGTTATCTTATTTAATCTTACAATTGGTGTATTGCCAATGGTATCCAGAATGCTATTGTAAATCTTCATGATGCTAATATATCAATACTTCGAAAAAATATTTAGAATAAGTGTTGTAGGGTAGGAAAGAGGACAAGTTTAGTTGATCTCCTTAATTTCTATTTTCTTATTTAAACCCTTTATTTTATCCATTATTGGCTTGTAAAAAATAGTTAGATCTCTTAGCCTTTTTTTAAGGTGCCTTTTGGGGTGTAGCATTGTTCTCCATGCCCATTCCATCTTTATTTTTCTAACCCATTTTGGGGCTCTAATGTAGAACCCACTTGCGAAATCGAAGAAACCTCCAACGGTTATTACTAAAAGTTTTAACTGCTTTATCTTGCCAATGTTTTCTATTATCCAGTTTTCTTGTAATGGAGAACCCAACCCTATGAAAAGAACAGAGTGTTCCTTTATTTGTGACCAATGAAGCGGAGAATATCCATCTTGGAAAAAATAGATCGTTTTGTTCTCAGTAGTTAAACTCAAATTTTTTACAGCATTTTCTATACTTTCTTTTGTTGTACCATACAATGCTATAGGGATATTCTGTTGGTCAAGTTCTTTTATGAATATGGGGTTTAAATCTGTTCCGTTAAGATTATTTAGCCAAAGGCCTTTAAGCAACTTGAAATAGAGTTGCATACCAATACCATCCACTAAAATAAAATCACTTATAGACATTGCATTATTGAATGCGTTGTCTTTTTGAGTTAAAATGTAGTTGGCGTAATACATATAATTAACAACGTGATGCGTATTACTATTTTTCCATGAATCGATAATAGATTTTACTGCAGTCAATTGATCCTCACAGTTCACTAAGTTTAACTTTTTATAATTCGAAGTAGTCAATGTAATTATTTATTTAACCGCTTTTTGATGGTTTCTTTAATGTTTTTCATTCTACTAAAATTGAACATGAGTGCTAGTCCGATTTTGGCGGGCCATATTAAGTAGTAGAGCAAAATAGATATTGGGTTGGCTTTTGGTTTTAATAGTTCGTAGTTATTGTCCTTTATTTGCTCTTCGGCAATTTTTTCGCAAATAACAATTTCTGCATTTGATAATCCACCATTTTGCCAGCGACTTGCGTTTTTTGCATTGATGCCTTTTTTATTACTATCTGCCATGTTGGAGGAACTTGCATGCGGAATTTGCAACATATTTTCATCGTAAGCTACTTCAAAATGATTACAAACTTCTTTTAAAGTTTGTTCACTATTGAAAAGAATATCTTCAAAATGAATAGTCTTTACTCTTTTGTCTTTTGCAAACTTTGAGGTAGCTTTAATTGCAGCGTTCCAGAGTTTTGCAATTGTAATAGGATGGTAGTTAATTCTTAGTCTTAAGACTTCCCAAGGAGTTATAAAGGATGCCCCCATTTTTCTCCTTTTCCATTTGTTTTTTTGGGAGAGCATAACCGCTCTTGGGTCACGAACCATATTTAAAATACGCGCATTCGGAAATAATTCAAGAATATCTTGAATGTAAAAGACATTTTGAGGTGTTTTTTCACATGCGATATGCTTTTTGTTAGCCGCAGTTTCATACTGCATATATGTGGCATAAACATGATGTGGCAATAATTGCGTGGAATTAGATAAATATTGATTGTAAATTTTTTCGGCGACTTTGTGGTATTTCTTATGATCTGTTTTCCCTATATAGCCGTCATGTTGTATAAAGTAGAGCTTTGCAATTAGCGCAATTGCTTCTTCTTTTGAAATTGGTTTTTCTTTATCTTTTGACGACCATAAATTTTCAAAGAAATGAAGTTCATTTAGACAGTAGATATCTTTATGATTATTGATCATACGAAGCATCATGGTGGTGCCGCTTCTGCTATTCCCAACTACAAACAAATACCTGTCTGAGCAAATATCCATGGTGCAAAGGTAACGGTTCTACCTCAGATTTAAACCCATATCATAATATGGGTAAAATTATGAAGATTAGAGGCTTTCTTTTCAGATATTCTCAAGTCAATTGAATTATTCAAAAGATTTTTTGAGTGTTTCCAATTTCTCAATTTCTGTTTCTACCAATTTCATCTCTTTTTGCAAAACAAATTGCTGGTCTTTGGCATTTTTAATATTGGTTTCAGCAGATAGAATCTCCTTTTGACTATCTTCTATAGTTGATTTGCTTTTGTCAAGTTTGGCACTTAGAAGTTTATTTTCTTCTTCTAAGCTTTTGAGCTCGTCTGCTATTTCGTTGATTTCTGCTTCTTTACTTTCAGGGTCAAAGTCTTCAATTTTAGATTTGATAGATTCTATTGAAACTGCATTTTCTTCTAATAAGATTTTTTTATCAGAAATAGTTTGTTTTATGTTGTCAATTTCAGCCATTAGCTTCTTAATTTCTTCTTCTTTTTTTTCAATTTCTCTTTTGGCTCTTTCACTTTCTGTTTCTATCTTTTTATTACTAATCTCAATTGTTTTCATCTCTCTCTCAAGTGCAGACTCGTCGAAGCTCTCTAGTACTTCCTCTTTTTCTTTTAATGTAGTTTCATATTTATCAATTTCTCCTTCATTTTTGTTGATAGAGCTTTCATCTGTTTTAATAGATGCAGTTTCTGTATCAATTAAATCTTCATATCTAAGAATGGATTTTTGAAATCGTTCAATATCTGCTTCAATAGTTTGGTTTTCTTTTTGTAGTTGATCTAATTTCTTTTGTGTTATTCCAATTTCACTGATAATAGATTCTTTAGCAAGTTGTCCGTAAAACTTAGTAAGAATGCTTTTGGTTATGGAAAACTTCTCAGGTGTTTTTTTAGAAGAAACAAATATTCCTCCGAGATCAAAAGCTGTTGTAAATTGAATGCCCCCATCTTTATCTAACATTTTTGTATAGATATCAATGGTATTTTCACTTAACTGGGGAATCGATGCGTTGTCGGTAAAATACTCGTATGTTGATTTGTTAAACTTTACTTTTGATTTGAAATTTTTATGATACCTACTCCAAGCATCAGCAACAAACTTTTCTTCAATATCCGGAAAAAACATTCGAAAAGCAGATTTGTCGCCTTTTGAGGTATTCATAACAACTTCTGTAATTCCTATTTTTGATTGTGCACTTATTGATATACAAATGGTTATAAGGAAAAGAAACAAGACGGACAACTTTTTCATAATTAACTTATATTTTCTAAACTCAAAAGTTGAAAGGCAAACTTTGTGCCAATGCGCTGTAAAGTTAGACAATTAGGATTAGAAAAAGTTTAATAAGACTTTAGGTTATAAACATATTAAACCCGAATTCTGCATTAGAAAATCTATTGCGGCTTGAAATTGCTGCAAAATCAGAGTTTCACTGCGATTTTCAAATTCATCATAGCGGTGCTATGCCGAATCTTCCAAATCACCTGATTTTATTGTACTTTCAACCCTCATCACAAAGTTCTAATACATAATCCGGGTTAAAATCTTTTAATTCGATATGATGCACCAACGAGTTAAGGAATGTTTCGTAAAAGAAGTTATTCTTCTTCAGGTTTCATGATGATTTTCGTAAAGTTTTGAAAGGTGAGATAGGTTTTAGCCATATCTTGAATCTCATCAGCCGTAAGATTATCTATCTCTTGATAATATTGGTCTATTTTATTTAGCTTGGATCCGTTTTCTTCACTAAACTTGATTTGTTGCAGCCAGAAATTGTTCTCTTTGAGTGCTTTTTCTCTGTCGCGCTTATAGGTTTCTTTGATTTTTTTAATGTTCTCATTCGATGGGCCATAAGTTCTTAGTGAGTCTATATCATTAATGGCCATTTGTATAAGCTCATCTGTTTTATTTGGTTCTGCATTAAAGGAAATACTGAACTTAAACTCCTCTTTAGGCCTGTTATAGATGCTCCCAGAAACGCCAACTCCATACACACCACCCTTATCTTCTCTCATCGATTCACGCATCATTATCCTTAGTATTCTTACCATTGCGTCAAATGTAAAACGATCTTTCATAGACCATTTTGCCTCACCATGTAATCTTAAATAAACACTTGTTTTAGGATCTTTACCTTTTTTTAAAAGTATTGTCGTTTTTCCTTTAGGTGATACGATACCAATATCCTTATAGGTTTCTTTTCTATTAATTGAAGGAAGGTTGGCCAAATACTTAAGAGATAAATGCTTTAATTGATTACTGTCTATATTCCCAACAAAAACAAATGTAAAATCTGAAGCGTCTGCAAAACGGTCTTTGTAAATGCTTTCTACTTTTTCTAGGGATATTGAATCAAAGTTGGAAGGTTTAGGATACCCTCTTCTTGGATGGTTATCACTTAATGTCTTTTGTATAGCATCATTGAAAAAATATCGTGGATTTTGGAGAATATTTGAATAGACCGATTTATTTCTTTGAATAAAGGATTTAAAGGCAGTCTGGTCATTCCTAATATTATTAAAGTACATATAGATCAATTGCATAAAAGTTTCTAAATCCTCCGGATTGCAACTCCCATTGATACCTTCATTTAGTTCTCTAATGTGAGGGGCTATATTGACCGTTTTTCCCACTAATTTCTTTTCTAATTGGATTTTGCTGAAATTACCCAATCCCGATTGGTTAATGATATTGTCTGCATAATAAGCGCTCCAGAAATCAGCATTATTGTATAGAGATGTTCCTCCCCAGGAAAAAGCAGTCATGATGATCTCATCATTTTTAAAATCTGTAGGCTTAAATATTACTTTAACGCCATTATTGAGTGTCAAATAATGAATGCCAAGCTTTTCATTAAAATGCTTTTTAGTACAATGTCCTTCCTCTAAACCAATACTAAGTAAAGGCTCATCTGAGACATCATCTTCATAAGGGGTGACAGGTGTATTTTTTGCTTTTTCAATTAAGCTTAAAACTTCTGTGCTGCTAGGCTTTTTTATATGCTCTTTTTCTGGCATTGTGATAACGACTACACTGTTTTTATTGGTAACCCACTTATTTGCTAGTTGATTTATTTCTTCCAGCTTTATTTGCGGTAATAAAGATTGTGCAAGGCTATATTCTTTTTGAATGCCAGGAACAGGTTCATTGCTTAGATAGAAACCCACCAATTCTCTAATTAATGAGCTGGAGTTTATCTTATCTCTTTCATTAAAAGCATTTTGGTAACGCTCTAAAATTTCCACTTTTTTTCTTTCAAATTCCGATTTGGTAAAACCAAATTTTTTCACTCTTTCGTTTTCTTTTATCAGAGCTTCTAAGCTTTGTAAAACATTACCCTCTTGGGCAACTGTATATAAAGAGTAACTATCTGAAGTTCTTAATTGCTTACCATAACTTGCGGAAGCATGTAAAAAAGGAGGGTTCTCTTTTTTAGTCATTTCTGATAGTCTGTCGTTAAGCATTCCATTGTATAACTGGCGTTTAAGTAATGATTTATATCCATTCAAACTATTGGTGTTTTCGGTCGGATGCTTGTATATAATTCTGACTCTTGTAAAGGATGCCTCTTTATCTGATTGGACTGAAACCAGTGTTTCATTATGTTCAGGCAAGTTATAGTCTATTTTTTTTCTTGCATTCTGGACTGGTGAGGAAAGACTAGAAAAATTAGTTTTTATGGTCTCTTCAATTGTTTCAACATCAATATCTCCTACAACCATAAGTGCCATTAGATCGGGACGATACCAATCCTTGTAAAACCTTTTTAAAGCATCATATGGAGTATTTTTAAGTATAGAGGTGTCTCCAATAGGGAACCTTTCTGCATATCTTGATTGATAGAATATTTTTTTTAAGTACTCATCTCGCATTCTTCTTTCAGGACCTAATCTAGACCGCCACTCCGATAGTACAACACCTCTTTCTTTGTCAATTTCTTCATCTTCAAAAGTTATAGCAGAAGCCCAATCTTTCATTATTAGAAAAGCTTGATCTAAGATCTTTTGACTATCCGTTGGAACTTGAAGCATGTAAACTGTTTCATCAAAGCTTGTATAGGCATTTAAATGGGCTCCAAACTTTGTTCCCACACTTTCCAAGTAATTGACAAGCTCATTTTTTTCAAAATTTTTAGTTCCATTGAAGGCCATGTGTTCAACAAAATGAGCAAGTCCCTTTTGATCATCATCTTCTTGCATAGATCCTGCATTTACAGCAAGTCTCAGTTCAACTCGATTTTCTGGTTTCTTATTTTTAAGAATGAAATATTTCATCCCATTTGAGAGAGTGCCTTGTTTAATTTCTGACATTAATGGGAGGGGAGTTTCCCAATTTTCATTGCTTGAAGTGTTTAGAGTTTCTGTTGTCCCAGATATTTTTGAACTGCAAGCAGCAATAGTCAGCACTATCGTATAAATAAACAAAACATTAAAGCAAAATTTATGATTGCTCATATCTAACAAATTTGTTCAAATGTATGTCTTCTTGAAGTTAAGTTCTGTTAAATATTAGAACTCTAACTTTGCTATATGAATTATTGTGTTCTAGTCGATACAATTAATTAAAAGCGCTCGCTTTTTTCTGCCATATCGATTAAAATTTGTGGAGGGGTAAAACGTTCTCCATATTTGTCGGCTAATGCTTTTGCTCGCTTAACAAAGTTGTTTATCCCATAATCATTGATGTATTGAAGTGTTCCTCCTTTAAATGGTGCGAAACCCCAACCAAAAATGCTTCCAATATTGGCATCTGCTACTTTTGTAACAACACTTTCTTCAAAACAACGTGCTGTTTCAATGGCTTGTATAAACATCATTCTTTCAATCATTTCTTCATATGGCAATTGGCCATTTTGCTCAAAATGATATGTTAATTCGGGCCATAAGTATTTTTTACCTTTTTCTGGATATTCATAAAACCCTGCTCCTGAGGCTTTCCCCGCACGCTTATATTCATTGAGCATTTTGTCTACCACATTATAGGCTGGATGATCAATAGATATTTTTCCTTCATCTGCCAAATCCTTTTCTGTTTGCTTTCTAATGTGTGCCATGAGAGATAAACTTACTTCATCTGTCAATGCCAGAGGGCCTACAGGCATCCCCGCTTTTAGACCTGCACTCTCTATTGTTCTTGGATGTTGTCCTTCTCCCAACAATGAAATACCCTCAAGAACATATGTGCTAAATACTCTGGAAGTGTAAAACCCCCTGCTATCATTTACGACAATGGGCGTTTTCTTAATTTGTCGCACATAATCAAACGATTTAGCAAGTGTCTCATCTGAGGTTTCTTTACCTCTAATGATTTCAACTAAAGGCATCCTATCAACTGGTGAAAAGAAATGTAACCCTATAAAATTATTTGGTCTTTTTGAGGCTTCAGCAAGGCCAGTTATTGGAAGGGTAGAGGTGTTAGAGGCAAATATTGCATCGCTGGGTACTTGTTCTTCTGCTTCGGCAGTTACTGCAGCTTTTAAACCTCTATCTTCAAAAACCGCTTCAATAATCAAGTCACAATCCTTTAAATCTTCAGCTTTTTCGGTGGCTAATATCTTGTCAAGAATTCGTTGAGATTCGAGAGGGTTTATTCTTCCTTTTTGAACTCTTTTTTTCAATAATTTTTCTGAGTAGGATTTTCCAAATTCAGCCTTATCTTTTGATACGTCTTTTAAAACAACATCTATTCCTGCCATTGCAGATACATATGCAATCCCAGATCCCATCATTCCTGCACCGAGTACGCCTACTTTTTTCGTAGTATATTTTTCATATCCATCAGGTCTGCTATCTCCCTGATTAATAGCATTTAAATTATACCAAAAAGCAGTGATCATGTTTTTTGATACTTTACCGCTGGCAAGTTTTGTAAAATACCGGGATTCAATTCTGCTTGCAGTATCAAAATCTACCAAAGCTCCTTCCACAGCAGTAGAAATTATCGCATCAACTGCAGGGTAGTTGCCATAAGTTTTCTTCTTTGACATAGCTGGGGCAATAGGAAGCATTTGTGCAACTTTTGGATTGGTAGGACTTCCTCCAGGAATTTTAAATCCTTTGATATCCCATGGCGCTTTTGCATTTGGGTTAGCATTAATCCATGCTTTTGCCTTTTCTATAAGTTCTTCTTTACTTTCTGCCAGTTCATGAACAAGCCCGGCTTTAAGTGCAGCAGCAGGTTTTAATTTTTTTCCTTCTGTTAACATTGGAAATGCATTTTGCAAACCCATAAGCCTTACTAATCGTGTTATTCCGCCACCACCAGGAAGTAAACCTAATTGCACTTCAGGAAGACCCAGTTGGATTCGTGGATTGTTGATAGCAATTCTATAGTGGCACGCTAATGCTACTTCTAAACCTCCACCCAGCGCAGCACCGTTAATAGCTGCAACTACAGGTTTTCCTAACGTTTCTAATCTGCGAAGACCAGATTTAAGTTCTTCGCACATATTAAAAATAGCCTGTGGGTCGGTAAGTGAATATATATTGTCAAGATCAGCACCTGCTAAGAACGTTTTTTTTGCCGAGGTCCATACAACTCCTTTAATGGTATCCTTTTCAGCTTCTAATTTCTCAATGGTCTCTTTATAGTCTTTTGAGAATTCATCATTTAAAACATTGGCAGATCTTCCTGCCATATCCATGGTCACGATTACAATATTATCGTTGTCTTTTTCGTAGTTAAACATTTTAATTTTGAGTTTTGCAATTTTAAACTTAACAGCGTTCAATTATTGTTGTAACGCCCATTCCTCCTCCAACACAAAGTGTTACTAAAGCAGTTTCTTTATCTGCTCTTTCCAGTTCATCGACCATAGTGCCAAGAATCATAGCTCCTGTGGCCCCTAAAGGGTGTCCCATTGCTATAGCACCGCCATTAACATTGAGCTTGTCACTAGGAATGTCAAGATCTCTTTGTAATCTTAAAACAGCAGATGCAAAGGCTTCATTCATTTCAAAAAGATCAATGTCGTTAGTGGTCATACCTGCTTGTTTTAAAGCTTTCTTAGATGCTGGACCAGGACCTGTTAACATAATAGTAGGCTCCGTACTTGTAACAGCCGCGGTTACTATTTTAGCACGTGGCTTTAAACCCATTTCTTCTCCTTTTTCTTTAGAACCTATTAATACCAATGCTGCACCATCTACAATACCTGAAGAGTTTCCTGCATGGTGGACATGATCAATTTTTTCTAAATGGGGATATTTTTGAAGCGCTACTGCATCAAATCCCATTTCTCCCATCATCTGAAAAGAAGGGTTTAAATTACCTAAATCTTCAACTGTCGTTTCAGGTCGCATGTGTTCATCATACTCAAGTATTGTCAATCCGTTGCCATCTTTTACTGGAATAACAGATTTGTTGAAATAACCATTATTCCATGCATGCTTTGCTCTTTTTTGCGATTGGATAGCATAACTATCTACATCCGCTCTAGAAAAACCTTCTATAGAGGCAATTAAATCCGCACTTATTCCCTGTGGGACAAAATTAGTAGCACTATTTACAGCTGGATCTAAAACCCATGCCCCTCCATCTGACCCCATAGGAACTCTTGACATTGATTCAACTCCGCCAGCTACAACCATGTGTTGCCAACCTGAACGTATTTTCATTGCTGCCAAGTTAGTGGCTTCTAATCCTGAAGCACAAAATCTATTTAATTGAAAACCAGGCACTGACAAATCCCAACCTGCATATTGAGGAGCTAATTTTGCAATATTACCACCTTGATCCCCTACGGGAGTTACACATCCTAATATAACATCTTCCACTTGAGACGTATCTAGATTGTTTCTTTCCTTTAATGCATTAAATAATGTTACTAGAAGATCAATGGGTTTGGACTCGTAAAGCGATCCAACTCCTTTTTTCCCTCTTCCTCTAGGGGTTCTTACAGCATCAAAAATATAAGCTTCTGTATTACTCATTTCTAACTATTTTTGTTTTATATGTTCAATTTATAAGTAGATGTTCTCCGTCTTCTGCTTCTTGCGCCACGCGCTTCTCTTATTAAAGAACCTGTTATTGCACCTAAGCCTCCAATCAAAGCGCCAATAAATATAGAAATACAAATTAACATTGTTGTATTTAACCAGTTTCCCAAGCTTCCTGCAAAAACAGCTGCCATTTTTTCCGCGAGAACACCATGATTGAGTTGATTGATAATAAGTATAAAGAGCGCCCAGGAAACTCCAACACCTACAAAGCCTGAAAGAAAGCTGAATTCTAGTCGGTCATCAAAGAGTGCACCGATTAAACAGGCAATTGCAGCCGCTGTATACCATGGTAAAAAAGGAATGGCAACAGAAGTTAGAATGGCTATGAGCAACGTTTTTATGAAAAATATCATTGGACTACTTATTTTTTAATTAATGATTTTGCTTCTTCTTCAGATGTGAAGAAATGCAATTTATAGTATTCTCCTGCTGCCCATTTATCCACAAAGTTGTCATAATTTTTACTTCCAGGGTTTCCGGATTGTCCACCAGGGTATACTCCATATGCTTCTATATTGTCCTTTTTAAGCTCAACAATCATTCTCCATGATGGTCCCCATATACTATCTGCAGCATTAACACAATTTCCATGACCTCCAATTGGAATTTCATTTTTGCTGAAAGCGCTTAGAGATGACAGATGCGTAATGGCGGTATGTTTGTATTTCTGCCAAACGTGATTTTCAACATCTAGTATTTTAAAATGATCACACATCTTATCAAAAGAAGTACTAATAAGGTCTGAAACACTCTCTGTATCACTAGTTGCTTTTATATCGAAAACTATATGGTTAGGCTGTTGTCGCATTAATGCCGCTGTTGTATAATCCTCAGGATCAATTAGTTCAACTTCTTGATTTTGAAGTTCATCCCAGATCATTGCTTTTAGTTCTATCCACCATTGCTGAAAATATGAAGGGGCTTTATACTTGTAGTCAGCATCAAAATCCCATTTTTTGAGTGACTGGAAAATTCGATTTTTATGATTATCGAGTTTATTTATATCTATCTTTCTTAGCATGAACGGTAAGTTTTCAGCTGCCATCAAATAGTAATTGTCATTTTGAAGGTGCATCATATCAACGGGTCTGGCATTTTTCATTTTTTTAAGTTGGTTGTTTATCCTTCGATTTCTATAGTATTCGTAAATGCCATTATAATAATATGGATAGCGACTTGTTGTTGGATGTTGATTTGCTGAGGCAACAAAATTTCTATATGGGTTTTTAATGTAGGGAAGGTGTTTATATGGAATGTAATTATCTAATGCCTTGAGGTTTATATTTTTTAATTCAGTGACAAATTTGCCTCCATCTTTACTTTGAACTTTGTATTTTCCATTTTGTTTAATAGCAATATTATTATCTATATCTGCATAAACAAAATTTTGAGCTGGAGAAGTATAGTGCTCTAAAGCTTCTAAGTAATCACTGTGATTTTGGGCTTTATTGAGTTTTAAAAATGTTTTGGCTTCATTAGAGGTTTCTAATGCTTGCCAATTCATAGCCAAGGGTTGCTTGTCATTTTTATCTCCAAATGACTGGTCATAAACAATGGGGCCAACAACTGTCCAAAGTACAGTGTCAATAAAATCTTTATGACCTTTTACTTTGATAACTTCAATTCTTTTTTCAAAGGCAATGTATTCATTCCCAAGTTGATAATAATCTTTATCTCCAGGTTTAAAATCTACTTTATACCAATCTCGTACATCCCATGAAGAATTTGTCACACCCCAAGCAATACGCTCATTGAACCCTATGATAATACCAGGAGCTCCTGGTATTGTAACACCATAGACATTGATGGTTGGACAGGATAGTTGCATTTCATACCAAATAGAGGGGAAGGTAAGCCCTAAATGCGGATCGTTACAAAGAATAGGTGCACCACTCGCTGTTTTTTTTCCTGATACAGCCCAATTATTGCTACCTATGTTTTTTGGGGCAATCTTGTGCGTTGGATGGAGAATCATTTGTGCAAAGGAGGTATCCTTAAGTGGAATAGGTCGGATAGGGTTAAAATTCCAGCTTTTAGAAGAGGGGATAATAGGATCAACACCCTTAGGGAAATCAGGATATAAGACTTCAAACATTTCTTTTCCTAAGAGATTTAATGCATTGGTGAACTCAATATCATAATCTCTTCCAGATAAATCATGTGCCATGATTTTTTGAAGCAAAACGCTTTTTTCTAGTGACCATGGCTCTGGTTTATAGCCCATTAACTTATATTCTATAGGAAGGTTTTTAGGTTTGATAGAATTGATGTACATATTTATACCATTTGTAAATGCTTGTATCAAATATTTGTCTTCATCATTTTCAAATGTCTCAACTGTTTCTTTGGCTATTTTGGCTAAGCCTAATCGTCTAAATAGTCTATCGTGCTCCAATGCTTCTTCTCGATTACCAACAATCTCACTTATTCTTCCTGCTGCGGCAAGTGTTTGCAATTCCATTTGCCACAATCGATCTTTTGCAATAATATAGCCCTGAGTAAAAAGCAAATCTTCTTCATTTTCTGCAAAGAGATGAGGTATCGCACGATCATCATAATAAACACTTACTTTCTCATTAGGGGCATTTATTGAGATGACCTTAGGTTTGTTTTTTTTGTGATTTTCAGCATTTTGCCATAAACCTTGAGAGGGACTTAGTAACTTTCCCATAGCAGGTAAAGCCCTCGTAGATCTATTTAATAAAACAATTATTAAGATCAAAATAGCTACTGCTACAAATGCTCTTAGCTTTCTCATTCTGCACGATTATTTCCATAAAGTTAAAAAAAGTAAATTGCTCAATTTGTTAAACAAATTAAGCCATCTTTGAATTAGACAAGTCCATGTTATTAGTGAAAAGATTTTTTACATTTTTAGTGTTGTTTTTCTTTTTGATCAATGTAAAAGCAGAAGGGAGAGAGATTATCCAATTTTCTGGCTTAATACATGATAAGAAATTGGACGTTCCCATCCCTTTTGCAACCATCTATATAAAACATGAATATAGAGGAACCATTACTAATATGGAAGGTTTCTTTTCATTTGCAGTTGGTACAGGAGACACCATTATTGTGCAGTCATTAGGACATAAGCTATATGAGATAGTCTTGCCAACAGAGGTAAAGAAAAAAAGTTATTCTACAAAGATAGAACTCGATAGAGATACTTTTACTTTAAAAGAGGTTGAAATATACCCTTGGCCAACTAAACAACAGTTTAGACAAGCATTTATCAATCTTGAGGTACCAGATGATTTAGTTGAATTAGCAAAAGATAATTTTGCTAAAGCCAATCTTGAAGATTTTGACCAAATTATTCCTTATGATGGAAAGGAAAACTTTGATCAATATGTTAAAGAATATGTAAATAAGGTATATTATGCTGGACAAGCAGCTCCTATACAATTGTTAAATCCTTTTGCTTGGGCTGAATTTATAAAGGCCGTTAAAAGAGGTGATTTCAAAAAGAAAAATAAGTAGTAAAAGCTAAATTTTAAGAAAAAGTTGAAAGTTTAGCTGAAGAAATTTAATACTTAAAAAGAAAATGGAAATCCCTTAAAATAAAAAAGGTTATCCCACGAACTAAAGGAGAAACCCCCAAAAACTCCTTTAATCCAAAAGATTAATTCATTGCAAATCAATCTGGGGATAACCATAAAAGATTATATATTTTGATATAATGTTATATCCAATACTCTTCAAGAACTGTCACAAATATAACTATTTTAAACATTAAATAGTTCACTAAATAGTTAATTTTTCTAAAATTCTAATTTGTATTGTAAGGTGTAAGACCTTGGTGGATCTATCTTGGCAAGTCTTAAAGAATACTCATTATTAGTTATGTTTTTAATATTCAATGAGATAGTGTGCTTTTCTTTTATTTTTTTACCAATATTAACATCTAATACCCATTCTCCCTTTGGATATACACTTTCCCAATAAGAGACGATATCTTCAATGTATTGATCAAACAAGAAATCTCCATTTTCTATTGCACTATAATATCTTGCATATACACCAAGTAACATGGATTTATTTTCATATTCTAAATTAAAAGTGGCTAAGTGTCTATTTCTGTATTTAAGTAAGGCCACTCCAACAGTTTCAAATGAACTACTTTTGCTAGCAGCACTTAAATGTTTTGAATTCTCAATTTTTCCGGCACTTTTGAACAAAGACTTGAGAAAGGAACCAACGTTTTTAAGACTGCTGCCATCTTCGGAAGCAAGATTGATTGGGAATGCATAAGTGTATCCCAGATCTATATTTAGTTGATGATCATTTTTGAATGAAAAAGAATTTTTCATAGTGACCTCATACCCAGCAATTCTTGCATCACTGATATTCTGTGCTTTTAAGCCTACTGCAAAAATAGTTTCATTATTGTCGTTTACGGCGCTATCACCCGCGACAAAAAATTCTATTAGATCTTTATATTCTTGCCAATAAAAAGCAAAATCGATAGAACCGGAATAGATATCTGATTCCTTACCTAAAATTTGTTTGAAGCCAATTTCTGAAGTCCACCCGTATTCTGGCTGTAAATCAGGATTGTCGAAGATATATATGTCTGCAAATTCATAGTTGGTAAATACTTCTGCAAAACTAGGGAGTCTAAATGCTTGTCCAATATTGAATCTGAAATAGGTGTCTTTAAATGCTCTATAATTTAATCCAAATCTCATTAGAGGAAGTGGCAAATGCTTTATGCCTTCAATATCATCGGTGCCCTTAGTAATAGCATAAGTTGCAGCAAACTCATCTTCAAGTTTATAAAGCTCGGTTCTCATACCCCCGGTAAGAGATAATCGGTCAAACTTTTTATCAGCTTGAACATAAAAAGCGGTAAAATTTGCTTTTCTTGAGCCATCAAAAGCATCATCACTGGCCATAATAAATTGATTGCTTACTCCTGCAATTAGACTCCATTTTTTCTCCCAGCTCCTTGAAAAGATATATTCTCCATTTATAGAACTCGCAATAACTCCGTGGTCCGGGTCGTAATAAGTAAGTCGTGATCTTACCTCATGTCTATTTCCCTTTTTGTCATATTTTACTACAAAGGGATCAATATTTATATTTCTATACCAATACTCAATTGGTTCTATTGGGACAAGTGCACTGTCGGCAGAATTACTCCAAAAAAGGAATTCGGATTCTTTATATCGCATAATGTTCCCTCTTAAACCATAGGTCAGTTTGTCTCTTCTAGGGCTATACCATTTAAAATTAAAGTTGGTTCTGAAATTATAATCTTCATAATCATTATATACAAGCTTTTGAAAATTGGCATTTAAACCAATTACATATTCAAATTTTTCATTAACCCTATGTGCTCTGGAGAAATAACCACCAACATTATATCTAGGTGGTTTATCCCACCATCTAAGTTGTTCTCTTTGGGGCTCATCCAAAATACCGGTATATGCAACGAACTTTGTTTTTGGAATACTACTCGGTTTAATAGTTTGCAGGTGAATAGTTCCATTCATAGCAGATGACCCATATAGAACAGAAGAGGCACCTTTTAAGACTTCAATTTGACCGATTGTTTCTAAAGGAAGATATTGCCATTTTATACTTCCTCTGTCAGGAGTCGTTAAATTTTGACCGTCAAGTACCATTCCCACACGGCTCCCAATACTATAGCTCCATCCACTTCCAGCCCTGATATTAGCTTGTCCATCAGCGACATTTAATCCCGATACTTTTCTCAGTACATCATCAAGTCTAGTAGCATTAGTTTTATCAATCAAATCAGGTTTAATTATTTCAATGGATATTACTTCTTCACTAACTTTTTTCTCATACCTACTACCGCTAATTACAAACTCTTCACCAATATTAATTGCTTCTGCAGACATTGGGATATTAAGTGTAATTTCTTCATCAACTTTTATATCAACTTCTTTTTCAAATGGAGTAAATCCAATATATGTGCATTTAATAACATGTTTTCCTGGAACTAATTTTAATTGATAATCGCCGTTAATTCCTGTAGAAGTACCTGCGCCTTTATCTGAAAATAAATTAACTCCTATAAGTCCTTCACCAGTTGACGCATCTGTAACTATGCCTTTTAATGTGCCATCTTGAGCTAAAATGTTGGCATAGAGAAAACAAAATAATAGAACATTGAATAACTTCATGTAAAAATCAAGTTTTACATAAAAGTAGCATTAAAAGAATAAATAATAATTAGTTTTTTGTAACATTTTAGGATTAAAGAAAACGAGTCCTAATTGATACAAATTTATGGTGCCACTAACTTTAGGATGGTCTTTTATATATTCCCATGCTTCTGTCATTTCTTTGGACCAATAAATATCATCAATTATTACAATCGATTGATCATGAATGAAACCCAAGGATTTTTTAAAATACCGAATGGTTGCTTCTTTTCGATGATTTCCATCAATAAATAATAAGTCTAAGGGATTGCTTTCTTCTAAGACATTATCAATTACTTCATCGAAAGGGGCGTTGATTGATTTGATGTTGTCAAGGTTTAAGGTGTTGAAATTTTCTTGTGCAATTTTTGCAATTTCCTTACTTCCTTCAATTGTAATTACTTGCGCATTTTTATTCCCCGAAGCTAAGTATGAAGTACTAATACCAAGAGAGGTCCCAAGCTCAATAATTGTCTTATACTTGTTGTGATTAACAAGCTTAAAGAAAAGTTGACCGTACTTTTTTTGTTTCGCACTGTTCTTGGCAATTTCTGAAATAGACTTTGTAAGAGATCGTTTAATTTTTGATCCAGCGCCCAAATCAACTATGTTAATTTGCTTTTTATTCTTTAAAAGTTTTTTTCTTAAGCCTTCAATTTTTTGAAAATCATAAAAGTTCCTTTTATCATATATTACGTTTTTTGTTAATTCGTAAATATAAGGAGAATGAATCCTTGAAGCCAAGTTTAAGGACCTTAAAAAAGATAAGTAGGATGCTATTCTGTACAGGTGAATCAAGAGGTTAAAAGTAGAAAAACTTAATAAAATGTTAGAAAGTGTTGATAAATTAAAATAATATTAATAATATTGAATTGAGACTTAGTTATTAACCTATAAACATTAAAACCAAATGAAACAGCTAAGACATACCCATGTTGGGGCTGGAGATTATGTGATCTCCAAAATCTGCACCCATTCCTTAAATTCAATAAAGTTATATCAAGATTTGTCACCGCCAATGGTCTGTTAATGAAATTCTAACAGGCATAAACGATTCCCGTTTTATTAAGGATTAGCGAAGTAAGAGAGGCACTTATAACTAGAAACTTAATAAAACTTAAATCATGATGAGGCGAATAACTTTAATATTTGCAATGGTAATAGTTACCATTCAGATGACGAATGCTCAAGTTGATCCAAATTTGCTAACTGTAGGTCCTTGGAAATTCCATTACGCATTTAAACCTATTTCTCTTGAAGTAATTAATGAGGTAGATGAATTCAATTACGTTTATCTAAAATTTGAAAATGATTACTCTTTTACATTAGTGTCAGCTGATAAAGTGGAGAAAGGTACTTGGGGGATTAATGACTTAGTAGGATGTGCGAGTATTACTTTTGGATTTGAAAACATTGACTCTTGGGGGGTGAATTATCTAGATGACCAGAATTTTGTGATATATAATAAATATGAAGGCGATTTATTAGAGTATCATTTTCTTCCTGCTGAAAGCAGTAATGACATTCAACATCTTACAGCAAGAGTTCATGAGCACATTAATGAGATGAAATCTTTTTATAATGATATAGCTTCATTAGACAAAGATTTTAAAAGAGAAGAATTGCAAATTGAAGAGCCAGTAAATCAAACTCCTGTTTATGCTCAGCCAAAACAGCCCATTCGAGATCATGTTGCAACAGTACCTGATAGAGAGAATTTAGCAAGTCATAATGCAGAGCTTGATTTGAATAGAATAGATAAGGCTCCACATTTCGAAAAGGATAAAGAAGAAGAAATGATAGAAGTGGTTAAAAAGAAAAGAAATAAGCAAAACAAACAATCGAAAGAAGAAAATGAGGAGATGGAATGGTCTAGTGATAACAATAGTGTTGAAGATTATTTAAACAACGAAGAAGTTGTTTATACGGCAAGCAATACTGATCTTCCGGCTGATTATACTACAAATAATTTTAAAGCGAAGTATGGTGAGGAGCCAAGTGTCAGTTCAGCTTTAGATTATGATAAAATAGATTATACGGTTAAAAGTACAATTGATGAAGATGATTTTGTAGAGATTTATGTTAGCGGAGGAGGATTAAAAGGTGGTGTAAACCCAAAAATTCATGATAGAATAATGATTTTTAATTCTGGAGTTATTCAAAAAGAATATGTTTCTAAATTGGGAGGGACAGCAATTAATACACATAAAGTGCCTAAAAGTGAATTGGTGAAACTCGCTAACCTTATTAAAAGCAATGGTTTTTTTGAATTCATAAGAAACTATGATTGTGATGAAGACAATGAAACTTGTCAAATAAGAAAGAAAACAGGACCCAAACCCATTCCATTGAAAGTGGTAGTAGCTATTGGTAATGAAAGAAATGTTGTTTCTGTGCCAATGTTTGCTCCAGGAATGGTTCCTAATTTGGTAGAATATCCCAAAGAATTAGAATTAATAGTTGATGCTATATACGATTTTGCCTCTCTTTAGTTAATCCATTTAGGGTAACGCGTGCGGCTCCATCTTTTGGAGCCGCTTTTTTTTTTATTTTTGAGTACTAAATATTGAAAGTATGCGATCTTTTTTACTCTTAATTGTTGCCGTACTGTGCTTAAATTATAATGCTCATACCCAAAGATTAAACAAAAAAGCTACGGGGTGGGAACTTGGTGCTAGTATTGGGTTAAATACTAGTTGGATTTTAAATCAGAACGCTTTTGAAATATTGCAGAAAGTTTGTCCTGAAGATGCCTTGATAATTGGATCAGAACCCAATTATAGACTTACACCAGGTATCTCTTTTGGTGGAAACATTGGTTATCATGGAGAAAAAATAATTGGTTTTCAGGCTGAAGTCAATTATACTTTTGGTGGTCAGAATTATAAAGATAGCTGGCTCAAGCCAAACGCATGTGTAGAACATGATTTGAGTGACTTTAAACGAAAATTTAGATTGCACTATTTGAATGTCCCATTAATGATGAAACTGCAAACAAGAAATATAAAAAAAACAAAAGCCTATGGTTTAATAGGTGTACAAGTCGGTTTTTTATTGGGAGCAAATGAAAGAATAACTTTAAGTGGTTCAGAGCCAGAAGGGGTTGCATTTACTCCAGTTAGTGAGAAAGTGAAAAAGTTGGATGCTGGATTAGTATTTGGTGGTGGTATTGATTATTTTTTAGCTAAAGATATCTATTTAAATATGGGCTTTAAGTCCTATTTTGGAGCGATAGATATTAATGGAGATGCGGTTAGAAATTTTATTTCCGCAAATGATGAGTCCTATCAAACATCACGGAACTTCACCTTTGGTATACATTTGGGGATACACTTTATTTTAGACGGTCGATCAATGTATAGGTAGGAAAGGAGCACAATTTTCTATTCTATTAATCCTCGTCCTTCTTTAATGAGTTTGCCATTTGCTTTGAGCTCTCGCATAAGTTTGTCTAAAACGCCATTAACAAAATCGCCACTTTTTGGTGTGCTATATTCTTTGGCAATGTCTATATATTCATTAATGGTTACTTTTATTGGAATACTAGGGAAGTTTAACATTTCTGCTAATGCCATTCTTAATAACATTTTATCGATAGAGGCTAATCTTTCTGCTTCCCAATTTCTTAATTTGGGTTGAATTAGCTCATTGTAAGCCCCCTTATTATCAATGGTAGTATTAAATAGCTCAATGGAGAACTTTTTAAGTTCGTCAATTTTCCCCTGAACTGAATCACTTTCGGTAGAAAGCTTCAGTTGGCTTTTACTCTTTTTAAAAGTTTTATTAATTTCTTGAATGATCGTTGGTGCATCATCTATCCAAGAAGGCCAATTTTCCAGCAAATGCTGATGAAAGTTTTCGTTGGCTAAAAAGATAGAGTTGAAAAGAAATTTTATAAGTTGTCTGTCTTTATCAAAATTGAATTCATCCTCGTTTAAGATATATCGTTGATATTCTTTTTCTTCTAAAAATATATCGTATAGCTCTTTAACTATGGTTTTATCAATTAATTTAGAGTAAACCTTTTCTTTTTTTCTTAAAACCTCGTTATGTGTTAGATGTTGAACAATTGTATTGCTTAGAAATTTTGTGTTGAAGTTCTCGTCTTCCTTTGAAGGCAAGTGCTTGCTTTTTCTTCTCTCTGCATCTTTTTCCAAAAAATCGGCTAATTCCTTAATGACATATAAATTGTATAAGTACAATTCTTTAACTGAAGAAACTTTTTTTTCAAGGCTTTTAGCAAATAAATTTTTATTCGTTTCACCACAACGCTCAAAACCATATATGGTTTGCATTGTTTTAATTCGGATGCTTCTTCTGTTAATCATTAAAAGTAGAACTTGGTGCAAAAATAGACGTTAGATTAAAAAAAACAAGTGCTTATTAGAAAAGCTATCTTGTATTATTGTTATGATCTTAACTTATAAATATTTTAATTAGACCATGTAATAACTTAGACACGCAATGAAGCAGCTATTTTATTTAAATAAATATTTGTGGAAATATCGATTTAGATTATTTACAGGTTTCCTTTTTGTTTTAGGGGCAAATGTTTTTGGTTTGTTACCTCCGAGAATTTTGGGTTATGCAGTTGACATGGTTACAGAAAGCGTAATGCTTGGACTTGTTTTTAAAGGGTTTTCGATTACAAATAGTTATTATTTTAATCTATTTAGTATGCTGTTGTTAATTGCGGGGGTAAGTATTATAGCAATGGCCATTGTTAAAGGCATTTTTATGTTTTTTATGAGACAGACTATAATTGTTATGTCTAGAAAAATTGAGTATGATTTAAAAAATGAGATATACAATCATTATCAATTATTAGATGTTGCCTTTTATAAAAGAAATAATACAGGTGATTTGATGTCACGCATTACTGAAGACGTTTCTAGAGTAAGAATGTATTTGGGGCCGGCGATTATGTATTTCATCAATTTAGTGGTGCTTTTTACGATGGTAATTTATACCATGTTTAAAATCAATGCTTATTTGTCTTTTTATGTTTTGTTGCCTTTACCTCTGCTTTCCTATTCAATATATAAGGTAAGTAGCGTAGTGAATAAAAGAAGTGAGCTAATTCAAGCCAAACTATCTGGGTTAACCTCTTTTTGTCAAGAAACTTTTTCAGGTATAAGGGTGATAAAATCTTATGTTAGAGAAGAAGAAAATGTATCGGCTTTTGATGAAAATTGTTCGGATTATAAGACGGAATCTCTTGGCTTAGCAAAAATTGAAGCTTTTTTTGCCCCACTTATGCTTTTGCTAATTGGCTTGAGCACTATTTTAACCATCTATATCGGAGGCAATGAGGTGATTAAAGGGCGTTTTACGGTAGGTAATATTACAGAGTTTGTTTATTATATAAACATGCTCACTTGGCCGGTGGCTTCTTTAGGGTGGTTGGCTTCCTTGGTACAAAGAGCTGCCGCTTCTCAAAAGAGGATCAATGCTTTTTTAAACACTGAACCAGAAATTAGGAATACCACTCAATTAGCTTTAACGGGGATTAATAGAATATCATTTAACAATGTTACATTTATCTATCCTGATACTGGTATTAAAGCATTAGATAGTGTAGATTTCAAAATTGATAAAGGTGAGAAAATAGCGATAGTAGGTCGGACTGGGTCAGGTAAATCAACGATTGCCGAGCTCTTATTGAGAAGTTATGACGTTACAAAAGGAGAAATTTTAATAAATAATCGTAACCTCAAAGAGGTCAATCTTGAAGAATTGAGAAGATTAACAGGCTATGTCCCGCAGGATGTTTTCTTATTTTCAGATACTGTAACCAATAATATTTTGTTTGGTGTTGAAAATGCCAGTAGAGGAGAAATGATTAGTGCTGCGCAACGATCTGTTGTGCACAATGATATTTTAAACCTAGAGGATAATTATGATACTTTAGTAGGAGAAAGGGGGGTAACACTTTCTGGAGGTCAAAAACAAAGAATTTCTATTGCTAGAGCCTTAATTAAAGATCCTGAGTTAGTAATACTTGATGATTGTTTATCCGCCGTAGATGTGAATACAGAACAACAGATTCTTCAGAATTTTAATGAAAACCTTAAGGATAGAACTGTACTTTTTATAACACATAGGATTTTTTCTTTGATGAATTTTGATAATATCATTGTTTTAGATAATGGAAAAATCGTGGAACAAGGAAGGCATCAACAGTTATTAGAAAAAAGAGGAGTCTATTATGAATTGTATCAATTACAGCAGGAAGAGCAGGAAATTATAAAAAAATAATCAAATGACAGAGAATACCAGATTAAGTGTTAACCTTAACAAAATTGCGCTTGTTCGAAATGCTCGTGGGAGTGATTTTCCAAATCTTGAGCAAGTTGCTAAAGATTGTGAGCGTTTTGGTGCTGGGGGGATTACTGTTCACCCGCGCCCTGATCAACGCCACATAAAATATGATGATGTTCGAGTTTTAAAGGATATTGTTGAAACAGAATTCAATGTAGAAGGATTTCCTTCTAATGCTTTTTTACAACTAATAGAAGAGGTTAAGCCACATCAATGTACACTGGTCCCAGATGATCCTGATGCACTAACCTCCGATCATGGTTGGGATACTATTAAACACAAAGGCTTCTTACAGGAGGTAATAGCTCATTTAAAATCATTAGGTATTAGGACTTCATTATTCATAGATCCGGAAGAAAAACTGATAGAAGGGGCAAAAGTAGTAGGAACTGATAGAATTGAATATTATACAGGTCCTTATGCGCATATGTATAATGAAGATAAGGTAAAGGCAATTAGCGCATATCAATCAACAGCAATTTTAGCAAGTGATTTAGGATTAGGAATTAATGCAGGGCATGATCTTAACTTGTTGAATTTAAAATACTTTAAAGACAATGTTGATAATTTACTTGAAGTTTCAATTGGGCACGCTTTAATCGTTGATGCCATTTATTTAGGATTAGAAAATACGATAAACATGTACAAGAGATGTTTGGTATAAAGCAAATGATTATAGATCTCTTTAAAATAATGTCTCAATTTCACAGTAATTAACAGGATATGATTTTAATGAGACCTTAACTCATATACCTTTGTACTTGTAATCATAGGACTTTTTTGAGCAATTTCTAGAGCTTCGTTCATATTTTGAGCCTCGATAATTATGCATCCAGTAATAGCATCTTTGTCCATTGCAAGGTCTTTAATACCATCACTAAAAACTTCTTTTCCATTCATGAATCCAATTTGTTCTACAATCTTATTTTCAATAGATTGAAACCATTGCATCCATAATGTCATTATTTCAGAAGTAGGTGGAGTAAAGCCAATGGTTATTAGTGCAAATTTTTTCATGGAATTAACTTTTGTTATAGCGAGTATATAAAAAAAGCTGTCGCAAAATAGTATTGCAACAGCCTATTTTTTTGTGGTATGAAAAATTAGAATTTTTCTAATTCAGAGAAAAAGAAATCCCCTTCAATTTTAGCATTTTCATCAGAATCAGAGCCATGAACGGCATTTTCTCCTATGCTTTTTGCAAACTTTTTTCTAATCGTTCCTTCTTCGGCTTCTGCTGGATTAGTTGCCCCAATAAGTGTTCTGAAATCTGCAACAGCATTGTCTTTTTCCAAAATAGCTGCTACAATAGGTCCACTGGACATAAATTCAACTAATTCACCATAAAAAGGACGCTCTCTATGTACGGCATAAAATTGCCCCGCCTTTTCTGTAGTGAGTTTTGTGTATTTCATCGCTTTAATTTTAAATCCAGCTTCATTCATCATAGCTAAAATTGGACCAATATTGTTGTCTTTAACCGCATCCGGCTTAATCATTGTAAGTGTTATTGTACCTGCCATATTTTATTTATTTAGTGGCGCAAAAATAATAATTACAGGATTTGTTCATTATTTTGATTAAAGATTTAACCTTTTATTGGTGTTCGTCAATCAATAATTTTAGACCTTCGCAATCTATTATGATAACATTAGAAGAAATTGTTAGTAAGCTAAAGCAAAAATGTAATATTACAATTACTACACATCAACGTCCTGATGGGGATGCAATGGGTTCGAGTTTGGCATTATATCATTTTCTACGCGCCTATGGTGATCATGATGTTCAGATAATTTCTCCAACAGAATATGCCAACTATTTTAAGTGGATGCCAGGGGAAGAGAAGATTTGGGAATATTTGCCTAATAAAGTCGCAGCTGATGCGTTTATTGAATCCTCTGACCTTATATTTTGTTTGGATTTTAATACGCTAAATAGGATTGAACCTGTAAGCACGTCGGTTCAAAAGTCCAATGCTCCCAAAATTTTGATTGATCATCACAGGGAGCCAGATACGTTTGATTTTATGCTGTCAGATATCAAGGCATCATCTACGTGCGAATTGGTACATCGTTTTATTAAGTCAATAGACAAGGATTTTGAACTGAATAACGATATTGCCACTTGTATTTATACGGGCTTAATTACTGATACTGGAGGCTTTAGATTTGCAACATCTTCTACGACAATGAGAGTAGCTGCTGAAATGCTTGATTATGGTGTGAATATTGAATTTATTCAGAATAGCCTGAATAGTTTCAGGGCAATTCGACTTAGGTTTTTAGGAAATGCATTATTAAATAGAATGAAAGTAATGCCTAATTTACGGGCCGCATATATTACGATTCCCGAAGAAGATGCTATGAAGTTTAAACTTACCACAGGAGATACAGAAGGTTTGGTTAATATGCCGCTTGGGATTAAGGGAATTGACATTGCAGTATTATTTAAAGAGACGCCTAATGAAAAAATGATTCGAATTTCTTTTAGATCAAAAGGAGATGTTTCCGTAGAGAAACTTGCAAGAGAACATTTTCAAGGAGGTGGGCATAAAAATGCAGCAGGGGGTAGGTCAATGGATAGTTTAGAACAAACAACAAAAAAATTTATAAGTATATTGCAAAACCAAAAATGAAGCTAAAAATGAGAACAGTAATTTTTTTCGGATTGTTTTTTTGTATGATAGCGTGTAAAAGTGATGCTACTAAAAGTGATGCTGCAGAAGCAATAGAAAAGGAACATGACCATGATCATGTTGGACATGATCATAGTGAGCATGAAGAACCAAATCTTTCAGAACAAACATTAACAGATTTAGGTATTATAGATCAATTTGTTAAAGACAATTCGTTAAATGCAAAAAGTACTGAAACGGGCCTGCATTATATCATAGAAAATGAAGGTGCTGGTGAACATCCAAAGAAAGGACAACAAGTAAAAGTACATTACCGTGGCACATTGCTAAATGGCAAGCAATTTGATTCTTCTTATGAACGCGGAACGCCCATTAGTTTTCAGTTAGGAGTGGGGCAAGTAATTCCAGGATGGGATGAAGGTATTGCTCTTCTTAAAAAAGGGGGAAAAGGGAAATTAATTATTCCTTCAGAAATTGCTTATGGTAGTCGTGAAATTCCGGGAGTAATTCCAGCAAATTCAGTACTTTTATTTGATGTTGAATTAGTAGATGTCAAATAAAGTTTAATTAATCAAACGCTACTCAAAAATAATTAAGTAGGACAGACATATGGAGACTGAATTTTTAGGCATAAAAATATTTGATGAGGATTTTTTTGAGCTTTTTTTAAGGGGGTTGTTCAATTTCTTTATCAATTTTTTGATTATAAAATATGCATATCTAAAAGAACGAAAGTTCAATAGTCATGTATTTTCTTTTTACGTTTTTAGCACAATAATATTTTTTATTTGCTATCTCATGAGCAACGTTAAATTGGATATTGGGGTAGCGTTTGGTTTGTTTGCAATCTTTTCAATTTTAAGGTACCGTACGGATGCTATTCCAATTAGGGAAATGACTTATTTGCTAATTGTGATGGGAGTTGCTGTAATAAATGCTTTGTCCAATAAAAAAGTGAGTTACACAGAGCTAATGTTTACCAATTTTGCTATTGTAGGCTTTGTATTATTACTTGAAAAATATGGACAGAAAGTTAAGCGAAAACCTATCAAAGAAGCAGTTGGGGTAAAGCTAAATAAAAGAGATATTATATATAACGATTTAAAGAACATCAGACCTCAGGATCATGCACTTCTAAAACAAGAGCTAATTAATGTTACGGGATTAGATATTCAATATTTTGATATTAGAAACACTGATTTTTTTAATAAAACAGCTCAAATTAGATTATATTTTAAAGACCCAGATTTAGCCTTTAAAAACTAAAAAAAATGCAGCCTCCTCTTAAATTACTTTTTCTAGTAGTTGTATCATTAATGTTAATGAAACAGACCGCTTCAGCTACTGATAAAGATTATGAAATGTGGCTCTCTGTTCGGGCAACTAAAGCATTTAAATTTGATTTAGATTTAGGAGTTGAACAGCAGGTGCGCCTTTTTGAACAACGGGAGATATTTTCTGAGTTTTTTGCAAATTACGAAATACTAAAATTCTTAAATTTTGGAACAGAGTTTAGGTTTAAGTTCGTTGAAAGTGAGCCTACTGCATACAGAATTGCACCTTATATGATGATGGAATTTGATAAAAAGGATTTAGAAATGAATTATCAGATTAAATACCAAATTAATTTTTCCAAATTTGATAATCCTCAAAAAACTTTGCGTAATAAAATAGCTACCAAGTATAAGATTAATAAAAAATGGAGATTAAATACTGCATTAGAGTTATTTACTTCTCAAAATGAGAATGTTTTTTATTTAGAAAAATTTAGATGGACTTTAGGAACAAGATATAAAATCAATAAGTTGTATACACTTCAATGGTTTTATGGAATTGAGCGCAACAGAAAATTTAATAACCCTGAAATTCGTTTAACTCATATAACTGGTATTCGCTGGAATATTAAGTGGTAAATAATGAGAACTAAAAACCTCATTATAACATTATACAATTAACAATTATGGATATCCTATTATTAAATATTATAATGTGGTTTTTATATTACAAGGAATAATGAAAAAAAGAGGCTTTATATTATTTGCTTTATTAATGATGGCAACAGTTGCGATTAATGCGCAAGAATTGAATGAGGAAAAACCGAAGGAGAAAAAGAGTGGTTTTGAGACAAAAATAGAAGCAGGGTATATGATGGGATTGTTGATTAATTTAAACTTTGTGGTTTATAATGCTGCATATACCGCCACTATTAATGCTGGATATAGGGTTAATGATTATTTTGTCGCATATGGAGGTATTGGTTTAGAAAGGCTAGAAGATGGGGTTTTAGTGCCTTTTTATGTTAATTTGGAGTCTTATTTTTCTCCAAAAAAAACAGGTTTCTTTGATGTAAGAGTAGGGTATTCTGGAGGATTTAATAATAGATCAATTAATATAGATTATAAATATAGAGGAGGGGCCTTGTTCGCTTTCGGAATTGGGAGAGATCTTTATAAAAATGAACAAATAAGGCTAGCGTTCTCTTTTAGCTATAATTATCGGCAGGCTAGATATGATTTTAGAGCCTTTGATGATGAAGAGAGATTGACATCAAGATTTAATTATCATCTTATTTCAGGAAAATTGGCGTTCGTTTTTTAATGAAAGAAAACTGGACATATTATGTTCTTTTTTTTCTTCTTTTTAATTGTTCTCAAGCGAGCGGTCAATTATTAATTAATGAATTTATGGCGTCCAATAGTGGTTCAGTTATAGATTCTTTTAATGAGTCAAGTGATTGGATTGAAATTTATAATCAAAGTGCTGACACGGTTTTATTAAAAGGATGGGTTCTTTCTGATAATGAAAATGACCTGAATAAGTGGAGCTTTCCTGATATAGAAATATTGCCAGATTCCTTTTTATTGATTTTTGCCTCTGGAAAAGATGTCTTTGACGGATATTATTGGCATACTAATTTTAAACTTAGTTCTTTAGGAGAGAAGTTGTTTTTATTGAATTCAAATCAGGTCGTAGTTGATGAGTATATTTTTAGAAACCAGATTACAGATGTATCCTTAGGTCGTAAAAAGGATGGAAGTGATGAATGGGTTTATTTTAAGCCGACAACCCCCGGGTTTTCGAACGATAGTATTTTGGAATTCGAACCAGAATTTAAACAACTTTATTTCTCTTTACCTTCTGGGTTTTATGAGGAAAATATTGAACTTGAAATCTTTTCTGAAGAGTCTGTTGATATTTTTTATTCACTTGATGGAAGTATTCCAGATACGAATGATCATTTGTATAATACGGCATTAGATTTAAGAAATGATAATCACCCTGAGTTGTTTATATCTCAAATTCCTACGGGAATTGGATGGCGTCAACCTTATGAGGTCAACCAATGTCATGTTGTTAGAGCACGTGCTTATCAAAATGGATCGCCTATTAGTGACGTGATAAGTGGTAGTTTTTTTATCGAGGAAGAAGGAGAAGATAGATATGATATGCCAGTTGTTTCTTTAATGACAGAAAGTAAAAACTTGTTTTCCCCAGATTCAGGGATTTATCATATCGGAAAAGATGAAAACTATTTTAAGCGGGGTATTGAGTGGGAGCGAATCACACATCTTGAGTTTTTTGAAGATAATGGAGATTTAGAAATTAAACAGGATGTCGGTATTAGAATATCGGGAGGAGGGTCGAGAATTAGGCCCCAAAAATCACTTAAATTTTATGCAAGAGAAGAATACGGGAAAAGTACACTAGACTATGACTTTTTTGAAGAAGAAGGAGGAGATTATAAAAGATTAGTAATTAGAGCATTAAATAATAATTGGAACCCTACTGCACTTTCTGATGACTTGGCGCAACAAATATGCTTAGACCGAAATCTCAATTTAGATTGTCAAAGGAGAAAATTTGTTATTGCATTTATTAATGGAGAGTATTGGGGAATACATAGTTTGCGTGAAAGTTCAGATGAATTTTTTATTGAGAGGAAATTTGACATAGATAGAGACAATGTTGTTTTGCAAGATTTTTCAAGAAATAGTTTCAAAACTTTTGTAGAGCAATCAGATATGACTGATCCTGATAATTACAAAAGATTTTTGGAAGAAGCGGATGCGGACAATTTAATGGATTATTATGCGACCGAGCTGTTTTTTGCGAACCACGATTGGCCACATAACAATACCAAATTCTGGAAAATAACAGATAGTGATGATTATAAATGGCGTTGGTTGTTGTTTGATTTAGATGGGGGCTTTCAACAATATAGACATGGGCACTTTAGACTTTTCTTTGAGCCAGAAGAGTTGCACATTAGAGAAGATCGTTTCTTTGGATTTGTCTTTTTTAGATCTCTATTACAAAATGAAACATTTAGGTCAGATTTTAGGGCTAAGTTGATATATCACTTGAACAATAGTTTTAATCCTTCTGCGACAACAAAAATTTTAAGAGAGTTGCAAAGCGAAATGGCTCCAGAAATAGCAGAACATATTAAGAGATGGGATTATCCTGATAATGTTCGTCTCTGGAACAAATCTATTGATAACGTAAATAATTTCTTGGTAATAAGAGTGGATCAATTTTTAATTGAAATATTTGAAAAGCTTGGAATTCCATTAGATGTTTTTCCCAATCCTACTTCTGATTACATTAGAGGAGAGTTAGAAGTTTCCGTAGATCAAGAAGTGAATTTTTATGCTACTAGTCAGGTAGGGCAAATGCTTTTTTTGGGTAGTAGAGAAATGATTGTAGGGAAAAACACTTTTAATTTTGATATTTCTAATCTTCCTTTAGGAAATTATATGTTTACTGCACTTACTAGACATCAAATCTTTACAAAACAAGTAATAGTCATTGATTAGTTGTTTAAAGATTGAAATTTATATGCTAACTTGATGAAGTTATACAGATAAATTGCGAGACATTGCATAGTTTTGAATGAAGTTGTTTAAAGTCCTAAGTTTGAAGTTGAAAAGATAAATTTGTAGACCAAACGGAGGATTCTAAACAACTTCAATATACACCATTGTTCAATAAAAAATAATTAGATGAAGAAATCAGGTGCTTTTCTTGTTCGTCATGCCTTGGAGCAAATAGGGGTAAAATACACTTTTGGGATTCCAGGGGTGCATAATACAGAGATTTATGATGAGTTAAATAAAAGTGAGTCTATAAATCCCATGCTGGTTACACATGAAGGGGGAGGCTCTTTTATGGCGGATGCTGTTTCCAGAACAAGTGATAGCATTGGATGTTGTATGATTGTTCCCGCAGCGGGAACAACTCATGCTATGAGCGGTATTGGAGAAGCTTTTTTAGATGGTGTTCCAATGATTGTTATTACTGGTGGAACACGAACAGATTCTGGAAGATATTATCAGTTGCATCAATTGGATCAACGAGAGTTAGTTAAAGCAATAACAAAAGCTGCCTATTTAGTCGAAAGACATGATGATATTGTTCCCACAATTTATGAAGCGTATAAAATTGCTAAAACTGGGGAGCCTGGGCCTGTTTTTGTAGAAATCCCAGTTAATCTTCAATTGTTTCAGGCAGAGGTAGACGAATTACCTTCCTTTAATCAAGAGGAAATTAAAAGGCCTGTAATAGATTCAAAAAAAATTAAAGAGACTGTAGATATACTTCTACAAGCTGAAAATCCTGGAATTTATGTAGGATGGGGGGCTTTGAACGGATTTGATTATACGATTAAAATAGCTGATAAGTTAGTTGCTCCAGTCAGTACAACTTTACAGGGTAAAAGCGCTTTTCCTGGTAATCACCCTTTAGCCACAGGAGTTTCCTTCGGTAAAACAGGAAAACCAGCATCACAAAATGCCTTTGCTAATTGTGATGCAATGTTAGCTGTAGGTGTTCGTTTTTCAGAAATTGGCACTGGAAGTTATGGTATAGAAGACCCTCAAAATTTAATTCATGTCGATATAAACCCTGAAGTATTTGATAAAAATTACAAAACGAAGCTATCTATACATGCAGATTCATATGATGCTCTAAAGGCAATATATACAGAAATAGAATCCAGAAACTATCAGTCTCCTCGAGATAGAAATCAACTCACAGAAAAGATTAGAAAGGAGGAGGAGAAATATATAGGTGGATGGTTAAAGTCCAAGAAAAAAGATGTTGTTTCACCTGGATATTTTTTCAAATCATTGCGCGCCCAGGTAAAAGATGATTCTATGATGGTGGTAGATGATGGAAAGCATACTTTTTTGGCTGCTGAGCTTTTTCCTGTATACCATCCTCGTCATTTTATTTCTCCTACAGACTTTAATTGTATGGGGTACTGTGTGCCAGCTTCAATTGCCACAAAATTGATGAATCCTGACAAACAAGTGATTGCAATTGTTGGAGATGGGGCTTTTATGATGACTTGTATGGAATTGCTAACAGCAACTACTTATAATATTGCTCCAATCGTTTTTGTTTTTCATGATGGGGAATTAGGACAAATTTCTCAGTTACAAGCAGTCCCCCTAAAGCATAAAACATGCACGGTGATAGGAGGGTTAAATGTAGAAGGTGTTGCCACTGCAGTTGGGGCAACTTTTGTGGATTTGCAAAATGATTATGAAATTGAAGAAAAAATAGCTCAAGCGTTAAAAGCTGCTGAAAATGGGAAACCGGTAATTGTGGATGTTAACATTGATTATACTAAAAAAACAATGCTAACAAAGGGCGTTTTGCTTACAAATTTAAAGCGGTTTCCTTTAAGTGAAAAGATACGTTTTGTTGCAAGAGCTGCTAAAAGACATGTAGTAGGCTAATTGAGCTCAACTTCCATTTACAAAGTCTTTGATTGTTTTGATTAGCGTCTATTATTTCAATATATTCGCTCAAAATTGAGATTCATGAATATTAAAAGCATCGATCAACATCTTAAGCTCCCAATTATAGCAAGTCCAATGTTTCTTGTCTCAGGGGTTGATATAGTTGTAGAATGTTGTAAGAAAAATATAGTGGGTTCTTTTCCTTCTGTTAATCAAAGAACAACTGAAGGATTTGAGCAATGGTTGATAGAAATTAAGGACCGATTAGAAGATTTTAACGCACAAAATGAAACTCCTGCAGCACCGTATGGAGTTAATTTAGTGATTCACAAAACGAATCCAAGATGGCAGCAGGATTTGGAAATTTGTGTAAAACATAAAGTCCCAATTATTATTACATCTCTGGGAGCTGCAAAGCAAGTTGTAGATGCAGTTCATTCGTATGGAGGGTTAGTATTTCATGATGTTGCTAATATTAGACATGCCAAAAAAGCTGCTGAAGCTGGCGTTGATGGAATTATTGCGGTAGCTAATGGCGCAGGTGGCCATTCAGGTACAATAAGTCCATTTGCATTGCTTGGAGAAATAAGATCTATATATAATGGAGCTATTATTTTGGGAGGTTCTATTAGCACAGGAAGAGATGTGGCCGCTGCTATGCAAATGGGAGCGGATTATGCCTATATGGGAACAAGGTTCATCAACGTAAAAGAAAGTGCGGCACCGAATAGATATAAAGAGATGATTATAGAAGCAAACTCTTCAGATGTCCTTTTGACACCTATGGTTACGGGTGTTAATTGCAATTTTTTAAAACCAAGTTTGGTGGAGGCAGGATATGATTTGGCTCAATTTAATAACGCTTCTGAGATTAACTACGGAGAAAAATTAAAACCACCTAAAGAAGGTGCTAAAATTTGGGTGGATACTTGGTCCGCTGGACACGGTTGCGGAGTAATTGAAGATGTGCCTACTGTGGCCGATTTAGTAGATAGGTTAGGGGAGGAATTTAATGAAGCCATCAAAGAACAATTGGAAAGAACAAAGCCCTTTCTTAGTTAGCAAATTAAATTGAATTTTAGGGATCTTAGCTCAGTTGGTTTAGAGCGTTACGTTGACATCGTAGAGGTCACCGGTTCGAATCCGGTAGATCCCACAAAATTTCTTGCAGTTTCCATTTTTTAGAGCGCATAGAGTATTTGAAATAATATTCCGACCTTAGGCAATGATTAATGAGTGCCCAGGAGAAAGGTTTTTTTTATAAGTTTTTTAAGGATGTCTCTACTTTAAGTGTGGGGTCCTTTTTTGCTCAATTAGTTAATCTTGTAAGCTATTTTGTGTTTGCAAGAATATTTAACCCGGATTTATTTGGCTTTTTTGGAGTATTTGTTGCCGTCTACATGGTCTTATCGGAGGTGGTAAATTGGAAGTATGATGTGGCTGTTATGCTTCCCAAAAAAGAGATAGAATCAATTAAACTATATCATGCAGCGATTTCAATCGGAGTATTAATTGCTTTTGCTGTTTTTGTAGCGATTACAATAAGTGATTTAATGACAAACATAAAATCAGATTGGTATTTGTTGCCAATATTGGTTTTTGTAATTGCTTTTGTACAGCCTATTACAATGTGGTTAAATAGAAGTTCGAAGTATGTGTCAATATCAATTGCAAGAGTAATTCAAGCCTTGACCAATCTTTCTGTAGGAATATGCTTATGGAAGTGTGGTGTTGATGCTCTAAATATTTTAGTAGTTGCCTTTATCTCAGGTTATATTGTTCAGGCCATTTTTATTATTACTCAGGCAAAAATAAACCCGACTTTTTTGTTTAATCTGGATTTTAACTTGATGAGGACATTTAGAAAGTTTCCTCAGTATAGTACCTGGTCTTCTTTGGTTAATAACCTATCACGTCAGTTGCCTTTTTTTATGTTACAACCCTTTTTTGGTACACATCTAATCGGATATTTAACTTTTTCATTGAAAATACTTCAGTCTCCATTTGGGTTATTTTCGAATGCTATTAGTCAAGTGTTTTATAGGAATGCCAGTACGATTCAGGAAGGAAACCAATTGAACAAGTTATTTAATAGAACCTTTTTGATTTCATTTTTATTGGGAATTATTCCAACGATAGTGATTGCTTTATTGGGACCTTCAATTTTTGATTTGTTATTTGGCGAAAAATGGACAATGGCGGGTAAGCTTTCACAAATTTTAATCGCTTGGGTTTTTATAGGCTTTATAGTACAGCCGCTAAGTAGTATCATTGATATAAAACAACAACTTGGCTGGGAGCTAAAATTCAATATTATCTTCTTATTTGTTCGTGCAGGAGCACTCTTAATAGGTATTCTTGTAAATGATTTTCTTTTAGCTATTACTTTGGTTACTGCGGTAGGTGTGGTGTTTAATTTGATATTGTTTTTGTACATTAAGTTCTTGGTAAGACACGAGTAATGCAACTAGTCATCAATTTAGAATATCCTTTTTCGTCTTTTAAGTGGTTTAGAAATAAAGAGGGAATTTATGTAATTGGGCGCGCTTTTTTGAATGATAAGATCAAAGAGAATAAATCGCTTGCAGCATGGTTTTCCAACATAGAAGATCGAAATGATTTTGAAAAAAGGTTGCAAAGCTTAAACGGTAATTTTGCTGTAGTAATTAATACACCAAAGTTCAAAGCAGCTGCAGTCGATCATATTCGATATTTCCCATTATTATACAAGCAGGTTGATTCATCACTTTTAATTACAGACTGTGTAGAGCAGTTTGATAGAGATAATTGGAATGAGAGGCAATCCACATATTTAAAATACTTCTGGTGTACACTTGGTAATGAAACATTAAAAAAGGGCGTAAGTCAATTACAAGGCGGAGAATATTTATGGATTGAGGGGGAGACTAGTATTATTTACTCTTATTTTAAACATCAAACAAAAATAAAGTTTGATAGTACTAACGTTTTATTGAAAGACCTTAATAAAATTACGCTAAAAGCATTTGAAAGGTGGTATAGTTTAATTGGTAATCGTCAAATTTTGGTGCCATTATCAGGCGGATATGACTCCCGTTTGCTGTTATCTATTTTAAAAGAATATGGCTTTACAAATGTATTGGCATATACTTACGGAAAGGAGAATAGTTTTGAAAAAAGAATTGCCCAAAAAGTTGCTAGAAAACTTGATTTTCAATGGACTTTTATTGAGTATAATGAATCTGCCTTTAGTCATTTTGGAGCAAATAGATGGCAGGAATATGCCTTCAAAAACCATTTTTATACTTCATTACCACTTGAGCAAGAATTTTTTGCCTTAAATGAATTAACTAAGAAGGATAAACTAGAACAAAATTTTATAGCTATTCCTGGTTATTGCGGAGACCTATTAGGAGGAAGTCTTCTAAAGACAAACGTAAAAGACTTTTCTGAAACAGCCTTAAATAATTTTATTGCACAAAATTTTGGTTTTAAAAAACAAAATGATGAATACTTTATAAAGCGTAAATCAATCGATGAGTTTAATTTTTTTGAAGCGTATCAAAATTGGTTTGTTCTAAATAAAGTTTCCAAATTCATAGTAAATGGTACACGAGTATTTGAGTTTTTTGGTGGAGATTTTTTGCTTCCTTTCTGGGATTTGGATTTGATAAGATTTTGGTATTCAATTAGTAATGACGAAAGATATGGTCAAAAACTTTACAATAAGTACTTGTTTGATTTTCATTTTAATAAATATAAGATTGATTTTTCTAAGGATAGACGTGATATTAATACATCGGCGTCTAAAATAAAATCAAGGCTAAAAAAAATACTACCAAATGAAATGGTTCACACCATTAAGAAGGCCAGAAAAGTGGATGTGAATAATTTTTCATTATTGCGTAAACAGATAATAGAGAAAATAGAGTCGGATATTAATGCACAGGAGTTTCCTGATGTTAATAATGTCCATGCAATATATTTACTTCAATCATTAAAAGCTTTATCTTAGTTCCATCTAAAAGAAAATGCTATGAGAGTTTTTTTGTCTTTTTTTCTAGCCTTTACTTTATGCCTTACAGGATGTAATAGTAATAACCCATGTTCTAAAGAGTGTGTGAAAAAATGTTGCACTAAAAAGACTAAATGTAAACCAGGATGTGAAAAAAAAGCCTGTTGCAAAAAGGGAGAGCAAACATGTAAACCTGGGTGTACGAAGTCTTGCTGCGTTAAATCTCCACTTATTGTTTTGGAAAAAGGCGATCTAAGACTTACAGAAGTTTATTCTCCGCAATTTTCAGATGCAAAACTTACATTAGAATCAGGTATTTCTGAAGTGATGCCAAATGAAGAGGTTAGCTTTCAGTTCAAAGTAGAGAATTATGAATTAGGAAGTCAAACGGAGGATGCGGAGACGAAACAATGTGCTAATTCAGCAAAAGGACAACACATTCATTTCATTTTAAATAACGAGCCATATTCGGCACATTATGAGCCCACAGTGGTTAAAAATTTGGAAAAAGGAGACTACGTTGGTTTGGCTTTTTTATCAAGATCTTATCATGAAAGTGTTAAAGCTCCTGATGCCTTTGAACTTTGGCAGTTTAGTGTTGGAGACAATGGAGAGGAAAGTATTGATGAATCTGTACCACATATGTTTTATAGTAGGCCCAAAGGAACCTATAAGGGAGAAGATACCGAAAAACTAATGTTAGATTTTTATTTAGTAAATGTAGAGTTGTCAGAAGAAGGTTATAAAGTAAAGGCGGAAATAAATGGAACTGAATTTATTTTGACAAAATGGTGTCCTTATATAATTGAAGGTTTGCCAAGTGGAGCTGTAAAAATAGTGCTTACATTAATAGATGAAAGTGGGGCAGTTGTAGTAAGTCCATTTAATCCGGTAGAAAGAGTGGTTACACTGGAAAAAGAAGAAGCTTAGCCTGCTGTAAATTTTGGTTTCATTTTTGATATTACTTGTATTTTAGAAAGAATTATTATTGGTCATGAGGATTTTTAAATTAATTACCTGTTTTGTTGTAGGAACAATTTTTCTTACAAATTGTACAATTTTACAAGAAGCCGTTCATTCGAACAATCAAAAAGTAAGTGAGAATGTTAAGTTGGTAACAAATGTAGAGTTTGCTAAAGTCAACGGAGAACCTTTATTATGTGATGTTTTGAGAGCTAAAAACTCGAAGGGAATATCTCCTGTAGTTATATATATTCATGGTGGAGGTTGGACAGGTGGTAGCAAGTACGACCAGAGAGGTATTAACAGTCGTTTAGCCGAAAAAGGGTTTACCGTTATTTCAATTAATTATAGATTAGCAGGTAATGGAAAACCAAAATTTCCTGTACAGTTGCATGACGTAAATGCTGCCATTCGTTGGGTAAAGGCTAATGCTAAAACCTTAAAAATTGATAAAAACAAAATTGCTTTGATGGGTAATTCCGCTGGCGCTCACTTAGCTATGATGGCTGCTTTGGCGGGCGATAAACCTGGACTTAAAGGAAATGTAGGAAATCATCTTAGCCAAAATTCAAAAGTTCAAGCAGTAGTAAATATTCATGGACCAGTGGACTTTTTTACAATGACAAGAGATAAGGATTGTGGAGAGTGTTTGATTGATTATGAAACCAATAAACAATCACCCCCATATGCATTATTAGGATGTTTTATTAGTGAGTGCCCAGATAAGTATCGACAAGCAAATCCATTAGATTATGTTACTGCAGATGCACCACCTTTTTTAAATATTAATGGTGATAGAGATAAGATCGTTCCATATCAACAGGCAAAGAGAATGGACGATGCATTAAAGAATTTGGGCGTATCCTCTAAACTAATCATTGCGCAAGGGAATACGCATTCAGGAAGCTTAAATGCAATTTATCTGGAGGATATAGTACGCTTTTTGAGAGCTAACCTTTAAGGATTTCTAATTATGATATTTTCCTAAATATTCTATTTTGCTAAGAAAAATAGCGCCAATGGAATATGCTCTTTTTACCATTAAGTTAGCTGTGTCTCCATGAAATAATTCATAAACAGTTGTTTCAAATAGGTAAAGCCATCTGTCAAAATGTTTTTTTTCTAAGTTTAAGGGTAAATGTTTATCAAATGGACTTCCAGAATATTTACCCTTAGAAAATATAATAGAATTCCAAAAATTGACTATTATCGGTATGTGTGATTGAATATCAATGTCATCAAACTTGTTTCCTATAATTTCATCTTTTTCAGCTTTCTTATAAAACAACTCAAACAACCTTTTTAGGTCATTTTCCGTCTCAATATCTTTAAGAACAGTATTCATTTACATTTTTTTAAAATGATTAAATCAAAAACGAAACAGTTTTTAACTAATTTTAAGAAATAGCTCATTTATAATTCATAAAATCAACTATTATACAAATTAAATCAATACTATGAAAAAGTACACACTCTTATTATTTATGGCTTTCCTTGGAGGATCATTTTTGTTTACTTCTTGCTCTACTGATGAGAATAGAGGAATTGAAGCCAAGTCTATAGATCAAAAAGTATCTGAAAGCGATAATTTTAGAAATGCTGTTGAAGCATTGACTGATTTAGCAGCAGTGTCTGCAAATAACAATTGGGCAGATAGAATAGATGAAATAGAAGAATTGTCTGCTAAAATTCAAAATGGAAATTTCGGATTAGAGGAGATTGCAGCGATAGAGGATGCACTTGGTATTTCTATTGAAGCATTTTCAAATAGCATTAATAATATTGGTAAAAGCCTGGGGGGATTATATGATGAATTACCAGAACTAGGCGACATAGAAAGTGCAGAGAGACAAGCAATATTCTCTCTAGCCATTGATAATAGTAGTGAACTTACAGATATGGTTGCAGGTGCTGGTAGCGCAAACTTGCGGGCTGGATGTTTTTGGAGAGACCTATGTAACGGAATCGTTGGAATTGCGGCACTTATTGGTGGTCCTCAATTGTGTGAAGCAATTGGTACAGCAATAGGTATCCCGTTTGTTGGAACAATTGTTTGTGCAATTGTAACACCAATTCTAAAAGATATTCTAACAGGTATATGTAATACACTTCCTTGCTAAGAAGAGTCTTTATTGACAAATAAAATTTAAAGGCACCTTTTAATAAGGTGCCTTTTTTTATTAGTCGAAGTATAATCTTGATGATTACTTTTGCGCCATAAATAAATTATTATGAGGTTTATAGTGAAGGGCTTAAAAAAGTTGTTTTTAATAATCAATATTAAAACTCTAATTATTACTTTGCTAGCTGTTTTATCTACGTTCTTTTGTGCTAAATATGATTTAGTAGCAGATTTCCCGCTTACCTTAATTGGTACGTCTATCATTTTTCCCATTGTATTTTCAATTGGAGGGGCTTATAAAAGAAGAGAGGTGGCTTTAGATGATTATGGTAATATAAAAGCTCATGGTAGAGCTTTACATTTTGCTGCTAGAGATTGGCTGGGAGAACATAATGAAGAAGCCATAACACAACTTTCAGATTTACTAGAAAAATTATTGCAGACGCTCAGAACAATGTTCTCTGAACCAGTTAAGAAGATGCGCGAAAACGAAAAAGATGTCTATAATGCATTTTCTAACCTTTCTGTTTTTATCAAGGAACAGCTCAGAAATAATGGATTAGCAAGTGGTGAGGTCTCAAGATGCAATCAATTTTTAAGTAAAATGATGATTTCTTTTGAGCAAATTAAACATGTATATCAATATAGAACACCTAGAACATTAAGGACTTTTAGTAATGTGTTTATTTCAATTTTACCGGTGGTATATGGACCTTATTTTGCATATATATCAAAAGATTATTCCAAAGGATTGGAATTTGTCATTCCAGTTTTATTTTCGGTAATTTTAGTAAGTTTAGATAATATTCAAAGCCATTTAGAAAACCCATTTGATCAAATTGGGGAGGATGATATAACTATTAATGCAGAAAAGTTTAAGGAAAATTTATACGTGTAATTTTTTATTTTTTAGATGTACTGATCAATAACTCCATTGCTTTTTGAGCAGTTTCGACTCCTCCTTTTTGATTTTGACCTGTAACAATAAGGTGTTTTTCATCTACAACTACATGGTTGGCAAAAAAATCTTTAATGGGATTAGTTGAGAATTCGTAAAGAGCTCCTGCATTTCTCAGTTCTGTTTCAGGGTGTTTTGGGGTAACTCCAACTCCTAATTCGCTCAATTGTTTATTAGTTACACCAGTCATTTTAACTCCTTTTACTAATGGCGATTTATCGGGTTTAATGGCACCAATAAAGCCAAGTGCTCCATGACAAACACTTCCAAGTATTTTTTTCTTTGCGTATGCTTCGCTTATCTTTTGATTTAAGTCATTGGATTGCATTAAATCGTATGCCGCTCCCCATCCTCCAGACATAAACAAAATATCATAATCGTTAATGTTTGCATTTGAGATTTCTAATGAGTTATACACCTTACTTTTAAATAACTTATCGTTTTTAAATCTCTGGTCATGTTTTGTTGCCACAGGCCACATAAGGGAAAGTTTCTCTATTGGTATTTTTCCTCCTTTTATACTTGCGATGTCTATTTCCATTCCCGCATCCAAAAATTCATAATACGGTTCCGTCATTTCTGCGGCATATACTCCCGTTGGCTTTCCTATTTTGATAACAGTGTCCGTTGTTTCGTCAATAATATCTAATGTGGCTTGACTTGTAGTTACGATCAGTGCCTTTTTACCTTTTAAATTGAAAGTCTTGGTTTTATACTGTGATTTGAAGGGCATTATTTGATCAATTATTCTCATTTGTTTTTTTTGTAGCTAACAAATAACCTCAACTAAAAGTTCTTTCAATGTGAAAAGAAACTTCTTATAAATATTGTCTAATTAAATATAAATATTATCAATTGATTCTATGTGTCAGTGATGATATTTTTGACTTATAAAATTAAATACTATGTCAAAAAATAAAATTGGGATTGAAATTAAATATGCAGAAAAACTAGTAAAATCTTTAAATGATTTATTAGCAAACTATCAAATTTTTTATCAAAATACTAGAGGCTTTCATTGGAATATTAGAGGGAAGAGCTTTTTCGAATTGCATCTTAAATTTGAAGAATTATATAATGATCTACAAATTAAGATTGATGAGATTGCAGAACGGGTCTTAACTTTAGGGAATACACCTAAACATACTTTTGTTGATTATCTGAAAATAGCAAATATAAAACAAGAGAAAAATATTAGTAATGGAGAAAAGGCTGTTCAATCAATTTTGTCAAGCTTAGAAGTATTGATTAGTAAACAAAGAAATTTACTTGATTTGTCTGATAAAGCGGATGATGAGGGAACTAATGCGCTAATGAGTGACTATATTAGTCAACAAGAAAAGATTTCATGGATGTACTCAGCATATTTGGGATAGGGCATTTATTGCTAAATCGAAGGTTAATTTTTATAGTTGGCTTCTTTTTTATTAGTTTAAACTTGAAGGGACAGGTTCTAAGTGATAGTGCAAATAGCGTCGTAGTAGATACCTTGAGTAAAAAGCATTCAATTGTTTTATTAAACATTGATTTAAAGAATAAACCAATAGGCCAATTAGATTCTCTAGAGTTAGGAGAAATGATGCAATATCAAAGTATCGGAAATTTAAATTTGCCGCCAATTCCGTTAGGTTTTTTCTGCAAATTCGAAAATAGACTTCATAAAAAGAAAATTCCAATTGATTTTGGAACCGATTAAATGGGAGGGAATAAACCATATAGAATTAGGATGGAAGCAGATCAGATTAAATTTTTAACATCTGAAGTGCCGAAATACCTTAATAAACTGAAATCAGAAAGTAGCCCTAAATGGGGAATAATGTCTGCTCAACATATGGTGGAGCATTTAATTTATATCCTTGAAAATTCATCGGATAAAAGAGAGATGGAATTATTGATTCCTAAAGAAAAATTGGAGCGGTCAAAAGCTTTTTTGTTAAGTGACTATGGGCTAGTTCCCAATTTCAAATTTCCTTTATTACCTGAGGGAAAAACGGTTCCTCTTAAGTTTGGACATTTAACGGAAGCTCTAAATGCATGGATGCAGGAGTTGGATTATTTTTTGAGCTATGTTGATGATGAATCATTTAAAACAGTAATGCATCCTTTCTTTGGCTCATTAAACAGAGAGGAAATTTCACTTTTTCAGTATAAACATCACGCACATCACTTGATGCAGTTTGGTTTGTTAGATTTTAAAATATGAAAGACCATTGACAGTTGCCAATGGTCTTTCTAAGTATAAAAGAGAAAACTATTTGTGATTTTACTATGGAACTAATACTGCATCTACTACATGTACTATACCATTAGATCCTTGAACATCAGTAACAGTAATGTTTACCGTTTGACTACTACCCGTTTTTATTTGAGGTCCATTGGTGAGATCAACAGTAAAATCATTTCCTCCAAACGTAGACACATTCATTTCATCTGTTAGTGAAGATGAAAGAACATTCGCATTATTTACAACGTGATATTGGAGAACTGCATCTAGTGTTGCAGATGGGATATCGGCTAATGTGGTCCAATCATTATTTGATGCCAATAAAGCTGTAAAAGCTTCATTTGTAGGTGCAAAAACAGTGAATGGCCCGTCACCATTAAGTAAATTGGTATAGGTATTTCCATCTCTCGTTAATGCGGTAACTAAAGATGAAAAATTAGAGTTATTTGTAGCTATATCCACTACGTTTGGCACCGATAATACTTTATTAATAACATGTATTACTCCGTTTGTGGCTTCTATGTTCGCTGAAGTAACTTCTGAAGCGCCATTTAACATTACACCATCGTCAATATTGACAAGAAGCTTCACTTTAGAATCGCTTGGTCCGGTGCTATTTAATGTTTCAACATATCCATTTGATAAGTCAGTCGAAAGTACTTTGCCATTTACCACGTGATAAAGTAATATGGATGCCAAAGAAGCAGAATCGATATCATCTAATGATGAAAAACCATTATCTGAAAGTAAAGTTTTAAATGCTGCATTTGTCGGTGCAAAAACAGTAAAAGGACCATCACCTTCCAATGCACTAACTAAACCAGCTTTTTGAAGCGCTTCAACTAAAGTGCTAAAGTCATCATCTCCCGTTGCAATTTCTACAATTGATGAAAGTGTTTCAGAATCTTCGTCACAGCTAGTAAATAAGTTGAAAATTAAAGCCAATCCTAATATTGGCAACCATTTAAATTTGTGTGTTTTCATAGTATATATTTTTAATTTTTATATCTCTTTAACATCTGAAAAACAATTTTGTTCATTTAATTGTAAAAAAAATTAAACAAAATAAATAGTAGTACTTATTAATTAATAAATAGTGGCTTCAATAAACAAAATGATGGCTTTATATATATTTGCTAGATATATTAAAATATGCATCCAACGGTAAACGGTATTGAGGCGGCAGCAAAATTGCTTGAAAACATAGTGAAGAAAACTCCACTAGAATATAATGAGTTTTTATCTGAAGAATTTGGAGCAAATATTTATCTGAAAAGAGAAGACCTTCAAGTAGTAAGAAGCTATAAAATAAGGGGGGCTTATAACTTTATTAGTAATCTGACTGATTCAGAAAGAGAGAAAGGTATTGTTTGTGCTAGTGCGGGTAACCATGCACAAGGTGTTGCTTTATCGTGCAAACTTCTTAAATGTAAAGGGGTGATCTTTATGCCTGCAACAACACCAAAGCAAAAGGTTAGACAAGTTAAAAGGTTAGGCAAAGAACTTATAAATATAAAGTTGGTTGGAGATACCTATGATGATGCTAAAAATACTGCAAAAGAGTTTTGCCAGCAAGAGCATAAGATTTTTGTCCCTCCATTTGACCATCCATTAATTATGGAAGGACAGGGAACAGTTGGTAAAGAAATATGGGAGCAATTTGACAATACCAATTTGGATTATGTTTTTGCACCAATTGGTGGTGGTGGGTTAATAAGTGGCTTAGCCACCTATTTGAAATACTTTGATCCGGGGATTGATGTTATTGGCGCAGAACCTGCCGGTGCTCCTGCAATGTATGAGGCTATAAAACAGAATAAGCTTGTAGAGCTATCGAGTATAGATAATTTTGTGGATGGCGCTGCCATTAAAAAAGTAGGGGCTCATACTTTGGAGGTATGTAAGAAGATTTTATCGGAGGAAATTGTTTTAGTTCCTGAAGGGAGAATTTGTACAAGAATTTTACAACTTTATAATAGAAACGCTATCGTGGCAGAACCCGCTGGGGCGCTTAGTGTGGCTGCATTAGATCAATACGCATCTAAAATAAAAGGGAAAAATGTAGTTTGTGTTTTAAGTGGAGGGAATAATGACATCGATCGAACACCAGATATTAAGGAACGATCTTTATTGCATGAAGGGTTAAAGCATTATTTCTTAGTCAAATTTCCTCAACGTGCGGGGGCTCTAAAAGAATTTGTAAATGATGTTTTAGGGCCGGATGATGACATTACGCTATTTGAGTACACCAAGAAAAATAGTAAAACCTCAGGACCCGCTTTAGTTGGAATCGAGTTGAAAAGTAAGGAGGATTACGCTCCGCTACTTAAAAGAATGGAGCAAAGAGATGTTAATTTTACACCTTTAATGGATAATCCAACACTGTTTAGCTTGCTTATTTAGGCTAACAATTAAATAACGTCCTAAAGTTTAGTTACAGTAAATAAAAAAACATATCTTAACTGGCTTGCTAAAAATTTACTATGGAAGATTACTTTTCAAGGTCATTAGATTTACATGATAAGCTAAAAGGAAAAATTAGAGTGGAGAATAATATGGAGTTAAAGGATAAGGTAGACCTTACTTTAGCATATTCTCCTGGAGTAGCAGAACCTTGTAAAGTAATTGCGGAATCTCCCAATAGAGTTTGGGATTTAACTATTAAGAATAATACAATTGCTGTTGTAAGTGATGGGTCAGCAGTATTAGGACTAGGTAACATTGGTGCAAAGGCAGCCATCCCAGTTATGGAGGGAAAATGTATGCTTTTTAGAGAGTTTGGAGGATTAAATGCTTTTCCCATTTGTTTAGATACACAAAATACAAGAGAAATTATTAAAACAGTTAAATTCTTAGCACCTGTTTTTGGGGGGGTTAATCTGGAAGATATAGCTTCTCCACGTTGCTTTGAGATCGAAGAGGAACTTCAAAATCTTGGCATTCCAGTTTTTCACGATGACCAACATGGAACTGCAATAGTTGTGTTAGCAGCGATCTACAATGCATGTAAACTTATAGGTAAAGACATTCATAGATTAAAAGTGGTTATAAATGGGGCAGGAGCAGCTGGCATAGCAATAGCCAAGTTGTTAAAGGATGCCGATTTAAATCCAGGAAAAAGAGAACCTGTTAAAGAGGTAATTATTTGTGATAGACGAGGAATCATTCATAAAGATAGAGAAGACTTAACTAGTGTTAAGCAACAATTGTTAGATTTTGTAAACCTTGAAAATGAGAAAGGAACACTTAGAGATGCTTTAGAGGGGGCGGATGTTTTTATCGGTGTTAGTCAAGGAGATTTATTGGTTGCCGAAGATATTAGTAAAATGAATAAGAATGCGGTTGTCTTAGCATTAGCGAACCCAATACCAGAAATAACTCCTAAGGAAGCATACAAAGGCGGCGCGATGATTGTCGGAACAGGAAGAAGTGATTTGCCGAATCAAGTGAATAACGTTTTAGCTTTTCCAGGAATTTTTAAGGGCGCTTTAATGGCTAAAGCAACCAGAATAACACCTCTAATGAAACTTTATGCTGCACAAGCGATTGCAGATTGTGTAGAAAACCCTACTCCTGAACAGATAATTCCATCTACTTTAGACAAGAGTGTAGCAGAGAAAGTAGCGCTTGCTGTTAAAAAGGCTTGGGAGGAGGAAAAATGATTGAAATATTTCTTTAGTTAAGTCTTTTTCTTTTACTATCTTTCTTATAGACTATTAAAGTCCCTATTACGTTTTATTTAATTTAAACTACCTGACCTATGAATCAACTTGAAGCTCAAGAAATTTTGGAAGAAATTGCCAAAAAAGAACAAACCTCAATGCATATTGGCAGATCATTAGACATTGAAACAGAAGAGATAAATGATGAATTGTTTGATAAAATTTGGGAAATATCTGAAACATTAGATGAGGCAACTATTAATGATCTGCTCAAAGATATAAACGGCAAGGATTATAGTTTAGAGCCAGGTATAACAACAAGAAAACTTAAAGAAAGAGGTCGGCCGGAATCTGGGATTTGGCATGATTATCTTATGACCCCAGAATCAAAGCGAAAAGTAAAGGAGTGGTTTACACCTAAAAATATAGGAGAATTAGAAGAGGTATTAGCTAAATGTCACGAAAACAATATGCACATTAAACCCTTTGGAGGTAAACATTCATCGTCGGATGTAGCTCGCCCAAATCATGACATGTCGTGCTTAGATTTATCAGCTTTTAGATTTGATGAAACTCGGGATAAAGATGAAGTTGGTATTTATTTGGGAAAAGTAAATAACGAACATCTAGTACATATTGAGGCAGGAATTTCTGTTAAAATAGCGAATTGCTCGTTGTGTAAACTTGGATATGCTTTACCAAATATGGGAAGTTATGATGGACAAAGCCTAATTGGAGCAATTTGCACTGGAACGCACGGAAGTAATTCAAAGGTTGGCCCGATGGCTGAGTTCGTAAGAGCTATTGATATGTATATAATTGATGAAGACAATCATATTAAAAAAGTCAGAATTCAAAGAGACAAGGATATTCCTTTACCGGATTCTAGTATAGAAATATTGGAAGATAATTGTACTGCTGATTTATTTCATCAAATGGTTATAAGTATGGGGTGCATGGGAATTGTATTTGGGATGGTTTTAAAAGTTGAAGAATCTTTCAAACTAAAAGAAACTAGATCAATTACAAACTGGAAGACAGAAAAAGAACATTTTTCAATGCTCTTTAATTATGAATTTGCTGATTTAATTCTTAATCCTAATGAATTTAGAGGAGAGTATGTTGTTATGAAAACTATTAGGGAGAGAGTTAGTACCCAGTCAATAGATGCTAAACCAGAGTTAAAAAAATTATGTCTTCCATTACAAAAGTTTGCTTCTCAATTTCCTCGATTAGCAAATCGAAGATTTACCAAGTATTTAAAGAGAAACAGAGGGGGAGAAAGTACGGATTTATCATATAAGATCTTTTATCTAGGGGGTGGTGAATATCAAGCAACTTCAATTGAAATTGCTGTTCCTATTGACAAGGCCGTTAAAGCTATTGATACAATTATAGATTTGGCGGCAAAGCATAATTTTTGGCATACTTCACCAATTGGAATTAGGTTTGTAAAAGAAAGCAAGCATCGTTTGTCTTTTGCATATGGCTATAATGTCTGTACATTAGAAATACCATTGCTTAAATGGCAAGAAGGAGCGCCAGAACAATTACAAATAATTTATGACGCGCTTATCAATGATGATTTTAAAGGTCGTCCTCATTGGGGACAAATGAACTGGATTGATAGAACAACTGCAGAGCAGATTTATCATCCTTATTTTACTGAATGGGTTCAATTATACAAAAAGTATAATGCGCGCGGATTTTTTTCCAATGAATTTACAGAAAGAATGAATTTGGATGCTGAAGTAGTATAATTGGTTGATATAGGAAGGTTAAAGCAATATTTTATTGTAATATGCTTTCCACTTTTTTTACATCCTTTTTCATCTGATCAATAAGTATTTCTTTTGAATCAAATTTTTGTTCATCTCTGATTTTGCCTTTAAAAATAAGCTCTATATCTTGATCATATATATCTTGATTAAAATCTAAAATATACACTTCAATAGTTAATCCACCACTTGTAACAACTGTTGGTCTATAACCTATACTTAAAGCTCCTTTATAAACGGAATTATCTATTTTAACATAAACAGCATAGATGCCAACAGGAGGGATAAGTTTATATGGATTATTTATTTGAATGTTTGCTGTAGGAAATCCTAATGTCCTACCAATTTTATTCCCATGAACTACTTGTCCGGTAAGAAAATAGGGGTGTGCTAAAAGCTGATTTGCGGTGGTTATATCTCCATTTAAAAGTGCATTTCTCACCTTTGTAGAACTAACTGAAATATCATCAATCGTTTGTTTCGGAATTTCTTCTAGTTTGTAATTAAATTCGGATTGTAGTTCCCTCAATAAATGAATATCTCCTTTTCTTCCTTTGCCAAAATGATGGTCATAGCCTAAAACAATAGTATGAGGCTCAAAATTTTTAACTAAAATATTTCTGATATAGTCTTTAGCGTCCATTGCCGCAAATGACTTGGAAAAAGGAGCAACTATTAAGTTATCAATTCCATATTCACTTAATAATTGAATTTTTTCATCAACAGAACATAATAATTTAAGATCGTAATTGGGGTTTAAAACTATTCTTGGATGAGGATCAAAAGTTAAAATGGTGCTTTCGCCATTAACCTCTTTTGATAATTCGATGATTCTCTTTATAATTTGTTGATGACCAAAATGCACACCATCATAAGTGCCAATAGTAAGTACTGGATTGTTGAGTGGTGTTGATTTTAATTCTTCAAAGGATTTGTAAACGTTCATGCTACTTTAATTCCTTAATTCTATCTATAAGGTCATCCAATTGCCAAGCATCCTTTATTTGATATTGACCAATCGAAAGTCTTCTAAGATCGTAAAGATACGCACCATTGTTTAATCGCATTCCAAAATCATGCGCTAATGAGCGTATATAGGTGCCTTTTGAGCAACTTATTATGGCATGAATATATGGAAGGTCAATGCTTATAATTTGAAAATCATAAATGGTGATAGGCCTTGTTTTTAATTCTACTTTTTTTCCTGCTCTGGCTAATTTATATGCAGCAATGCCATCTTTCTTTATCGCAGAGTATTGAGGTGGAAGCTGTTCTTGCTGTCCTATAAAGGATTTTGCTGTTTCAATAATCTGATTTTCGGTAAGTGCATCAATAGTGAAAGTTTTGTCAATTTCTGTTTCTAAATCAAAACTAGGCGTAGTTGCTCCTACACAGAAAGTAGCCTTGTAAGTTTTGTCTAAGCCTTGTAGTTCATGTAAGGTTTTTGTTTTTTTTCCGGTACATAAAATTAATAAACCTGTTGCAAGAGGATCCAGAGTACCACTGTGTCCAACTTTGATTTTTTTATAATTGTGTCTTATACTACCTCTAACTTTATTGACAACATCAAAAGAAGTCCAATTTTTGGGCTTGTCAATTAATAGCATTTTGCCATCATAAAAATTATCAATATGATTTATTTCATGCATCCGGCGATAATTGCTATTAAACCTACAATTAGACAATAAATGGAGAAATAGGTCAATTTACTCTTCTTTTACTAGTTTAATCATCCAAGTACAAGCAACCAAACCAGTCAAAAAAGCGGCGATAAACCCAAGGGTCATTGGAAGGGCTATTTCCGATGAAACTTGAGATAAACTTCCATCCATAATGTCTTTTGCCATTTTAGCAAAAATTAAAGGAAGTACCATTAAAAAAGAGAATTTAGCAGCTTTAGATCGGTCTATCTTTAGAAGTACAGAAGTGGAAATAGTTGCGCCTGATCTTGAGATCCCCGGCAAAAGCGCAACAGCTTGCGCAATGCCAACAATAAAAGCATTAAAGCCACTTACATTTTGTGTAGTATTCTTTGCTTGATCTGCTAATAATAGCAGTAGGGCTGTAACCAAGAGCATACATCCTACTAAGACAATATTACCATCAAAAAAAGCTTCAATTTTCTCTTCAAAAAGTAATCCAATTAAAATTGCTGGGATCATTGAAACAATTATTAATAGTGAAAACCTTGTCCCTTCATTCCATTTAAATTCTAAAAGATCCTTTAAAATCAGGAAAATATCTTTTCTAAAAACAACAATTGTGCTTATTGCTTGTAGCAGCATGCAACACAACAGAAAACAAGATGTTATCTTTTAATTCAACTCCCAAAAGTGCTTTACCCAGTTCAATGTGACCACTGCTACTAACGGGAAGGAATTCGGATAGACCTTGAATGATGCCAAGTATTATGGCTTCAATAATAGACATTCGAAATTATTTGGTTGAAGGACTTTTTAGTATTGCAACTACCTCAATAATAAAACCTGTTAAAACTAGAATTGGGGCAAGGGTAATCCTTCTGAAAGAATAAATTTCTTCAGCATTAAAAACATTGGGGTCATCACTAGCTCCACCGGCCATTAAAGCAAAACCGACTAAAATAAAACCTACTCCAATTGCCATTAACAAGTAATTACTTTTATCAAATAACAAAACTTTATTTTGACTTGGATAAATAAAAGGTTTAGTTTTTTTTCTCTCTCTTCAGCCATAATTAATATAATTCATCGAGTTTAAGACGCAAATACTTGTTAACCGTTAATCCAGTACTTAGGGCAGAAATGATAACACCAACTGCCAATAAAATGCCGGCGATAGCTGCAAAAGTAATGAAATCGGTTTTATCTATTGCTAAACTAAATCGGTTATTTAGAAAATATAACAAAAAACCAAGTGCAGCTATAGCAATTAAAGAACTCAAAATGCCATTTTTTATGCCTCGAATTATAAATGGCTTTTTTATAAACCACTGTGTTGCTCCAATGAGTTGCATGCTTCTAATAATAAAGCGCTGTGAAAACATAGAAAGTCTTATTGTACTATCAATAAGAGTAAATGCTATCAAAAAAGAAAAAAAGACATATGGTTATAAATACAATTAGTACCGTTTTAAATCTTGAATTGATAATACTTACTACGTTCATGTCATAATTTAATTCTTCAACACTCTCTAACTTCGTAAGCTGTGATTTAATTTGTTCAATACTATCTAATTGAGTACTGGAAGCTTTTAATCTGAGAATATACGAATCATACAATGGGTTAAAACCAAGTAATTCTATAAAGTTTTCTCCTAATTCTTGTTCAAAATTTTTAGCAGCTTCTTCTTTAGATAGATAACGATAAGAACTTATGTAAGTCGCATCCTTAAGTTTGTTTTTCAAGAGCACTTTATCGGCAGGAGCGATATACTCTTTCAAAACCAACTCAAATTCAATCTTCTCTCTAAAATTATCTAAATATTTTTTTGCAAAATGTAACCCCGCTAAAAGGCCCCCTAGTAGAAATAAAATAATAGATATGCTTATAATAGAATAGGCATATGTAGGCTTTGATCTTTTTGGTGACTTTATTTCTAGTTCTCTTGACATTTAATAGCTACAACGAAAATATTACTTTTATTGTCTGGAATATGAATTTATTATCCACGATATTTGATAACTCGTATTCCTAATTGCACCATTAAAATATAATTGTATGATTAAGAAAGTATTGCACATTTATATGTTCATTTTTATCATCCTTGTAACGATTAGATGTAAGAAAGATAATGTAAGCTTGGATGAAGAGCAGAAGTTTAATATTGAATGTTACAATAACAATATTGATTCATTGAAAATTAATCAAATACAGGTTTTAGGAAGTCACAATAGCTATCGTATAAAAACTTATGAGCCCATTTTTAATGTGGTCAATGACTTACTTGGTTTTTTAGGAGATATTAACCCATTTAGAGAATGGGACTATACGCATTTACCTATTGATGAGCAATTGGAAAACCATAACATGAGAAGTTTCGAATTAGATATTTATTATGATCCTCGTGGATGGAAATACTACAATCGTCAAGGAAACGTTTTTGTGGGAGAGTCAAGAGAATCAAATGAGCCATTATTACAACAACCTGGCTTTAAAATGTTACACATTCACGATTTTGATTATATGACCCATTATTTAACTTTTAAACAAGGGTTACAAGCCATTAAAAATTGGTCTGATGCTAATTCGTCACATATCCCATTATTTATTCTTATTGAACCCAAAGGAGCTTCTTTTTTAAGTGCCGTTTCGTTCATTGGTTTGGCAACCCCTAAAAGGTTTACAAGTGAGGCTGCAGATGCATTAGAAGAAGAGGTGTTAGAGATCTTTCCTAGAGACAAAATCATTACGCCCGATGATGTAAGAGGAAACTATGCAACATTAGAAGAAGCAGTGTTAAACAAAAATTGGCCTACTATTGGAGCTGCAAGAGGGAAAGTGATGTTTATTTTGATTGCAGGTGGAGATGTTTATGCTGAGGGATATCCTTCATTAGATGGAAGGTTATTATTCATATCAAGCGATGAAGGTAGGGACGAAACGGCAGTGATTGTCAAAAATGCATCTAGTGAGGTGGAAGAAATAAGAGAATTGGTTGCAAAAGGATATATTATAAGAACACGTGCAGATGCAGGTACTGAAGAGGCAAGAAGTGGTGATACTATTCCTAGGTATGATGCCTATAGAAGTGGGGCACAGATTATTTCTACAGATTATTATATTCCCGATGCAAGACATACAACTTCCAACGAGTGGTCTAATTATTCAGTACAATGGTTTGATAATGCAAGTGGAAGAATTAACCCTATAAATACGGATATGAATCCTTGTATTTTTGTAGAAAATTAAAGAATTGATTTGGCAAAAATAAAATTAACTTTTCCTGGGAACGTAGTCTTTTCTCAATCCATTGATATCACTTGTAAAGAGATCAATGCAGCCGGGCATTTGGCAAATGAGGCGATTTTCGCTTATACCGATCAAGCCAGAGATGCATTTTTGAAATCAAAAAAAATCAATGGATATAAACACAACGATATCGGTTTAATTATAGTTAACAATACGGCAGTTTATCTAAACCAAGCTTATGAGAACGATTGCATTAATATTGAAATAGCTATAGGAGAGAAGACGCTAAAAAGCGTAGAATTATTTTTTAGATTGATCAGTCAAAAAAGAAATAGAGAGGTTGCTTTGGTGCAAACTACTTTTTTATGTTATGATTACAACAACAAGCATGTGATTAAAATTCCCGCTTGGTTAGATGATGTTTTGTAAAAAACAGTTTGACTTTTAATTTGTAATTGCAATATACATCATACTATTTTTTAAAACCCCCATATTCCAGGCATAACAATTTCTACAGAGTGATTGTCAGGATCTCTAAAATAAATAGATTTTAAACCATTTTTCCAAGTAGCTTCATGTTCTATTGTAATTGAGTTTTTGGTGAGTCTATCTTTCCAGTATTCATATTTATCCTTTGGACATTCAAATGCGAAATGTTGCTGCCCATAGGCAAAATGTGGAGGTAATGTGCCTTCATTTTTGGTCGTTTCTGGAATAAAGCATAATAGGACATCATCCCCGACCTTAAAAAAGATATGCCTTCCCAATTTAATTGAAATAATGCTTAATTCTAGTATATGGTGATAAAAATACTTGGTAGCTTCTAAGTCGGAGACATAGATACATGTTTCTTTAATCTTATTAAGTTTTGACATAACCTATATGGAATTTAACCATTTGATGATTTCTAATTTAAAATTTGATTTTTAATCGCTAGTATTTTTGTGGAACAATTTTTTTTATGGCGTTTTCTGCAAATAATAGAAAAGAAATAATTCAACAATGTAAATCTACTCAGTTTGATTTATTAGTTATTGGTGGAGGGATAACTGGAGCAGGGATTGCATTAGATGCCATAACTAGAGGCCTAAAGGTTGCATTGGTTGAAAAGAATGACTTTGGCTCTGGTACCAGTAGTAGGTCAACGAAACTTATTCATGGCGGTTTGAGGTATCTTAAACAACTCGAAATAGGTATAGTCAGAGAAGTTGGAAAAGAAAGAGCCATTTTGTTTAAAAATGCACCACATATAGTTATTCCTGAAAAAATGCTTTTACCAATTGTTAAGGGGGGGACTTTAGGGAAATATTCTACTTCTCTTGCATTAAAGGTTTATGATTATTTAGCTGGAGTGGTTAAGAAGGAGCGTCGTTATATGATCAATAAAAAGCAAACGCTTGCTCAAGAACCCTTATTAAGAGAAGATGTTTTAAAGGGTGGAGGTGTTTACATAGAATATCGTTCTGATGATGCTCGTTTGGTTATAGAGGTAATAAAGACAGCTGTTGAAAAGGGGGCTGTATGCTTAAATTATGCAAACTTAACTGATTTTTTAACGGAAGAAGGTAAAGTATCAGGAGGAGTTATTCAGGATGAACTTGGCGGAAATAAATTTAGTATTAATGCTGCGAAGGTAATTAATGCAGGAGGCCCATGGGTAGATGATGTACGAAAACTTGATGGAGAGGTGAAAGGAAAGCGATTGCATTTAACAAAAGGAATTCATTTAGTTGTTAAGCGAGAAAAATTACCTATTAGATCTTCTGTTTATTTTGATGTCCCTACAGATAAGAGAATGATTTTTGCAATTCCAAGGTTTGATAAAGTCTATTTGGGTACTACGGATACTAATTATACTGCAGATACAAATACGCCTTTTTGTGAGCCAGATGATGCAGATTATGTTTTGAAAGCGGTTAATTACATGTTTCCTAATACGCAACTTACGTATAAGGACATAGAGTCTACTTGGGCAGGGCTACGTCCTTTAATTCATGAAGATGGAAAATCTCCTTCTGAGCTATCTAGAAAAGATGAAATTTTTATTTCTGAATCAGGACTTATCTCTATTGCAGGTGGGAAACTTACAGGATTTAGAAAAATGGCAGAACGATCTGTAGATGAGGCAATGGAACAATTGCATAATGAGCAAAAAAATAAATTTGTCGCCTGTACAACGGACCAAATTCAGTTAAGTGGTGGATATTTAAATGGATCTGCAAATTCGAAAGAGTATGTGGAAGATTTAACTTCTAGATTTACATCAATTGATCCAGATATAGTTGAAAACCTCTATTATAAGTATGGCTCAAATACAGATAAAATTTTAGAAAAATCTAAGAGCATTGATGATGAAGAGAATGCAGTTCTGTTTGCTGAAATTGAGTATGGAATAGAAGAGGAGATGGTAGCTACTGTAAGTGATTTTATTATTAGAAGAACAGGTCGTCTATACTTTGAACGCCCGTATTTAGAGAAAAAGTATTTGCTTATACATAACTATATTGTTGGGAGGTTAGGTTATGATAGCCTTACCGCAGAAAAACAACTTAAAGCATTTGAAGAAGAATATAACCGTGTTATAGCTTTCAAAAATTAAAAAAAACCATAACTTCCATCTATGATAATTCATGGCTTGGAATCTAGTTTGCTCAAAAAAGGAAATCCGCTTCCTTTGGGTGTTTATGACGGACTTATTAAAAATACTTCTACTCGTTATTGGGATAAAAACGGATTTATTCCCAGAAGGAGAAGAGAAAGGAAGACGTGGGTGTTTTTGGGAGGATATTCAAAAGATCTGATGATTGGGATAGCTGTTGTAGATGCAGGGTTTATAGCCAATGCTTTTACTTACTTTTTTGTGCCTTCGGAGCAACTTTTTGTAGAAGACAAGATCACGCTTCCTGGAGGGTTTTCTAATCATTTTGATCCTGGGCTTCATGATGAATGGAAGTTAAAGAACTATTTAATCAATACCGTAGGCAATAAAATACTGGCTAGTTATAAAGGTAAATTTGAGCTTTCTGTAGAGATGAACGACAATCAATCAGGTTTAAGTTTTATCTGTCCTTCTCCTTCAAGGCCATTTAATTTTACCTATAAAAATGTGTGTTTGCCGGCAACTTTTTCGATAAAGTATAATGGCAAAACGTATAATGAAAAAGGAGACTTTGGAAGTATTGATTTTTCTAAAGGGTATCCTCCGCGTCATACGATATGGAATTGGGCATCTATTACTGGCACGCTTGAAAACGGACAGCGTTTTGGTGCTAATTTATTAGATGGCCACAATGGTAAATATGAAAATGCTGCATGGATTGGAGAGGATAGAATATTATTACCCGTTACGAAGTTTAAATATTCAAAGTCCAAGCCATTAGATCAGCAAGTATGGGAAATGTATACAGAAAACAAAACCATTGAATTGACTTTTGATCCAGTAGGTGTACGTAAAGAGAATTTAAATGCGGTGGTTATGAAATCTAAGTTTACTCAATGTTTTGGACATTTTAAGGGTAAGGTTAAGAAAAATGGGGAATGGCTGAATTTTGAAGGTTATGGCCCCGCTGAAGAGCATGAGGCACTTTGGTAAAAACTTCTAAAGAATAATAGTCTTGTTGACAGGATGTGGGAATGTGCATAAAATGTTTCCTTAAAATGGATGTATGCATTAGGATAATTGGTTTTTGTTTGTAATTTCATCCCAAATTAAATTAAACGAGAAGACCGTGGAGAACGACAACTACAACAAGAATGACGTTTTCTCAAAGAGAATACGTGCAGGAAAGAGAAGGACTTATTTCTTTGATGTTAGAACGACAAAATCAGATGATTACTATCTCACAATTACGGAGAGTAAAAAAAGGTTTGATAGTGATGGCTATGATAGACATAAAATCTTCGTCTATAAAGAAGATTTTAACAAATTCGTAAATGCATTAGAAGATGCAGTCGACTTTATAAAGACGGAGCTTATGCCGGATTATGATTTTGACACTTTTACTAGAGAGCCGGAAGATATCACTAATAAAGAAGGGAATGGTGATTATAGTACTTCAAATAGTACTGGTTCTAGTGAACTTGATGAAGGGCAATCTGAGCAAAGTGAAATTTCTACCTCAGAGAATACCGCCTCGGATACAGAAGAAAACGTTGAAAGCTGGGACTAATTAAATAAGCTAAAAATTATTTAGCCCTGAACCATTTTGGACAGGGCTTTTTTGTTATTTTCAAATAAACTCATTTTCATGGGATTAAAATGTGGAATTGTAGGATTGCCTAATGTTGGAAAGTCCACTTTGTTTAATGCGCTTACAAATGCAAAAGCATTAGCGGCAAACTATCCATTTGCAACAAAAGACCCTAACGTAGGAATTATAACAGTGCCTGATGAAAGATTGGATAAGCTAGCAGAATTAGTCAATCCTCAAAAGGTATTGCCTACCACTGTTGAGATTGTCGATATAGCAGGACTCATAAAGGGAGCTAGTAAAGGAGAGGGTTTGGGCAATCAATTTTTAGCTAATATTAGAGAAGTGGATGCAATTGTACATGTTGTTAGGTGTTTCGAAAACTCAAATGTTGTACATGTGGATGGAAGTGTTGACCCGGTGCGGGACAAAGAGGTAATAGACTATGAGTTGATTTTAAAAGATTTAGAGGTTGCTGAAAAAAAACTAGAGAAATTTAGGAAAAATGCCAAAACTGGTGAGAAAAGCGCTAAAGCAGCAGTAGCATTTTCTGAGAAATTGGTAGCGCATTTGCAAGAGGGTAATTCGGCCAGATCTCTTCAAGTTACAGATGAAGAGCTAGAGATGCTTAATGAAATGATGTTACTTTCAGCAAAACCAGTAATGTACGTTTGTAATGTTAATGAAGAAGCGGTTATAGATGGAAATGAATTTACAAAGGCACTAATGAATCTAGTAAAAGGTGAGAATGCAGAGGTTGTTCTTGTAAGTGCTGGCATTGAGGCAGATATCGCTGAGTTGGAGACCATTGAAGAGCGCATGGAATTTGTAGAAGAGCTAGGACTTAAAGAGCCAGGAGTGAATCGAGTAATTAGAGCAGCTTATAATTTATTGAACTTGATTACTTATTTCACTGCTGGAGAAAAGGAAGTACGTGCATGGACTATTCGCAATGGCTGGACGGCTCCACAAGCAGCAGGCGTAATTCATACCGATTTTGAAAAGGGATTTATTCGCGCTGAGGTAATAAAGTATGACGATTTTGTAACCTATGGTTCGGAGTCTAAGTGTAGAGATGCCGGAAAATTACATGTAGAAGGGAAAGATTATATTGTTGGAGATGGAGATGTAATGCATTTTAGGTTTAATGTGTGATAGATTAGTCTAATTTGACTGCTATTTATTGCTTGGTAATTAAAATATAAATAAAATTTGCAGCATAAATTATCATTACTATAATAAAACTTGTCCAATAATATTTCTTGGCAGTCATAATTACAGGATTTTCTCTGTTTCTATTAAAATAGGGTATAGCAACGAATATACCAATGACAAATATACCTGCTAAAAAAGCAAGAATATTAGCCTTTATATCGTACTCTTTTATTTGTGGTATAGAGTTTTTTTTGTAAGTAGATGATTTCGGCTTTTGATCAATAACTTCTTTTCTAATATACGAATGTTGTTCTCGCTCAATATTTTCTTGGTTGGTAGATGATTCCTGCTCTTGATCTATGTTCTCTTGATTGGTATACGAAAATTGTTCTTGAATAATAGATTTAATTATATAATCTGTGTTTTCTGCAATTTGTAAATTTCTTAATAATAGAGGAACTTCTGTATTGGTGAGTTCTTTACTTTTCAAGATATAAAATTTTCTTGATTTATCTTTCATAAAGAACTGATTATAAAAGGTTTGGTATTCTGTTTTAACCCAGTCCGATTGAAGTGCATTTTTTGTGCAGAATAGAAGAAAGTTCTTGCTTGTAATAAGTGCATTTTCTATTTTATCATGAAAAGAAATACCTGGGTTTAATTTCATTGCTTCTTCAGATATAAATACTTTTAGTCCATTGCCTCTTAATGTTTCCCATATCTTACTAGCTTTTTGACTATCATTAGTTGAGTAAGAGAAAAAAAGGTCATATTTGAAACGGTCGTCTCTTTTGAGAGAATTTAGTTTGTTTCTAAGATCTTCATTTGTTTTTTTTTGGGTGGGTTGGTGAGCAGCTATATCAGGTATTTTATTTATTGTTTTAAGCAGATCATGCCTGATCTTGGCCATTTCAGTGTTTACATATTTATCATCAAGAATACCTAAATTTCTATCTTGTTTTATACTTTCATATCTGCCAGAGAGCAATATCAGACTGTCATATTGCTCTCTTAAATTTTCTTTAGGTAATAAAAAGGATTTGTCAAATGCTACCTTTATTTTATCACTTGCTATACAATTTCGAATTTCCTGTTTTTTAGTTTTTATTTGGGAGGTGTTCATATTTGGGTTTAATTTGATTTTGTTTAAGCATTTTAATCAATAACCCTATTAATACTTGAATTAATAAGTTCAGTGGGATGTACGCCATTATAGTTCCTTCCCGGTCTTTCAGAGTAATAGCAAGAAAAAATCAGACCTCTAATCGCTAGATTTAATTGCCGCAACAGAGAGGAGAGTGGCCCATTTTTTTCTGCTGCATTGGTACACATCTTAATGATTATTCTAAAAACCAATGTTGGCATAAAGCTTAAAATAGTCATTAAGGTATTTAAATCAGCAATGTCATCCTGAGGAGCATATCCTATTAATTTATCAATATGTTCTAATCCTCCATACTCGGAAAAAGAAGGAAACTGTCCATTTCTGGGAATAATAATATCTCCAAATCTATTTAATGATCGTAAAGCTCGGTTACTTAAATATGCTGATTTCATAATAGTTACTTGGTTAATTTAGATGCCAGCATTTCCGATAATGCAAAAACGGTTAAAGATGGATTGATGCCAGGAGCATTCGGGAATAGACTGCTATCACTAACAAAAATGTTTTTGTATCCATGCAAATTGAAATTTGGATCAACGACTGATTTTTTAGAATCAGTACCCATCACTGATCCACCCATTAAATGTAATCCAAAATACATTGGGGCATGAATAACTTCTTTCGCTCCCGATTTATCCATGATGTTATATACTGCTTCCATTCCAGCATCTCTTCTTTGCTTATCCTGGTCGGTCAAGTCTTTTTTAACAACCAATCTACCTTTATTGTTGATCTTTATTTCACCAACATTTTCATCTCTTACAGCAATTTCTACACAACTGATTTTGGTATAATCCATCATCTTTTTCTGATGACCAATACCATATTGCTTAAATAACATAGAAATTGACACCGGACCAGCAAAAACACATTCAAGTTTAAATCCCTTATTTCTAAAGTTTGAATCTTTTGAGGCCACAGTCTGAAAGCAACTTTTATGAGAATTAACAGGATCGTCATAAACGCCAAAATTCATAAATTGCGGATGTGTAGAAAAGTTTTTACCAAGCGCAGGCAATTTTTCTTTCATCCCAGATTGATATAGCATTTTAGTAGTGCCAAAAGCACCTCCTGATAGGATAACATTCTTAGTTCTAAACTTGACTTTTGTTCCTCTTGTAGTACCAAAAACATGTACCTCTTCACCTTTGGGTTCTATATGGTTGATTTCAGTTTCAGCTAATACATTGAGGCCATTGGCTTCTCCTTTTTGGATATAAGCTACCATGGAGCTTTGTTTGGAATCTCGATGACATCCCCCAAGACAAGCTATACAATCATTACCTCTATTTAAGGCACAATCGCTTTGCGCCCTATTTAGGAAACTCCATTTATATCCCAATTCATCGCATGCACCAGCAAACATTTGTGCATTTCTATTCATCTCTTCTCTTTTGAAATTATGAATGTCAATATATTTGCCTACGTTATCATAGTGTGGTTCTAAAGTCGTTCCATTAAAGAAATCTACACCTGATTCTGCTTTAAAATCATTTAAAGCAATATCATCAAATCGATCTAATAAAGCTTGATTAACGATAGATGTACCACCAACCACTCGAGCTCTAAGAAAGGCCATTTTGGCTTTTTCGTCAAATTCAATACCGCCTCCCCAATACAATTGAGCAGAAGTGTCTGCTTCATTACGTGGAAATGTATCTTTCCTAAAAAACTTACCGGCTTCAATAATCAATACTTCTGCACCTGATTTATGCAAATGGTATCCTACCGGTCCACCACCAGGACCTGAACCAATTACAATATATTCATAGATTTTACTCATCACTTAATTTTCTCTTTTTTGCCTATACTGTCGGCCTTTAAGCCGTTCTTGGCAAACTTAATCCAGTTTTTAGAACGTGCAAAAAATGCTTGGGTTAATTCGTTGAGCATTTTATATTTAGGCATAGAAAATGGATACCAATGAGGATCTATAATGGAACCTTGTTTGTCAATAACAATCGACTTAGAATTGCAAAAAGTTAGTAAGCCCTCATCACCTTTAAATCTTCCAAAACCGCTGTCTTTTACTCCACCAAATGGTAATGCCGCATTGGCTTCGGTAATCATGTGGTTATTAATAGATACATTTCCTGTATAAATTGCTTTTGCTACTCTTTCAGCACGTTTTAAATCCTTAGACCAGACGGAGGCACTAAGTCCGTAATTAGAATCATTAGCTAGCGCAATGGCTTCTTCTTCTGTTTTAAATTTCATTATACCCACAATAGGACCAAAAGTTTCTTCGGATCCGATCTTCATATCATGGGTTACATTTTCTAAAATGGTCGGTAACATATGTGCCGATCCTTTTTCAATAACTCCTCCACATAGTAGGTTTGCTCCTTGCTCAATAGCCTCTTCAATATGTTCTTCAATGATTGGAATTTGATAAGGTGCTGTAATACAACCCATATCACATTCGTCCCCTTGCGAGGTATCTCTATGGGGAGTCGAAGTTCGAAGCTTTTTAGTCTTATCTACGAGTTCTGCAACAAATTCATCATAAATGGTATCTTGAACATAGAGCCTTTCAATAGAAGTACATGATTGTCCCGAAGTAGTAAAAGCTCCCCACATGACGCCATTAACAGTTCTGCTAATATTTACATCGTCAAAAACAATAGAAGGATCTTTACCCCCTAATTCTAAATCAACAGGTGTTAAATTAGCTGCAGCCTGCGCCATAATTTTTTTACCAGCTCCAACGCTACCTGTAAAATGGATTTTACTAGGCTTTCCATCTACTAGCATTTGCCCTGTTGTTCTTCCACCATAAATAGGTTGGATGGCATCCTTTAGAAAACCACTTTCTTCAAACATTTTCTCCCATAAGCCTTTGAGAGGAGTTACCTCAGAAGGTTTTAGGATGACAGCATTTCCAGCAAGAAACGCTAGTATAGAAGGAACTAGACCTTGATAAAAAGGATAGTTCCAAGGAGTAATTACAAGTATGGTCCCTAAAGGCTGATAGGTGATTTTAGATTTTTTGCCCATCATCATCAATGGTGTATGGGCTTTTTTGTCTTTTAGAATTTTTTTCGCAGCACCTTTGTAATGGTCTATTACATCGCAAGCCGCAAAAATTTCTCCAGTAAACCCATCAAAACGTGCTTTACCAGTTTCGGAAACTACTCTATCTAAAATATGATCGACATTAGCAAGAATCCAATCATTTAATTTTAAGACATATTCTATACGCTCTTTTAATGATAATGCAGCTACTTTTTGCTGTATATTACTTGCCGTAATATAGGCTTGTTCTATCTCTGATTTGCTAGGTTCATTTAAAGTGTATAATAGTGCTCCTGTAATAGGATTGTGTACATTTACAATTTGTGATTCCATTTGTTGTTTTATGTAAAATTTAGAAGGAACTAAGTTAAGGGATTATTGCAATATTTTTTTTGTCATTTTGCCTTGAGAAGAGTTTAAATAATAACTTTTATAAAAAGCAAAAACCTTCTCCTCGATAGGTAGCAACGCTATCAACAATTTTTCCATTGGATATTAAATGAAGTTCATTGAAACGTTCGCATAACTCACCTGCTTTTGCATGTCTAAATAATACAGTATCTCCAAAACTGATTTTTTCTTTGCCTTTAAATTTAAATGGTGTTTGAACTTCTCCGGTTCCTTCATTCTCAAATAATTCAATCCCTTCTGGAAGATATGGTTTAGCTTGTTTATCCATTCCTATTCCTCCAGATGCAACATAGCCGCCACCCATTAAAGTAAAGATGTTTTTATTTGGTTTTCTAATAATTTCTAAAGCGTATCCTGCGGCAGGCAAATGTTTGAAATGACTATAATTATCAAATAGCCCAGGAGAGTAAAACCCTGAACCCACTGTAATCTCGGTAATCCAACTTTCTTCCAAGGTAGATTCAATACTTCCTGTTCCTCCACCATTGACCAGTTGAATTGGATACCCTTTTGATTTGGCCATTTCAACTACTTTTCCTCTTCTTTTGGCAATTTCTTTAATGGAGATGTTTTGTAATATTTTTACTGCTTGATTCTGAAGTTTTGTATGAGGATTATTATCTCCAAGTCCTGCAATTTGGGCTTCATAGCCCATAATGCTGTTGAGTTCTAAATTTTTATACTTTGGTAATTCATTGATTAATTTTTCAAACTTTTGAATAGAGTTAATTGGAGATCTGTAAACTCCGAAATAAATGCCCGGGAAATTAGAAGACATATCTAGATCAATGCAGATTGGTTGGACAGTGTTTTCTTGCTTTGCAATTTTATCCAAAAGCTCAAAATGTTCAATAGAATCTGTCATTGGAATGATACGCTTGCCATTTTTTGTAGCTTTTACGAGATTTTCTAAATCGGCTACATTAACGGAAGGATATCCAAGTAATATATCGTCAAAACCTTTGGCCAAAAGAAACAAGGCTTCTTTAATCGTAAAAGACATAATACCCTGAAATTGGCTGCTTGCAGCAAATATTCTTTTGAGCATTTCGGTACATCTTACAGACTTTGATGCAACTCGTATAGGAGTGCTTCCAGATCGTTTTAGGATGGTCTTAATGTTCAGATCTAATAAATCTAAATCAATATAAGCGAGAGGTAAATCTTTACCTTTAAATAGGTTGTTGTAATACTGATAATCATTCATTGTGAATTACAATTCAATTTAATCTACCAAAATACAATAGATATTAATTTAAATCTTAAAATATTTGATAATACGTCGCTATTGATCTTTATTTTCGTAATATCTAATTTTAATGTTGTTAATGAGTGCATTTGGCTTACACATTTTATTTTTACATTAGTTCCTAGATAGTGGAAAGACTAAAACAAATTTTTTTTACAGAAGATTATGAATTGAATTCATATCGGTTGTTCTGTGTGTTAGGGGCTTTGTTTATGGTTCTTTATGGGATAACTCTGAAATACATTGATCCCACCGTTGTTGATTATATCAGTCATCGAATTTTTATTGCTAGCCTGTTGTTGATATTATTTGGGCTGTCATTTTTAAATATTGCTTTTATTAAGAAGTATATTAGTGCCTTTGCTTTTGTGATTTTATCAGTGCTTCTTATTTGGGTAGCATGGATAGTTGCGGAGAATAATTTTTCGTCTAATTATGTTTTAGGGCTGTTAGTCGCTTATTGTGCCATAACAGGGCTGTATCATAGACCAATTATTATAATTGCCCATACTACTTTAAGTTTTTTTATAACGATTTATTTTTTATTCTTTGCAAACCCCGCGTTCTTAGAAACGGATGCGCTAGCTGTTATGTTAGCACTTATGGTTGTAGCAACACTCTCACTTGTTACTATTCTTTTTAGGATGCGTACAGCTGAACAATTAGAATTGTTGAACCAGACTTTAGAACAAAGAGTAATCGAACGGACTAAAGAGATTGAGTCTAAAACAATGGAGTTAGTTGAGAAGAATTTTGAATTAGAACAATTTGCAAAAGCCGTCTCTCATGACTTAAGAACTCCGCTTAGAGGAATATCTACCTTAAATAATTGGCTCCTTAGTGATTATCAAAACAAATTTGATGAAGAGGGTAAGCAAATGTTGTCTTTAATTCAGGATCGTACAGAACGTATGGATAAACTACTTGAAGGTATTTATGCTTATAGACAAATTGATTCTAACGATAAAAATTTAGTAAAAGTTGATTTAAATAAGCTGATCGATGAAGTCATTAGTAAGCTAGAATTTCCTAAAACGACGAAGTTTAACATTCATGAGTTACCACAAATAGAATTTAATAAAAGCCATATTTATTTAGTATTTGAGAATTTGATTAGTAATGCACTAATTCATCATCATAACAATGAGAATATAAGGATTGAAGTTGCTTTCAAAGAAGAGGCGAATTATTATGAGTTTATAATTAGCGACAATGGACCCGGTATTGATGCAAGTTATAATGAACGAATATTCAATTTATTTGAAACATTAAGGACTAAAGATGAAAGCAAAACAACAGGCACAGGACTTGCATTGGTTAAACGGATTATAACAAGGGCTGGGGGCAAAATATGGGTGACTCAAGAAGAAGAAGGAGCTACTTTTCGGTTTACCATTAAAAAGTAAATGCTTCTTAGCTCAATTGAAAATAGAGAACCCCTGCTATTTAATTAATTTAATATTAGTTTTAAAGAAGTGCAAAGGCTCTTAGATATATTTTTTACAGAGGACTATGAGTTGAATCCATACAGGATTTTTTGTCTTCTTGGAGCATTTTTTATGGTGTTGTATGGTCTTGTTTTGAAGTATATAGACCCCACTGCTATTGATTATATTGCTCACAGGGCTATATTCTCAACTATATTGGTGGTATTATGTGTCTGCTCATACTTAAATATAGAAGTACTTAAAAAGTATTTTAGTGGGTTTGTGTTTTTCGTATTAACATCTTGTCTTTTTTGGATAATATGGATTGTTTCTAAAAACGATTTTAGCACAAATTATGTTTTAGGGCTCTTGGCAGCATTTTGCATTGTAGTGGTAGTTTATCACAGGCCTTTATTGATTATTTTGCATGCAATCTTCAGCTTTATTGTAACCGTTTATTTTTTATGCATTTCTCAAAATTTAGAAACAAATGCTTTAGCAGTTCTTTTAGCACTTGTAGTTGTTGGTGTACTCTCAATAATTATGGCCTCTTTTCGGATACGTGTGGCCAAACAGTTAGAACTTCTAAATCAATCTCTAGAAAAGAGGGTTATAGAAAGGACGCAAGAAATTGAAGCAAAAACAGAAGAATTAGTAGAAAAGAATTTTGAGCTTGAGCAATTTGCGAAAGCAGTTTCTCATGATTTAAAAACACCCCTAAGAGGAATATCTGCTTTAAATAACTGGTTAATAAAAGATTATACAGATAAGTTTGATAATGAAGGGAAAGAGATTCTGTCTTTGATTAGAGATCGCACAGAACGTATGGATAAATTATTAGAGGGTATTTTTGCGTACAGACAAATTGATTTAAGTGATGAGACACAAGAGAAAATTAATTTAAATGAATTAGTGAGAGCGGTTATTGAAGAACAGGAGGTTAATAAAATGGCGAAGTTTAAAATTCATAATTTACCAGAGATAACCTTCAATAAAAGTCACATATATCTAGTCTTTGATAACTTGATACATAATGCACTAATTCATCACCATGATAAGGATAATATAAAGGTTGAGGTAGCTTGCGAAGAAAAGAAAAATGATTATGAGTTTATCTTTAGTGATAACGGTCCTGGCATTAACGAAAGTTATAATGAACGAATATTCAATTTGTTTGAAACTCTAAAAACTAAAGATGAGGGCAGAACAACAGGAACGGGATTAGCGCTAGTTAAACGAATCATTACAAGGGCAGGAGGTAAAATATGGGTAACTCAGGAAAGGGAAGGAGCGACTTTTAGATTTACGGTTAAAAGATAAAACAGATTCTAGTTGAGTGAAGAACCATGGCCATTTAGCTCATTTAGAAATTACTTCAAAGTATTTTCTGAAACAGCTATTATTCTTTTTTTCTTTTATAATTTAAGATGTAAATTATAGAATTTAGCATAAGGACTTTTATTTAGTAAATCTTCAGGTATTTCAAATATATCTGGCCTTATTGATTTGAGTCGTTCTTCAACTTCTGAATCTAATTTACATTTAATAAAATTTATATAAGAGTCATCAAAACCCAAAAGCCCCGCTTGATCATTAGAATCGATCTCATAGGGTAGGGTGTCATCAATGATGATTCCTTGTAGATTGCAATTCACAAAACTGATCTCATATTGACCTTGACAAGTGTGAAATTTGGTAGTTTCTATTACATACTAGTACTAAATCTATATCTTTGTTAGAAAAAATTATAATAATATAGATGAGATTGTTTTTTTTAAGTGTATCTGCACTTTTATTTATTTGCGTGCAATCGCAACCATTTGGACAACAGCAAGTTATTGAATTTGAAGAAACTCCTGGAGCTAATTTTGTACGTACATTGGATGTGGATATGGACGGAAATAAGGATGTAATTTCTGCCTCTATTGGAGGCAACAAAATGTCATGGTATGTAAATAATGGGAATGGTAATTTTGGTGATCAACAAATTATCACGACTAATGCAATTGGAATTACCTCCTTTTTTGTTTCTGACATTGACAAAGATGGGAAAGAAGATTTGATTTCTTCTTCTCGTGGCGATGACAAAATTGCCTGGTACAAAAACCTTGGAAATGGAAATTTTGGAGATCAACAAGTGATAACTACTTCAGTAAATAGTGCTACCTATGTATATGCTGCGGATATAGATGCTGATGGAAATAATGATGTCATTGCCGCATCTGGATTAGATGATAAAATTGTTTGGTTTAAAAACGATGGTATGGGGAGTTTCGGAAGTGAACAACTTATCACAACCCTTGTAAATTCTCCCAATTCGATTTTTACTTCAGACATGGATGGAGATGGCGATATAGATGTCCTTTCAGGTTCAGAACAAGATAGAAAGATCGCTTGGTATAAAAATGATGGAAGCGGAAATTTTGGCAGTCAACAAATAATTGCTACGCTGGCTTCGGGGCCTTCATTTATAAATGCTGCCGATATCGATAATGATGGTGATATAGATGTACTTTCATCTTCGAATTTTGAATATAAAATAGCATGGTATCAAAACGATGGGGATGGAAATTTTAGTAGTCAAAAAAGCGTTTTAGGTTCTGCGAAGGGAACAAGAGATGCACGAGCATTAGACATAGATAATGATGGTGATATGGATGTGCTTGCTATTTCACGGGAAACGAATAAAGTTACCTGGCATGAGAATGATGGGAATGGGAATTTTGGTGGACAACAAACTATTGCATCTTTAATAAATAGTGGGGTTTCAATTTATGGGGATGATTTAGACAATGACAACGATGTGGATATTCTTTCAGCGGCATCGGGTGATTCAGAGATAGCCTGGTATAGGAATGATGGGAATGAAAACTTTGGAGAACAATTAACTATTACAACTGCTGCTGTGAGCGCAACCTCGGTGTATACTGCCGACCTCGATGGAGATGGAAACATTGATGTACTTTCTTCTTCAGAAGGAGACAATAAAATAGCTTGGTATAGAAATAAGGGAGGTGGAACTTTTAGCCCCCAAAAAGTAATTTCTACTCAAGCTATGGGTGCTCAATTTGTATATGCGGCGGATATGGATAATGATGGCGATGTTGATGTAATTGTGGCTTCTTATTTGAATAATAATATAACGTGGCATGAAAATGAGGGCAATGGAAATTTCAGTTCTCAAAAAGTAATTTCTGCAAATGCCCACGGAGCTTTGCAAGTATATGCAGAGGATTTAGACGGAGATGGATATCTAGATATTTTATCATCCTCTCAAAATGACGATAAAATAGCATGGTATCAAAACGATGGGAATGGAAATTTTGGAGCACAAAAGATTATAACAGCTGATGCGGGTCTTGCAAGATCTGTATTTGCGATTGATTTAGATGGTGATGGAGATAATGATGTGCTTTCGGCTTCTGGCAATGGCAGTAATATTTTTGAAGATCTAGATAAAATAGTATGGTATCAAAATGATGGCAACGGAAATTTTGGTGGGGAAATAACAATTAGCAGAGCTTTTGAGGTACCTGTCTATATATTCTCTTCTGATTTAGATGGTGATGGAGATAATGATGTACTTTCAGCTTCATTTTTGGATAATAAGATTGCATGGTATGAGAATAATGGAAGTGGGGGTTTTGGTAGTCAAAATATCATTACAACTCAAGCTAAAGGAGCTCGGATGACGTATGCAATTGATATAGATAAAGATGGTGATAATGATGTACTTTCAGTTTCTCGGTTTGATGATAAGATTGCATGGTATGAAAATGACGGAAATGGAAATTTTGGTGGTCAAAATATAATCAGTAATGGAGAAGATAATCCAGAACATATTTCTTTTGCTGATCTTAACCAAGATGGCAATATCGATATCGTATCTGCAACTAGTTCAGTCTTTAATATAGTTTGGTTTGGAAATCTTAGGGAGGTAGTTATAGATAGCGTAAACCCAATAGCTGAATGTATTTCAACTGTGAAAAGTTATTTAGACGAAAATGGCAATGTTATTATTCAGCCAAATCAGGTTAATCTTAATTCTCAAGATAATGTAGGCATTGTTGAAATGACATTAGACAAAACCAATTTCACTTGTACTGATATAGGAGTCAATACAGTGACCCTAACGGTTAAAGATGCTGCGGGAAATGAAGATCAATGCACTTCGCAAGTTACAGTAATTGATACCATATCACCAACTGCAAGCTGTATTAGTTCTTTGAATGTTTATTTAGATGAAAGTGGTAATGCAACTTTATTACCAAACCAAATAAATTCTAACTCCCAAGACAATGGAGATTGTATCCAAGATATGTCATTAGATAAGACAAGTTTTTCTTGCGATGATATAGGGCTAAATACAATTAATTTAACTGTTACAGATAAAGCTGGGAATAAGGATGTTTGTTCTACTGGAATTACCATAATAGACACCTTCGCTTCTAAAGCAAAATGTGTTACAGACATGAAGATTTATCTGGATGATAATGGGGAGGGAACATTGCAAGTTGACCAAATAAAGGTGAATCCCTCAACGCCTATGGACTGTGTTGAGAAGATTTATTTAAACCAATCAAACTTTTCTTGCGATGACATAGGTGGTGTTAACGACGTTGTATTAACCATAGAAGATATAAAAGGCAACATTGATGTTTGTACCACTAAAGTAGTAGTTGCCGATACAACCTCTCCAACATTAGTTTGCATAGACACCATACTTAAGATAAATGAGGGAGATAGTATTACTATTACGCAAAATACAATTGTCGAAAGTGTTGGAGATGTATGTGGATTAACGAGTGTAGATTTAAGCAAAGTAAAGTTTTTTAGTTCGGATGAAGGAAGCAATGATGTTATGGTTACAGCAACGGATAATAATGGTAATCAATCAACTTGCAACATAACTGTTGGCATTGATGTAGAAGTATCAACAAATGTTTTGGAGTCTGTTTATGGCACACATGCATCAATCGCACCTAATCCTTTCACTAGTCAAACTACGTTTAGGTTAAGTAAGCAATTACCGTTTGCATACGATTTAAATGTAATTGATATAATGGGGAAAGTTGTAGATGTATATATGAATCAACTTGGTTCAGAAACAACTATCAGTAAAAATAATCTATCGGCAGGCCTATATATTTTTAATATAATGGAAAGCAGTAGCAATAAGTTACTTGGAAGCTATAAACTGGTGATAGAATAACCTGATCTCTTTTCTTAAGAAAGAAGCATAAGCTGTAATTGAAGGTTGCAATTTAGCCGATATAAGCCAACTTCCACAATATAGAACACAAGCAGGTAGGATTAATGCGGTAAAAAGCCTGAGAAAGAAAAAGACTCTATTAGAGGAAAAACTGGATAAACTGACAGAAAAATACATAGAGGATTAACTAACAATCTATAACTCCTTTATTGAAAATACTGTTACATTTTTTTTCTGGTACTCTAAAGATAATTGTTCTCCTTCAAGCAAAAAAATGTGTGTCTCAACATCTTTATTGTATTGTAGCCCATCAACGTATAAAAGTTTTACTGGCTGAACATATAGGTCTATCTTATGTCTCATTGGAATATTCTCTTTTAAAGGGGTTACAGAATATTTTTTGGGATTATTCTGCAAAAAAATCAACTCTTTGCATTTATTCTTATTACTCAGGTAAAACCCTGTTTTAAGTTTTAAATTATCATCCAAAATTGTTGAAGCTTTTATTACATTTTTGGCAGGTATAAAACGGTAATCTGTATCCAAATTTGAGTAGTTTATCAAAAAACCTTTTTCTTCTTTGATAACTCTACTTTTTTCAACAAACCATTTCTTGTTACAGCTCGTGAATCCTAAAAGTAGGCATACATAAAAACAATATTTACCTAACTGCAATGTCAACAATGCTTATTGTATTATGACTAAAAAAAATATTTTTTCTATTTCCATCCAAGTCACCCATTTCCATTCTTATTTTTTTGCTTTTTATGTCTCTATTTCCTATTTCATTTAAAGTATAGGAAACATTGACTGGGATTATATTAACTGGAATTACTTTCGCATTATTAATTACTGGTATTTTACTATTTGCACTGTACTCCTCATCCATATAGTAAAATTTTAATTCACGATCTATCCAATAGTTTTCGTCTATGGTTTCTATATTGCTTTTTAATATTTTAGATGTTAGAATAACATCAAAGTCTTTCTTTGTTGAAATTCTATAACCATCTAAAAGACTAAGTTCAAAGATGTTGGGGGATACTTTATTTTCGCTTTTATCCAGAGGAATAATATATTGATTCAGATATAGCTTAAAATATAAAGCATCTGTTTCTTTAATTATTCTATCTTGCTTTGTCATCAAAGAATTACAGCAACCCGTTAAAACAAAGTAGATAATTATACAAATAAAGGATTTCATGGTTCGCCAATCAATTCAGTAGGGTTATCCAAATTTCTATCTGTTTTTTCCTGAAGAATAAAGTTGCTCTCTCCCCTTGATAAAATACTATTTACAATATTATCAATATGGGTTTGGTTTAATTTTAAAGTTTGATCACTCATCAAATCTCCTTTCCAACCTTTATGAACCATTGGAAAACTACCTGTCCCAAAAGCTGATGAATAACGATCAGATAATCCAAAAAAAAGGCTGCCTGTTTTAGACAACCTCTTTCTTAGTAGCGGGGGCAGGACTTGAACCTACGACCTTCGGGTTATGAGCCCGACGAGCTACCAACTGCTCCACCCCGCGATATCGGATTGCAAATATATGCATTTTCTTTTATTTACGCATTATCTTTGCATTACATGATAGGTGAAGTTGGTCCAAATCATAAGTCAGGATTTGTAAATATTATTGGAAAACCAAACGTTGGAAAATCCACATTAATGAATGCTTTGGTAGGTGATAAACTTTCTATCATAACCTCAAAAGCACAAACTACACGCCATAGAATTTTTGGTATTGTTAATGGAGATGATTTTCAAATAGTATTCTCAGATACCCCTGGTATCATAAAACCCAATTATAAAATGCAAGAATCAATGATGGGTTTTGTAAGAACTTCATTAGAAGATGCTGATGTCTTTTTATATATGATAGATCCAAAAGATACCATTGAAAATCAGCCTAATGAATTTGAGATTATCCAAAAAACAGAAATACCTTCATTATTGGTAATTAATAAAATTGATAGGTACTCAGAGAAAGAACTACAGGAACTTACTAAAAAATGGAAATCATCAGATTTTAATTTTACAGACTGCCTTGAAATTTCGGCTTTAAACAATGTGAATGTTGATTTGTTGATGAATAAAATCTTGAATTTATTACCAAACGGTCCGGCATATTATCCAAAAGATGCTTTAACAGATAAGCCTGAACGCTTTTTTGTAACAGAAATCATTAGAGAAAAGATTTTTCGAAATTATAAGCAGGAAGTTCCATATAGTTGTGAGGTTGTTGTAGAGGAATTTAAAGAAGATGAGGAACTTATTAGAATAAGAGCAGAAATTTATGTCAATAGAAAAACACAAAAACCAATTATTATTGGAAAAAATGCCTCAAAAATTAAGCAAGTAAGTATTGAAGCTAGAGCGGATATAGAACAATTCTTTGGAAAAAAAGTCTTTATGGAAATATATGTTCGAGTAAAAGAGAATTGGAGAGATGATGATAGAATGTTGAGGTCTTTAGGATATAAGGAATAATTAGTTAAAAAGGCAAAAAACTATAAAAATAACGTTTACTTTGATACATATTTTATGAGCTTTACAGTCGCTATAGTAGGAAGACCTAATGTTGGAAAGTCCACTTTGTTTAATCGTCTAATTGGAGCGAGACAGGCGATTACGGATAATTTTAGTGGTGTAACAAGAGATAGACATTACGGCATTAGTGAGTGGAATGGGAAATCATTCAATGTGATTGATACAGGAGGGTTTGTTCCTCAAAGTAAAGATGTTTTTGAGGCGGCTATTCGAGAACAAGTTCGCATTGCCATAGAAGAAGCGTCTCTTTTAATTTTTATGGTGGATGTTAAAACGGGTATTACCGATTTAGATGATGCTATGGCACATGAAATCAGAAAATCTGGGAAACCTATTGTTTTAGCGGTTAATAAGGTGGACAATCATAATTTAAGTCTAGAGGCTACAGAATTTTATGGATTAGGATTTGAAGAAACTTATTTTTTATCGTCGATAAGTGGGAGCGGAACAGGAGAAATATTAGATGCTGTCGTACAGCATATACCTGATGATATAGGACAAGAAGAGGAAGTCGAATTGCCTAAAATTGCAATTCTAGGGCAACCTAATGTGGGAAAATCTACTTTAGTAAACGCATTAATAGGTAAAGAGCGAAATATTGTAACGGATATTGCTGGTACCACACGTGATGCTATTCATACACATTACAGAATGTTCAATAAGGATTTTCTTTTGATAGATACTGCAGGCATTCGGAAAAAAAGTAAAGTTCATGAGAACTTAGAATTCTATTCCGTTATTCGAGCTATTAAATCTATAGATGAAGCGGATGTTTGTTTGTTGGTCATTGATGCTAAACTTGGAATAGAATCTCAAGATTTGAAAATCTTTAATCTGATTGAAAAGAAAAGGAGAGGAGTTGTCATTTTGGTAAATAAGTGGGATCTAGTAGAAAAAGAAACTATGACGTCCAAAGCATTTGAAGAGAAGATTAGGGATAAGATTGCTCCTTTTACAGATGTTCCTATTGTTTTTATTTCTGCTCTTGAAAAACAACGAATATTTAAGGCTGTTGAAAAAGTTTTGGAAGTTTACGAAAATAGACGAATTAGAATTCCAACTTCGCAACTGAATGAAGTGATGCAAAAAGCCATTGAAAAATATCAACCACCTGCCTATAGAGGAGAAATCATTAAGATTAAGTATGTTACTCAACTTCCTACTCGTGTGCCTTCATTTGCGTTTTTTTGCAACTATCCAGATCATGTAAGGAAGCCTTATAAAAATTATCTTGAAAATAGATTGCGAGAACACTTTAATTTGAGCGGAGTGCCTATTAATATCTTCATGAGAAAGAAATGATAAGTACTTACATTTTAGTAAGTAGCCCATGGAATTAAAAACTGCCTAATCAATAAGGTATTTACGTAAGAAGAGCTTAATTTTGTACTAGATAAATACGTTAAAAGATAGCCGTATTGAACTATTTAATGCAGTTAGTTTTTTAGAATAATTAAATTTTCAAATTCTTTTAATGAATTATCAAGCCTTTTTTCTAAATCCATGAGTGCAGGAAGGTATTCTGTAAAATAATTAGTTTTACTGTAGGAGGAGTGAGGAATTATTATCTTCTTGTTAGTATTGTTTTTGTTTTTACTATTTCCATCATCATCATAGAAATTACTAACAAAAGAAACATCTTTAGATGATATAATCATTGAAGGATCATGACCATCAACCATCCAAGCTTTATAAAGGGAGTCTGTATCTAAAAATTTGAGACGATTGTATAGTGCTTTCTTGAGATTTTCTATACTTGAAATTTTACTATAGGTGCTAATATCGTTTAATAACAATTGAACTAATAAATCAATCTTTGAATCAGTATCTGACGTTTTCATTATTATAGGCTTTTTTGTTTCAGAATTTGGAACTGAGGGTTTCATATTCCAAGGAGTGTTTGTACGTTTTAGGTCTATGTCTTTTTCTACAAGATTTATAATGTCTATAAGTGAAATGATGATTTTGTTCTTATTTACAGACATTGTTTCCCAATCAATACTTCCTTGACGATAAGAACTTTCAATTCTACTATAGGTTGAATTGTTAACTATTAATTCTTTTGACCTTTCATTATCTATTAAATTTGAATCTTCAAAAAATAGTTTAAAAGCGCCCTTTATATCATCGTTTTTTATTGAATTAATGATTAGGGTTTTAAACTTTTCGAATTTCATAAAACGGATTTTACTATAAAAATATAACCAAATATTTCAATGCCTGAAACGAAACCCTATCCTTTTTTTTTCACTCTAAAATCAATTATTAGAGAAAACCTTCATCGCTTCTTTAAAAGTCTCGTCTTCTTGTAATAAACCAAAATAAAGGCCTTCATTATGCCATTTAAGTTTAGCGAAATGAGCTTTCATTCTTGGAGTTAGTTCTCGATAGGCTTGTTTTTTAAATTTATTTAGATCTTTGCTAATACCATTTTCATAGCAAAATTCTAAGAACTGGTTAAACAAGTCATCAGAGATTATATACTCATTATGGAAGTCTACGTATGAGTTATAAATTTTAAACGCTTCTCCATTTGTATTATGATAATTATAAACAAATCTTTTTAAGATTCCTTTTTGGTATATTTTGGTACTTAAAGGGTCTATGGTCGTATCAAGAGGGATAAATATGTCAGGCATAATGCCACCACCGCCATAAATTCTATCACCTTCTAATTTTGTGCGAAAAATGAGTGAATCATTGAATGAAATACTATCTTTATTAAGTAGTTCGCCGTTTAAATGTCTTAACAGAATTTCCTCATTATAATTACCCTCATCACTATTGTATGGTTTTTGTATACTTCTGCCTGAGGGAGTAAAATACTCTGCAACTGTTAAACGTAGAGCTGAACCGTCTTTTAATCCATATTGTTCTTGCACCAAACCTTTGCCAAAGGTTCGGCGTCCAATTAATGTTCCTCTATCCCAATCTTGTACAGCGCCTGCCAAAATCTCACTTGCAGAGGCTGAACCTTCATCAATAAGCACAACCAAATTACCTTCTTCAAAATATCCTGGTCTTCTTGCTGTATAATTTTGTCTCGGGTGATGATTACCTTTTGTGTAAACAATGTCTTTTCGTCCATCCAGTAACTCGTCAATAATTTTGACAACTTCTTGTAGATATCCGCCCGGGTTTTGTCTAACATCAATTATTAGATTTCGAACTTTATGAGTATTTGCTAGAGGGTCTAGCTTTTCCATAAATTCTCTATAAGTGGTTGCACTAAATCGGTTGATTTTTATGTAACCTGTTTTTTTGTTAATCAATAACCCAACATCAACGCTATGTAAAGGGATTTTATCTCGAATAATTTTAAAAGGAATGAGGTCTTTTTCACCATATCTTTTCATTTTTACATTAACCTCAGTTCCTTTCGGCCCTTTCAGCCGCTTTAAAACACCCGAATTCTTGATACCGGTACCCGCAACTAACGTGTCATCAATGTAAATGATTTTGTCTCCAGTTAGAATACCTAAAGCCTCTGAAGGCCCTCCAGATAGAGGGGTGACCACCATAATCGTATCATCAACAATAAAAAATTCGATGCCTATTCCTTCAAAATTTCCATTCATGTCTTCAGCAACTGCTTTTATTTCATCAAGACTTATGAAACTGGAATGTGGGTCAAGTTTTTTTAGTAGTCCATAAATAGCATCTTCTTCGAGTTGGTCAATATTTACTTCGTCCTTATACCTGTTTTTGATATAATGGATAACTTCATCAAGTTTGCCCGAAGATGAGATAGAAGATTTACTTCCACTACCATCTTTCTTATCTTGAATTTTGTATCCAATCCAAATGCCCATTGCTAAAACTGTTGCGAATAACAAGGGAAGCCATGTATTCAACTTCTTAGCGGACATAAATTCCAAATGTATTTTGTATCAAACCTTGTATAAATGGGAGGGTAATAGAACTAAGCTTCAGAATCGTCAGATCTTAGCTCATTGATTTTATCTTTAGTTCCATCAACCACTTCATTGGTTTTTTCCTTAGCCGTATCTACTGCCTCAGAAATAGCTTCTTTCGTTTTGTCAACGGCACCCTCTGCACTCTCTGTGATATTAGTACCCACTTCTTTAGCTTTGTCCACTGCTCCAGAAGCTGCATCTTTAGCGCCTTCAACAACGTTACCTGCTACTTCTTTCGTTTTGTCAACGGCCGCTTCAGCGCCCTCAGCGATATTAGCACCCACTTCTTTAGCCTTGTCTACTGCTCCAGCAGTCGCATCTTTAGCCCCTTCAACAACATTGCCTGCCACTTCTTTCGTTTTGTCAACGGCCGCTTCAGCGCCCTCAGCGATATTAGCACCCACTTCTTTAGCCTTGTCTACTGCACCAGAAGCTGCATCTTTAGCGCCTTCAACAACGTTACCTGCCACTTCTTTCGTTTTGTCAACGGCGGCTTCAGCACCCTCAGCGATATTGGCCCCCACTTCTTTAGCTTTGTCTACAGCTCCAGCAGTTGCATCTTTAGCCCCTTCAACAACATTACCTGCCACTTCTTTCGTTTTGTCAACGGCGGCTTCAGCGCCCTCAGCGATATTAGCACCCACTTCTTTAGCCTTGTCTACTGCTCCAGAAGCTGCATCTTTAGCGCCTTCAACAACGTTACCTGCCACTTCTTTCGTTTTGTCAACGGCCGCTTCAGCGCCCTCAGCGATATTAGCACCCACTTCTTTGGCTTTATCTACAGCTCCAGCAGTCGCATCTTTAGCGCCTTCAACAACATTTTCTGTAACCTCTTTTGTTTTGTCAAATGCTTTTTCAGCACCTTCTGCAATATCTTCTCCAACATTTTTGGCGGCATCAACAACATTTTCTGCAGCTTTTGCAATGTTTTCTCCTGCATCTTCAACAGTTTCTTTTGCACTGCCAAAAAGTTTCTTTATTCCATCTAAAATTCCCATAACTATTTCTAATTTTTAATAAAAATAAGCAATGTTGAATAGATATAAAATTATGTTTGTTTTAAAGATTTTGAACTTTTGATTTTTCCCTTTACAATCGATCCAGTATAATTACCTTTAGCACATCAAAAAAAGGATTGCAAGATGGAATATCTTTTTTCAGAAATAGAAAATGAAGTTAAAGAAAAGTGGAAAAAAAATAAGGTCTATGAAGTGAGTAATACTTCAAAAGCTCCTAAATACTATGTTTTAGATATGTTCCCATACCCATCTGGAGCGGGATTGCATGTCGGACATCCATTGGGATATATTGCCTCTGATATTTTTTCGCGATACAAACGTTTGAAAGGGTTTAATGTATTACATCCTATGGGGTTTGATGCATTTGGTTTACCTGCCGAACAGTATGCTATTCAGACAGGGCAGCATCCTGCTATTACTACTGAAAACAATATAGAAACGTATAAAAAACAGCTTGATAAAATTGGATTTAGTTATGATTGGGGGAGAGAAGTGGTCACGGCTTCACCAGTATATTATAGATGGACACAATGGATTTTTCTGCAACTTTTTAATAGCTGGTACAATAATACCACTGATAAGACAGAAAGAATAGAAACACTAATAAAGTGCTTTGAAATTGATGGCAACAAATCGATTGATGCTGCATGTGATGAAAACACACCCGGCTTTTCTGTAGATGATTGGAATAGAATGAATGATAAGCAACAAAGTGATGTATTAATGCATTATCGTTTGGCATATCAATCAGAATCTTGGGTGAATTGGTGTGAGGCATTAGGGACTGTTTTAGCAAATGATGAAGTAAAAGAAGGTCTTTCCGAAAGAGGAGGACATCCGGTAGAGCGAAAAAAAATGACTCAATGGTTTTTGAGAATAACCGCTTATGCCGAAAGGTTATTGAGTGGGTTGGAGACACTTGACTGGACAGATAGTATGAAGGAAATGCAGCGTAATTGGATAGGAAAGTCTTATGGTGCATCAATTATTTTTCAAACGGAAGATAAGAAACACAACATAGAGGTTTTTACAACCAGACCAGATACTATTTTTGGAGTAACATTTATGGTCTTAGCGCCAGAACATACTTTAATTAAAGAAATAGTTACTTCTGATCAAAGTGTTGAAATTCAAACCTATATAAATTATGTAAATAGTAGGTCAGAAATTGAACGGCAGCAAGAAAAAAAGGTGACAGGCGCATTTACAGGAAGTTATGCCATTAACCCCATAAATGGTAAAAAAGTACCTATTTATATTAGCGAATATGTTTTGGCAGGATATGGAACAGGAGCAATTATGGCGGTACCCAGTGATGATGATCGTGATGAAGCATTTGCCAAAAAATTCAACATTCCTATTATAGATATTATAGATAAATCAAAATATCCTGGGGCTACAAAGTCAGACAAATTGGGCGTTTTGATCAATTCAGATTTTATTAATGGATTAGAAGTTTCCGAGGCTATTCAAGCGGTTAATAGAAAGATAGAGGAAATGGGCATTGGAGCGGCAAAGGTTAACTATAAATTGCGAGATGCAGGTTTTAGTCGTCAACGATATTGGGGAGAACCTTTTCCTATTTTTTATGAAAAGGATATACCCAAACCCATAGATAAGGAGCAATTGCCATTAGAATTGCCGCAGGTCGATAATTATAAACCTGCTGGAGGAGGAAAATCTCCATTAGCAAGTGCTGTTGATTGGGTAAATGAATTAGGTAGTGGTAAAACAAGAGAAACGGATACTATGCCCGCTTTTGCTGGATCAAGTTGGTATTTTTTACGCTATATGGACCCTAAGAATGAGGAGGCGTTTGTAGGTAAAGAGGCTGTTGAATATTGGAAAGATGTCGATTTATATATTGGTGGAACAGAACATGCCGTTGGACATCTATTATATTCAAGATTTTGGCATAAGTTATTTAAAGATTATGGATGGGTCGTAACGGAAGAACCCTTTAAAAAGTTGGTCAATCAGGGTATGATTGGAGGTCGGTCATTAATTGTTCCAACAAATACAATTGAAAACTTTCCAGAAGGTATTAGGGTTCCTTTGCACTTTACAGGTCCCGGAGATAGAATATACAAAGACAATTTTGTTGGACTAAAGGCAAAAGACAATCGATTTTCTGAGGTAGATGAAGATTTAGATGTTAATTGGAAAACAGATGAACGAGGGGCCTATATCGAGTTGCGTCCGGAGTTTGAAAAAATGTCAAAGTCGAAATATAACGTCGTTAATCCTGATGAGATTATTGAACAGTACGGCGCTGATTGTTTTAGAATGTTTGAAATGTTTTTAGGTCCTATAGAGCAACACAAGCCATGGGATACACAAGGTATAGGTGGAGTAAGTAAGTTCCTAAATAAGTTTTTTAGATTATTCAATTTGGATAGCCACGGCATTCCGCAAGTTTCAAGTGGAAAGCCCTCTGCAAATGCCATGAAGGTACTCCATAAAACCATTAAGAAGATTAATGAAGATATAGAGCGTATGTCTTTTAATACATGCGTTAGTGCCTTTATGGTATGTGTAAATGAATTAAGCAAAGAAAAAGAGCAGTACAAAATTGTTTTGGAGCAGTTGGTTATTCTAATAGCCCCATTTGCCCCATTTACGGCAGAATATTTATGGGAGCGGCTTGGAAAAGAAGGATGCGTAGTTAGAGATGCAGCATATCCCACTTATGATGAAAGTTATTTAGTGGAGGCCTCTAAAACCTATCCAATATCAATTAATGGAAAAATGAGAGTGAAACTTGATTTTCCTTCTGATGCAACGAAAGAGGCCATTGAGGAAGCAGTCCTTCAGAACGAGGTAGTTCAAAAATGGTTAGAGGGAAAGTCGCCCAAAAAAATAATTGTTGTTCCTGGTAGGATTGTTAATATTGTCGTTTAGTAAGAAGCTAGTAATAAACAAAAGAACAATATAAATTAAATGATTAAAAACGTAATATTTTTACTACTGTCAGTAGGATTTTTAAATTCTTGCAAAAACACAACGAATGAATCCAAAGACAAAGATTTTGTAATAAGTGAAAGTCCTACAAATAAAGTTGTCTTAAGCTCCGAAATTGTTTGGGAAAAATTAAACCCAGCACGAGGTGATAAAAGTCCACAGGCCGGAACAATTTGGGGAGACAGGAAAGGAGAAGTGGCGACTGGATTTCTAGCAAAATTCGTTGATGGGTTTTCTTCACCACCTCATATTCACAATGTCACTTATCGAGCGGTGGTTATCAAAGGATTAATACATAATGATGACCCTAAGGCTGAATATATGTGGATGAAACCAGGTTCATTTTGGACACAACCCAGTGGAGAATCTCATATTACTTCTGCTAAAGGAGATGAAAATATAGCATTAGTGGAAATAAATAAAGGACCTTATTTGGTTAAACCAATAAATAAATCGTTTGACAATGGAGAAAGGCCTATAAATATAGATGTAACGAACGTGGTTTGGTTGAATAGTGAAAAGACAAACTGGATAGATTCAAAAAGTAATGCTGAAATAAGTTTTCTTCTAGAAAGTAAGCGGAATGATAAACTAAAGAGTTTATTTGTAAAGCTTCCCCAAGGTTATATAGGAGAAATTGAAACTAATGGAAATATTGTACATTCCGTGGTAATTATGGGAGAACTAAATTATACTATGCCTCAAAACAAAGAAACTATGGTTTTAGATAATGGCAGTTATTTTGGTTCGACTGATAAAGCTGTTCACACTGTTAAGAATAGTTCTGAAAAGGAAATTATTTTATATATAAGAACTAATGGAGAAATTAAAGTGAAATAAAGTAGGTAGTTAATGCAGTATCATATGTGAAGCATTAACTTTGCTACCACGATACTTTAGAAGCTAGCAGCTCTTTTGTACTAAACCGTTAAAATGTCAGAGAGTAATCATAATCATCAAATAAAAATTATCGAATGTCCTCGTGATGCAATGCAAGGCATTAAGACATTTATTCCTACCGAACAAAAAATAGAGTATTTAAATGCACTGTTGAAAGTCGGTTTTCATACACTTGATTGTGGGAGCTTCGTTTCTCCCAAAGCAATTCCCCAATTAAGAGATACGGCAGAAGTAATTGCTAGATTAAATATGGACGATACGGATACACAGCTTTCGGTAATTTGCGCCAATAGCAGAGGGGCAGAGCAAGCCAGTCAATTTGATAAAATATCCTTTATTGGTTTTCCATTTTCGGTTTCAGAGACTTTTCAAAAAAGAAATACAAATGCAACTATTGAAGAAGCATTAGATAGGGTGGAGGATATTCAAAATATTTGCGAATGTTACGGGAAAGAACTTGTAGTATATATATCAATGGCTTTTGGAAATCCTTATGACGATCCATATGACGTGGCAATTGTAGAACATTGGGTTGATCGCTTAGGTGAAATAGGTGTTGAATACATTTCTATTTCTGATACAATTGGTGCTGCTAAGCCTAAGATAATTAAGGAGTTGTTTTTGAATTTATATGAAGATTTCCCTAAGATGGAATTCGGAAGTCACTTTCATACAACGCCAGATACATGGAGGGAAAAGGTAGTAGCTGCAAGTAATTCTGGTTGTAAGCGTTTTGATGGTGCTATCAAAGGATATGGAGGTTGTCCAATGGCTAAAGACGATTTAACAGGAAATATGCCAACAGAGAAACTAATACAATTTTTCGAGGAGAATGGTATAGATCATGGCTTGGACACTGAAGCATTTGGGAATGCGATATTATTGGCTAGTAAGATTTTTCCAACAAACAAAGGCTGATCTATAATCAACCTTTGTCTACAACTGTTAGGTATTTACTAGTATCCCAACAATTAACGTCTCACTTCCCATAGTAACCAAAAAGCTTGCCAATTTTGTTTGTTGAATTTAATTTTAGAATCTTGCAATAATTATCATCTTAATCATGGTGAAATTAGATTAGAGGTTTAACTTTTTATACGGAGAAGAGAGAAGACTAAAACAAAGCCATGACCTTATTTTCGAATAGCGGAAATGCAAATAAGAATAATAAAGCAGGAACCGTTAACCCAATGGCGCTACCTACAATATATTTTTTAGAAGAAACGCCTGAAAAGGCCAATGCATAGTTTAAAGGTGGTGATACCCACATAAATGTTCTCAAAAAGCCAATTAGTGGAATGGGATAGTTTTCCACTTTGTCCAAAATGCCTTGAACACGTTTATTCTTTATTTCAGTTAGTAATTTGCCACCCATTACACGAGCAAAATAAAAATTGGCAGCAACAGCTAAAACACTTCCTACATAAGCAATAATTCCACCGGTTATTCCATCGAAAGTTAAAATGGCCAAACCATAAAACAGGATTCCAGGAATTTGAAATGTTGTACCTACAACAAAGGCAAGTAAAAAAATAATTATTCCCCAGGCACCCATCGATAAAATTGTTGTTTGCATAGAAGATGCAGTCATGTATTCCCCAAGAACAGTATATTCCTTAGCGATAAATAGTGCAGCAACAATAAGAATAAAAATGATAGCTTTTACAAGCTTTGATTTAGGCATAGTCTAAAAATACAAAAACAGATGTCGTGAGAATTCAAATTTTTGTTAAATAAAGAAAAACTGATATTTGTCAATTTAAAGGAGATCAATAGGGAATTATAAAAACGTGAATTTCTAATCTCTGGGTCCAAAAAGAGCGCTTCCAACTCTGATCATTGTACTGCCTTCCTCAAGTGCTATTTTATAATCTCCCGACATACCCATCGATATTTGATTAAATATCTTTTCATCTTCAAAGTAGTTTGTTTTTAAAGTGTCAAATAGGACTTTCAAATTTTTAAATTCAGATCTAATGATCTCAGTGTCTTCAGTAAAGGTAGCCATTCCCATAACTCCACAAATATTAATATGTTCTAAGTTTATAAAAGCTTGTTCGTCTAAAAGTGATTTCAATTCATCAAAATTAAAACCATACTTGCTTTCTTCTTTAGCAATGTGCAATTGAAGTAATATATCAATATTTCTATCATGCTTATGTGCGTGCTTATTGATTTCGGTGGCTAGTTTTAAACTATCAACCGAATGGATCATCGAAACAAAAGGAGCAATGTATTTTACCTTCTTAGTTTGTAAATGACCAATCATATGCCATTGAATATCTTTAGGAAGTATATTAAACTTTTCAATTAATTCCTGCACTCTGTTTTCTCCAAATGTTTTTTGTCCTAATTGGTAAAGACTTGAAATCTCATCTACAGATCGCGTTTTAGAAACAGCAACTAATTGGGCGTTGTTTTCTTTTATTAATTTTATGAGCGATTTAAAAAGCAGTATGTTGGGCATAATCTCATTTATAAAGCAAAAATATAAGAAACCAATTTTTATTAATACAATTTGTTTGATTTTAGTTGGCTGTGTAAATTATTATCCTAAAACGCCAAAACATTTAATCCAAGAGGAAAAGATGGTAGAAATCTTAGCGGAAGTATTAATGGCAGAGGAGCATAATAATTTAAAGGGAAAATTGTTTCCTGCTTTTGACGCTGAATTTTTGAAAGATAGTATATACCCCTTGGTATTTGAACGTTTCGAGATCAAAGACTCTGTTTTTTACGAAAGTTATAACTTTTATGAAACCAACCCACATCTTTTTCACAGACTTATGGATAGTACTATTGTGTATTTAGGGAAATTAAAATTAGACCCTACTACAACTATTCAGAATACTATTTCAGAAGAAGATATTGTTGAAAAAATAAATAGTGGGATGAATCAAAATAAGCATTCTAATAAATATAAAAGAAAGGAATAAACTATATCTTAGCCTGATTGATTTAAGATTTTGAAATAAAAATAAATTGATGAGAAACGATTGGACAAAGGAAGAAATTGAAGCAATATATAACAAGCCAATTTTAGAATTGATATATGAGGCATCCGTTGTGCATAAGCAATATCACAAAACAGGAGAAGTGCAGGTTTGTACTTTATTGTCAGTGAAAACCGGAGGTTGCTCAGAAGATTGTTCTTATTGTCCGCAAGCAGCAAGATATCAAACAGATGTGGATGTTCATAAGTTGATGGATGTAGAAGATGTGCTTTCAAAAGCTAAAGATGCTAAAATGAACGGTTCTACACGATTTTGCATGGGGGCTGCATGGAGGGAAGTTAGAGATAATAGAGATTTTGACAAGGTCATTGCAATGGTGAAGGGGGTGAAGAGTATGGATATGGAAGTTTGTTGTACCATGGGAATGCTGACGGATAGCCAGGCTAAGAAATTAAAGGAAGCTGGTCTATATGCCTACAATCATAATTTAGATACTTCAGACGAATATTATGATGAGATTATAACAACAAGGACTTATGACGAAAGGTTAAAAACTATTGAGCATGTGCGAAATGCAGGGATTAAAGTTTGTTCCGGAGGAATTATAGGAATGGGAGAATCTCACGATGATAGAATCGGAATGTTACACACGTTGGCAACCTTACCAAAACATCCGGAGTCTGTTCCCGTTAATGCATTGGTAGCTGTTGATGGAACCCCTCTCGAAGGAAGGCAAAGAGTTCCTGTTTGGGATATGATTAGAATGATTGCAACGGCACGTATAACAATTCCTACAGCAATGGTACGTTTGTCTGCTGGCCGAAATGAAATGCCTATTACAGAACAAGCACTTTGTTTTATGGCAGGGGCAAATTCCATTTTTGCAGGAGAAAAACTGCTAACAACCCCTAATCCCGATTTTCAAAATGATCAAGCAATGTTTGAATTATTGGGCTTACATCCAAGAGCGTCTTACCAAATGGATGAGGTTTGCAAAAATGAAGAGCTACTTGCAGAATAATCCAAATGATTCATCGAACTCAGGTTAAGGAGTGAACTTTAAAAATTTGAATGAACGGATAGAGTTTTTTCTTGAAGAAAGGAAGAAGCAGAATACTTATCGTTCATTGAGCTTGAAAAAGCCTCCGATAGATTTTTCTTCTAATGATTATTTAGGGCTGAGCAGATCTTCATGGATTAAGCAAAAGGTTAAAGAAGAATATGAAGGTTTGCAATTTGCAAGTGCCGGAGCTACAGGATCTCGATTATTAAATGGAAATTCAAAAGAAATGGCTGCATTAGAAACGCAATTGGCTGATTTTTTTGATGCAGAAAGTGCCTTGATTTTTAATTCAGGATTTGATGCCAACTTAGGATTGATTTCAACGGTAGCAAGGGAAGGAGATCTAATTCTTTATGATGAATTGATTCACGCTTCATTACATCAGGGGATTCGGTTGAGCAAGGCTAATAGTAAAATGTTCAAGCACAATGATGTAAAACATTTAGAAGGTTTGCTCAAGCAAAAGAAAGAAGATCTAGGGCAAGTTTTTGTTGTGCTGGAAAGTGTTTATTCTATGGATGGAGATAAGGCACCTTTAATCAATATTTCTCAACTGAAGCAAAAATATGATTTTAACCTCATAGTAGACGAAGCACATGCTATCGGTGTCTTTGGGGAAAAAGGTAGAGGTTTAGTAGGTAGTTATAATTTAGAAAAACAATGTTTTGCAAGGATAGTTACTTTTGGGAAAGCATTAGGGGCACATGGGGCATGCGTCTTGGGGAGTAAAAGTCTTCGGTATTATTTAATCAATTATTGCAAAGGGTTTATTTATACAACGGCTACTTCTTTACATAATATTCTTCGCATAAAATATGCTTTGTTTTTTTTAGAAAAATTTGATAGTCAATGTGATAGAATAGCAAATCTCATGGCTTACTTTAAAAATCGTGTCGAAAAGGAAGATCTACATAATATTGTTGGAGATGGTCCAATTTTTGGTATTGTTATACCAAATGCAGATAAGGTTAAATATGTAGCTGAAGTATTACAAAGCAAAGGATTGGATATTCGTCCAATTGTTGCTCCAACCGTTGAAAAAGGAAAAGAGAGGCTTCGTATCTCCATTCACAGTTTTAATTCAAAAGAGGAAATTGATCAATTGTTTGAAGAACTATCTATAGATTAAATTGTAAAATGATTAATCTTTCATTAGCTTTTTATTTATTAACGATTATAAATTCATGGTGTTAATTTCTTTTAGTTTGATAGATGAATGGTTTGTTTATTTTAGCCAACAAATAGAGAGGCATTGACATTAATTAAATCAATTTCTGGCATTAGAGGAACCATTGGTGGAGAAGCGGGAAAAGCATTAACACCAATTGATATTGCAAAATACACGTTAGCTTTTGGAAGCTTGATAAAGGGGAATGGGGGAAGTAAGATTGTTGTAGGGAGAGATGCGAGAATTTCAGGTGAAATGGTTCAGCACATCGTAATTGGTAACCTATTGGGATTAGGTTTTAATGTTGTTGACTTGGGTTTGTCCCCAACGCCAACCGTAGAGATGGCTGTGACAATGGAGGATGCAGACGCAGGGATCATAATTACTGCTAGTCATAATCCCAAACAATGGAATGCCCTTAAACTATTAAATGATAAGGGAGAGTTTATTTCTGCGGAGGCAGGAGAAAAAGTATTGGAAATAGCAGAAGAAGGACACTTTATTTTTCCAGAAGTAAATGAAATTGGAAAGGTTGAGCGAATTAATGATTACATCGATAAGCATATTGAAAAAATTCTAGAACTACCTTTAGTTGATACGCTTTCCGTTAAAGATCGGGGGTTTAAGGTCGTAGTAGATGGCATCAATTCAGTTGGGGGAATTTCTATCCCACAATTATTAGTGGAGCTTGGAGTAGAAGTTTTTGAGTTAGGATGTGATCCAACTGGAGAGTTTCAAAGAAAGCCTGAGCCTATCCCGGATAATTTATCAACTTTAATTAATGAGGTTAAATTTCATAACGCTGATTTAGGGATTGCCGTAGATCCTGATGTAGATAGATTGGTTTTAATTGACGAAAAAGGAGAACCTATCGGTGAAGAATATACTATTGTTACAATTGCGGACTATATTTTGCAAAATAAATCTGGTAATACTGTAACCAATATGTCATCTACAATTGCTCTGAAAGGGGTTACAGAAAAGTATGGAGGAAAGTATTTTTCATCTGCTGTGGGCGAGGTGAATGTCGTTGCTAAGATGAAAGAGGTGGATGCAGTAATTGGTGGAGAAGGCAATGGGGGGGTTATTTATCCCGAATTGCATTATGGAAGAGATGCAATGGTAGGCGTAGCACTATTGTTGACTTATATGGCAAAATCAAATAAGAAGTTATCTCAATTAAGAGCCTCATATCCAAATTATTTTATAAATAAGGATAAAGCTCCTTTGGAGGAAGATATCAATATGGATGCAGTGCTCAGTCAAATAGCCAATAAGTATTCTAATAAGGATCAAAGTTCAGAAGATGGGTTGAAAATCTTTTTAGACGATGAAGATTGGGTACATTTAAGAAAATCAAATACAGAACCTATTATTAGAATCATTGCAGAAAGTCATGCTGCACAGATTGCTCAAAATATAGTTACTAAGTTTAAATCTGATATTACAGAGATTATCAAGTAATACTTTCTTACTTTATTCTTATTGTAAGTTTCTTAATTTTAAGAACATTTATACAACAAGAATAATAGAATAGCAAAGTGAGGATTTATTTTGATAATGCAGCGACAACACCACTTCATAAAGAAGTGTTAGAAACTATGCTGCCATATATGAAAAATAAATTTGGAAACCCTTCGGCCACTCATGCGCATGGTAGAGAAACTAAATCGTCTATTGAAACGGCACGAAAGCGTATTGCTGAGTTATTAAATTGCCATAGTTCTGAGGTTATTTTTACATCCGGAGGGACAGAATCAAGCAATACGATTATAAATAATGCGGTAAACAATTTAAATGTAGAAAGAATAATTACATCCGTAATAGAGCATCATTGTGTTTTGAACACTATTGAAAATCTTAACGAAAAAATTGAAGTTGTTTTTCTGGAAGTTGATGAAAAGGGATATATCAACGAAGAAGCACTATCTGCCGAATTAAAAAAAACAGATAAGAAAACGCTCGTTTCGCTTATTCATGCGAATAATGAGGTGGGCTCCATAATTGATTTAAAAAAGATAGCTATGCTCTGTAAGGAGTATAATGCATTATTCCATTCAGATACAGTTCAAAGTTTAGGACATTTTAATTTAGATTTATCTGATATCCCAATTGATTTTATTACTGGTTCTGCTCATAAATTTCATGGTCCCAAAGGAGTGGGATTATTATTTGTTAGAAAAGGGATCCGTTTGCAGGGGCTGATGCAGGGAGGTGGGCAAGAAAGAGGTCATAGAGCTGGAACAGAAAATGTTTATGGTATTGTAGGAATGGCAAAAGCATTAGAAATGGCAATTCAAAACTTAGAATCTGATCGAAAAAAGATTATAGAGTTAAGAGCATATTTTGTCAACAAACTAAAAGAAAATATACAGGATGTTAAATTCAATAGTCCTTTAAAAGAAAGCTTCCTATACACAGTTTTAAATGTTTCTTTTCCCCCTCATAAGAATGGACCATTGGCCCTTTTTCAACTAGATCTTGAAGGTATTAGCGCTTCAGGAGGCAGTGCCTGTGGTAGCGGTGCTTTAAAGGGGTCTCATGTATTAAAGTCTTTAAGGGTTGATCCAGAAAGGATACATATTCGTTTCTCATTTTCTACTTATAATACAAAAGAAGAGGTTGATTATACTATAGATAAGTTGTTGAAGATTTTTAGTTGATATTTTATATTGATTTGTTTAAAGACTGTTTCTGTATTTTTCAATGTCTTCTCTAAAATCTTCTATGGCCTGGGGTACGTGGTTAATTACTTCGAAAAAGGTATTGAGTTTTTTTTGTGATATCTTTTTTGTGATGGATTTTTCTAATTGAAAAACAGCTTTTAATGCCAATTCTCTCATTTTTATTCCAAAAGGGGTAAGGCTAACATAAACCATTCGCTTGTCAGCAGTATTTTTTGTTCTTATTACAGCCCCTCTTTTTTCTAAAGTCTTAATCGTTCTTGACAAACTATTGGGTTCCATGCCCATTCTTGGCGCTATCTTGGTAACCGGGGTGCCGTCTTTTTCATCAATCGCTAATAAAACAAAAGCCATTGAAATAGTGGCATCATATTCATTGGCCAATTCATTATATAATTTAGAAATTCCTAACCATGCAGATCTAATTTTGTATATGGTAATTTTTTCTGCAACCTCTTCAAATAAATCCATATGACAAAGATAGGTAGAAAATCATTTTAAATGCATGCATTGCAAATGGATTTTATAAACTTTTATAAAACAGATAGTTAAAATTTAGATTTTATTTGATTTTGAATATTTTTTTTCAAAAAAAATCAGGTTAATGATTAATTAATATTAAATTTAACGTCCATATAAAAAGCTATCAAATATATATATATGAAGATATTGTACTCTTTTGTACTGTTTACTTTTGCACTAACAACCTTATATGCTCAAGAAGAAATAGAAGCAGTTAATGGGTGGGATTTGCAACAAAAAGTAGATCGTAGTACAGCTAAAGAACTCCGTAAAGATCGTTTAGCAAAAGATCTGGAATGGGAAGATAAATACTTTAATACACCTAAAGGTAAATGGTATATAGGGTTTAGGGCCGGGTATTCTTGGCCATGGAGTACTATTCGCCAACTGTCTCCTTTATCATTTATAGGAACAAGTTATAAAGTTATCAATGCAGATGGTACCAAGAGTGATGCAGGTATTTATTCAAGTGATGGGGTGGGACCTAGATTGGCAGTAGAGGTTGGTCATATGTTCAATCAATATATGGGAATTGAGTTGATATAGGGTTTAACCGATATGATAGGGCAACAATTGGGCGCATCTCAGCTCCCAACTACGATTCTGAATTGACAACGGATGCATGGGATTTTGCCTTTATGCCACAAATGGTTTTTAATACACCCAATCTTCGGAATTTTTATGGATATGCTAAAATTGGATTATTCATTCCATTTTTTGGACAGTCTTATGCAGATGCCAGAGTCATAGACAATAGAGGAGATCTCCTTTTCTTTCTAGCAGATGGAATTATTGACGGTTTAGGAGGGTCTATTGGTGCTGTAGATGAGCTGTTTTTAAATAATCAATTGGCTAGCGCGCTTGGTTATTCTGCCGAATTAACGGCTTCAGTAGATGTAGATTTGAAGGCTGCAGCGAATGTTGTTGGTTGGACGGGAGCCGTTGGAGGTAGATATCAAATTAATGATAGAGTAAGTGTATTTGGAGAATTTAGAGTGGCTGGCTTTAATATTAATACGCAAAGGTTGACAATTACTGAATTGGATGCAAGTCTTGAAATTAATAACCCACTTGCGGTTACGCTTTTAGGGGCAGTTTTTGGGGTGCCTAATTTAGATAACATCAATATTACTTTAACAGAAAATGGGGGCGCTTCAGATATTCCAATACCAGGATTCACGCATGCAGAAGGTGATGTGCCTGTTCAATTACCAGATGGGTCTTTTGAAATTCCAAGAAGTAATTTAGAATCCTTAATTGTAACAGAGTTTTCTGATGAGATAACTGAAAACTCTAACAATCTAATAAACCCCAATGGGGTCGATGGGACTAAACCAGGGGAAGACTTACCATTAAGAAAAACCACTTTTAGCTTAGGGCTTAATGTAGGAGTTCAAATTAATCTAGCAAAGAAGAAATAATCGCCTAAAAAGAATTACAATGAATAGTATAATTACACTTACAAGTATTTTCCTATTTGCAATAGTATCTGTATTTGGACAAGAGGTTGCAACAGTTCCTACAGAACCTAAATTGAGCAAAGAAGAAAAGAAAGCGGAGATAAAAAGACATAGGAAAGATTATATAGATTGGGAGCGAAAATATTTTAACTCTCCAGGAAAGTGGTATGTAATTGCTAAAGCAGGTTATTTCTTTCCATTTTTAACGATTAGAAATGAAGTTCCACCTCCATTTGATTTTATTGGAACCAGTGATTATGATGAAAATGCAGCGGGTAATATTTCTGATAAGGCGACCTATGGTACAGAAGGAGGAGGTGCAAAAATAGCAATAGCAGTAGGAAAAATGTTTTTACCTTTTTTTGGTGCAGAGTTAGAAATGGGATATATGGACCATGGTACAGCTGAAAAGGGTAGTGTCACTTCGCCTACATATAGATCTACTTTTGAAGCAGATTTTTGGGAAATGTTTGTAGCTCCCAAAATAGTTTTTAGATCGCCTTCTATTAATAATTTTTACGTTTATGGTAAAGTTGGCCCTCACATTGGTTTTTGGTCGAGGCCAACTGTTAAGTCTAGGGTAGTGGATGAAGATGGAAGTTTTTTACATCAGTTTTTAGGGCTGATAGATCCTAATGCTGCTCAATTAATTCAACTGGGTTTAGAACAATTTGGTTTGACAAATATTGTACAAGGTATTGGTTATAAAACAGTGTTTGATGCGGATGCAAAATTATATTTGCAAGAAGACCCAAGAAGGTATTCAATGAAAGATATCGTTCAAGGTTTGGGTATTCATGCATCCATAGGATTTAGATATCAAATATCACCTGTAGTAAGTGTTTTCGGAGAGGCAGAGATTTCTGGCTTCAATGTAAATATTGCTCAGTCTATAATTCATACTTATACAGCAGATATAACACTTTTAAATGGAGCTATTAATATTGCTCATTTTGATGAGACAGGAGGACAGATTTTAGGGAATAAAATTGGCCCAGAAGGCTTTAAAGGTTTACTAGATGTGATATATCGTAATGAGTTAGATGAGAACTCTAATAATCCCGTACTTAATCCAGATAGGTATAACTCAGACCATCAAAGAGAAGAAATAGCTCCGAGATTAGCCGCAACTAGAGTCGGATTTAATGTAGGAGTTCAGGTTAATATTCCAGATAAAGATGTTTACTATAGAGAAAACAGTAAAAAAAATAAATCCAGAGTGAAATAAGTCGATTTTACTTTTTGGCATGACGTTTGTTTTTAACAGAATGTCTATCAATCTAAATTAATTACTATGAATGCTAAATCTTTTATACTAACTTTTTGCGCAATCTTAACGCTTGGTCTAATTCAAGCGCAACCAAATGTAGAAACATTACTTCAAAAGGCAGATGAGGCGGTGAATAAACATCCTCAAATGACTTTTACTTTTAAGTATAAAGAGAGAATGAGAGGTGGAAGGATTGCAGAAGGAGATATGGATCTCAAAGTAATTGAAGCTGATAATATCAATGATAAATTAGTATATACTAAGGCTCGAAAGCCTCAAAAAGCACAGTTGCTTTGGGGAATAATCCCTGGAAAAGTTTGGGTTAATAAAGGAATAAAATTAAAGCTTAGTCCAACAGCAGGACTTTTACTCAAAGACTCGCACCATCCTATATATAGAGCAGGTTTTAAGAGAACTAGAGATATTATAATGGATACCTATAGAGCGAGAAAGGCGGATGTTACCTCTATGGTCAAAATTGTAGGTTCTAAAACTTTTGATGGAAGAGATTGCTGGCATATTGAGTTAACTGATGACAAATACGCCATTGTTAATTATACTGTTAAAGCAGGAGATAACTTATTAAAGATAGCTGAGGCAAAAGCAATTCCCGAAATGCGCATTCTGGAATTAAACCCTGGTATCAAAGATTATTTTGATGTATCTGCAGGGCAAACTATAAAGATCCCGACTTCATATGGGAAAAAGACAACCATGTATGTTGATAAAGAAACATATGCACCCCTATATCAGAAAGTAGTAGATGACTTAGGTTTGTTTACGGAATATGGTCATTATAATTTAAACTTAAACCCTGGCTTGACCAAGGAAGACTTTGTTTGGCAATAAAATAAATTTTAACTTACTAATATTTTAATTAATCACGTTTCTATCTTAAAACAATCAAAATGAAAGTATTTAAACTAACACTTGTAGCTGCTTTGTTATCAGTTTTTACCTTAGGTAATACGCAGGCCCAGAGTATTCATCAAATCTTAAAAGATTTTGATGCCGCGGTAAAAAAGTATACTCAATTAGAGTATGACTTTGAATCTAAAGAAAGAAGAAGAAATGGTAGTTACATTACCACTTTAGGACATTTTAAAGTATGGGAAAAATCTTCTAGCTGTAGATTGATAGCTGCTAATTTAACAGCACCTGATAATGCAAAATTGAGAAATACCTGTGAAAACCAAAATAAGATGTCTGCTAAATTAGGGAAGCTTCCGTATGTAGGGCTTGATGTTAATAGCAAAAGATTTCAGGAAAAATCTCATCAACCGCCTAACATGGGTGGATTTAAACTTCCTTTAGCGACTATAAAGAAAATTTATAATACACGTAAGGCTGAAATTGATGGAGCTGTTGAAATGAAAGGTTCTATTACGTTTAATGGAAAAGAGTGTACACATATTGTCATCAACGATACAAAACATGGAACAACTTCTTATACTGTTAAAGCGGGTGAAAATTTAACAACTATAGCGCATAAATTAGCTATCAACCAAATGCAAATTTTAGAGTTGAATCCTGGAGTTAAAAATTATACATCAGTTAAAGCGGGACAAACGATTAAGATCCCTAATTCTTTCGGTACTAAAATCACTATTTATTTAGAAAAGGCTAGAAGTCTTCCTTTGTATTTCAAAATTGAAGATTCAAAAGGATTATTGTCTGAGTACCAACATAAAAATTTAAATACAAATCCTGGATTTACTCAAGCTGATTTTGCGAAGTAATAACAGTATACATCATAAGTTGAAGTAATTTTAACTATAAAAAAAGCAAAGCGGCGATCGTGAATGATCGCCGCTTTATTTTTATTTTCATTAACTTCCTTATTCTTAGGAAAAAAGGAGGGAGGCGTTAGTCTTAGCTATCTCTATTAGCTTTCCATCTACTAAAATGAACGGCATTACCTTTTTCATTAAACGCTACGTCATCATTTCTTTCATGATAAATCTTAGCTGCGACCAAAGAACCTATTTTTAATGCATCGCTATCTATTTTTTCAGGATGCCAGTATTGACTAACAAATTTAGTGCTAAAATTACCACTTATAAAAGAAGGGTGGTTCATTACGAATTTTCCAAAGTGTAAAGTGGTTTTAATCCCTTCTATTTCAAAAGCATTTATTGCTGCTATCATTTTGTTGATAGCTTCATTTCTTGAAGCGTCATGAACAACTAATTTAGCGATCATGGGATCATAATATATAGGAATATCCATTCCTTTTTCATAACCATTATCAACTCTAATGCCTGCTCCTTTAGGCAGAGTATACTTTTTTAGTTTACCTATGTCGGGCAAGAAATTGTTTTCTGGATCTTCTGCATAGATTCTCAATTCTATAGAGTGTCCATTGGCTTTAATATCTTCCTGTTTTAGAGATAGTTTTTCTCCAGTAGCAATTTTAATTTGTTGTTCAACAAGATCTAAGCCTGTAATCATTTCTGTAACAGGGTGTTCTACCTGCAAGCGTGTATTCATCTCTAAGAAAAAATAGTCCATTTTTTCATCTACAATAAATTCAACAGTCCCAGCACCGACATAGTTACATGATTTGGCTACGTTAATGGCTGCTTTTCCCATCTCGTAGCGCATTTTATCCGAGACGATTGCAGAAGGAGCCTCTTCAATCACTTTTTGATGCCTTCTTTGTACAGAGCATTCTCGCTCTAATAAATGAATTACATTTCCATGAGTATCTCCAAGCACCTGGATTTCAATATGCCTAGGATTTGAAATATACTTTTCAATAAAAACAGAACCGTCTCCAAATGCAGAAGTTGCTTCGCTTACAGCTAAATTCATCTGTTCCTCGAAATCTCCTTCCCTTTCAACTATTCGCATTCCTTTTCCACCACCTCCAGCAGAAGCCTTTATTAAAATAGGAAAGCCAATTTCTGTTGCTCTTTTCTTAGCTTCAGCAATATTAGTTATTGCCTCATCAGTGCCGGGAACTAAAGGAACATCAAATTGACTTACGGCTTCTTTGGCAGCAAGTTTGCTGCCCATTATTTTAATTGCATTTGTAGAGGGGCCGATAAAAATAATGCCTGCATCCGTAACTTTATGAGCGAACTCAGCATTCTCTGATAAGAACCCATAGCCTGGGTGTATGCCATCTACATCAAGTGATTTTGCGACTTCTATAATTTTATCTTGTTGAAGATAAGACGCAGAGGACGCAGCTGGACCAACACATACAGCCTCATCTGCATAACGAACATGTAAACTATTTCTATCTGCCTCAGAAAAAATAGCAACTGTTCGAATGCCCATTTTTTTTGCGGTTTTCATTACTCGTAAAGCAATTTCACCTCTATTTGCAATTAAAATCTTTTTCATAATCTATTCAAAGACCAAATATAAAACCTGAAGAATGAAATAAAACATCCAAAACGACTTTTATTTTAATAAACTTGTGTGCTTTATTTAATGCTTGACCAAAGGTTGTTTAAACCATTTTATATTTGCACAAAGCTTATGACTAAAATAGTTCAATTGGTGCTTAAAGATTTTTCAAGAGATTGGAGAAATAAATCTGTATTGGCGAGTATTTGTGTTTATGTTCTAGTCTCTGTTTTTATTACTTACCTCTCTTTTGAAGGGGTGATTGACGATTCAACTTGGATAGCGCTATATTGGATTATAATCAGTTTTTCTTTAATCAACATTTCATTGCTCTCTTTTAATGATGATGCAGAAAGACATTTTTACTATTTAAGGTCTATTTGCAGTCCATTGCAAATCATTGTTAGTAAGCTTTTATATAGTTTTTTTATTGCGATGGTATTAGGTGTTCTTGGTTCTGTGGCGTTTATGCTCTTTTTAGGAAACATATTTGAGCAATCATTTCAATGGTACTTGCTTATTGTTTTAGGGGTATTTGGTTTAAGTAATGTTTTTACACTTCTATCTGCCATTAGTGCAAAGAGCAAAAACTTAGTGCTATTGGCTATTTTGGGATTACCTGTAATAATACCATGTATCTTAATATTAATAAGTATATCTAAAAGTCTTTTAGTAGATATAAAATTGGAAGGCTTTTATAGCGCTTGGTGGGCACTTGGGGTTTTAGACTTGATTACAGTGTTACTGTCGCTGATATTATTTCCATATATTTGGCGCGAATAAGTTGGATGAAGCATTGGTGGAAAATATTATCCGTATTGCTAATTGTTTACTCAATAGTTTGGGGACTAAAAGGAGAGGTTCCTGAGATGGCTATTTTGGAACAATCCATTCGTAATTTATACTTTCATGTACCAATGTGGTTCGCCATGATGGTAATAATGCTGGCTTCACTTATTCATAGTTTATTATATCTGTCTTCCAACAAAATAAAAAATGATATTTGGGCTTGTCAAGCAGCTAAAGTCGGTTTTTGGTTTGGGATATTAGGTATTTTAACAGGAATGATATGGGCTAAAGTAACTTGGGGGGCTTGGTGGGTTTTTCAAGAAGTTAAATTAAATGGTGCCGCAGCTGGTTTATTGATTTATGCCGCATATTTTATTTTGAGAGGATCTTTAGATGATGAACGAGCAAAAGCACGATATGCTGCTGTTTACAATATTTTTGCATTTGTGATGTATATGGTATTGATTAATGTAATTCCACGTATTACCCAAGCGTCCTTACATCCTGGAAATGGTGGAAATCCAGGGTTTAGTAGTTATGATCTTGAGAATTCATTGAGAATAGTTTTTTACCCTGCGGTTTTAGGTTGGATCTTAATGGCGTTCTGGATAACAACAATTGGAGTTAGAATTGAAAAAATAAGACAATTAAAGATAGATGGTGAATTATAAAAGGAGCTTACTTATCATTGGTATATTATTCTTGACTACTAGTATTGTAAATGCACAAGAAAATGTAGAGAGAATGTTGGTGGGGGATCAAAAAATCAATGCTGTAATAGCAATTATGCTAATTGTTTTTTTTGGAATGATCGCTTTTTTGATCCATTTGGAATTAAAAATTAGAAAAGTAGAATCTGAGTTTTGAATTGATTTCAGTTAATTAAAGGCAGTCCATAATTCTATGGGTTGTTATTTAAGTGATAACATTGAAATAAAAATTTTATCTTAAAGCAATACATCTACTTTTTTAAAAATCCTATTTGAATTGGATGTAAGAATAAAATTATGGACATAAATTGAGGAGAGCAGTACTACTTACGATTTTAATAATTGTTGAACTTTCAAATGCTGTGGCACAGTCTCCGGATCAACAGGTGAATATTTATTCTATTCCTACTTTAAGTTCAACTTTTTTTAGATACCCATCTAGAGAGTCTAGCCAAGAGATAGATGCTGTTTACTACAATCCGGCAGGGCTAACAAGTTTAGAGGAGGGGTTTCACTTGCATTTTAGCAATCAGATTCAGAAGATTAGTAATGAGATTGATGTTTCATATTTTAATTTAAGGAATGGTCAAAATCAGTATGGGTCAATTTTGTCAAATTATATATATCCTTCTGTATATATGGCCTATAAGCATAAAAAAGTGGCTTTTTACTTTGGAACTATGGTTGTCGGAGGAGGAGGAGGATTAGCGTATAATAATTTGCCTTCTGGAGAGCTAGCAATAGCAGATGTTCCCCCTGCGCTAAATTTACTTTTTGATTTGGCAGGGATGCCTAATTATGCAACAATCGAGGATTATGATTACGATTTTTTCTTTGAAGGATTTGCTTATACTCCTGCTTTTCAGATGGGGGTTTCTTACAAACCTGTAGATTTTCTTTCTTTTTCGTTAGGTGTTAGAGCATTAATTTATAGAATACAAGCCCAAGGGTTCTTTAATAATATTACCATTGATGCTCCAACAAATGGAGGTGTACAAGATCCACTTGATTATTTAAATAGAGGAATTGCTGAAAAGGAAGCATCAATAGGTGATGGAGGTGGAATTGGAGAGACTCAACTAGGACTTCTTAATTTTGCTGCAACCCTTTTCGAAGATCTTTTAGTAAATAGAGATATTGATATTTTGCAAAGTGGCTATGGTATAACTCCAATTATTGGAATAAACTTTGATTGGAAAGACAAATTTTTTATCGGATTTAAGACAGAGCCAAGGACTAATGTCGAACTAACCACTACAATCAATAACGGAAAAGATGGTGGAGGAATCTATGTAGAAGATTCTATACAAACAGCAGATGTCCCTGGAATGTATGCAATTGGCTTTCGTTATAAACAATCGGAGAAGTTTATGCTATCGGTTGGACATAGAATGAGTTTTTATACCAGAGCGAGATGGCAAGGAAGGGAAAAGCAATTGAAAGGAAATCAAATGGAATTTAATGTGGCTTTCCAATATAGTCCTATTAAACCACTTAAACTTAGTATGGGATACACTTTTAACACATTAAATGCTGATGACACTTATCATACAGAGGTAAATTATTATATTCCATCTCATTCCTTAGCATTTGGGGCGGCCTATGAAATTAACCCTAAAGTGGAGATAGAATTTGGAGTGTGGAACACTTTTTATCCCAAAATGACTTTTTATAAGACACAATCAGTACTCGGGGGGTTTGTTCCAGGGTTTGAAGATAATATTACGACAAAAGTTCCTTTTGAAGTTCACAGTAAAACCTTTATTTTTAGTGTTGGAGCAAATTTTCATTTTCCTAAAAAGGAGAGGAATAAGGATGATACAAATAGTGATATCGAAGATGGAAATATGTAATTATATTTATGGATACCCAAATAAAATTTAAGAGATGGAGACAGTTTATCCAAAAACAAAATTGACGACTAGAAAACCACCATTAGTGAAGGGATTCCCAATTTTAGGGAATACATATGAATTAGCTACAGATACCTTAGAGTTTTTAATTGACAGCTACAAAAAATATGGTAGCGTTTTTAGAATAAAAACACTGTATGATGAAATTGTTGTAATGGCGGGCTTAGAGGCCAATCAATTTTTATCACGCCATGCAAATGACGTTTTAAAAAGTGAAGATGTATGGCGCCCTTTTTCAATGGAAGTAAATGCAGAAAAATCTTTAGTCTCCCTTGATGGAAAAGAACATGGTAAATTGAGAAAGATAATGATGCGCGGATATTCTCCACATGTTTTGATGGGAAAAGAACAGCAAACTATAGATATAACCAAGAAAATTTTGGAGGAGGCTATTAGTAAACCTAGGGTAGGTGTTGTTAATTATTTTAAACATGCGGTTGTTGAATTACTCGGAAACCTAACAACAGGAATTAATCCGGGAAAGGAAATTACTCCACACTTAATATATTATCTAAGAGTTCTTTTGAATGTTCACGTTGTTAAAATGTGGCCCAAAATAATGTTGAAAGACCCCAAGTTTATAAAAGCTAAAAAGGTAGTACAGGAGTTTAGTGATACCGTTTGGGATAGTCATAAAGATAGAGATCATAGTGCTGAACCTGATCTAATTGATGATTTAATGTTGGCTTTTAAAGAGGGTGAGCTAAATCTCAATAAAGACGAGTTAAGGTTTGCTATTGTAGGACCTTTTTTTGCTGGAATTGATACTGTTGCAAATAATTGTTCAAATATTCTTTGGGCACTAATTGATAATCCAGATGTTTTGGAGCGTGTCAGAGCTGAAGTTGATCCACATTTTACATCTGGAGAGCCAATTGATATGAAGTCGTTGCGTACTTGGGAAGTAATGTTAAACACTGTTTTAGAGACACTTAGGAGATACAATGTGGCACCTGTGGTTCATCGAACAGCGGCTAAAGATTTTGAGTTTGGTGGTTGTTTAATTGAGGAGGGACAAGATATATATATGGCACAAGGTGTAGCTCATTTTATGGAAGACATTTATCCTGATCCCTACAAGTTTGATATTGATAGGTATACTAAAGGAAGAGAGGAACATAAAAAGAAAGCTGCTCATAGTCCTTATGGTTTAGGGGCCCATAAATGTTTAGGGATGAGATTAAATGAGGTTGCTACTATTTTGATAATGGGATATGTTGCTCATTATTGCGATTTTGAATTATCACCACCAAATTACAAACTTAAAATTAGTGCATTGCCTACTCCTGGGCCAGATGAGAATTTCAAAGTACGCTTTAAGAAAAGAGAGGTTTAATTATCCATTGATAGTGTTACTTTTTCTTGAGTAAATATTTTAGAAGGAGATTATTCTAGATTTGGAATGTTTTTCTTTGGCCATAAGCCAGCAAACCCAATATTAATGTTGCCTCTAGAACTATTTGGTGAAAGACCTGCCCCTGCAGAGAAATCAATTTGGATATTGTCTTTTAGATTATATATAAAACCGCCATTAATTCGGTAGTCTTGCTTTAAGTCATTGTGTTTAACTTGTGCAATAAATTCAGCAAATAATTTAAGTTTTTCTTTTACTTCATTACTAATCATTCCTCCAGCAACGAGGAAATGATCAATAGCAGGATTATCTTCTTCATCAATTATAGCTTGATTTTCTAACCATCTCAACCCATAATTCAAAATTAAATTTGTTCGCTCATTAACATCAATATCCATCGCAACTCTAAACTGCGGAAGTACTTTTGAATCCTTAAAATCATTTGTTCCAATATTTACACTAGCATCGAAAAAGAAGATAAGAGACGATTTAGAATCTTCACTTTTTTGTTTCATATAAATTTTTGCTCCAATTCTTGGAGAAGCAATACCTGCATTATGATATTTGGTTGGTTTAAAATAAATAGCTGGAATACTAAAAGAGGCAGTCATTTCCATTAAAGGCATCATTCCTAATCTAAGGTGAGTAGTGTTGTAATTAAAGGAATAATTGTTTTTATCCATTATTAAAGCTGAAATGCCACTTTCTACGGCAAAAGTTTTTTCTGGAATAATTTCTCCAGTAATGATTTGATGTGGACGATCAGCTTTATAAACTTGTGAGAAAGCATAATTTATAAAAAAGAAGAAAAGGATACCGCTTAGTAAAATATTTTTCATAATGTTTGTTTTCTGTAAAGAGGAATAAAGATATATTTTTCTATCACAAGTTTGTCTTCTGCAAAATTGTCTATATCTGTAGATACTTCTTGGCTTCTTTAATATATTCCAGCACACCCATTTCTATTCCTTGAGTGACTGTTGGGGGCAATTGTTTAACAATTTTTCCCGGGGTCCCCAACACCATTGAATAATCAGGTACAATCATATTTTCCTTAACTAAAGCATGTGCCCCTATAATACAACCTTTACCAATTTTTGCTCCATTTAAAATAGTAGCTCGCATTCCAATTAAACTATGATCTCCAATGGTACATCCATGAAGAATCGCACCATGCCCAATGACATTGCTTTTACCTATATTAATAGGTTTTCCATGATCTACGTGCATAATAACTCCATCTTGAACATTCGTTCTTTCACCAATTGTAATTTTGTCTAAGTCAGCTCGAATTACGGCGCTAAACCATACAGAAACTTGATTTCCCAATTCAACATTTCCTAATACTCGCGCAGTATCAGCAATAAATACTTCTGATCCAATTTTGATTTGTTTCTGAAGTTTCACTTGATGATTATTCATAAAAATGATTTGTACTAAGATATTAAAGTACTTTCAATTAAATAAGATTAAAAATTAAAATAAAATCGAGTTTTTTAACTAAAAAAATCAAAATACCTTAGTGCAATGTTTACTCCAAAAGATATGGTTGCTGCTTTCGTAGAAGTTTTTAAGAAGTCTCCTCAAAAAGCTTTTTTTTCTCCGGGTCGTATTAATATAATTGGAGAACATATTGATTACAATGGGGGACATGTTTTACCTGCCGCTATAAATTTGGGAATTACTTGTTTAGTTGCTGAAAATGAAAAAGATGAGGTAGAAGTCTTTTCATATAAGTATAATAAGAAGATATTAATTGATCTTCATGAGAATTTAGAAAACCGAACGGCTGATTTATGGGTAAACTATATCAAAGGGATGTTGTGGCTTTTGAAATCAAAAGGCGTGCGCATAAAAGGGAAGTATATATATATCAAAAGCGACCTTCCGATTGGAGCTGGGCTTTCTTCGTCGGCAGCGTTAGAGTGTTTAATTGGATATGTTTTTAATCAACAATTTTATGCCAGCAATAGGAAGCAGTTAGCTTTAGATGCTCAATATGTAGAAAACAATTATGTGGGTGTAAATTGTGGCATTATGGATCAGTTTGCAGTTGCATTAGGGAAGAAAGACAGTGCTTTATTGTTAGATTGTACTGATCTGACATTTGAATCCATCCCATTTGTTTCAGAGACACATCAGTTTTTGATTATAAATTCTAATAAATCTAGGTCCTTAACAGAATCACGATACAATGATCGACGCATTGAATGCGAAAAAGCACTTCAATCTATTCAAGCGTTCAGTTCTGCAGAAAATTTATGCACCGTTAACCCAACGGCACTAGCTTATTTAGAAGATGACATCGAATATATTCGGGCTAAACATGTTTTGACTGAACAAAATAGGGTAGAAGCTACTGTTTTTGCTATGGAAAAGGGAGATGATTTGAGCTTAGGTAGGTTGTTAACAGCATCTCATGCTTCGTTGGCGAATGATTTTGAAGTTAGTTGTGAAGAGTTAGACATTATAGTTGAGTATGCTACAAAAGCAAGTGCTTGTTTGGGGGCAAGGATGATCGGTGCGGGATTTGGAGGATGTTGTATTGCTTTGGTAGAAAAATCTGGTTTAAATGCCTTTGAGGCTTATTTGAAAAGAAAATATGAACAACATACAGATTGTAAGTTAGATATATATCAAGTAGAATTTTCAGATGGGGTAAGGGAGGTGACAATTTGAATTGTATTCTATCGCTTAATGTTTTCACATATTTGGAAACGGTTGTTGATTAAAATTTAATCTTGATATTACAAATATTTCCTACTTTTGAACTTAAATAAGTTTAAAGATGATTACTAAGGTTTTCGGTGTGATTTTAATTTTGGCTAGTTCAGCGGTGTTGATAGTAAACACATTTGTATTATTGAACAGTTCTGTTGTATTGCCATATCATAACGTTGATAAATTGACTTTGCAGGAGGCAAAAGTTTTTTTCCCATATTTTGTAGCCACACTTACTTTAATAATGGGCATTTTGCTTGCAAAAGATAGAGTGCTTGAAAGTCATCATTAGTCTTCTATTTATTCTCCCAAATAAGGATAAATAAGTTAAGCTATAACTCCCGATCCAATTAATTCTTCTTCTTGGTTATACCAAACGGCAAATTGACCTGGTGCAACTCCTCTTTGTGGATTCATAAAAATAAAATATAAACCGTCTTCCTTCTTTATTAGTTTAGCTATAGATAGTGGTTGACGATATCTTATCCTTACTAAATAATCTCTTGAATCGTTAGTATTTAATTGTAAGTCTTCTCGTACCCAATGAATGTCTTTATTAGGTATAAATAAACCATCTCTGTACAGTCCCTTGTGCTTGTCGCCCTTACCAACATAAACTATGTTTTCAATAGTATCAGTAGCAATAACATATAGGGGTTGTTTCGTTCCTCCAACGGCTAACCCTTTTCTCTGACCAACCGTAAAATAATGTGCACCATTATGTTTGCCCACAATTTTTCCGTCTTTGGAATTATATTGATGGGCCTTTGTATAATCATTTAAATTTTCAACAAGTACATTTACATCATACTTGTTAAAAGTATTTGGAATTTCTACGATATCGCCTTCCTTCGGTTTTAATTTTTGCTTTAAAAAATCTGGAAGTTTAACTTTTCCAACAAAACACAATCCTTGAGAATCTCTTTTCTTTGCTGTGGTTAATCCAAGTTCTTTGGCAATTTTTCTGACTTCAGGCTTCGTTAATGAGCCAATAGGAAACATAGCTTTGGCTAATTGCTCTTGGTTTAATTGACATAAAAAATAACTTTGATCTTTATTGGTATCTTTTCCTGCCAAAAGTTGGTGATATATTTTTCCATTCTTTTCAAAAGTACTTTTTCGACAATAATGTCCTGTTGCAACATATGATGCTCCTAATAAAAGCGCATGCTTGAGAAACACATCATATTTAATTTCTCTATTACATAGTACATCAGGGTTTGGTGTGCGTCCACGCTCATACTCCTTAAACATATAATTAACAATCCTTGCTTTGTATTGCTCACTTAAATCTATGGTTTGAAAGGGAATGCCTAATTGTTCAGCAACCATAAGTGCATCTTGACTATCTTCTATCCACGGACACTCATCGTCAATAATTACGCTTTCATCATTCCAATTGCGCATAAAAAGGGCAATAACATCATAACCTTGCTTTTTAAGCAAATATGCTGCTACACTTGAATCAACACCTCCTGAAAGCCCTATAACAACTCTTTGTTCCATAATTATTATTCAAAGATAAGTGCATTGACAACCAAAAGTTCATGTACAAAACATTTCTAACACACAGATAATAATCTAAATTAGTTGCGCAGAATAAACTTATTTAGTCTTTCAAGTTATAAGTTATGCATGGAGCAATAGAGCCATTACATATTATCTTAGGGATTTCAGTCGTAACGATTTTATCTTTTTTTTTCAATATGTTATCCAATAGGTTGAACATCCCCAGTGTTATTCTTCTTATTGTATCTGGGGTGTTGATCCAATTTGGTGTTGGGGAATTGGGGTTTGATATTAAAGAAATTAATACAGAGCTCTTTGTGCTTTTAGAAATTTTTGGCCTCGTAGGGTTAGTCATGATTGTACTTGAAGCAGCCTTAGATCTTAAATTAAATAGAGAGAATAAATGGATATTAATTAAATCACTTTTAGTCGCGCTATTTATTTTATTGGTAACCTCTTTTTCAATCGCGGCAGTTTTTTATTATCTCCTTAATATCGAAAATTTCACCATGGCACTCATTCATGCGATTCCATTGTCTATTATGAGCAGTGCTATTATTATTCCAAGTGTGGCCAATTTAGAGCAAGAGAAAAAGGAGTTTATGATTTACGAATCTACCTTTTCTGATATTCTTGGTATTATGATGTTTTATATGCTTATAGACTCAAGTCATATGCATTCAACAAGTGAAATAATTCGAACTTTGTCATTAGAAACGATACTGACAATTGTTATTTCTATTGTTTTGAGTTATTTAATGGTAGCGTTGTTTCAGAATGTTAAAGGACATGGGAAACTGGTACTTATGATTAGTATTTTGTTTATGATCTACGCACTAGGTAAAATTTTCCATCTTTCATCACTCTTATTGATTTTAATATTTGGTATTGTTTTAAATAACAAGGAAGTTTTTTTTAGAGGTGCTCTTGGAAAAGTAGTTAAACAAGACACTTTAAGTCATATTTTGCTTGAAGAATTTAAAGTGGTTATTATAGAAGGATCGTTCTTTATACGAACAGTTTTCTTTATTTTATTTGGAATGTCAATTGATTTAAGCACGTTGACTGATCCTTTAGTTTTAATGATTACAGGAATTATTTTAGTAGTGCTTTATGTATTGAGGTTTTTAAATTTAAAGGTGTTTATCCGATCTTCTATTTTTCCAGAATTATTCATTGCTCCAAGAGGTTTAATCACCATTCTATTGTTTTTTGCAATACCTTTGGAGTTGCAGAGTACAAAATTTAATTCTGGAATTTTACTCCTTACGATTTTGAGTACCAGTCTTATTATGATGTTGGCTTTAATAGCGAATAAGCAACCTGAAGAAATTATGATTATTGATGAAGCAGCTATCGATGAAATAGATGTGGTTCATGACCTTTTGGAGAACAAAAGTGAGGAAGAAATAAAAGAACATATTATAGAGGATTATAAGATTGATCAAAACGAAACTAATCAGGGAATGATAAATGATGAATCTGATGGAAGTATTGATAATAATGAATATAGCTAAATATGTTAGGCCTTAAATTAGCAACAGATCCAAGGTGGGTAAATTTGGCAGAGAAAAGTCTTGAAGAAATTCTGACAGATCATGCTTATTGTGAGCAAAAGGCAGCTTCAACCTGTATTTCCCTGATTCAGCAATATCCCGAAAAAGAATATTTAGTTGATCGTTTATCTCCAGTTGTAAGTGAAGAATGGAGTCATTTTCGAATGGTTCTTAATGAGCTTAAAACTCGAAATCTAAAACTAGGAAAACAACGGAAAGATGAATATGTAAATGCATTGGTCGGTTTTTTGGTGAAAGGCGGTTCTGCGGAAGAAAGATTGATTGATAAACTACTTATGGCGGCACTTATTGAAGCAAGAAGTTGTGAGCGTTTTCGTTTGTTATCTGAGGGAATTAAAGAAGAGAGTTTAAGAACATTTTATTACAATTTGATGGTTGCCGAAGCGAACCATTATAGGATGTTTATTGATATTGCTAATCGCTATGCACCTAAGGAAAAAATTAAATTAAGATGGAATGAATGGTTGGCCTTTGAAGCAGACGTTTTAGAGGATATTGCTTTAAGAGGAGATAGAGTACATTAAAATAAGAATGGTTTGATGAATAATATTGAAATAAGAGAGATAGTTGGTTTTTTTAAAAGCCTTCAAAATGAGATTTGTATTTCTTTAGAAGAAGTCGATGGGAAAGCTAGTTTTCAAAGCGATCTATGGAATAGAAAGGAAGGTGGCGGTGGAGATACACGGGTTATACAGGATGGAGCGGTTTTTGAAAAAGGAGGTGTCAATTTCTCTCATGTCTATGGAGCAATACCTGGGTTTTTAAAAAAAGAATCAAAAAATGGTGATTTCTTTCAGGCAACGGGAGTGTCAATTGTAATACATCCTAAAAATCCATTTGTACCTATAATTCACATGAATGTACGATATTTTGAAATGAGTGATCGGGAAGGAGGCACTCCCATTGATTTTTGGTTTGGAGGAGGAATTGATTTATCTCCAGCATATGTTTTTCAAGAGGATGCCACTTTTTTTCACAATAGTTTGAAAACAGTTTGTGATAGACACGATCAATTATACTATCCTAAGTTTAAAAAATGGTGTGATGAATACTTCTATATTCAGCATAGAAATGAAATGAGAGGAATAGGAGGTGTTTTCTTTGATCATTTAAGAGCATCAGATGGTTTTACTAAATCTGAGCGTTGGGAATTTATAAAAGATGTTGGAAATGCTTTCGCTCCTATATATGCTGTAATCGCTAATAAAAATAAAGAGAAAGCTTATACCGATCAGCATAAGAAATGGCAAAAGATAAGAAGGGGTCGTTATACCGAATTCAATTTAGTTTATGATAGGGGAACACATTTTGGCCTTAAAACAAATGGTCGTATTGAATCTATTTTAATGTCATTACCTCCAGAAGCTGATTGGAACTACAATTATCACCCTAAAGAGAACAGCGAAGAGTATCGTTCTTTATCTCACTTTCAACCAAAGTCTTGGATAAGCTAGATAGAGGTTAGCCTCTATATTATTAGAATTAAATTAAAGGTTGGAGACAATTACAATTATGTTTTATTTTTTAACCTCAGTGCCTTCAAATTCTATTCTGGAATCGCTTATTTTAACTAATTCGTTCAGTTCGTAAACGTTTTTATATCCGTAACCATATAGGTTTATATATGTTGGAATGTTTAACGCTAATAGAATGGGTTTCCGGTTTGATAATATTTGAGTTTCTATAGTTCTTATTTCTTGATTAGGATCATAAAGTTTGGTAGGAAAATGGATTTGATCTCCATCAAAGTTGTTGTTGCAATATATTAAAATGATAGTATTGGAATTTGGAATTAGATCTTTTAGTGCACTTTGAGTAAAATCTGTAAAGTCTAGATTTATAGCCCCTTTCAAGCGCTTTCTATTATATCTAAAGTTGGAGCGCGTGTCAAGAATAACAACATCCTTTTCTTTGCTCATTTCCAAAAATCTGTCTAAGCTTATTAACCTTTCCGCTCTATGTTTTTCTACATCATTAACTAAGGATTTAAAATCATTGTAGCTAGCAAGAGATTTTGGATAATCTATTTTTTTTTGCCCAAAAGAAATGATTGAGAGTCCGAAAATGATTAGAAAAAAAGAAATTGATTTTTTCATATAGTATGATTTCATTTATACCCTTTTGTTCAATTAATAACGCCAAAAGGCAAAGGTGATTATTGAAGAATCCCTAATCCAGTGTTAATTAAAAATTATAATTATTAGGCAAAGGTGTATAAGTAGTTAGCAAAAAAATTAAAGAAGAAAAACACAAACATTGCTAGTGTTTTGGCAATTACAAAGGGTATTTTTCTTTTATCATGTAAAAGGTAAGTAACTCCATTTACAATACCTAAGCCAATTAATCCAATGACCGCAAATTTGATGTATTGCTCCATAATTTTAGGATCACTATTTGCAAAAGTCCATTTTCTATTAAAAAAGAAATTTAACGTCAGGCCACTTAAAAAACCAGCGCTGTTTGCTATATACTTTTTTACCTTAAAAGCATTTAATAATAGATAAGTGACTGATAAATCTAAGCCATAACCACAAGTCCCAACCACCCAAAAACGAAAAATTTTTGTTCCGACGGATGTAGCTGTTCCTTGTAATAAAATAGACAAAATGCTCATTTTCGATCGCTAAAGTACAGCACTTAAAAATAAGGGATGGTTAAGATTAGGAGTTGTACCATTAAAGGGGTTTTATGGTGATAAATATATCATTGTTTCTTCCTTTATCATCAGTACATGATATTTTAGTCCTACCTAAATCTTTAGGCACAAAAAAAGCAGATTCTTGTTTTGTTACAGTTGCTACGTGCTCATTATTTACATACCAATAGACTCTATTTACATCGTTATGGGTATTACTGGTAAGCATAATTTGTTGTGTATCAGTGGTGTCTATAAAATAGGTGAGATCTGCAGAGGGAGATGTTATTTGCGGGCTGTTTTCAGAAAAGATGCGTTCACAATTTTCGAAATGATCAGGGACTTTTTGATAAGGAATATTTTCAGATTGGAAATAACTTATTAAATCTCCAGGATAATTAGAGAATAGCTTAGATTTATAGCTATGGTCTTTAGGTAAGCAAGTTGTACAATAGCTTATGGTTTCATCTAAAGAAGTATAATGTACTTTTAAGTGTTTACATATTTTGTTTGAAGAAATTGCAGGGATGTAATAGTCTAACACTTGATGGTTGCAGAATGTGTCGGGGATAGCGCCAGTTTCACTGCACACGTAACGTAATTCGACGCCACTTGGCATCTTAAACCAGTTTTTATCCTGATAGTCTATAGCATTGAAAATATCTATAAGCAATGGAGTAGCTATATCAGACCCAGTCAATTCCTGAACTCCGACGCCATTAAAATTACCTGCCCAAACCCCGATGGTAAAATTTTTATTATATCCAATACTCCAAGCATCCCTTCTTCCATATGATGTTCCTGTTTTCCAAGCAATTTTAGGGAGATTAATGGCATTAGAAAACTTCTTAGGAAGATCTGGCCTGGTAATATTGTCTAAGATGTCCGTTATTATAAATGCACTTTGTTTGGAGACTAAGCGTTTCTCATTTTTTTTATTAACGTCTTTACTTAACCAATTAAGATCTTTCCATTTTCCTTCATTGGCAAAAGAAGCATATAGTTGTGTTAGTTCAAGTAGTGAAACCCCGCATCCTCCTAAAGCTAAAGATAACCCTAATTGATCCTTATTGGTTTGGATACTTTTAAAATTGGCTTTGATTAATACATCAATGGCGTTGTTGGTTTTTAACCTTTCTAAAACTTTAACAGCGGGAACATTTAACGATAATTCGAGTGCTGTTGCAATACTTACTTTTCCTCGATAGGTTTCGTCATAATTTTTTGGAGCATAGCCGCTAAAGTCTATTGGGACGTCTGTTACTATAGTTTGTGGGGTAATAATGCCATTATCTATTGCAAGACCATAAATCAAAGGTTTTAACGTACTTCCGGGGGCTCTAGTTGCGGTTATTCCATCTACTTGTCCTGAATGATCATTATCATTAAAGTTTGGAGATCCAATATATCCTACAACTTGATTCGTTTTATTACTGATAACAAGTATAGATAAATTGTGAATGCCCTTAAATTGATGTCTCCGATTATGTTTGAGTGCTATATCATTTACGGCATTTTGTATCTCTAAATTCAATGCTGATTCAATTATAGGATCGTCGTACTCTTTCTTCATTTTTAGGGCATAATGAGGGGCTATCTTTTTAATGGATTGTCTTTTTGCTAGTAATGGTTCTTCCATAGCATCTTGGACACTTACCGTTTTAAAAACATTTTCCTCTTCGAATCTTTTTAACCATTTATTTCGTTCCTGAATAATATAGTCGTTGTTGTATCCTAGTTGCAGTGATGAAGGTCTGTTAGGAATTATAATTAATGCAACAATTTCACCAATGCTGAGTTGTTCTGGGTGTTTGTCTAAATATAAATAAGCTGCTGCTTTAACACCTTCAATATTGCTGCCGAAGGGGATAAGGTTTAAATATAGTTGTAAGATCTCCTTTTTAGAATATTTCCATTCCAACTGTAAGGCTCTAAACATTTCAAACAATTTAGATCCTATTGTTCTAGGTTTTGGCTCAAGTAATCTTGCAACCTGCATAGTAATTGTTGACGCACCTGAAGTTCTTTTTTGTTGAGTGAGATTGTTAAAAACGGCTCTTATAATGGCTGCAGGATTAATACCAGGATGGAAATAAAAATATTTGTCTTCTTTAGCTATAATGGCTTTGGAAAGATTGGGGGTAATTTCCTCTAATCTTGTGAACATTCTCCATTTATCATCTTCTGTTAAAAAAGCATCAATGATTTGACCATCATCAGATTCTACTATTTGCGAAAAATCTTTTTGATTTTTTATCGGGAATAGAAGATTGAGTGATAGAAATGTTAAAAAGAAAACTACAGTGATTATTAAAATCCTTTTTAAAATTGGATGCCTCTTTTTTGATCTCAATTCGAAAAGCTTAGTTATTCAAATACGGCAACTTGTACACCATCCGTTTTAGAACGTAAATTGGGTAAATTGATTGTTTGCCCATTGAAGCGAATGCTGGTAATAAGATTAGAGTCGGATGGATGATACATATCTACAGCGCTAAGGAACGGGAACAAACCAAAAATACCTGCGGAATAGAGATCACTTTTAGCATTTCTATTGTCGTCGTAGGTAAAAAGAGCAATCGTTGTTTGATTCGGATTGGTAAATCTAGGAATACTCAATTCAGTCTCATTAATAAATAAGTCATCTCTATATGCAATAACGGCTTTGTTGGCAGAGAAGAAAGCAATAACTGCCTGTTGGTTGTTGGCTGGAATCCCTGATAAAAAAGTGGCGCCCAACGAACCATTCTCGGGGAAAGATCTTAAATAAACTAAGTGATTAGATCGAATAAAAGGACTTCTATAATAATGAACCGTTCTGGTTCCAGAAACTTCAAATTCATAATACGTCTCTTTTTGAGCAGTAAACGGCCCCCATTCACCATTATTATTTACTGTTGCTGAGAAAAGTGGAGTACTTGATTTGCGTTTCCCATCGCTTGGATTTAGATCATATATACTTATAGTCGTGTTTTCATTAAGGATATTTTCTCCGAATGACAATGATTTCCCTGAGAGGATAATGTTCTCATCGGCTTCAATAGAGAGCGTATTAGGTGAATTCCCTAAAAAGAATTCGTAGATTGCTTCAAAGGTCTCAGTACTTGTAGCTACCTCATAGTGATCTCGATTAGTTAGTTTTAGATTTTTGGCACCATTCATATTGCTGCCTGAAGATACCTTGTCTTGAATTGACCAAATGTTTAAAACAGGGACCTCGTTATTTGGCACTGTTCCTCCAAATCCAGCAAGGTGAACATACTTGCTGATTTTTGCTGCCTGTTGCTTTTTTTGAAGGTAACTATAACACAAGCTACTACCCGCAGAATGTCCGATTAAATACACTTTTGTAGTGGCTGTTTTTTTTAGTACTTCATCAATAAAGTTGTTTAGTTTTTGTTCATTGTTATTGCCACTTAATGTGTTCCAATCAAATGTAAAAATCATGCTTTGAGGATATCCATTAGTAGTGAACCTTTGAGTTTGCTTTTCGTAAGTGTCTCCAGAAGCTAATAACCCATGGAGCATTACAATAGGTAATTGTTCATTTATAGGAGGAATCTCCTCTTTATCTTTAGAACAAGTGGTTAATAAGAAGAGGATATGAAGGTATATAATCAATGAGCGAAAGGCCATTACTCATTATTTTTTTTGGCTTCTTTCTTTTTACTTGAGATAGTTACATTTTTTGGATCAATTTTTAACTCATCCATTACTACTTTCAGTGGGTCAGAAAAACTAGCGGTAGCTTTTAAATCAGATTCAAATCCAACAGGAATAGCATTTTTAACTTCCACAACCGCGTCAAACTTTTCTAATACAGGGGCATTGATAACTTTTTGGAGAGGAATAACGACTCGTTGGTCTACAGGAACCTCTAGTTCCCCCTTAATGTTTACCATTTGTTTTATAGGAACTTGTGCCGATACAGGAATAATTGTATTAAACCGAATATTATAATCTGTAGGATTAAGCGTAATGGTATCTTTTACATGAAGGGCTTGGCTTATCGGAATAGTGGTTTTGATTGGTATTTCTCCTTTGGCCGGAATTTTCATCTTTATACCCATTACTTTCGTCTCAATCTTAGTATCCATTGTTACAGAAAAGTCTACAGCAAGTTCGTCTTCAATGAATAATGGTTGATTGAAAGGGATTTGCAGATCTTGCAACGCTAATTCTTGTGGAGAAAGATCTACATCTATTGGTAAGTCAAACTCAAGGTTCAAAACTTCATCCATAAAAATTTCTGTTTCTAAAGGCACTGTTAAATTCATTTTTAATGGAACATCTATATCTTCGTTTAAATCAATAGTAAGCCTATCTGTGACAGAAATAGTGGCATTTAATTTGTCGAGCATTTTGATGACCATTTCATCTGTAACCTTTGCTGTTAAAGGTATATCATTGATTACGTTAATGCCTATTTGATCCTCAATTTTCATTTTCATCATGAAAATCTTAAGTGGATTCAGAATTGCTAGTAGCAATAAAATGCCAAGAGCTGCGATAAGTAACCAATGCCATATTTTCATATCAATGCTATTTGATATCAATATAAGAATTATTTAAGGAAGAGATTTGGAATTAGTTTTCGAATATTTAATTCAATAAAAGATGTTTCAGGTAGACATGATTTATAAAATTCTAGACAAAACTTCTCTACTTTCGCTTCCGTAAATTCCGTCAACGGTAATGCGATGTTCTCTCTGTAGTTTTTTAAGTGCGGTTTCCGTTTTCCTACCAAAAACACCATCAGCAACGTCATTAAGGTAATTTAGCTGAATTAGAATGAGCTGTAACTTTTTTACATTTTCATTGCTGTCACCTTTTCTTAAATACCCAATCGGAATTTCAAGATTGTTTGCTGGTTTTAACCTTCGATATTCTAGTACTCTGTTAATATCGTATTTCTGAATATTGACTTCATCATCTTGGTTGCCTCCTAAAATAAAAAGGTCTGTTCCATCATGAGAAAATCCCATAAAAAAACCAACATGTCCTTTCCATGATTGAGGGCTTTCTCTCCACAAAACAACAATGTCGCCAGGGATAGGGAAGGAGGTCTTTCTCCCTACCTGTAACCAACTACGGGCATTTGCGGCATTTGATCTAGGTAAACCTGCTTGTAGGGCGCACCAGTTAGCAAATATGCTACACCAAGCAACTTCGTCATTTCCAAAATCAAGTCCGGTCATTTCTTGATATTCCAAAATCCTTGGATTATGTTGATTGCCGTGAATTTCTTTGACTCCAATTTCTCCTGCAGCTATTTTTACTAATGTATCCATCTACTTTTTGTTTTTAAAATAAGCATTTATTAGTCTTTAAATTTAAGTTTTTTAGAAGACCAAATATTATATAAGGGAACATCATATGATATTCTTAAACCTCCTCTATGCGCATTTGGCAATGCAACTTTGCCGACACTTTCATCACCTGTATTAATTTCTCTAAGACTAGGGGTATACTGGTAACCTAAACCAATGGTAAATCCGCTGTTTTTTATTCCTACGTTTAACCAAGCTCCGGGCGATAGAATATCCTGAAACCTTATATCGTTTGGCAAAACAGATGTGGCATCCTTTCCAACTCTTATATTGAATAAAGCCCCCAGATCAATTAAATTAGCAAACAACCCAATAGACCATCCTGTATACTCTTTTAATTCACCCTTTTTATAAATATAAGCATCTCTGTTTTGAGCAAGTGACGTGTCCCCAGTAGGCCTTTTTTTTGTGATTGCCCGTGTAAATTCTAATCCTACTGGCATTGTTAAGCCAAAGGTAAGGCCGTCAATAGATGTTTGTCTTAGTGTGTCATCTTTTCTAAGTTTTTCCCAAGCAGCATAAACTCCCGGGTGAGCACTTATGGAGAGGGTGTATAACCTACTTCGCTTATTTATAAATGAAGTAGGAGGAGCTACAAAAGTTTTAATAGCATCTTTCATCTCTGCCTCATTTTGAGCTTTGGAAATGCCTTCCATAAAGCCTCCAAATTCATTTATCGAGGTTGTAAAGTGATAAAGCTTTGGATCTATATTTTTTTTAGGAGTTAGATCACTCAAAAGTTGAACGAAAGATTCTATTATGAGTGAATAATTCCCCTCTTGTATAGAATTGTAGATGTCAAAAATATGCTCTACACTTCTTATTTTATTTTTAAGATCATTTGTATTTGGAATATATGGTATTTCAATTGATCTACTTAAGGTATTTGGGCGAATAAAATCAATAGTCACCTCAATTACGTCTAATATTAAATCTGTATAGGTTTCAAAGGAGTTGTTTTTATCATTCGTCTCTTTTGCAAATTCTTGTATTTTTAAAAGTAGCTCATATATTGGAGTGATTTTCTTTTTATAAAATTCATGATAATTAAGAATACTGTCTTTTAGTCCTAGACTATTAAAAAAAGATGGATGCTCATGATAAATTAGAGCAGAAAAGAGCTCCAGGTTTTGAGTGCCATTAATATTGCCTCTAAGAAATTGATTCAATAACTCATAATTGATCCAAACATTATCAAATTGACCATTGATGGCTTTTGAAGTATCTCTAAAATTAAATTGTATCGTATTGATGAACTTGCTAATATTGCCAATATGATTAAAATCTAGCTTAGTCGTATCGTAATATGAGCTTTCCATATAATTGAATAAATCAACAGGATGGTAATCATGTAATAGTTTATCTCCTATATCCACTCCAGCTATTGCAAACGGATAAATCGAGGAGTTCTTAATTTTTGAATGCGTTTTGAATAGAACAGATTTGTCTTTATTGCAGTTGTTCTTATAGAAAGTATAATCTCCGCCCTTTATTAGATATGATTTTGTATTAGACAATAAATTATTTAAATCATCAGTGAATGCCTCTTTGTATTTTCCACCCATTCCTGCATAATCTAGTGGGGAAGTGGTAGTTACCAATTCATAAGTGTCCGGAAATAGAAATTGAAAGTCACATATATAATCTGTCATATACTTTTCAATAAACTGCATAAATTCTTTAGTGACACCTTCTTTAAATTGAGTTGTAATGTAGCCACTTAGTGCTTTATAAAAATTAGATTCTTGGGTGCCATTAAAATTGCTGAAAGAATTGGCAATACCTCCTGCAGCGGATAAGATGGGAATTATTGCACTACCTCCAGCAATACCAATACCTTTTTTTTCGTAGATAAAAATGAAATGTATAGATTCTCTGAATCTTCAATTATATTTAACAAAAACTCTATATCAGCTCCAGTAAATGAATTTTTAAAGGGATCTTTTATGAACGAATCCATCTCCATTTTCATAGTATCTAATTCTTTTTTTAGTTTTCTAGCGCCCGCTATATATAGTTTAGTGTTTTTACCAGACTTTAAGCTGTCTAAAAAAAGTAACTTCTCATTAATCTGATTAAGACTAAGGGTTTCATTTATTTTATTTATTGCTAGAACATCGTAGTATGCATTTTGACTTTCGGCGTTTATGAATATAAATAGCAACAGAGTGGAGACAAGTAGTTTTTTCATATTTGATTTTATTAAGTAGGTAAGTAATTTATTTTTTTTAGTAGTGTTTTTATTTCTTGATTGACTTCAAATCTTGTTTGTGAGTTGTTAATATTTGCCTTTAGTTCAAGCATTACTAATATTCGTTCAAACCGATTTTTATTGGTTTCAATAATTTCAGTTAGATTGTTTTCAGCGTTTTTTATGTTGAGATGAATAAGAATGTCACTATAAATCCATCCTAAAATCAAATAGAGTTTTCGTTCGTCATAATTTCCATAAACGGAGGTATATAGCTCAGAGGTATCCTGAACCACCTTGTATAAACCTCTTATTAGGTTGTCATTAATAGCAACAGAGTCTATGTTCATTTTTCTTAAAACGGATCCAGCAAAGAAATCAGCCCTAAACTCATGAAGATGAACAAATTCAGAATTGTAGACCGGTTCAAGAAGTTCTAGATCATCTTCAATTAAATGGAATAATTCATGTGCGATAATCAAAGAAGAAGCGATTTTGTTTTTTGCAAATAATTCGTACAATTTTAATTTGCACATAGAAATTTGTATAGTATTAACATCTATAAAAGATTCTGCAAGAATATTTCTATCTAAAGGAATCTCAATAGTATATTTCAGATTATGAATGCCGCTTAGAAATAGGAGAGAATCCGCATGTGCTTTGATTACATCAATGTAATTTTCATCATTATCACATGATGATTTAATATCTTTGATAGTCGATAATGTTCCCTTTTCGCTATAAAGTAGGCTTAGTTTTTTGGCAATTACATTTCTTGTTTTATTTAGAGAACTAAATGCGTCATTAGCTGATTGGTCAATATAGAGTATTTCATAAGTTGATGGATCAGATGTTTCGTTGATAAGGACGTTTTCAAACAGAGAAGAGGAGCCTGTATCTTTAAAAAAAAAGTAGCTTTTACCCTCATTTACATTGTATTCAACAATTTCTGAGTTTACAAATGCTTGGTTGTTTAGTGTGGGGTCTCTGAAAGTAAATGTTCTATTTAGTGGTTGGTACTCTGTTTTTTGAAATCCAGAAAACTCTTGTGAAAGCTTTTCTTCTAATCCACTTTTATCAAATTCAAAAACCGCCCTTTTAGTATAAGAAACTCCATGAGTATTAATTTTTTCAAGTTTCTCTATGTAATATGCAATAGAATCTTCTATTGTTTTCTTTTGTTCAGCTTCTATTTTTTTCCAATCAAACTCAATTTGACAAGTACTTTTATGATCTGTTTTACAAGAGTTTAATAATAATATTATTATTAATACAGAAGTATTGAGTAGTTTATTATACATACAGGGTATTTGAACAATGTAAATATATAAAACATATCTAATATATTCATATTCAGGGGGTTTACTTAGTTAATTCCCAAGTATCGGTACCTTCTAGACCATTTATAATAACTTTATCACTTTCGTATTTTTTTATTAGAATTTCTTTTTGGTGTTTATCAGATTTATAACCCCAAATTTCTTCGTCGTTTAAATTAGTAATTACATAGGATGTTACGGTTTTAACGTTATTTTCTTTTATAGTAAAGACAAGAATATCTTCCCTTTGATTGATTACAATTTCTGCCATTGTATTTTTAATTTTAGATACTGCTTGCCATTTCCCTATGATACCAAAATTAGTAAGCTGATGTTTTAGATCATAGGATTCAGGAATCACCGCTTTAGCATTGCTAGTTTTACTTTTAATACTTGCTTTCTTCTTTTTAGAAGCGGGGCCGGATATTACCATATAACTACCACTGCTACCGGCAGATGGAGCATTTTCAATGGCTTCTTTTTCATAGGTGTCAGCTAAAACTTCTTCTTCTTCTGTTTTTATATTGTTGTCTCTAAAAAAGTAATCTTCTTCTTGCAATATTACATTAGATTGTATTTTTCCTTCAGGAATGGCTATTGCAGCATCTTGATTCGCTTCGTCAGCAAGTTCTATTATATCAGTATTGTTCGAGATACGTTCTTTTGATGCTGTAGCTAAGAGATCTTCTGAAGGAGGAGAGGGCGTTTCCTCTTTCACTTTAGCTAAAACAGGGGTTGTCGTTTTTTCTGATACGGGTGCTGTTTTTCTATCCAACTCTATGGTTGCTTTTGAGTTTGTTTCGATCGACTTTTTTGTCTGATTAGTAACCTTAGCATCTGATTGCTCCCTTGCTATGTGAATATCCTCTTTGTGAGCTGCAGGTGTGCTAGTGTTTGCTGTCTTGTTATCTATTGTCGTCGCATTTTCATTTAAAGATCCCCTTTCCTTGATTGTAAATTGTTCTTGCTCAACAGGAACAATGTTATGAGCTAGATCGGTGTTTTTTTTATTGTTTAAGACGTCAAATGTTAACCAGCCACTACCAGCAACTACTAATATTACTGCGATAGCGGCTATGCGTCTGATATTTAGGACTTTAGTGTTTTTATAAGAAGTTACATCAGATTTATTAAGGCGCTCTTCTAGCTTTTCCCAAGCTATCGGAGAAGGCGCTGCATCAAACCCATGTTTGTGTTCCCTAAAAAGGTCGTCTATGTTTTTATTTCTTTCACCCATTTTACAAAACTTTATATTATCCTACAGCAACATTTAATTGTTGCAAATATTCAAGTAGTCTTTTTCTAGCTTTTATAAGTTGTGATTTTGATGTGTTAATGCTTATGTCTAATTTTTTCGCTATTTCTTTATGTGTGTATCCTTCAATTACAAATAAGTTGAAAACGGTTCTATATCCAATAGGTAAATAATTTAATAGCTTAAGAATATCTTTCTCCGCTAAATTTTGCTCTACACTTGCAGGCTGTCCAATTTGGATATTGGCTGCTTCTAGCGAGATATTAAAGTTTTTCTTTTTTCTTAGTTCCATCAATGCTTCATTTACCATAATTTTTCTTAGCCATCCACCAAAAGGGCCTTGGGATTTGAATTGCTCAATTTTTGTGAATGCCTTTAAAAATCCATTGATCATAATATTTTCAGCTTCCATTTCATCTTTTATATACCGTTTGCATATACCAAGCATTTGTGCTGCATATTTTTCATACAGTACTTTTTGTGCTTTTCTGTCTTTTTTTAAACAGCGTTCTATTAATTCGTTTTCAGTCAATTCTCTTTTTCTTTTTCCGAAAAGAAGTTCTATATAGTTAAGATGAATAAAAAAGCAAAAATGGTGTCTGGTTATTCATTTTTTTTGAAAAATAATGATATTATAAGGAAATCCATAGTTATACGCTGGTGACTCTTTAACTCCAAAAACCGATAATTAAAATGGCAAGTAAAGAAAGAAAGAGGCCTGCCTTTTTATAGAGACTAAAATTTTCATTAAATATTAATAACCCTAACATTGAAGAAAGCAAAACGATAGCGACGTTGTTAATTGGAAATATTGCAGACGCTCCTATTTTCATCTTTTCAAGTGCCAAAACAAGAAAATATATACTTCCATAATTTGGAATGCCTAAAATTATCCCTGCCCAAATGTCCTTTTTAGATGGAACGGCTCTTTTTAAAATTAGCATTAACATTCCTGAAGAGAATGCAGCACCAAATAACAGTACTGTAAACGATGAGGATAGTTCCGTAGTTAAATAATGTTCTTGAATAATTTTTACAATCAAATCGCAAAGGCCACTGCCTAAAAAAACAACGACGGGTAATAAAAAGGATAATTTTTGCTTTTTGCTTTTTTCTTTATTTATACTTACTACTACTACCGCCGCGATAGCCAATAGAATACCTAATCCTTTTAAAAAATTGAAAGTGTCGTTTAAAAAGAGTAATGCATATATAACTGGAAAAATAAAGGATAGTTTTTGGGCGATAACAGCAATAGAAATACTGGTTTTTTGAACAGTTTTGGCAATTATTCTAAATAAGATCACAAAAAAAACTCCTAATGAAACGGATAAAGGAAATCCTTCCCATTTATGTGCTGTATATAGAAAAGATTTATCTGGTAATACGATTAATCCTATTATAAAACATATAAAGTAATTAACAACAATTGCTTTAAAGTTATCAATTTGATGTTCTTCAAAATATCTGAAAATGACCATCAAACTTGATGATGTTATTACACTTAGTATTAGGTAAATCATTGTTGATTATAATATATTTCTAAAAGATTATTACCAAGTGCTTTTTTAATTTGTGGAGTCGAATTTAATTTAGGAGCAACAATTCCTTTTTTCAATAGCATAGGGCTTTTGTATATTAAAGCTTCATCCCATAAATCAAGCTCAATAAATCTATTTATAGTATATGCGCCTCCTTCAACTAATAGGCTTAATACTTTTCGTTCTTGTAATTTATTCAGCAATTTTTTTAAGAAATTACCTTGATCTAATTTGAGCCATGTAATATTGTTCTTTTTGTCTTCTTTTAGATTGTTTATTATCCATGTTTCAGAGGTGTTGTCAAATAAATGACTGCTTTTTGGAACTTTTAAAGATCGATCAATAACAATTCTTATTGGTTGGTTTTGTTGTGGCCAAAATCTATTGGTTAATTGGGGGTTATCAATTAAAGCAGTTCTGGTTCCAACTAAAATGGCATCCATTTCTGCTCTCATCTTGTGTGTAAATCGTTGTGTTAATGCATTACTGATTTTTATTGGCTCATTTTCATTCCCGATAAAATTGTCTTCGCTTTGAGCCCATTTTAAAGTAATATATGGTCTGTTTTTTTTGTGATAGGTAAAGAAGTGCTTGTTTAAAACACGTCCTTCTTTTTTAAGTATTCCAAACCTAACATTTTTTCCTGCTTTTCTCAGTTTATCTAATCCTGAACCCTTAACTCTCGGATCTGTGTCTATATTGGCAATTACAATATTTGGAATGCCCTTCTTTATAATTAAGTCGCAGCATGGAGGAGTGTTCCCATGAATAGAACAGGGCTCTAAGTTTACATAAATAGTTGATTCTTTTAACAATGGAATATCATTGGGTCTTACAGCATTGATAGCGTTCACTTCTGCATGCTCTTTCCCATATTGTTTGTGCCAGCCTTCACCAATAATTTTGTTTTGAGCAACGATAACACATCCTACCAGCGGGTTAGGGGATACATTTCCTTGTCCCTTTTTTGCTAGTTCAAAACAACGTTGTATGTATTTTTGATCTTCTTGCATTAAGAATTCCGTAATTTTCAGTCCAAACTACGAATTTGAGTCTAAAAACGATAAAAGATGTATGTTTTCAATTGTTGCTCGAAAAATTTGAAAGGAGAGAGGCGCAAGCAATTTTGAGGCAGATTTTGATGTATCACCTTGGTTTTGATTGGTCAGAAATTATAGTCAAAGAGGAACATGAACTTTCGAAGGAGCAGATTTCAAAAATTGAGGATTGGACCACCAAAGTTATCCATGGATTCCCTATTGATTATTTAATTGGTTATAAAGAGTTTTATGATTTAAAATTTTCGGTTGATAAAAATGTGCTCATCCCTCGTTCAGAAACGGAAGAATTAGTAGAGTTAATCCTTACAGAAAATAAATATGAGCAGCAATTTAAAGTTTGGGATATTGGATGTGGGAGTGGATGTATTTCTTTGGCACTAAAAAATCAGATGCCAGAATGGAAGATAATTGGCAGTGATGTGAGTAATGAGGCAGTTAATGTTGCACGAAAGAATGCAGAAAATTTAGATTTGGAAGTAAACTATTTTCTACATGATATTTTAGAAGAGGAAATGAGCATTAATGTACTGGATCATCTTGATGTAATTGTAAGTAATCCTCCATACATCCCTTTCCAGGAGCAACAAAAAATGGATGCGTCTGTTTTGATGCATGAGCCATCACTTGCACTTTATACTCCCTCCAATGATCCTTTGATTTTCTATAGAAATATTTTGCAAAAGGCATTTGTGAACAGAAAAACTACTTTGAAGGTTTATTTTGAAATTAATGAATTTAAGGCAAAAGAAATTTTTGATTTGGTTACAAATCTCGGACTTTATATTGAAATATTTCAAGATTTGAATAAAAAAGATAGGATGGTTAAGGTTTGTAGTGTTTAGGCAATTTTAGCCATATCACTAGCCCATGCTCTAGTCAGCTTGGCTTCTTCTTTTCCAACCAAATCCATCTCTATGAGTTTATCATAGCATACAATAACATTATCTAGTATGTTTTCGACGCCTGCTTTTAAACTTAATTCAGAAAGTGCATTAGCTATTTTCGTGTTGTTCAAATATCCTGGAATCTCATCTTCAAAATCTTTGAGTAAATTATGCTCGTTTCGTTCTTGCCAAACAGTTGATTCATGAAAAAGAATGCTCCAATCATTTTCCCAGGCTATTCGTTGCGCCACAAAACTTCTCCATATATCTGTCATTCTAAAACTACAATAAGCAGGAAGGTATAATAAACCAAATGCTTCCTTAAACCAATAAGTATTTTGACTGTTAAATGGGCACCAGGCATTATTTCCTAAAGCGACGCTAATACCTTTCTTAAAATTTAACGGAAGTGGATAGGTAAGTCTATAAACGGCATCTACATCGGGGTTCTCATCAGCAAGTCCTTGTTGGATTGGACAAAGCACATCTTTCAGTTCAAAAGAACTTAACGGAGCATGCTCTTTTTGTAATTCTTCTAATGGTAAGCCGCGCGGCCATATGAATTTGTCAGAAAAGTAATGATAAACATTCACCCAGTTTTGGTCTTTAATATCATAGGCTTTTTCAGTTCTGCTTCTTATTTTATTCCAGAAATCTGGTCGTGGAAGATTGTCATCGTCAGTTTCAATAATTTCTTCACTACCATTTTGAATGGCTACTAAATAGCCTATATTTTTTCTTGCATAGTGCCTTGTTGGGCAAAGCTTTGCATATTCAAAGTCCGTTGTTAATTGTCTATCGATACTCCAAAAATCACATCCATCTAATTCAAACTTGTCTGGTGATTTTGTATCACCAATCATTATGAAATCATACCCATTTTGTCCTGCTTCTTTGGCATAAGTTTGTAATGCTGGGAATGTTGGTGGGGCTATTGATGTTATTACTAAAGACTTTTTCACGTTAGTTATTTTAAATTTCAAAACAGAGTGCGATAATAAGCAATTAAAAAGAAATTATTTATTTAAATAGATGGAGAATTCCCTTTTAATCGTCTAAAGAAATATTGAAATAGTGTTTTGTACGCATTTTTTACAGAAGACCCTGATACTCTTGGAGAAGGAGCTTGATAGTGAATAGGAACTTCAAATATTCTCCTTTTTCTAAGAAGGTATCTCAACTCTGTTTGGTAAAAATGGCCTTTTGACTCTAATTGGTAATTCAATATTTCTTTTATAACATTTCTATGAAAACCTTGATAACCGGACGTCATATCATGTAGCTTTGTTCCTAAAAGTAGATTGGCAAGGGTAGTACCTGTTTTAGAAAGCGTTCTTCTTTTAAAAGGTGAATCACCCATAGAACCACCATTTATAAAACGACTTCCAAATGCGCATTCATTACCTTCATTGAGTACTCTTAAGAACATTGGAAGCGCTCTTGGATCGTGCGACATTCCAGCATCCATCTCTATGATCAAGTCGTGATTGTTGTTGTAAGCCACTTCAAACCCTTTAAGATATGCATCAACGACGGACCGGTTTTCAGGAGCCCATATTACTTCAAATCTATTATCTTTTTCCTGGAGCGTTTTTGCCATTTCAAGTGTTCGATCCTTTGAAACATTGTCAATAACAAAATATACCTTTCCTGTGCCTACAACGGTCATTACTTCTGCTAGTAAATCCACAAAAGGAGGGAAGTCTTCTTCTTCATTCGCCATTGGTATAATAGCTGCCCAGTTGGTGTATAAGTACATGTATGTTATAGATTAAGATCGTAAAAATAAGCGTAATTAACTTAAGAATAGATATATTTTGAAAAGAATGGTTGCATGTCAAAAGAAATTACAATTGCTTTGGATCATATTAGACTGTTATCTGCCAAATTTATAACACTTTAAATTGTCTGGTTTTTTACCCTTTTTTCTTTTGGAATTGTAATTTTTAGAGATTTTATTTTTGCTTTTTTTAGATCTGCTTTTATACCTGTTTTTTGACTTGCTTTGTTTGTAATGAGCTTTTATGGAAGTATTCTTTCTATTACTACTAGAAGCTGTTGTTGGAGTTGATTTTTCTACAATTGTTTCTTGAACTGCTTCATCAGGTTCCTGTTTTTCAATAACTTCTACTTCTTTTTCGACCTCATTTATTTCTTCCGTATTTTCGTTAATTATTTCCTCTTTACTTTCTGGTTTTTCCGGTTTTTCATTTTTATTTTGTTCTTCGAGCTGTCTTTTTATATCTTCTCTCGTATACTTGCTTTTTTGAGTGTTTTCATTCATTAAAATAAAACCTCCTTTTGAGACTTTTCCACGAGAATCTTTCGACACAGCTTTAGTTTCTCCAGTAGTTTTATCTTTTACTATAACAAACTCTTTACCCGTGTAATTTTCCTGATCTCTACTGTCATAAATAATGTCAATTAAGTCATTATTTTTAATGGTGGTGTCTGTTGAAATGAGTAATTTTTCTTGTTGTGCAAAAGAGACGAGGCTCGTAAGCATTAATACATGTAGCAAGCATATTTGTTTAAAATAAGACATGTCTTTTTTCATCTCAATACACAAAGATAACATCTTAAGACCTACAATTATTTTGCCAGCGTTAACGATTGTTAATGAATATATTAGTCGTTTTTTACTTAACAGTCAATTACTGTTATTAAATGGTGCCATTAAGATAAGTTTTGAATGTCTAGTTGTTATAATGATTTTTCAGATGATATACCATAATTAGACAAGTATTATTGATTAATAAAGAAGTGCTGATCATGAAATCAACTTGATAAATAATACAAGTAAAATACTAATTATTAAGCCTAAGAACACTCGTCCCAAATCATATAATATATCTTTGATAGTTGCTAAGGGAACCTTTTTTTCTAGTGAGATTTTTATGGCTAGTTCACGTCCGGCGAGTAATCCGATAAAAACCCATGTTGTACTCATAGGGATATTGCTTACATCCTTAAAATATTTTAATATTAGCGCAAAAATAAAGTCTATAATCGTTGCAGACCTAATGTCAATTGTATTAGTTTTACGCAAAACAATTTGTTGAATTGCGCCTCCTTTTCTATAAAAAATAAACGCCATTAGAGCCAAAATAGTCACAATAGAAAATATAAATTCTGTAATGGAAATCACTTTTTCACTTCCTAATAAGTAGACATAAATGTTAGCCAGGTCTTGCGTTAACCAATTATACCATAAATATCCTGTTGAAAGCCACTGAATTAAAGTCCATATCTTTCTTTTGTCCTTTTTAATTGGAGATTTAATAAACTTTCTCTCAACAGATCTGCTTATTAATTGATAAACAATCCACCCCATAGAAAAAGCTAATCCATAGCCTAAGACAGACTTTTTGACCATTTTCCCTAATTGCTGATTGGGGTTTGTTATGTTTGACAAAATTTCTTTTAGGTTGTTGCCTTCTATTGTTCCTAAGGCAAAAAGTGTAAGAATCAGAAATGTAGTGCTTACAGGAACACCTAATCTAGTTATCATTAATAGTATTATTGGTGGCAATAAATAATACCATTCTAATACTTCAGGTAAATCAAACTTATCTAATCTTCCATAGGTAATATCTCCATTTAACCACCCTTGAAATAGAACCATAACAATAATAATACTTGCAAAAAGCCATAAGCTCCACCAAGGTTTTTTTTCATTTGAACTTAGGAAGGTTCCAAGTGTTTGAATAACATCATTGGCAATTACAGAATAGGCGGCAATGAAGAAGCCTAAGTACATAATCATTTGAGATTGATCCATTATTTGAGGGAATCAAATTCATTTGGATATTTGATTCCCAGCATCAACACCAGTTTTTTAAAAACTGTTCAATAAAACAAAAATAATTGCATTTTTTTAAGCGTGGTTACGCTATGTTGTATGCTTTAAAACCTGGGCTTCGGTATAGAAAATAATATCTTCAGCAATGTTTTCCGCTAAGTCACCCCAACGCTCTAATTTTTTTATTATTGAGAATAAGAATAGGTAGTTCTTAATATTGTCAGGATTCTTTTTTGAAAGGTTAATGATTACACCACTTGACTTTTCATTAATTTTATCAAGAATTTCATCTTTATTCAATACTTTTCTGGCTTTATCTGAATTTTCTTGTTTAAATCCCTTTTGTACATCGTCCATCATATTCATTGCTGTTTCAAAAGCAACATCTAGTTTACTTTCCTTTACCGTTTCTTTATCGAATGGGGCATCCATTTCTTTTACATATTTTGCGATACCTTCTGCTAAGTCAGCCATTCTTTCCAGATTAGAACTTGTGTTAAGTACAGAAAGGACAAATCTTAAGTCAACCGCAACGGGCTTATATAGAGCAAATATCTGTTCACATTGTGCATCCACATGTAGTTCTAGCGCATTTATTCGCTGCTCTCTATGAATGACTTCCTCTGCTATATCTGTATTCAACTCAGTTAACGCACTATAGGTAAGTTTAAGTTGTTTCTTTACTAGCTTAATCATTTTGATTAAGTCATCATTTAGCGCGTCTAATGCTCTATGCAAATTGCTCATAAGTATTTTATTTATCCAAATCTACCTGTAATATAATTTTCTGTCAACTCTTCTTTAGGTTTCGTAAATAACAAATCTGTTTGATCATATTCAACTAAATCTCCCATATAGAAGAACGCTGTTTTATCACTAATTCGTGCAGCTTGCTGCATATTATGGGTGACTATAACAATGGTATATTTCTTTTTTAGCTTGGCTATTAGTTCTTCAACCTTTGCTGTCGAGATTGGATCTAGTGCAGAAGCAGGTTCGTCCATTAAAATAACGGAAGGCTGAACAGCTAATGTTCTTGCAATGCAAAGCCTTTGTTGTTGACCACCTGATAATGCCAAAGCATTCTTAGTTAAATCATCTTTTACTTCATCCCATAAAGCAGCAGCTTTAAGAGATTCTTCAGCCTTTTTCTTTAGTGTTTTTTTATCTTTTACACCTTGGATTTTTAAACCATATACAACATTTTCAAATATAGATTTAGGGAAGGGGGTTGGGTTTCTGAAAGACCATTCCCACATCTTTACGAAGCTCTTCAACTTTTATTTTTCTATGATAAATATCTTGCCCGTCAATCAGTACATCTCCTTCTTTTCGAAAAGTCTCAATATAATCGTTCATACGGTTGAACAATCTTAGAAAAGTCGATTTCCCGCAACCTGATGGACCAATGAAGGCCACTACTGAATTCTTTTCAATTTCAATGTCTATATCTTTTAAAACCTTCTTTTCACCGTAGTAAACGCTGACTTTCTTAGTTTCAAGGATTGTATTTTTTATGTTTTCTTCTACCATTTTATTTTTTTCTGCGCTCTATTTCTTATATAAACAGCAATTCCATTCAAAACAAAAGTAATGAACAATAAAACCAAAATAGCTGCTGCAGCATTCACCGCAAATTCATGCTGTGGTCTAGAAACCCAATTAAATATTTGCATTGGAAGTACCGTAAATTCATCCATAGGAGACTTTGCTACAAAAGGAACATAAGCTAATGCTCCTACTACAATTAACGGTGCTGTTTCTCCAACAGCTCTGGCTAATGCTAAAATTACACCAGTCATTATGCTGCCCATAGCACCAGGAAGCACTAAAGTCCATATAGTTTGCCATTTTGTAGCACCCATTCCATAGGCTGCTTGTCTAACAGAATCGGGAACTGCAGCTATAGCTTCGCGTGTAGCAACGATTATTATTGGTAAGATGAGTAATGCTAAAGTAAATGCTCCAGCTAGTAAAATTTCTCCCAATGCAAATGTTCTAACAAAGATGCCCAAGCCCAATAATCCATAAATTATAGAGGGGACTCCAGCTAAATTGGCAATATTAATTTCTATAAAACTAGCTAAGCGGTTTTTCTTACCATATTCTTCTAAGTAAATCCCCGCACCGATTCCAAGGGGGATTGCAATTATAGCTGTTAATACAAATATCCATAATGTGCCCGTCCAAGCGGTTAAAATACCTGCTTTGGCAGCTTTTCTCGAAGGTAGGCTTGTCAAGAAGTCCCAACTTAGTCTTGTTGCCCCTTGTGAGATTATGGAAATTAATAAAACTGCCAAAACAATTAAGCTTATCGCAGTTATTGAAATTGCAAACCATTTAAAAGCATTATCTATGAGCCTATTTTTCTGGTTATTATTCATAGGTTTCCTTTAATCTCCTTTTTACAAAGAAGCTGATGTTATTCAATATGAACGTAAAAACAAAAAGTGTCATGCCCGCAGCAAAGATGGTTCTATATTCAACAGATCCATGGGGAACATCACCTAAGCTAACTTGTACAATATATGCAGTAATTGTTTCAACAGATACAGTAGGATTCATTGTTAAACGGGGATGTTGACCAGCAGCAATAGCTACAATCATTGTTTCCCCAATAGCACGTGAAACAGCTAAAATTACAGAAACGATAATGCCTGAAGCAGCAGCAGGTAATAGCACTTTAAATGACGTTTGAAACCTTGTTGCTCCAATACCATAAGAAGCTTGCCTTAGAGATTTGGGGACGGAATACAATGCATCTTCACTTAGAGAGCTCACCATCGGTATGATCATAATACCCATTACTAAACCAGCAGAAAGTGCATTGAACGTAGATAAGTCTGGAATAAACAATTTTAAAAAAGGGGTGACTACCAAAAGCGCAAAAAAGCCATATACCACTGTAGGTATTGCTGCTAAAATTTCCAGAATCGGTTTTACTATAGCCCTGAATTTTTTATCGGCATACTCATTTAAATAAATAGCAATGGTTAATCCCATTGGTAAGGCAATAGCAATAGCAATGATTGTTGTGACTAACGTTCCACTTAATAAAGGTAAAATGCCGAAATGTTTGTCAGCAAATAAGGGCGTCCATTGCGTATCTGTCAAGAATTCTTTTAAACTCACCTCTTTAAAAAAGGTAAGACTTTCGCTAAGTAATACGTATATAATACCAATAGAGGTTAGAATAGTAACTATACTGCAAAAAGCAAGTAGGTACACAATTATTTTTTCCTTTCTTTTCACTGGAAGTAAAAATAATAAAAGGGAAGCTTACACCCCCCTTTTATTTTTAATGTGTTAACAACTTTCTGTTATGTTATTGTGCAAAATTTTTGAAGTTTTCTGCACCTGCATTATACAATTCATCTGGTAAAGAGATATATCCAACATCTTGTGCCAAGTCTCCTGTATTATTCATATAAAAATCTATGAAAGCTTGTACTTCAGGACGAGCAGCAGCGGCTTTGTTCACATAAATGTAAATTGGACGGGAAAGTGGCTTATAAGTACCATCTTCAACTGTTTGTGCAGAAGGGAAGATAGGACCATCACCACCGTCAACAGCAGCTAGCTTAAGTTTATTCTTATTTTCTTCATAATATGCCAGTCCGAAAAACCCCATTGCATATTTATCTCCGGCAATACCTTGCACCAATACATTGTCATCTTCACTAGCTGTGTAGTCTCCTCTTGAAGAACCACTTTTTCCAACTATTGCTTTTGTAAAATAGTCGAATGTGCCAGAAGCAACACCAGGTCCAAATAAGTGAATTTCTTTATCTGGCCATTCTGGACGTATTTGATTCCATTTTGTTACATTTTTTTGTGCTGCAGGTTCCCATATTTTCTTTAATTCTTCCACAGTTACATGATCAACCCAGTCGTTTTCCGGGTTAATTAAAACAGCCATTCCATCATAAGCTACCGGTAATTCAATATATTCTACTCCAGCTTCTCCACAAAGCACTTTTTCTTTGTCTTTTATAGGCCTAGATGCATCCGATATGTCTATTTCATTTCTACAAAACTTTTTAAACCCACCACCAGTACCAGATACTCCTATAGTTACTTTTACCTTAGGCTGTTCTGCTCTAAATTCTTCGGCTACAGCTTCTGTAATTGGAAACACAGTGCTTGATCCGTCAACACGAATCTCGCCTTGAAGCTTATTTGAATCACCATTACCGCTATTTCCTTGATTTCCACCATTACAACTATACATTATTGTCAAAGCTGCGATGGTTACTATACTTAAAATTTGTTTTCTCATTGTATCTAATTGATTTGTTGTTTAAATAAGTTTTGTTAAAATGCTATTTCCACTTGAAATCTCCACTCGCCATTATCAATACCTTGGCCACTGTTAATCTCATCATAGAAAGTATAATCTGTTTGAATTTTAAGATTATGTCCTTTAATATATTTAGATAATGCTACTGTGTATGCATTTTCACCATCTTTTATATCCTTATCTAATTTTAAATTCCCCAAAGGAGTTAGTCTAGAATATCGTGCAGCTACTTCAATTCCATTTTTAAACACATAACTTGCAAATGTTGTAAACACGTTAGTTGTAGAGTAGTTTGATCGAGATGCTTCTTTAACTCTCCTTTGTCCATATTCTGCAACTGCAGAAAAACCATTATACTTAAAAAATGCATCTGCGAAAATAGTATGAACACTTGTTACAAGACTATCTGCTACTTCATCTCCACGTCTTTGACCTCTTGCATAAACTGCATTATGATTTAAATCATAAACCATTGACAAAGAAAGTTTTGGTGTTTGCTCTCGCTCTACATCTGAGAAAAAATATTTGAAAGCACCACCCACTTTACCTTTGTTATCTTTTGCAAATTTACCAAAAGGCAATAGCTCCGCTTTAAAAGTGTAGTTAAAACCACTTCTAGAGAAATTAGATTGATTTCTACCGTCTCCTAAATTGATACTGAAAGTAGGTCTAAAAATAACTTCATTCCCTAATTCACCTCTAAACTGAAAACCAAGTCCACGATCTAGCCTTATTCCGTTCGCTAAACTTCTATCCACAAAAGTTTGCTTCTGAGAAGAAATAACGAATTCAAGATTACTTGGCAGTTTAGTAACTCCAAACCAAATATCAAATCTAGGATTTACATGATACATTGCAAATGCATCCAATACTATCCCTGATCCATCGTCAATTCCTTTAACATCACCATTTGGTAGACTCAATTGAACTTTATAATCTAACCAGTGCTGCTTTTCTTCATTACGCGTACTTTGTATTTTGGTATAACCTTCCATCTTTAGTCGACCTCTTACTACTTCAGCTCCAACAATTGCATCTCTACCATTTTGGTAACCATGCACTGCATTTAATCTGGTTTGAAGTCTGCCTCTGAAAGATATCCCTACAGTTTTGTCGGCATTCTCTACTTTAATACCTTTTCCCCATGCTACAGAAACGTGTACTTTCTTTTCCTCATCTTCTGTTGAACTTTCCCCGTTTAATACATTGGAATTTGCATAAGTTAAGTTCAAACATAAAATGCCTGTTAGAAATAAAGTTGCGGTTAATACTCTTCTCATTTTTGTGTTTTGTTTAATAAAGTCACGAATTTGTTTATTTTTTATAATTGAACCTATATCCTACACCACGCATGGTTTCGATATATTCTTTTCCTAATTTCTTTCTGAGTTTCTTAATATGCGTATCTATATTGCGATCACCGACAATAATATCATCCCCCCAAATTTTCTTAAGAATATTCGGGCGTCTAAACACTTTGCCTGGTTTTGAAGTTAAAAGCAAAAGCAGGTTGAATTCTTTCTTTGAAGTTTTAATTGCATCCCCTTTTTTATAGACCATCATTTGATCTTCATCAATTTCAATATCTCCAAATCTTCGAACAATAGAGGGAGCTTGTTCTAATTCATAAAATCTTTTAAAAATAGCCTTCAGCTTAGCAATCACTAAGCGATGGCGTGCCGGTTTTTTGAAAAAATCATCTGCTCCAGCGTTATATGCAGCAATTTGAGTATAATCTTCGTTTCGCTCTGAATAAAAAACAATTGGTGTTTTATAAAAATTGGGATCAGATCTTAGCTCCCAACATGCTTCTATGCCATCAAGTTTGTCCAGATTTACATCTAAAAGAATTAGATCAGGAAAATCCTTTTTGGCAATATTTATAAGTTCTTTGCCATTTGTACAAACTTTTACTTTCCAGTCTGTTTTGGACAAGCTTTTCAGCGTATGCTTTAAAGCCTCTTCATTGCTATCGGCAACTAAAATGAAATATGGATTCGTCTTTACCATTGTTTTACGGTTGTAAAGTTTTGAAATAAAAATTGATTGTTAGAAGAACTTAGTGTTATTTTGATATGGATATTGTGTGTGTAAAATTTCATCTCTGATTCTTTTGATTATAAGGTAGTTAACAGGTTGTAAACAATTGTTTTTTTATAAAACGTACACATTAGTTTCACATACTACACCAGATCATCATATTTAATGCATTTAAAATCCATATATTTGATTTATTGGGTTTTATATATTACTTGATATGAAACGATTATTGACCACTATATCTGTCTTTTTATTTATTGCGTTTCAAATTTACGGTCAAAATGTGACTCGTGGGCCGTATTTACAAAGTTTAGCACCTGAGCGCATTAAAATTCTCTGGAGAACGGATGTTCCAACCAACGCAATAGTCTGGTATGGCCTTTCTGTAGACAATTTATCAGATAGTTTTTTTGTAGCAGATGTTAAGAAGGATCATATTGTTGAGTTAACTGGGCTTTCTCCTTTAACTACCTATTATTACGAAGTGGGTTATGAGGGCACACGCTTGAAAGGGGGAGACCTTATTCATCACTTCACTACATCTCCTGTAGCTGGGGCCTCAGTTCCTATAAAATTTTGGGCGATAGGTGATTTTGGTTCTAAGCGTCAAACTCAAATAGATGTGCGTAATTCATTTTTCAATCATACAAATATAGAAGAAGTCGATTTTTGGCTATGGTTAGGTGATAATGCATATGATGATGGAAAGGATACGGAATTTCAGGAAAAAGTATTTAGTGACGATTTTGGGTATAATGCGCTGTTACCCTTCCTGCCTTTTTATGCCGTCCCCGGGAATCATGATTACAACAGCGTGAACAGATTTGACCCGCCGAAAAACCATTATGGACCTTATTTTAACATTGTAGAAGTGCCCAAAAATGGCGAGGCTGGTGGAACCCCATCTAATACAGAGTTATATTATTCTTTTGATTATGGCAATGCTCATTTTGTAGCTATTAATTCTGAAGCTTTCAGTTATACCTTTACCAAGAATACTGAAATGTCTAGATGGCTAGAAAAAGATTTACAAGAAACGGATAGAGATTGGAAGATTGTTTTATGGCACCAACCTCCTTATTCTAAAGGCTCCCATGATTCGGATGATTTTTTTGAAATTTTTATGACAGCGATGCGAACAAATTTCAATCCTATTGTTGAAAAATATGGGGTGGATTTAGTTTTATGTGGACATTCGCATGTTTATGAGCGTTCTTATCTTATAAAAGATCATTTTGGCAATTCTAATTCCTTTAATGCTTCAAAGAATATTGTTCAAGGTGGAAATGGGAATTTTGACGATGGAGAGCATTATATTAAATACCTCGAAGGAGATAGTGCTGATATAGGTACCGTTTATGTTGTTGTTGGAAATAGTGGGAAAGATGAAGATAGCCCTGAATTTGGACATCCGGCTTTTGCCTATGAACATGGTGGTTCAGGAGCTTGTGGATCATTGATCATTGATATTTATGAAAATAGATTAGATGCGACGTATCTTAAATCTGATGGCGATGTCGGAGAAGAGTTCACTATTATTAAACCTGATTGGAGGCCCGATACAGTTTCTATTAATCCACCAGTGGCATATGATACACTTGTTAATACCACGAAAAATACGGCTCTTTCAATATGTCCGTTGTTTAACGATTCTAGCAGTGCTTTAAAAGATAGTATAAGTAATATAAGTTGTGGTCCAACTAATGGAAATGCACTTATAGAACTAAATGATAGCTGTATAACATATACACCGGATACAAGCTTTATTGGCATGGATGAAATTTGCTATGTTGTATGTAATCAGAAAGGAGGGTGTGATACAGCAAAAATATCAATAGAGGTTATTTCTGCGACGCCCATTTTACAACAAGAATTGGTCGATCAGTTTTCTATTCACCCGAATCCAACGAATAGCGATTTTACTCTAACATTTAGATTACTAGACGAAGGTTTTATTAGAATTGAATTATTATCTCAAATGGGAGAAGTAATAAAAGAATTGTTGAATAATAACTTGTTAAGAGGCAATTACGAATTCACTTTTAATGATGAGCTAGAAGATATTGCTAATGGAATCTATATTGTTAGGATTTCCTCTAAGAATAAACGATTAACCTCTAAAAAAATGTTGAAAATTGAATAAATTTTCTCTTATCATTGCTTGAAATAGATTTTTATCAGAATGAATTCATTGGTGATTTCGATCATTTTTTTAGTGGCCTGCATAAATATTTATGGTCAAGAGGTTCTCAGAGGGCCTTATTTACAGAGTCTTTCCCCGAAAAGCATTAAGATTTTATGGCGTACAGATTCTATTACAAATGCTGTTGTATGGTATGGAAACACTCCTGATAATTTAGACGGAAAAATGACTGTCGATAAATTAGGAAAGGATCATATTGTGGAGCTTTCTCAACTAAACCCCAGTACCAGGTATTATTATGCTGTAGGTTTTGAACAAAGTATATTAGTGGGAGGTGATTCATTACATAGATTCACGACTTCACCTCCTAACAATAGTGAAGTGCCCATTAAATTTTGGACAATTGGAGATTTTGGCTCTAAACGTCAAACACAGATTGATGTACGTGATGCGTTTTTTGAAAATACTAATTTGGAGGAAGTAGACTTTTGGTTATGGCTGGGAGACAACGCATACAATGATGGTACCGATGAAGAGTATCAGGAAAAAGTATTTAGTGACGATTTTGGATACAATTCGCTTTTACCTTTTTTGCCTTTTTATCCTGTTCCAGGAAATCATGATTATAAGAGTGTTAATCGTTCTGCTGCTCCTAAAAAACATGACGGCACTTATTTTGATATCGTTGAGGTTCCTACTCAGGGAGAAGCAGGAGGAAGAGCTTCTAATACAGAATTGTACTATTCTTTTGATTATGGCAATGCACATTTTGTAGCACTTAATTCTGAAGCATTGGGGTATACATTTTTCAAAAATTCAAAAATGCTCAAATGGCTAGAATGTGATTTACAAGAAACAGATAAAAAATGGAAAATTGTTTTTTGGCATCAGCCTCCATATTCTAAAGGGTCCCATGATTCCGATCATATTTTTGAAATATATATGACTGCGATGCGAACAAATCTCAATCCCATAATTGAGAAATATGGGGTTGATTTAGTGCTTTGCGGACACTCTCATGTTTATGAAAGGTCTTATTTAATTAATGGACACTATGGAAAAACCAGAACTTTTGATGCTGAAAAACATATTATTCAAGGAGGAAGTGGAAATTTTGAAAAGGGGGAGCCATATATTAAAAAAGGGAAGGCGAATAATGGAACTATCTATGCGGTAGTTGGGAATAGTGGAAAAGATACAGGGCGACCAAAATTTGGACATCCAGTATTTGCCTTTGAACATGGTGGAAAGGGAGCCTGTGGTTCTTTAGTCGTAGACATATATAAGAATCGGCTAGACGCAAAGTATATACAGTCTGATAGTAAGATTGGCGATCAATTTACTATTATAAAGGAATAGGAAATCTATTTATTATAGACAATGAACTTATGAACCAAATTAATTGCACCCTGCTTTAATTTTAGTAGATAAGTGCCATTTGATATGTTTTTTAATTCCATTGGAATAATAATTTCAGTGTCCTGTTTATGAAGTTTCTGTTCATAAACAACGGTTCCTTTTATATCAACAATTAATAACTCGACAGGATGTAATAAATTTTGTGAGCTATAAATTGTTTTAAACTTTCCACTATTTGGATTAGGAATCAGCTTTAAAAGCTCCGACTTTAAGTACGCTTCATTGACAGGTGTTAATGTTGCTTCGGGACTTTCTTCAACAGTTTTAATAGCGACTATTTTTTTTGCTTTCGAATTTCTTTTCGATTGATCTTCTTTAGAATAGTTAATTATAAACAATTTATCTTCCAAATCCATAAGTGATTGAGGTAGAACTATATTTGGATCTTCCAAATTATAAATTGTTTTTCCATCGTTTCCTATCTTATGGATACTTATGGGAGAAGCCGTAGTTTTGTTTATATAAATGGTTGTTGCGTCATTTTCAAAATGCCAAGCCTCTACATTAGCATCTTTATCCTTTATTTTTTCGATGTTATAGGTTCTTGTATTTTTTTTGTACCCTAGTACAACTGATTGTTCTAAAATATTACCATCTCTATTTATCGTAAGCGTAATTTGCTCTCCCCATTGAAGAACCTTTAATTGATCAATTAATTGATCTTTGCCATTTACTGAAACGGATCCTATTTTTATGATTATATCATTTTCTTTAAGTCCATATGTTGATGCGGCACTTTCATCAAAAACATTATTTATTAGTGCGCCTTTATTTTCTTCAAAGGTAGAGACTAATGCTCCTAAATAACCTCTTAAATGGTCACTTGCATGAAGGTGAACCGAAAACAATACAAGTAAAACTAAACTCCATCTCATTTTTTGATTTTTATTATCTTGGGCAAATATAATGCCATCAAAATATTAGTTTTAAAATAAATAGGCACAGTTTTTGAAAATGGTTAATAGTAAAATTAAATAGATAAGATATGAGAGCACTTCAATTATTAGTTTTAATGGTTTTATCCATTTCAGTTATTGCACAAGATCAGTGGAATATGGAAAAAGATAAAGAGGGAATAACTGTTTATACTCGAAAAATTGATGGAGCAAAACTCAAAGAATATAAGGGTATAGTTACAGTAAATGCAACGATGAAAGAAGTGGAAACAGTTTTAAGAGACGTAGAAGGGTGGGATAGGATAATGTTTAAGTGTACTGAAAATACAGCAAAGGTGTTGAAAGAGATAAATAATAATGAGATGTATACCTACATGGAAATTAGTTCTCCATGGCCAGCAAAAGATCGAGATGTAATTACCTACTATAAATTTAATCCTACCAGTTCAGATGGAAGCATGTTGGTGGAGTTTTGGGGAAAGGCAGATTTTATTCCTGAAAAGAAAGGGTTAGTCCGAGTTCCTGAAGTAGAAGGCTATTGGAAATTGACAGATGCTGGAAATGGTAAAACAAAAATCGTTCATCAAGCTTTTAGTAAACCAGGGGGAAGTGTGCCAGATGGATTAGCTAACTCAGCCGCTGTCAATGCACCATATACTACATTAGAAAAATTAAGAGCTATCGTTGAATAGATGGGGCGATTTTAAAAAGAAAATAAGCTTTTTATTGGAGTATTCCTTCGAATACAGATAGCCGTTCCCTAAAGGTGGAGCTTAAATCTTTATCTAAAATGCCGTCTTCTGAAGAAAAATTTTGATAAAAAGAGGGTAAAGAAAAGCTCGCTCTAACATCTCCTCCAAGATAGGGAAATCCATTGACGACAGTATTTAAGACAGATTGACCACCCCGTGCACCAGGAGAGGTGGCAAGCAAGAACATTGGTTTATTAGCCCATACTTTTGAATCTATTCTAGACATCCAATCATAAATATTTTTAAAAGCAGTAGTGTAACTGCCGTTATGCTCCGCAAATGAGATTATTATACCATCTGATTCAAGAATATGACCTCTGAATTTATGTGCCGCATCTGGAATGCCATTTTCATTTTCCTTATCGATACTGTAAATAGGCATTTCAAAATCGTTTAAATCTAAAATGTTAGGCTCTATATTTTTCATCAAATTTGCTGTATAGATTGCAAACTGCCTGTTAATAGATTTTTTACTTGAGCTTGCTCCAAATACTAAAATTTTATTTGCCATCCTTTTTTATTTTAAGAAACCAGTGTATTAAAACTTCTTTTTGTTCTTTACTCAATCTAGCTTCAGCATGAGTTATAGTATATGATTTTAAAGGCATAGCGCCTTTTTCAATTAGTTCAATACATTCATTTATTATATGTGTTTGTTCAGAGGAATCATAATTTGCCCACTCTGAAAAATTGAGATGCTCTCTTCCTTCATCAATATGGCTTTTTAACCACCATGAAATAGGAGCGACATTACTATACCAAGGATATGTTGTCTCATTAGAATGGCAATCATAACAGGCTACTCTTATGAGCGGCGCAATTTCTGCATTCGGTTTTTCAATATTTATAAAGTCTTTTAGGGCTGTTATTGGAGGATTGACTTTGTCTATTTTTTTTAATTGAATAATTAATAGGAGGATGCACAATACAATAAATAGTTGCTTCTTCATTAGTTGTCTAATTCAATTTAAACTAATTTAATTGTACTTCTTTCAATATCAACATATTCATGCCGTTATTTTGTAATCCAGTAACTCTTTTATTGATAAATCGAACTACCTCATCATAAAATAATGGTACTACTGGTGCTTCGTCAAGCACTATGTTTTCCATTTCATGATATAATTTGATGTATTCCTCCGGATCATCTTCAACGATTGCCTTTTTATATAGCTCATCATACCTGTCATTTTTAAAAAAAGTATAATTAGGAGGAGCCCCATGTCCACCATAGAAGAGTGCTAGATAATTTTCTCCATCAGGGTAGTCGCCTATCCATGAAGCTCTGAAAAAATCTAATTGATTATTTCGCATTTGCTCTCGTTGAAAAGCAGCAGGGACATTTTCTAAGGATATTTTAAGCCCGATCTCTTCTAAAGCTTTTGAAATATATGTTGTTAATTGTAAGTAATTCTGACTGGTATGTAATTTTATTTCGTCAATTCCTTTACCATTTGGATATCCTGCTTCTATTAATAATTGCTTGGCTTTTTCAATGTCATATTTATATCCCTTTACCTCCGTATCGTTAAAGGAAGCCATTGCTGGAGGAATCATACCTGCATTAGCCGGAATTCCAATGTTGTTTTGTAAATATTGTATCATTTTTTTTCGATCAAAGCCATAATTAATAGCCTGACGTACTTTTTTATTTTTTAATGCTTCAACAGATTGATTTTTCATTGAAAACCCTAAGTACTCTGTATTCATATACGGATGTTTCTCTAATTTGAACTGATTTTTAAGGTTTTCTTTTAATTGACCATCTGAAGTTAGTAGACGATCTTTGGTTTCTGGGACAATTCCTGATATAAAGTCTAATTCTCCTGCTATAAATTTATCTAGCTCAATTTGGCGGTCGATTAAAAAGCTAATTCTAATACCATCAATGTATGGCAAACTGTTTCCTAACTTATCTTTTTCAAAATAATTTTCATTTTTTTCTAGGAAAAGAATATCACTATCCTTCCATAATTTAAGTTTAAAAGGCCCTGTGCCAATAGGGTGCGCTCTAAAATCTTTGCCATAATGATCTGCCACATCTTTGGGTACAACACTACAATATGGTAGTGCAAGCATGCCTAAAAGAGGTCTAAAAGGGATTTTTAAATTTATTTGAAATAAGGTGTCATTTATAGCTTTAAAAGGAGCGATATCTACCACTTTATCTCTAAATAGCCATCCGCCTGGGGAAGCAATCTCATCATCTATCAAACGCCCTAGACTATAAACAAAATCTTGCGCTTTTACTTTTTTATTCTCTTCTTTAATCAATTCATTGTCATTGAAATAAACATCATCTCTTAAAATAAAAGTATAAGTTTTTCCATCTTCAGATACTTTCCAGCTTTTTGCTATAGAAGGAATAATTTCCAAGCGATTGTTTACTTGCACTAAACCATCAAATAATTGTCTAGCGACCCACATGGTATTTTGATCTTTGGAAAAGGCAGGGTCTAATGAGGTTAATCCTCCAGACATATTAAACTTAAAAATCTTTTGATTGTTTTGATTATTGGTTGATATGCATCCTATAATGGCGAGAATAAATAGTTGAGTTAAGAGAAGTTTGAAATATTTCATGATTTACTTTTAAAATTTTTGGAATTCAAGGATTTGTTGGTCTATCAAGTTAATAATTTCCTCTGTGATTATTTCATTATGGTCGTTTAAATGATTTTCTACCGCACTTATAGGGATTTTTAAGTGGTGTACATCTATTTTAATATGATTAAGAATATTAGTAAAATGATCCATTCCTCGCAAATTGCCAGCTCTACCTGCGGCTACTCCAATTAGACATGCTTTCTTGCCATAAAAACAAGCAGGGATATCACTAGCATCTATAAAAGCTTTCAAGGTGCCAGGAATACTACCATTATACTCAGGGATAATAAAAATATATTTTTGAGTTGGTTTTAATATGCTTTCTTGAATGGTCACCATTGCATTGTTGCTATTAGTATGATACATTTCATTAGTAAGCAAATCTTGTGGCATGTCTCGGAGATTAAACAATTGATGTGTTATGTTATGCAATTTTAATCGCTTCGAATAGAATTCAGCCACAAGCTGGGAATTACTACCAACTCTGTTGGTTCCTACAAATAAAGTTGTCATTCAATCAATTTTTAAGCGAATATACACTTACAATTTTTATCCACAGGTTTGTTGGTAAAAACCATCTTTAAAACGCAAATTACGATTCCTTTTATTCTATTTTTGAATTATCAATCCGTAGCAAAAAATGATTTTTACATATTTCGGACATGCTTGCTTTTTAATGGAAACAAATGGAAAGAAAATTTTATTTGATCCATTTATTACCCCAAACCCTTTAGCAAAAGACATTGTCAGTGTAAATGATATTGAGGCAGATTATATTCTAATATCTCATGGGCATGAAGATCATATTGCAGATGCAGTTAGTATTGGAAAAAGAACAGGAGCTACAATTGTTTCCAATTATGAGATTATAACTTGGCTTGCTAAACAAGGTCTTGAGAATGGACACCCTATGAATCATGGAGGAAGTTGGCAATTTGACTTTGCAAAAGTAAAATATGTAAACGCCATACATTCCAGTAGTATGCCTGATGGAAGCTATGGTGGGAACCCCGGAGGATTTATAGTTGAGAATTTGGAAGGATGTGTCTATTTTGCAGGAGACACTGCCCTTACATATGATATGAAAATTTTAGGAGATCAACACCATATTAAAGTTGCTTTACTTCCAATAGGAGATAACTTTACAATGGGAGTAGAAGATGCTTTATTAGCTTCAAAATATATAAAATGTGATCAAATAATAGGGATGCATTATGATACTTTTGGCTTTATTGAAATAAATAAAGGGGAAGCCATTCAAAAATTCTCTAATGAAAAAAAGACCCTGAATTTAATTGAAATCGGACAATCATTTGAAATATAATCAATGGCAAAAATAATAAGTATAGCAAATCAAAAAGGGGGGGTAGGAAAAACAACAACTGCAATAAATTTAGCAGCGAGTTTATCCATTTTAGAGCAGCGAGTGCTTATTATTGATGCTGACCCTCAGGCCAATACAACGAGTGGTGTTGGCTTTGAACCTAAGAATATTAAGGTGAGCTTATATGAATGCCTTATTGATGAAACAAAACCTTCTGATATTATTTTGGAAACAGATACTCCAAATCTCTATTTACTCCCATCTCATTTGGATTTAGTAGGGGCAGAAATTGAATTGATTAATCATCCCAATAGAGAACATATTTTAAAATATGCCTTACAAGACATTGAAGACGACTATGATTTTATCATTATTGATTGTTCACCATCATTAGGTTTAATAACTGTCAATGCATTAACAGCTGCTGATAGTGTTGTCATTCCGGTTCAATGTGAATACTTTGCTTTAGAAGGGCTTGGGAAACTTTTAAATACAATTAAAATAGTGCAATCAAGGTTAAACCCTAAGTTAGAAATAGAGGGTATTCTTTTAACGATGTATGATAAGCGACTCAATTTATCTAATCAGGTAGTTTTAGAGGTTAAAAGAAGATTTGAAGAAAGTGTTTTTAACACCATTGTTCATCGAAACATAAGATTAAGTGAGGCACAGAGTTTTAGACAGCCAGTAATTATGTATGATGCTGAATGTAAAGGAGCTGTCAATTATTTGAATCTTGCCAGAGAAGTTTTACAAAGAAATGGGCTAACTCTAATCGATGAAGAAAATAAAATATTAGACCTTTCGAATGAGTAAGAAAAGAGAAGCGTTGGGAAAAGGAATACGAGCACTGCTACAGAACATTGATGAAGATACTGAAACTATTAAAATCAATGAAGCTGAAAATGACTCTATTGTAAATACTGTTGCAAGAATTCCTTTAGAACAAATTGAAGTAAATCCGTTTCAACCGAGAGTAGATTTTAACGAAGAAGCTTTACAAGAACTCTCTGAATCTATTAGGGTGCATGGAGTTATTCAACCTGTTACAGTTAGAAAATTAGCCGCAAAGAAATATCAGTTAATTGCTGGGGAGCGGCGATTAAGGGCCTCTAAATTGGCAGGATTTAAAGACATTCCCGCATATGTCAGGGCAAGCAATGATCAAGAAGCATTAGAAATTGCTTTAATTGAAAACATACAAAGAGAAGATCTTAATGCAATGGAAATTGCTATCAATTATCAACGTTTAATTGATGAATGTACACTTACTCATGAAAGCTTAGGAAAAAGGCTAGGAAAAAACAGATCAACAGTAACTAATTTTTTACGATTACTGAAACTTCCACCTGAAGTGCAAAAGGGACTTAAGGGAAATCAAATTTCAATGGGACATGCACGTTCTTTGATTAGTGTTCCGGAATTGGAAAAGCAGTTGTATATTTTCGATCAAATTTTAGACAAAGATTTATCTGTTAGGAAAACAGAAGAATTAGTTAGAAATGTGACAAAAGGAAATAACATTGTTACAACAAAAAATAAAAGTTCAAAAAAATCACTTTCACCAGCATTGCTTAATGTCCAGAACCAATTAATAGACCTCTTTCAAACTAAAGTGAAAATAAAAAAGGGAACTGGAGAGAAAGGAGAAATTCAAATTCCATTTTATTCTAATAGTGATCTTAACAGAATCTTAGACTTACTCGAAAATGATTAATTTCGAGTTGTGTACACTTCAAAGTACCTTATATTAATATTGTTGTTCTTTACTTCCTTTTTTCAAATAGGATATGGACAATCTTTAAAAGATAGTCTGCATCTAAATGTAGAAGAAACATCTGATATAGAATCTATTGTTATAAAATCTAACAAAGAAAAAAGGGAAGAAAGAAGAGCCGTTTGGGCAGAAGAGGAAAGATCAACCAAAAAAGCTGCTTTGCTTTCATTAGGAGTACCGGGTTTAGGACAGATATACAATAAAAAATTCTGGAAACTATCCATATTTTATACCGCCATAGCGACAAGTACATTTTTTGTCGGGTGGAATGCCACAAGATTAAGAGAAGCTAATGCCCTGTTAAGACAAAGTTTTGAAATAAATGGGGTTGCTAATACTGCCATACTTGCACAAAGAAACTATCATCGGAGGCTTTTAGAGATTTCAAGTGTCGTTGCAGCTAGTATGTACCTATGGAACATCTTGGATGCATTTGTTGATGCACATTTACATAAATTTGATGTTAACGATGATTTAAGTTTAGCAATAGAACCCAAAATTTTAACAGTAAATAACGGTGCCTTCCCGGGAGTAGGCTTAACTTTGCGATTATGAATATAGCACTTATAGGATATGGGAAAATGGGAAAGACGATTGAAGCCATTGCCCAACGTGAAAAGGAGAGAGGTTGTAACATTTCTCTAATTGTTGATGAACATAACAGAAACAAAATCTCTATTGATGAGCTTAATGAAAAGGCAGATGTGGCCATTGAATTTACAATGCCTAGCGCTGCAATTGAAAATATACAATGGTGCTTCGATGCTAATGTTCCTGTAGTATCAGGAACTACAGGTTGGACAAAGAAACTAAGAGAGCTTCAGATGTATGCAATAGAAAATGACAAGGCGTTTTTGTATGCCCCTAATTTTAGTATAGGCGTTAATATTTTTTTCGAAATCAATAGAAGATTAGCTGAAATTATGAATCACCAAGAAAGCTATGATGTGTTTATGGAGGAAATTCATCATACAGAGAAAAAGGATGCTCCAAGTGGTACCGCGTTATTTACAGCCTTTGATATTTTAAAGAAAGTAACTAGAAAAGACACTTGGAAAAATGAGCCTTCTTCTAATAAGGCAACTTTAGAGATTATTTCTAAGCGGGAAGAAAATGTGCCTGGAACACATACGGTAACATACAAAAATGAAATTGATGAAATAGAATTAAAGCATACCGCTTTTAGTAGGGAAGGATTTGCGTCAGGAGCTTTATTGGCAGCAAAGTGGTTGGCAGATAAAAAGGGTGCTTTTACTATGGAAGACGTATTGGGATTCAACTAAAAATAACTTTACCAATTTTAAGCATAACACAATCTAATGGAATACCTAATACTATTGTTGATTTATTTTGCCATGCACCTCGGTTTATGGCCTTTGTTTGAAAAAGCTGGTAAGCCTGGGTGGCATAGTGCTATTCCTTTATTACAAGATATTACTTGGCTTGAAATAATTGGAAGAAAGAAGTGGACCGCTATTTTTGGATTGGTTCCTTTTTTAAATTTTGTATTTGCTTTAGTTTGGATTTCTGATACTTTAAACTCTTTTAATCAACGAAAATTTTGGCAGTATCTTGTAAGTATTTTCTTTGGATTCCTCTACTTTCCAATATTAGGGATAGATAAAAAAGTGAGATACGCTGGTCCGAGTGCTATTAATGATAAAAAGAATAATGTTAAAAAATCTACGACAAGAGAATGGGCTGACGCCATTATTTTTGCGGTAATCGCTGCTTCTATTATTCGAATGTTTGGTATTGAAGCTTATAAAATCCCATCTGGATCAATGGAAGGTACATTGATGACAGGCGATTTTTTGTTTGTGAGTAAGTTTCATTATGGCCCAAGAGTGCCAATGACACCTGTTGCTTTCCCATTTGCACATCACACTATGCCCATAACAAAAACAAAAGCTTATTGGGAAGGGGTAAAATTGAAGTATCACCGATTACCAGGGTTTCAAAATATTAAAAGAAATGACGCGGTTGTTTTTAATTTTCCTGAAGGAGATACTGTAATTGTAGAATTTCAATCAAATGAGAGTTATTACTCTTATAAAAGAAGGCTTGCAGATCAATTGAAAGCAAGAGATCTATCAAGAAATTTACCGGTAAAGTCGGAGGATCAATATCAAAGCCAAGCCCGGAAAAATATTTGGGAGGACATGAATCTAACTATTAGACCTATTGATAAAAAAGAGAATTTTATTAAGCGTTGTGTTGGAATGCCCGGAGATATATTGGAAATAAAAGATGCACAGGTTTATATAAATGATAAAGAAGGTTGGAATCCTCCAAATGCATTTAACGAATATATTGGACAAGTAAAAGGAGGTATAAATAAGCGAATTTTAGAACGTTTGAATATTCAGCCAAACCAGATTCAAAAGGATCAGTTTGGTTCGAAATTCGTATTTAATGTTTCATATGAACAAGCAGAAGCACTGAAGAAGCTTAAAAATATAACTCGTTTTGAACAATATATAGAATCAAGTGATAATTTACCATATAATAAATTAATTTACCCCAATAACGAATCTTATAAATGGAGTAGCGATCAATTTGGTCCTATAGAAATACCTGCTAAAGGAGCGACCATTCAATTAACGCCTGATAATTGGCCTATTTATGAGAGAGTTATTAATACCTATGAAAATAATAATACGAATATAGATACTTCAGGAAGTATTTATATTAATGGGGAAAAGGTATCTGACTATACCTTCAAAATGAATTATTATTTTATGATGGGAGATAACAGGCATCATTCTGCGGATTCTCGCTATTGGGGTTTTGTACCAGAAGACCACATTGTGGGGAAACCCTTGTTTGTTTGGCTTTCTTTAAATCCCAATAAATCTTTCCCAAGAAATATTGAATGGAAAAGAATGTTTGCAAGTGTACATGGTAAACGATTAAATTAGCATAATCAAATATACCATTACAATGCATAGATATGTCGTTTTGCTATTAGGAGTACTTACTTTTTTTTCTTGTAAAAAGGATAATGAAGGAGTTGAGGAAATCGCTGATGATGTAAACAATACTGCTACTATTCTTTGGCAGGGTTTTTATCATAATTGGGTCTATAATCATCGCGTTAATAGAATTGGTGATTGGGTTTATACGAAAGAAGTAGATGACAATGTGTGCATAGAACATGTACATAGCGCAGCATCTGGAGCCGGAGAGGATAAACTAGATTATACTTCTTTTTTAACTAAACTGACAACTACAGAAACTAAGTTTAGTAATCATAATGTTTCATTTATTATTCAAGGACAGGAAGATAATACGACTTCTGAAAGCATAAATGTAAGTATCCCATTACCAAGTAATATGCAAAACTTGGAAAAGTATGATGTTTTTCTGGCTGGTTTTGATATGTATTCCAGAGGCAAGGGAGCACCTGGTGTGATTGGTGGTGGAGATGCCGACAAAGTTTATGAATTAGAACTTGGCATAGGAGATATTACATACAATTCAACAGATAATACAATAGGATTTGCTTTAAATGTGCAATTAGGAGGAAGCTGTAGTTCTCCAGAATGTAATAACAACTCTAATAAATTTGATTACCAAGTAAATACTTTTTTTACTGCCGTTGGTGGTAGTGAAGGGGTGATAAATATTACGGAGCAAAGCATCGGTCATAACTATGATTGGAAAGCTCCATTATTACTTTTTGAGCCATGGAAAGATCCCAATGAGATTTTTAGAGAAGATTTTACTTTGTCTAAAGAAATATCTGGTGCGCCTAATGACTATAATATTGGAATACCATTATTCAAGCAATTTCATTATGTACTTGAAAAGGGGTGCTGTACTTTTTATATTCCAGATGTTTTAGAATATCAGCACATGCTTGGTTTAAACATTGCTTTAAATGCCAAAAATTACGACGTAGCCTCAGGTAAATTATCTTATAGCGCTGATTTGTTTTTTAAATCATGGGCAGCCAATAGGCCGACGGTATTGTCTTATGGTACAGCAGGAAAAGCTACTTTTTCTGCAAAAGTGGCGCTGCTGCAAATTAAAGACAGTAATGCTTCGCATGAAAGTCTAGAGTTAAGTGGTAATATATGGTGGCAAACGAATTTCTTAAACCAATTACCTGCCAATTCTGAGAAAGCACTTGATAGAAATGAATTGTGCTTATAACTGGTAATATGACTTTTGTGTAGCCTTCTTTCGATTAATAAATAAAATAGCTTTAATTTTTATTGATTAACTTTCTTGTTAAAGCAGATCAATGAAAACGAAAAAAAGAAATTGTAAATAATTGGTTGCCAAGATATACTGGCACTCAATTAAACAAATTTGGGAAGTATATTTTACTTACTAATTTCAATGATTACCTTGAACAGTTTGCGACCAAACAACGAGTGCCTATTAATGGAAAAGATAAACCGATGCCTAATGCAACAAGTAAAGGGATGACCATGATTAATTTTGGGATGGGCAGTGCTAATGCAGCAACCGTAATGGATCTTTTAGGTGCGATAAATCCTAAAGCGGTACTATTTTTAGGGAAATGTGGAGGATTAAAACGGAAAAATAAACTGGGCGATTTTATTATTCCATTAGCAGCAATTAGAGGAGAAGGAACCTCTGATGATTATTATCCCAAAGAAGTTCCAGCATTACCAGCTTTTAGCCTTCAAAAGGCCGTCTCTTATACTATACGGAAATCCACTATGGATTATTGGACAGGTACCGTTTATACAACCAATAGAAGGGTATGGGAACATGACACAAAATTTAAGCAATACCTGCGATCTATAAGAACGATGGGTATCGATATGGAGACGGCAACACTTTTTATGGCAGGGTTTAAAAATGAAATTCCAACTGGAGCTTTGTTGTTAGTAAGCGATCAACCCATGGTTCCTGAAGGTGTTAAAACAGATAAAAGTGATAAAAAAGTGTCTTCTAGTTTTATGAATAAGCATATTGAAATAGGCATCAAAGCATTAAAAGAGATTCGTAATCATGGGATCTCCGTTAAACATCTTAAATTTTAAAGAGCTAATGTTATTAATTGAACTTGGCGCTCATTTGATCGTTCATCTCTTTAAATCGAGTAATGCATTGGTTAATAAAAGTGTCATCTATTAGCTGGCTTACAGCATCAAGCCCATTGATGCTACCACTTTCTCTAATTTTAAAGGTTTGTTCTAATAGGCCCATTTCAAGTTTTACAGCAAACTTCATATTCATTTTAAATACTGATATTTTCACTAATGGATGAGGAATATTGCCTATAATTCGCATGATTGATCAACTTATTGATAAATATTATAAATAAAAAAGGCACCAACTTTTAATTGATGCCTTCAAGATAACGCTTGTTTCTAGTTATTTTTTTAATAACCCTTTTACAGTTTCAAAGCCTTTGTCAACCGCTGATCTAGCTTCGTTAACTATGTATTCAACTTCTTCTTTAACATCAGTAAGAAGCTCATCTCTATTGAAATCTTCTCTATGCTTATTTACTTTGGTAGTAATTCTTTCAGAATAACCATTTAAAGCTTCTAGTTGAGTTTTATATTCTCCTTGAATATTTTGAGATAAACCTTGAATTGCTTCTTCAATTTTAGCTCTTTGTTCTGTTACTGTATTTTGAACATTCTCTGTAACTTCTTGAATTTTAGTTGTAATATCCATGATATTTATTTTTAATTGTTGACACAAATTTAAGGCAAGTGCTTTAATAGAATGTTGGCATGCATTTACATAAATATGATATAAAAGTGAACGGTTTTTGAACTCAGTATTAGCAAATTGTCAATCCAAACCATAGATTCAATAAACATCGGATTTATCTAGGTTAAAAATTCTTAACATTAGAACATTTGCATTGTAATGTTGTTAGTTTTGGCAATATATGAACCATTATTTTCTCTTTTTCTTATTCATATGCAATTATGCTGTTTTATATGGACAACCGCCAGGAAGTCCCTTTAATGCGAATGATAGATTGAAAGGGATAATAGTTGGAATTGTTCAGGATAATGAGCACGGTGGAATTATCGAATATGCAAATGTTGCACTTTTTGAAGAAGAGGGTAGTTTAATAAAAGGAGTTGTAACCAATAGTGAGGGGAGGTTTCAATTAAAGGATCTAGATTTTGAAAAAAAGTATAGGATAGAAGTTTCCTATATTGGCTATGAGAAGTTTATAAGAGAAGAAATTAGTTTAACTGCAGCAAAACCTTTTTTTAAGTTGGAAGTTAAATTAATGCAAGATGCAGCATTACTCAAAGAGATAGAAATTTCAGGAGAGCGATCCACCGTAACTGCAAGCTTACAAAAGAAAACATATAATCTTACTAAAGATTTACTCTCAAAAGGAGCCTCTATTAGTGAAGTATTAGAGAATGTGCCTTCTGTTGATGTTGATATCGATGGAAATGTGAGTTTAAGAGGAAACAATAATGTACGCATCTTAATTGACGGAGAGAGTTCAATTGAAAATAGTGGAGATCCTGCCTTGATTTTAAAAAGCATTCCTGCTGATGCAATTGAAAGAATAGAAGTAGTGACCAATCCCTCTGCTAAATTTGATCCTGAGGGAACTTCAGGAATTATTAATATAATTACTAAAGAAGAAAAAAGGAGAGGAGTTAACGGAACAATAAGTGGGACGATAGGAACATGGAATAAATATAATTTGTCCACTTTTGTTGCTTATAGAAATAAAAAATTCTCATTTTCTGGGAATTATGGGTTTAAATATGATAAATCTCCTAATGAGTCAACCAGCTTGCGCAATAATTTTTTGAATGATTCAATTAGATACCTATCGCAAGTAGAAGATGGAGAGAACGGCAGAATGAACAACTTTGCCAGATTTGGAATTAACTATAGCCTTTCTCAAAATAATAAAATCGGGATTTCAGGATTATATAATAGCTTTACTTTTGATAGAGACTTAATTCGCAATTCAGTAATTACAAATGCGAGCCAAGAAAATACTTCAAATACCAATAGATATTCAAGTAGAGATGGGTTAGGGAATTGGTTTCAGGCAGCAATTAATTTTGAAAGGAGCTTTAGTACAAAAGAAGAAAACCTTATAGCTAAGTTTAGCTATTCACGCTTTATTGGAAAGTTTGAGGGTACATTTGGAGATGAGACATTGGATAGTAGCGGAATTATTGTTGATCCCGTAATAACAAACCAAATGACTTTATATAAAACAAAATCGCCTACTTATGAAGTGTCATTAGACTATACGAAACCATTTGATAGTAATAAAAATTTAGAGACTGGCTATAAAGGGCAAATTAAACAAACGAGAGGAACGTATTCCGGTACAGTATTAAATACGGTAAGTAACGAGTTTGAGAGAGACACCATACAAGACAATGATTATGAATATGATCGAATAACAAATGCAATTTATGCCACCTATGCTCAAACCATTAACGAAAAAATTGGGCTAGAGATTGGCTTAAGGTTAGAGGGCACATTTACAAAAGGGGTATTGGTTACAACAGGAGAGGACTTCACCAATGATTATTTTGCATTTTATCCAAGTTTTGCATTCAATGCCGAAGTTTATAATGGTCATCAAGTACAATTAAGTTATTCTAGAAGGGTGAATCGGCCATATCCCTGGGTGCTGAACCCTTATATTGATTATTCAGACCCATTAAATGTAAGGAAGGGAAACCCTTTTTTAGAACCGGAATTTATTAATTCTTTTGAATTAGGATATAATAAAATATGGGACAAGGCAAACATTAATTCTAGTGTTTATTACAAATTGACAACGGATGTAATGGAACGTGTGCAATTTGTTGATTCTGAGAATGATAATGTGATTGTCTTTAGCTATGATAATTTGGATAAGACGCATTTAGTAGGGTATGAGTTTATCACAAAATATGACCCTTTTAAATGGTGGAGTTTGAATGGTGATCTTAACTTGTTTAAAACGATTATAAAAGGGAATATTGGTGAATCTGAACTTAATTCTGAGAATTTTAGCTATCGATTCAAACTATCCGTAATTTTTAATTTCTGGGAAAATGCAAAACTGCAATTTACAGGAAGATATAAATCTAAAGAAATTACAGCGCAGGGTGAAAAAGATCCTGTGGGTACTTTAGATATTGCTTTTAGCAAGGATATTTTAAAAGAACGAGGAACAATTGGTTTTCGGATAAGTGATGTGTTTGATACCAAGGATCGAGAAAATTATACCGATACTGAAGCTTATTTTTTGGATAGTTATAAAAAGAAGCAATCACGTGCATTTTATTTAACGTTTAGCTATGGGTTTGGATCGCAAGGTGCGATGTTTAATAAACGATCAAATAAAAAGGATGATAATGAAGTAGATGATGATGACGGTGGATTTTAAATGGATGAAAAACGTTGTAATAGAGGAGTGTATTATTAATTTCCCAAAACCCTACTTAACATAATATAAATTATAGGGCAATTGTAGTTATTTAATATATCCAGTCTTTTCAGCAATATTAATCAAAATACGATCCAATTCGCGTAACGATTCAGGTGCGTAAGCATACCATCTCAAAACAACCGTTTTCTTTTTATAATTAATTATAGTACTAGGAATATCTGTAACATTTGTATCATAACGATCTTTCAACTTATCAAATTCCATATTATACAAATGATCAAATAATTGCTTGAGATCTTCAGATTTGGCCCTTAATTCGTGTGTACCGCTTTTTTTTACAAATCTTGATCCGGTGTAACTAATTTTTCCATTTCCATAAATAGTCATATTATAAACAGGACAAGTACCAAAGCAAACAGTTTTTTCAAAACTAATTTTGTCATTTAAATAATAAGCGGTTTTTGTTTCATTTTGAGATTTTCTCGAGCAACTAAAGAAAATGATTAATGCCAAAGTAAAAATGGTAATAAGACTATATTTTCTCTTCATTTTCTTTCCATTCAAAACTAAAATCACAGGGTCTATTATCGCTCATTAAAGTCTGCGTTCTATGAAATGTGACATCTGGTTGATATCGATCAAAAAACAACTTGTCTGCGGCACAGAATAATGGCCCTAATTCAATGACATTCAGTTCTTTAGCATATGTTGCGAAATGACAATTTGTCACAGTCATTAGGATTTTTTTATCTTCTTTTATCTCTAAATCTGCAGTAGCGTTAAAAAACCGCTTTTTTAGCCTTTTAAAAAACCTTTTTTGAATGTTTATTGCCTTGTTTTGCCATTTTTTCTTTTTAATTAATGGTACGTTAAATTTCAAAAATGCAATCGCCGCTTTTTGTGTTAATTTTTTAAGAAAAGTTACTGCCTCTTCTGAGTTTAGACCTTCTTCTTCAACGAGTATTTTATATAAAATAACTACTGGAGTCATTTGACGTTGCGACAATTTTTCGTTTTTAGAAGGTCTTTTTTGCTTATTTATTTCTTTAAAGGGATTATCAAATAATTCCCTCCATTTTAATCTGGCAATAATCGAAGCCCCCTTAGAAGCCCCAAACTCATCTAAAATTAATTGGGCTCCTATCCTATTTCCACGTGTTAAATCAAAATACAGTAACCTCATAAAGCCTAAATGTAAGTAAAAAGAAATGTTGTAAACATCATTCTTATACACAACGCAATATTTTATAAATAATTGGTCATATACGTTTAATAAATTCAACAAAGGTATTTGATACATAACGTATAAAGTCCTTCTATCTATCTAAATGATTACTTTAGTGCAAGCTCAGGCTATTATGAAGCAAGAAAAGGCGTTGGCGATTTTAAAATCGGGAAAAAATATATTCTTAACTGGTTCTGCCGGTACAGGAAAAACCTATGTGCTTAATCAATATATTAACTATTTAAAGGCTAGGAAAGTCCCTGTGGCAATTACAGCATCAACAGGCATTGCTGCTACACATATGAATGGACAAACTATTCATTCCTGGGCAGGTATTGGTGTTAAAGAACATCTTACTACAGGTGATTTGAGGAATATGTCTCAGAAAAAATATCTAAAAAAGAACCTTGAAAATGCAGAAGTGCTGATTATAGATGAAATCTCTATGCTTCATAAACGACAGTTAACTATGGTTAATCGTGTGTTACAACATTTTAAAAACAATTATCAACCATTTGGAGGTGTGCAATTGGTTTTGGCAGGAGATTTTTTTCAGCTCCCTCCTGTTTCAAAAAATGAAGAAATCAATAGAGATAAGTTTGCTTTTATGTCTGAATCGTGGGTAGATGCAGGATTGACCATTTGTTATTTAACGGATCAGTTTCGTCAGTCAGATAATGAGCTTAATATCATTTTAAATGAAATAAGATCAGGGGATGTAAGTAACCAGAGTAAGGCTATTCTTTATGAGGCTCAGCATAATAAATTAGGCCCCTCTCCCACTAAATTATATAGCCATAATATAGATGTTGACAATATCAATAATGAACACCTCTTAGAGCTCAACAGTGATCTTTTCACCTTTAAAGCCAAGAAAAAGGGCAATGAGAATTTGGTAAAATTACTTGAAAAATCTGTTTTAGCACCTAGTGATCTGCAGTTGAAAATTGGTGCTAAAGTGATGTTTGTAAAAAACAACTACGAAAAAGGATATGTTAATGGCACTCAAGGTGTCGTCGTTGATTTTTTGGAAGGTGAAGAAAAAGAAGAATTAACGCCCTTAGTTAAAACCGTAGCGGGAAGAGTTATTGCCGTAGAACCTGAAAAATGGTCGTTTGATAACGAAAAAGGTGCATCTATGGCTTCCCTAACACAAATTCCACTTAGATTGGGATGGGCCATTACGATTCATAAAAGCCAAGGAATGACTTTGGATGCTGCAGAGATAGATCTTAGCAAAACTTTTGAAAAAGGCCAGGGTTATGTTGCATTGTCTAGATTGAAAGATTTAGAAGGGATGCTCCTACTAGGGTTTAATGAAATTGCACTTCAGGTAGATAGTTTAGCGCTTAAAGCGGATAAAAGATTTCAAGAATTAAGTGTAGAAGCGGATCAAAAGCTTTCCATCACTGATCTGGAAAAAACTTTTAAGAAATTTATTTTAAAATGTGGCGGCAACATTAATGAAGCAGCTATTCGGCTTAATGAAAATCGATTGATACGTAAGCAACAAAAAAAAGATGGGAAAGACACCTATCAACTCACCAAAGAATTAATAGATAAAGAATTTTCGCTTGACAAAATAGCTTCTCAGCGTGCATTAACTAAAGGAACTGTTATTGGCCACTTAAATGTATTGAAAAAGAAATATCCAGATATAAATATTAATCAATACAAACCAGATCAGAAAACGATTGTTAAAGTTAAGTATGCTGTTGAAAGTTTAGAAAAAGAAAACCCGGCATCACTAAAAGACAAAAAGGGCAATTATAAACTTCAGTCATTACACCAATTCTTGAATGGAAAAATAAGCTATGATGATTTAAAGTTAGCCTTGGTTTATATTTAAAAGAGTCAATTTAATTTATGTTTTTTTAAATTTGTTTTAACTTCAAGAAAATTATCTACTTATGTATAGGTTCTCAATAATAAAAAGAGCTGCCCTAATCCTAATAACTTTAATTTTTGTCGCTTCTTGTACTCAAGATGAGGATGTGGCTCAGTCGTCTATCAATGATAAAGAGAAAAAGGAATTTTTAGATCTATTATATAGTAATGACGAATTCAACGAGGTGCTTGCCCAATTGGAAAAGCAAATGACAGATGAAGAGAAAACAATGGCCTCAATTGATGAATTGAATCAAACGGCGAATAACGCGAGAATGGCGACCAGTGATGAACCTTTTGTCTTTTTTGTTATTGGAGATAGTGAATTGTCGATGAGAGGAAATACCTATGAGCAGTTAGAAAACTGGATTAATAAGATAAATGATGTAGAATCACTAGACCTAGAGTTTGTTTCCGGAAATTTTGAGGTTGATGAAAGTAAAAAAATTACAAAGCCAGAAATGGTCTTCTTAGCAGGTGATATTAATAAAGATCGCTCTTTTGGTCCTGGAACTGAAAATTGGGAAATCAATAGGAATACGCGCCAACTTTTTGATTTATTGGATAGTGATATCTTATTTTTTCCCGGACATGGCAATCATGATTGGGACCCATATGAATGGGATCCAGGGGTTTATGGACATAATTTAGGTGGGCTAGTTAGCAATTTAGGAACTGTCGATTTTATTAGAAACCGATATCATCAAAGTGTTAAAAAGACCAATCAAGTGGGTAATAGATCTATTACTTTTCCACGAAATACAACATGGCTACCTTTAGTTACGAGTGCGGATTTTCATTATTCATTTTCATATAAAGGGCTGCAATTTAGTGTATTAAATAACTTTATTCACCAACCAATTGCGATGGTTAATTTTGAATCTTTATTTGCAACAGGACCAGCCACTTACTTTCCTACTAAGGCACTTCCGTGGTTTCAAAAAATCTGTGATGCCTCTTCTGCCGCTGAGCGCCAACATGTCGTTGTTCAGCACTACCCTATCAATACAAGTGATCGCTGGTGGAATGATTATCTGGGGGGAACTCCTGATGGATTGAGAAAATCATTCTTGGATATTTTTGAAGATTCTCATGAACCTGTTATGTTCTCCGGACACCAACATTTTCGGGTAACAACTAATGTGATGCCCTATGGAATAAAAGATTATACCAGTGGCTATTTTGCTACAGGACACATTACTGCCGTGAAAGCAAGTGCCTCTAAAGGTATTTATGCGGTAGCTTATGTGCGCTTAGACAACTCGACAGTAAGTGATCCCTCTAACTTTAATCGTACTTACACCGTTGACCAATAAAGATTGTTGATTAAAATATCCTGAATCTATATTCAATAACCTCTAGGTTGTTTATTTTAACATCCCAAAATAATTATATCACATGGAAGATATTTTAACACTAGGGATGCTCATTCTCTTACAGGCCGTATTGGGCTTCGATAATTTATTGTATATCTCTTTAGAGTCAAAGCGAGCTCCTAAAGAAAAACAAAATATGGTAAGAACGCTGGGTATTGGAATTGCTATTATTCTAAGAATTGGCCTTCTCTTCCTATTGGTAAATCTTATTAAGTATTTCCAAGATCCTATTTTTGGCATACATGGAAATGGGCTTTTTTGAAGGTAGTTTTAATATTTCATAGTTTAATTGTTTTACTGGGAGGTATCTTTATCATCTATACAGCAGTTAAAGAGATCTGGCACATGATGTCTATAGAAGATGAAAACGCGCATATAGACCAGCAACCTAAAAAAAGTTTAACTAGCGTAATTCTAATGATTGTTTTGATGAATCTTGTTTTTTCATTTGATTCAATATTAAGTGCTATGGCACTAACAGATACTTTTTGGGTAATGGCATGTGCCATTATTGTAGGTGGTATTCTGATGGATTTGGCTATCCGAAAAAGTGTCTACTTTCCTCCAAAAAAATAGAATGTATGAAGTCCTTGGGTTATTTATTCTTTTTTTGGTAGGTGTGATGCTGGTTTCTGAAGGCGGACATTTGGCACATATTGAATTATTTGGAAGTCATATTACACCCATGAGTAAAACAACCTTTTATTTTGTTCTAGGAATATTAGTGATTGTAGATGTTGTTCAGAGCCGATATCAGAGAAAGATATCTAAAGAACTAGAAAAGCATAAAGCTAAAACTTAAAGTAAACGAATAGGCGTCCAAAGTTTTTACTATCCTTTACAATTCTATGATAATGTGGCTTAATATCGGGTCTTTGTAAAAAACGAAGTACTTTCTTCTTTAACTGCCCACTCCCCTTTCCTGGAATTATCTCTACTTCCTTAATGCGCTTATCAATGGCTTCTTGAATTATGTTTTCAAGTGCTTCATCAATTTGCTTTCCCTTATTATAAATGTTATGTAAATCAAGCTTAAGTTTACCCATTGTTTTGTTGTTTAAGCGTATTGAAAAGTGTTCCATTCGTTATTTTGTAGCCCTTTTCAGTTAAAGAGAAAATGTCTTTTAAGCGATCTTCCCCATACCGTTTTGAGCGCTGTGACTTATAAAGTTTATGAAAGGAAGAATTATACATATTTTTCTTAAAAGAAAAGTCTTTTTCCGAAGCGGTTAATTCAATAATTTCGATCTTTTCTTGCTTACAATGGAGTATTTGCAAATGTTTATCTCCTCTTAGTTCCAAAAAGTCAATTTTCTTTAATACAGTTTCAAAAACATGATCGCTAAAGATTTCTATTAACGAAGATGCTTTTTCTTGTTCATGGTCTTTAATGTTTTGCCATTCTTGTGCATCAATACCGTTTACAATTAGAAATTGAACAAATTCTTTTTCTAAAGGATACAATTCTTCTTTTGTAAGTCTTCTAAAACGCACACCACTAATTTATATAACTTTGCGCCATGAAAGAGGTTCTCATTCCAAAAACTAGTTTATCCTTTTTAAAAGAACTAAATAAGAACAATAACAGAGTATGGTTTAATGATCATAAAGATAAATACCTGCTAGCAAGGGCGCCTATTGTCAACTTTGCAGAACTGCTTATTCAAAAAATGAATAAAACGGATCATATTGAAACACCTTCAGGAAAAAAAGCGCTTTATAGAATTTATAGAGATGTACGATTTTCAAAAAACAAGACACCATATAATACACATTGGAGTGGCTATTTACGTAGAGCAACCAAAGCATTAAGAGGCGGTTATTATTTTAGAATAGAACCTGGGGGATCGTTATTGGGAGGAGGTTTTTGGGGACCTAACTCGGCAGATCTGAAAAGAATAAGAGATGAAATAGATGCTGATGATACAGAATTAAGGCAAATTATAACTTCAAAAAAGTTCAAACACTATTTTACAGGGCTTACAGGAGAAAAAGTAAAAACTGCGCCAAGAGGATATTCTAAAGATCATCCTTCAATAGACCTGTTGAGACATAAACAATTTTTACTCATTCGAAATTTTAGTGATCAAGAAGTACTTGAACCTGATTTTATAGAACATGTTGTAGATACGTATAAGCAAATGAGGCCTTTTTTTAATTATATGAGTGAAATATTGACGACTAATCTAAATGGAGAGCGCATAATCTAATTTATGTTATGGAAGAGAATTATAAAATGATTGCAAAGACCTTTAGAGGGTTAGAAGATGTATTAGCTGAGGAAATTAGGAACTTAGGAGGGCAAAAAGTAATTCCGGGTATAAGGAATGTAAGTTTTTATGGTGATAAAGGTTTTATGTATAAAGCCAATTTTTGTTTAAGAACTGCACTTTGTATTCTAAAACCTATTTTAGAGTTTAAAGCTAGAGATGAACAACAGTTTTATAGAAACCTTTATAATTTTAATTGGGAAGACTATTTAGATGACAAGAGCACATTTGTTATTTCCTCTGTTGTCAACTCCCCTATTTTTAAAAATTCTCATTATGTTTCATTAAGAGCGAAAGATGCTATTGTTGATAAAATTAGAGATGAGCTTGGAGATAGGCCTAGTATTGATAAGACACAACCTGATTTAAAAATTCATGTTCATATAAATAGAGAAAAAGTAACTATTCTCTCGGATAGTTCTGGTGAGGCATTATTTAAAAGAGGCTATAGGTTTGCTACTCAAGAGGCACCTATTAATGAGGTTTTAGCAGCAGGGCTTTTAAAACTGGCGCAATGGGACGGTCGGAGTAATTTTATTGACCCAATGTGTGGGTCAGGAACCTTCTTGATAGAGGCAGTAATGATGGCTATGAATATTCCGCCGCAACACAAGCGACGATATTTTCAATTTATGAGGTGGAAGGATTATGATGAGCATCTGTTTGAATTGATTAAAACTTCTACTGAGAAAAGAATTCGAGATAGTGCTGTAAAATATTTAGGATTTGATATTTCTAGTAAGGCTATTAATGATACTTCAAAAAATGTAAGAATTGCTTTACTCGATGATTATATAGAACTATATAAGGAGTCTTTTTTTAAAGTTCAAAAGCCAGAGGGCCCCGCATTTATAATCTTCAATCCACCGTATGGGGAAAGATTACAAATACCCGTAGAAGATTTTTATAAACAAATTGGAGATACACTTAAGCAAAATTTTAAAAATACCACTGCCTGGATAATTACATCCGATTTAGACGGAATTAAAAAAGTAGGATTAAAGGCAAGTCGCCGGATACCAATACAAAATGGTGCTTTGGAATGCCGTTTGGTGAAATATGAGATTTATGAAGGGAGCAAAAAAAATAATAAAAATTCAGTTGGCTTTTAATAAGTAGCAACTTCAATATATTCGTATCCAAATGTCGAGTCAAATTCTATTTTATTTAATTTGTATTGTAGGGGGCTATTTCTTAAGGTATATTCCGGGCATGCCTAGACAGAGCTTCCAATGGATAAATAAATTTATAATCTATTTACCACTACCAGCTATTACATTATATACCATTCCAAGTTTAAGTTTCGAAAGTTCTATCTTATTACCCATTGTATCTGCTTGGATAATGTTTATAGCTGCTTTTCCATTTGCTTATTTATTTAAACGGCATTTCAATTTTGGGAAAGCTACTTTTGCTTGCTTAGTATTAGTGTGTGGTTTGGGTAATACTTCTTTTGTTGGATATCCCATAATGACCTATTTGTTTGGAGAAGAGAGCCTGCAATATGCCATCTTAGTGGATCAACCGGGCACTTTTTTAATGCTATCGACAGGAGGTATTTTATTAGCAACCACTTTTGGAGGGGGTAAAGTTCGAATAAGTTCTATTTTTAAACGTTTAATCGCCTTCCCTCCCTTTCTAGCTTTTCTCGTTGCTTTGTTTATCCCAATAGATTTAATGCCTCAATGCGCTATTAATATTTTGAAAATTATTGGAAGTTGGATGGTTCCATTAGCCTTAGTCTCTTTGGGGTTGCAGTTCCAAGTATATCCCGGAAATATTAGATGGAGTGCTTTTGTTTCAGGATTGTTTTATAAGCTTATTATAGGGCCATTAATTGTTTATATATTGCTTTTTATAGTTTTGAAGAAGACAGGTTTTATGTATGAGGTGACCGTTTTAGAATGTGCCATGCCACCAATGATTACCGCGTCTATAATTGCTAACGAGTACAATTTGGATGGACAATTAGCAAATGCTTTAGCAACTTATGGCATACCTATTTCATTAGCAACGCTCTATATTTGGAATGTAGTTCTATAAAACTCTGATTATTAATATGATACCAAATATTATTAAAGCGATGCCTGATACTTTTCTTACAAATAATAGCTTTTCACTTGCTAATTGAGTGGCCAATTTTTTTGCCCCAAAAGCTTTTATTACATCTAATATAGCCACTACAAAAAGCATGGCCGCGTAAAAAACAATTTGATCATTATTTGACGCTTCTTGACTGTGTAAGTAGGCATTCAAACTTATCCAGAGCATTAATACAAAGGGATTAAATACATTAATGGCCGCTCCTTTAAAAAAGGCACTAATGGCATCTTTAATGTTTAACTGAGGCTTTTTTATATGCTGCTTATTAAAAAATGAGTATAGCCCAAAAATACTAATAAGCACACCTCCTATTACACCAAATGTAATTCTATAGGAAGGATCTTCTGATAAATATCCCAACCCTATGTTAACAGCATATATGTATAATATGTCTGTAACCCATATACCAGATGCGAAAACAAGAGCAATTCTTCTACCTTTTTGAATAGCTAGTTCAATAAGTGTAATAAATATAGGACCAATAAGTATGCTTACTAATAATCCAGTGAGTATTGCCTTAAGAACAATTGATAGTTGCAATAGAATGGTTTGATCAGTCTAATATTCCAGAATCCATGCCTGGTTGTTTACTTCCTTTCGAACTTGACTTAGCGCTTTACTAGGACTATTATCACTATAAACGAAGCTGATACCAACCCGTGTAAAACCAGAAGGCCCTGGTAAAGTAACTGAGTTGAATCCTTTTCTTTCTAAACTAACCGCGTGTTTATCTGCATTGTAACTGTCAGAAAATGATCCAACAATGATGAAAAAGTCTCCATTCATTACTTTTGGATTGTAATTATTCTGATTTTTATAAATAGGCGCAACAGCCTTTTTTTCTTCCTTAATTTCGCTGTATTCGACTATTTCTTCAACTTCTTCTTCAACCAGTGTATAGTCTTTATTTAGAACCTGATCTAGAACATTTTCAATTTTTGCAGAAGAGAATGATTTTCCTTCAGGAATAACATCCATTTCCATTTCTTCGGCATGCTCATTTGCTATAGGAATAAATGAACTCTCATTGGTTTTATAATTACCAGTATTAATGTTATAAAACAAAGTAGAAATTAAAAAAAGCACAGCAACAACAGCAGCCACTCTAAAAAACCACTGAGGGTAAATAACATTTGAATTTTTGTTAACTGCTACAGTTTGTAAAATAGGTTCTATTGGAGATTCAAGCTGTTTTAATCTTTCAATAGGTTGAATAGCTATTGAATGTAGACCATAGCTGAACAAACTTATATCTATACTTTTTAAAGGATAAAACTCAATTTTATCTTCGGAGTTTAAAATTAGCTTTCCAAGCTGTTCAAACGAATAACTTTTGTAAGTTTCTAATTCTTTATTGACATCTTGGACAAATTGCTCAATTTTTTTGAGTGCTAATCGCTGACTAGTCTTTTCTTTTTTTGCTACATAGGTTTGAAGTAGCCCATCATTTTCTCTTAATACCTTATTAAAGGCCGTCTTTTTACTCGGAGGACGCAACAAATTATTTCCTAGATCTATCTCCGCAGTACTATAATTACTAATAAAGCCCCCAAGCCCAGGCACTATTACACAATCATTGTGCTTAAGTAAATCTATAATGTAATTTATCATTCTACTTTAATAATAATAAATCAATAGGACAAAATCACCCCCCCCACTACTTGAAATCCATAATTATCATAATTGTAATACTGCGGTCGTTTTAAAGACAGTGCATTATTTACATTAGCAAAGAAGGCAATAAATTTATTGAGATGATAATTTGCACTGAAATTTAAATCCACAGTGGCCTTAAGCTTTTCCACATTACCATCACTTAACAATGCTTTTTTTCCTGCTAAAGTATAGAAATCTGCTTTTAGAATAAGCTTGTTGTCAAAGTGATAAACGGCTGCTACATTAAACTGGTATTGTGGTAAATGCCATGCTTCAGCTCCTGTAGCATTATAGTTGAAATAATCGAATGTTGTTCTAAAAAACAAAAAGTCATTATGATTATAGCCTAAGCCTATGTGAGCATTCCACGCGGAAAGTTTAGGATCATAAATTGTCAGGAATTTTCGACTATCAATCGAATCTCCAGTAAAAACATCATTATTTAGAAATAAGGGATGATCTCTTAAAACGACTTGTGTTACGCGAGTATCAAAATCAATTCCAATGGGAGTGCTTCCCATTAAACCGATAAAAGTTCGATGTTCCTCCGTGCCATTTTGATAGGTCTGAAATTCCTCTAAGTAAGGATTTTGTTCTGAGATGGTTTGTAAATTATTCTTATTTACTTTACCCACCCATTCATTATACATCACTAACTTATCTCGAATTAATACGGTTCGTAGCTTCACATCAGGTAAAACACGAAATTGTCCATCATCCGTGATAATATGCCCCCCTCCTCTAAGAGAAAAACGCTCATGATTAAAATCGAAATAAGGATTAAGATTCAAGAGAAAACGTCCATTTTTAGAAGTATCTGTAAAAATGTTATGATGCAACAAAATATCCGCACCAACTGCAAATCTGTTTATTTCCTTCTTTACTCCGAGATCGATGTCTAGATTTAAGTTTTTATGGTCATATCCATCTTTGGTGTTTTGAATTCCAAAGTCTATATGATAACCTAAATTAGAACGTTCTTGCTTTCCTTTCACATAAAATCCCCCCCCTCCAGTTGTATAGCCATTCTTGCTTTCGTCTTTTGTAAACGAAAAAGCATCATGATCATAACCATAAAAAAAACGGTTATTAATTCCATAAAAAGCACTTCCTCCAACGGTGATCTCTTTATTGACAAAATAAGCCCCCTCAACTTTAAAATTGGTTTCACTAAATCGTTGATTTTCTATTTTTCGCCTATTTGAGGACAGGTGATTTACATTTAAACCAACCTTGAAGTTGTCTGTATTTTTATTAGCTATTTCTAAATCGATCAATGGGGTTACATAGTTACCAAAACCCGCTTTTAAATAAATAATAGGCACTTCTTCTGGCTCCTCACCTTTAATTCCTAGAGGTTTAATTTTTGAAGGAGCGTAATTCACCTCTAATAACTTTACAGGTACATTGTAATTAAAGGTGGCCTGTTGTTCGTCTTTTATTTCAGGTAAAGTAGCACTAAAGAGCAATTTATTCGCTTTTATAAGTACAGGTTCATATGCTTTAATAATATCAATCTGCTCATTTTGAAGATCATCTGTATCCGTTGTATCTACCTGTGCCATCACAAAGTTGCAAGACAAAACAGAAAGTAAAAATGATATGCTGATCAAATAAAAATTCATTCAATTCATTAATTTTGAAACTCCATAATTTCAGTTTCAGTTTCTTTAATTTTGGAGCGATTTGTTTCTATCGCTAATATTTGATTGTACTTTTCTTCCGCTAAAGCTCTTAATTCATCTTTTTCCGTATAATTTTCTAGTATACTTTGGACTGTCGCTTTAGCTTGTAATAGATTATCTCTTTTAATGTAAATATCTGAGAGTAATAAATACGTTCTGACAAGCCATTGCGCATAAGAAGGATAATTAGATATAAAGTTAAAGCAACTCTGCTCTGCTGCATCCAATTGCCCTTTGTCAAACTGTATTTGAGCAATTTTATACTGTGATTCTGCGGCCCATTCATTATTTATCTTATTCATAACCAATCGGAAACCGTTCATTGCTTTATCCTTTTGATTAATAAGATATTGGCTGTTTGATTTTTTAAATAGTGCCTCTGTTTGTTGAATCTCACTAAAACCATCATCTTCAATAATTAAGTCGCAATAGTTCATGCAAAGCCCATACTGATTCAATTTATATGCAGATCGCATTATTCCTAAGGTAGAATTAGATACATTTTCTTCTATAGAAGCCGCTTCTTTTAGTAACTGATATTGTTCTAATGATTTTTTATAATTTTTAGTATGATAGTAATTTATACTTGCAGCTCTGAAAAGTGCTTTCTCTGTAAAAAGGCTTTGTTGACTGTTTAAGACAAAATCATAATCCTTTATGGCATTTTCAAAATCTTCAAAACTAAAGTAGCTCTCCCCTCTGTAAAAGTGTGCAGGTAAACTAAAATACCCATTCGGAAAGCGCAATAAATATTCATTAAACCCTTTTAATGCAGCTTGGTAATTACCATTCGAGAATTGATTTTCAGCAGATAAATAGATTATTGAATCTTGTTCAGAATAAGTGATGTTCGCATTTGGAACAGATTTAAGGTATCTAATATATCCATCAGGGTCTCCTTTAGCAATATACACATCTTTAATGGCGACCATCGCCTCTGAAGCAGATGATGTTCTTGGATAATTTTTAACGACACTTTTATACTCTCTAAGTGCCTCATTATAATTGTCTTGGTTAAAATAGATTAATCCCAGCTTTAACTTAGATGCAGGTCTCAATTCACTTTTAGGAAAGGTTTTAATCAGGTGTTTGTATTGAGAGATGGCGTTAGGATAGTTTTCCATCGCTAGATATGTATTTCCGATTTCATAAATAGCGTCATCTGCATAAATAGATTTTGGAAAACTTCTAGACATATTTTTTAGTGCATCAATCTTGTTGTTATAGTCACCATCTAGGCCAAAAAGAATACCCTTTTGATAATATGCATAATCACTACCATCAAAAACACCTGCTATTACTTTCTCATAATAATTTCTTGCACTAGCATATTCTTTCTGGATAAAATGACAATCGGCAGCTCTTAACAGTGCATCTGCATATAATTTAGGATAATAATCAATATTTGGTTGGTTTAAAGCCTTTGAAAACTGAATAATAGCACTTTTATATTCGCTCCTTTTGTAATAGTTATAACCTTGAAGATAGTGTCCTAAAATAGCATTTACTTTATCGTTATGTTCCGTTGAAACATGATGCTTACTTTGCAAGAACCGATTATTGTATTGAATACTTAAGTCATACTCTTTCTTAATATGCTGAATTTCTGCTTTCCAATAGTACGCTAATGCTTCATAGTTTTTGCTTAATGGATATTTAAGAGATTTGTTTAATGACCTTTCTGCTGCCGTAAATTTCCGACTATTATATAATTCTATAGCTTGGAAATAAGTGATTTTTTGATACGCTTTTTTAACCTGTGAAGATGGATTTTTTAAACCTTCAATCGTTTTGATGGCTTCATTATAATTTCTGGTTTTAAGAAATACTTTAGCTAATAGCTCATTGGCTTCATTTGTATACTTTGATTGAGGATATTTTTCAATAAAGCTTTTTAATGCCGTTAATGCATCATTTATATGATTGAGCTCGTAAGCAAGTTTACCCGCATTAAATAATGCATCTTCTTTTAAACTTTTGTCATAATTCATACTAGCGGCCTGCTTAAAAGCATTTCTGGCATTCTCTTTATCTCCAATACGCAAATAAGACTCTCCAAGCATAAATGTGGCGTTATGAGCCAAAGTGTTTTTTAAATGGCCAAGCTTTTTGAAGTTCGTAATAGCTTCTTTATAATTGCCATTCTTATAGTGTGTATAGCCAAGCTGATAATAATCTTCTTTAGATACAGACTTTGCTTTTTTAATATAATTCTCTAAATATTCTTGAGCCTTTATGTAATTGCCTTTTTCAAAATAAGACTGACCAACTAACTGACTTATTTCCACCCTATTGTTTACGACTTTATTTCTTTGCAAAAGCGGTTCTCCGTAACTTATTACTTCATCATAATCTTCATTTACGAAATTGATTTGAGCAATGTAATAGGGCACTACTCGTCCATATTTTTTATGATTTTCTACTAAAAGAAAATTTGATAATGCTTCATTATATTTCTTTTCATAATAGGCAATAACCCCATAATAATAGGATGCATCGTTTTTATATTGACTATTACTATTAATAAGTTTCTTAAAACCCGGTTTCGCCTGACTGAATTTTTTAATTGAAAAATTTGCAAATGATTTTTTAAAAATAAATTCTTCTCTAGTAACTTTAGGAAGATCTTTTTCGTTAAGCTTGTTGTAAAATTTTAGACTTTGCTTGTATTCTTTTTGATGAAAATAGTAATTCCCTAAATCAAAAAATGCGGCACTATTTTTTGCATGCCCCTGAAAATTATTGAGGTATTTTAAATATAACTCTTCTGTATTGGAATCTTGAATTTTGTAACCGCAATAAGCAATATAATAATTGGCATCCGCAATAAGCAAATTTGATTCGCTTAAATTATGATGTGGATATTCATTAATAAATCTTTCAAATTTATTTCGTGCGATATTGTATTTTTTTTGATCAAGTACCTCTAATGCTTGTTTAAAATGAAAAGCGATATCGGTATAAACAGAAGTTTCTTGCGCCACTAATGGTTGGCTATATGGAGTGAAAAATATAAATGCAAATAATAAGGCAATGATACTGCACCTAAAGCTTATGTATATGTTTTTTGTTTTGTTAAACATTTTGCACTAAACGTTCAATGTAAGCCCAAATATTGTCTTAATTGAACTATTTTAAGAAAGATATTATACACAATGGTGGAAATATGTTTACAGGCCGCCTGTTACATAGGCGACCTGTAGGTAATTTTATCTAACAATTTCGATTAAGATTGCTGCTCGATCACCATTTGACTCTAAAACTAACGAATAAACGCCTTGTGATAGATGAGCTAAATCAAAGAACTCTTTGATGTGTCCATTATAATTAATAAGTCGTTGGTCCACTACTTTTCCTAGCATACTAATCGTAGTTGCATAAATCGCTCTATTTTCAATACGTCCTCTAATCTCTAATGTAAATTGACCTGTATTAGGGTTTGGATAAACAATGAGATGTTCCGCAAAACTTAAGTCATCTATTGAAGTAACAATGCTAATATTTACAGAGTTAGAAACGATATCAATAGAACAATCATTTGATGCAACGTGTGTAATGGTATAAATACCCGAGGAGTCATAAATATGGCTCGTATTTCGATCTGTTTCTGTGGTGCCATCACCAAAGTCCCAAAAATATGAATCTGCATTCTCTGCTTCACTTAGAACTCTAATGGAGTCATTATCAACAGTTAAGAAAAATGCTGCCGCTACTTCATTATTAGCATCAGGATTGAGCAATACACTTGTTATTACAATACTATCACAACCATTAGCTGCCATTCCAATTAATGTATCAATAACAGTACCGGTATCTGAAGGGCTACAACTCTCTGTAATAGTTTCAAAGATAGCTGTTTGTAACCATGTTGTCATTGTAGTTACTATACTATCGCAACCATTTGTCGCAGTTAAGGAATCGATACTTATACCTGTATCTGTTGGATTGCAACTTTCTGTGTTTAACTGCAAAGTATAACTTTCAAGGAATGAAGTTACAGTCGTAACAATACTATCGCAGCCTTCAACTGCTTTCAAAGAATCTATTCTGGTACCTGTATCTGCTACATTGCAACTGGTCTCAAATAATTCTATATCATAACTAGTTAGTAAGGTGGTTATAGTCGTAACAATGCTATCACAACCATTTGCTGCAACACCTATTAATGTATCGACTACTATGCCCACTCTGGACGTATCGCAAGTCGTTGCATTGACAGTAGAATTTGCTGTTGATAGCAAGGTCGTTATTGTAGTAATAATACTATCGCAGCCATTTGCAGCTCCGCCAATTAATGTATCGATTACTGTGCCTTCCTCTGACGGATCACAAGTCGTAGTATTAACTGTTGACGTTGCTGTTGGTATCAAGGTCGTTATTGTAGTAATAATACTATCGCAGCCATTTGCAGCACCGCCAATTATGGTATCAATTGTTGTGCCTTCCTCCGATGGATCACAAGTTGTAGTATTGACATTAGAATTTGCCGTTGGTAGCAAAGTCGTTATTGTAGTAATAATACTATCGCAGCCATTTGCAGCACCGCCAATTATGGTGTCGATTGTTGTGCCTTCCTCCGATGGATCACAAGTCGTAGTATTGACAGTAGAACTTGCCGTTGGTAGCAACGTCGTTATTGTAGTAATAATACTATCACAGCCATTTGCAGCGCCGCCAATTATGGTGTCGATTGTTGTGCCTTCCTCCGATGGATCACAAGTTGTAGCATTGACAGTAGAACTTGCCGTTGGTAGCAACGTCGTTATTGTAGTAATAATACTATCGCAGCCATTTGCAGCGCCGCCAATTATGGTGTCGATTGTTGTGCCTTCTTCTGACGGATCACAAGTCGTAGTATTGACAGTAGAACTTGCCGTTGGTAGCAACATCGTTATCGTAGTAATAATACTATCGCAGCCATTTGCAGCGCCGCCTACTATTGTGTCAATTACTGTGCCTTCTTCTGACGGATCACAAGTCGTAGTATTGACAGTAGAACTTGCCGTTGGTAGCAACGTCGTTATTGTAGTAATAATACTATCACATCCATTTGCAGCGCCGCCTACTATTGTGTCAATTACTGTGCCTTCTTCTGACGGATCACAAGTCGTAGTATTGACAGTAGAACTTGCCGTTGGTAGCAACGTCGTTATTGTAGTAATAATACTATCACATCCATTTGCAGCGCCGCCAATTATGGTGTCGATTGTTGTGCCTTCCTCCGATGGATCACAAGTCGTAGTATTGACAGTAGAACTTGCTGTTGGTAGCAACGTCGTTATTGTAGTAATAATACTATCACATCCATTTGCAGCGCCGCCTACTATTGTGTCAATTACTGTGCCTTCCTCCGATGGATCACAAGTCGTAGTATTGACAGTAGAACTTGCCGTTGGTAGCAACGTCGTTATTGTAGTAATAATACTATCACATCCATTTGCAGCGCCGCCAATTATGGTGTCGATTGTTGTGCCTTCCTCCGATGGATCACAAGTCGTAGTATTGACAGTAGAACTTGCTGTTGGTAGCAAGGTCGTTATTGTAGTAATAATACTATCACATCCATTTGCAGCGCCGCGCCTACTATTGTGTCAATTACTGTGCCTTCCTCTGAAGGATCACAAGTCGTAGTATTTATAGTTGAACTTGTGGATAGCAACAACGAAGTAACAGTTGTTCTAATGCTGTCACATCCATTCGCAGCCATTCCGATTAAAGTGTCTATAACTATTCCAGTATCTGTAGGATTACAGCTTTCAGCAGTTACTGTTGAAGTGGCTGTTGGTAGTAATGAAGTAATGGTTGTTATAATGCTATCGCAACCATTTGCAGCGCCGCCAATTATGGTATCAATTGTTGTGCCTTCCTCTGAAGGATCACAAGTCGTAGTATTTATAGTTGAACTTATGGGTAGCAATAACGAAGTAACAGTTGTTCTAATACTGTCACACCCATTAGCAGCCATGCCTATTAAAGTATCCACTACGGTTCCTGTATCAGCAGGATTACAACTCGATACCATTATCATAGAAGTGACTGTTGGCAATAATGATGTTACTGTCGTTATTATACTATCACATCCATTTACAGAGCCGTTTACAATTGTATCTCTCACAATACCTGTATCTAAAGGGTTACAACTCGATAAATTAATTGTACTTGAAGCTACTAAGTCTAAAGTCGTTATGGTGATAGTTATGCTATCACAGCCATTTATAGTTGTATCATTGTTAACAAATACTCCTGTATCAGTTGGACTACAACTGGTTGTATATAATGTATCATTATATAACGGTAGTAAAGTTGTAATGGTCGTTCTAATGCTATCGCATCCGTTAGCTGCCATGCCTACTAAAGTATCCACTACCGTTCCAGTATCTGAAGGATTACAACTTTCAGCGGTTATTGTTGAAGTAGCTGTTGGTAGTAATGAAGTGATGGTTGTTCTGATACTATCGCACCCATTAGCTGCCATGCCTACTAAAGTATCCACTACCGTTCCAGTATCTGAAGGATTACAACTTTCAGCGGTTATTGTTGAAGTAGCTGTTGGCAGTAATGAAGTGATGGTTGTTCTAATACTATCGCACCCATTAGCTGCCATTCCTATTAAAGTATCTATTACTGTTCCTGTATCCGCCGGATTACAACTTTCAGCGGTTACTGTTGAAGTAGCTGTTGGTAGTAATGAAGTAATGGTTGTTCTGATACTATCGCACCCGTTAGCTGCCATGCCTGTTAAAGTGTCTACTACGGTTCCAGTATCCGCCGGATTACAACTTTCAGCGGTTACTGTTGAAGTAGCTGTTGGTAGTAATGAAGTAATGGTTGTTCTGATACTATCGCACCCGTTAGCTGCCATGCCTGTTAAAGTGTCTACTACGGTTCCAGTATCTGCCGGATTACAACTTTCAGCGGTTACTGTTGAAGTAGCTGTTGGCAGTAGTGAAGTAATGGTTGTTCTAATGCTATCGCACCCATTAGCAGCCATACCTGCTAAAGTATCTATTATCGTTCCAGTATCAGCCGGATTGCAGCTTTCAGCCGTGATTGTTGAAGTAGCTGTTGGTAGTAATGAAGTAATGGTAATAACGATACTGTCACAACCATTTACAGAGCCATTTACAATGGTATCTCTCATAATTCCTGTATCCGCCGGATTACAACTTGATTCATTAACTGTGCTTGAAGCCACTAAATCTAGAGAAGTATTGGTAATTGTTATACTATCACATCCATTTATCGTTGTATCATTATTAACGAATATTCCTGTGTCAGCAGGATTACAACTGGTCGTATAAATCGTATCATTATATGACGACAATAAGGTCGTGATGGTAGTAATAATGCTATCGCACCCATTAGCAGCCATACCTGTTAAAGTGTCCACTACCGTTCCTGTATCTGAAGGATTACAACTTTCAGCGGTTACTGTTGAAGTAGCTGTTGATAGCAACGAAATAATGGTGGTTCTGATACTATCGCATCCGTTAGCCGCCATACCTACTAAAGTATCTATTACTGTTCCTGTATCCGCCGGATTACAACTTTCAGCCGTGATTGTTGAAGTAGCTGTCGGTAGTAAGGTTGTAATTGTAATGATGATACTATCACAACCGTTGGAAGCCCCGCCTATTATTGTATCTGTAGTAACACCCTCTTCATCTGTAATACAAGTTGTTACATTAATAGTATTTAAGGCTGTTGGGAGTAAAGAAGTGATGGTGGTTCTAATGCTATCACAACCATTTGCTGCTTGACCTACTAAGGTATCAATTACCGATCCTACTTCACTTGGAATACAAGTGGTCATATTTATTGTACTAAAGGCGGTAGGTATTAAAGTAGTTATAGTTGTTATAACACTATCACAGCCGTTAGAGGCCCCTCCTTCTATGGTGTCTATTGTGGAGCCTACTTCACTAGCTATACAAGTCGTCGTATTAACAGTACTAAAAGCTGTTGGTAATAAGCTAGTTACAGTAGTAATAACACTGTCACAGCCATTAGCAGCTCCTCCTACTATTGTATCTATTGTAGATCCTACTTCGCTAGCTATACAAGTCGTCGTATTAACAGTACTAAAAGCTGTTGGTAATAAGGTAGTTGTCGTTGTTATTATACTATCACAGCCGTTGGAAGCTCCTCCTATCAATGTATCAATTACTGTACCTACTTCGCTTGCTATACAAGTTGTCGCATTTATAGTATTAAGGGATATTGGCAGTAAGGTAGTTATCGTTGTTATTATACTATCACAGCCATTTACAGAACCATTTACAATGGTGTCTATTACAATGCCAGTGTCAGCTGGGTTACAACTTGATTGATTCACAGTACTTGAAGCAACTAAATCTAGTGTTGTAAAGACACTTGTTATACTATCACACCCATAAATTGATGTGTCATTTTTTATTACAATTCCTGTGTCAGAAGGACTACAACTTGTATTGTAAATAGTATCTGTATATGATGGTCGCAAAGTGGTAACAGTTGTTCTAATACTATCGCACCCATTAGCTGCCATACCTACTAAAGTATCTATTACTGTTCCAGTATCAGCCGGATTACAACTTTCTGCAGTTATCGTTGAAGTAGCAGTTGGCAGTAATGAAGTAATAGTTGTTCTAATGCTATCGCACCCGTTAGCTGCCATGCCTACTAAAGTATCTACTACGGTTCCAGTATCTGCCGGATTACAACTTTCTGCCGTAACCGTTGAAGTGGCTGCTGGTAGTAACGAAGTAACAGTTGTTCTAATACTATCACACCCATTAGCCGCCATACCTACTAAAGTATCTACTACGGTTCCAGTATCTGCCGGATTGCAACTTTCTGCCGTAACCGTTGAAGTGGCTGTTGGCAGTAATGAAGTAATGGTCGTTCTAACACTATCGCATCCGTTAGCTGCCATGCCTGTTAAAGTATCTATTACCGTTCCCGTATCCGCCGGATTACAACTTTCCACAGTTACCGTTGAAGTAGCTGTTGGTAGTAATGAAGTAATGGTCGTTCTAATACTATCACACCCATTAGCTGCCATACCTGTTAAAGTATCCACTACCGTTCCCGTATCTGCAGGATTACAGCTTTCTGCGGTTACCGTTGAAGTAGCTGTTGGCAGTAATGAAGTAATAGTTGTTCTAATACTATCACAACCATTGGAAGCCATGCCTGTTAAAGTATCTATTACAGTTCCCGTGTCCGCAGGATTGCAACTTTCAGCAGTTACTGTTGAAGTGGCTGTCGGCAGTAATGAAGTAATGGTCGTTCTAATACTATCGCACCCATTAGCAGCCATACCTACTAAAGTATCTATTACAGTTCCCGTGTCCGCAGGATTGCAACTTTCAGCAGTTACCGTTGAAGTAGCTGTTGGTAGTAATGAAGTGATAGTTGTTCTAATACTATCACACCCATTGGAAGCCATGCCTGTTAAAGTATCCACTACGGTTCCAGTATCTGCCGGATTACAGCTTTCTGCGGTTACCGTTGAAGTAGCTGTTGGCAGTAATGAAGTAATAGTTGTTCTAATACTATCGCATCCATTAGCAGCCATGCCTGTTAAAGTATCTATTACCGTTCCAGTATCCGCCGGATTGCAGCTTTCAGCAGTTATTGTTGAAGTGGCTGTTGGTAGTAATGTGGTTATGGTAATGGTTATACTATCACAACCTGTTATTGATGTTAAAGAGTCAATTGTTGTGCCTTCCAAACCTACAACACAAGTAGTCTGTTCTATTGTATCTATTATGGTACCATCCGGTATCGCCTTTCTGCAACTATCGATATATGCAGTATTACTACCTCCATTGGGCTCTCCTATTGTTGTTGTTGGAGAACTAGACACCCATGAAGTAGCTAATCTCGAACTATCTAGTCCGGTGCTCAAATATACACCTGATTCATTTGCTGGAGCAGTAACTGTAACACTTGCATTTTGTCCAAATGTGCCTGGAGAACTATCATAATTTACAGCAAAACCACCAGTTAAACTTGTAGCACCATTGGTACCATCCTTATCTACATAGACTACATCTGTAGTTGCTAAGTTTCCACTAGAACCATTGGATACCCAATGACCACTTGAATATGGTAAAATCAGATTCCAATCTCCACAAGATGGATTATAAGTTGTGTCTATTTCTCCTGCTCCATCTCCAACAAAAACAATGATTGTTCCTTTAGGGAAACTAGTGCCGAACTTCGACATGTTGTTTAATTTATATCCTGAGAACTTTCCGGCCGTTGATGAAGTAGCATCTCCAATGTATAGATTCTCAACATCTGACAATGTAAAATCATTGATTAATACTATTTCCACCCATTCATTTCCTCCCTGCATGGTACCGCCTCTATAAAACTCATTTATTAGTACACATGTATTAGACAATGAAGTAATAGTCGTTCTAATGCTATCGCAACCGTTAGCCGCCATGCCTGTTAAAGTGTCTACTACTGTTCCCGTATCTGCCGGATTACAACTTTCTGCGGTTACCGTTGAAGTAGCTGTTGGTAATAATGAAGTGATGGTCGTTCTAATGCTATCACAGCCGTTAGCCGCCATGCCTGTTAAAGTGTCCACTACCGTTCCTGTATCCGCCGGATTACAACTTTCTGCAGTTATTGTTGAAGTGGCTGTTGGCAGTAATGAAGTGATGGTTGTTCTGATACTATCGCACCCATTAGCTGCCATGCCTGTTAAAGTGTCTACCACCGTTCCTGTATCCGCCGGATTACAACTTTCTGCAGTTATTGTTGAAGTGGCTGTTGGCAGTAATGAAGTGATGGTTGTTCTGATACTATCGCACCCATTAGCTGCCATACCTGTTAAAGTATCTATTACTGTTCCCGTATCTGCAGGATTACAACTTTCTGCAGTTATTGTTGAAGTAGCTGTCGGTAGTAATGAAGTGATGGTCGTTCTAATACTATCACACCCATTAGCTGCCATGCCTGCTAAAGTATCCACTACTGTTCCCGTATCTGCAGGATTACAACTTTCTGCGGTTACCGTTGAAGTAGCTGTTGGTAATAATGAAGTGATGGTTGTTCTAATACTATCACACCCATTAGCAGCCATACCTGTTAAAGTATCTATTACCGTTCCAGTATCCGCCGGATTACAACTTTCAGCAGTTATTGTTGAAGTAGCTGTTGGTAGTAATGAAGTAATGGTTGTTCTAACGCTATCGCACCCATTAGCTGCCATACCTACTAAAGTATCTATTACTATCCCTGTATCCGCCGGATTACAGCTTTCTGCGGTTACCGTTGAAGTAGCTGTTGGTAGTAATGAAGTAATGGTCGTAACTATACTATCACAGCCATTTACAGAGCCATTTACAATAGTATCTCTCATAATACCTGTGTCAGCTGGATTACAACTTGATTCATTAACTGTGCTTGAAGCCACTAAATCTAGTGTTGTAAAGACAGTTGTTATACTATCACAACCATTTAGTGTAGTGTCATTATTAATGGACACTCCTGTATCGGCAGGGTTACAACTTGTATTATAAATAGTATCCATATATGATGGTAGTAATGAAGTAATGGTCGTTCTAATACTATCGCACCCATTAGCAGCCATACCTACTAAAGTATCTATTACTGTTCCAGTATCCGCAGGATTACAGCTTTCTGCAGTAATTGTCGAAGTAGCTGTCGGTAGTAGTGAAGTAATAGTTGTTCTAATGCTATCGCACCCATTAGCTGCCATACCTGTTAAAGTATCCACTACGGTTCCAGTATCTGCAGGATTACAGCTTTCTGTAGTTATTGTTGAAGTAGCTGTCGGTAGTAACGAAGTAATAGTTGTTCTAATGCTATCGCACCCATTAGCTGCCATGCCTACTAAAGTATCTATTACTGTTCCTGTATCCGCAGGATTACAACTTTCTGCAGTTATCGTTGAAGTAGCTGTTGGCAGTAATGAAGTAATGGTTGTTCTGATACTATCGCACCCATTAGCAGCCATACCTGTTAAAGTATCCACTACGGTTCCAGTATCTGCAGGATTACAACTTTCGGCAGTAATTGTTGAAGTAGCTGTTGGCAGTAATGAAGTAATGGTTGTTCTGATACTATCGCACCCATTAGCAGCCATACCTGTTAAAGTATCCACTACGGTTCCAGTATCTGCAGGATTACAACTTTCGGCAGTAATTGTTGAAGTAGCTGTTGGCAGTAATGAAGTAATGGTTGTTCTGATACTATCGCACCCATTAGCAGCCATACCTGTTAAAGTATCCACTACGGTTCCAGTATCTGCAGGATTACAACTTTCGGCAGTAATTGTTGAAGTAGCTGTTGGCAGTAATGAAGTAATGGTTGTTCTGATACTATCGCACCCATTAGCTGCCATACCTACTAAAGTATCCACTACCGTTCCTGTATCTGCAGGATTACAACTTTCGGCAGTAATTGTTGAAGTAGCTGTTGGTAGTAATGAAGTGATGGTTGTTCTGATACTATCACATCCGTTAGCCGCCATACCTGCTAAAGTATCCACTACCGTTCCTGTATCTGCAGGATTACAACTTTCTGCAGTTATTGTTGAAGTAGCTGTTGGCAGTAATGAAGTAATGGTCGTTCTAATACTATCGCACCCGTTAGCCGCCATACCTGTTAAAGTATCTACTACGGTTCCTGTATCTGCAGGATTACAACTTTCGGCAGTAATTGTTGAAGTAGCTGTTGGCAGTAATGAAGTAATGGTTGTTCTGATACTATCGCACCCGTTAGCCGCCATACCTACTAAAGTATCCACTACCGTTCCTGTATCTGCAGGATTACAACTTTCTGCAGTCATTGTTGAAGTAGCTGTTGGCAGTAATGAAGTAATGGTTGTTCTAATGCTATCGCACCCATTAGCTGCTATGCCTACTAAAGTATCCACTACCGTTCCTGTATCTGCAGGATTACAACTTTCTGCAGTCATTGTTGAAGTAGCTGTTGGCAGTAATGAAGTAATGGTTGTTCTAATGCTATCGCACCCATTAGCTGCTATGCCTACTAAAGTATCTATTACTGTTCCAGTATCAGCAGGATTGCAACTTTCAACAGTTACTGTTGAAGTGGCTGTTGGTAGTAAGGAAGTAATGGTCGTTCTAACACTATCGCACCCGTTAGCTGCCATACCTGTTAAAGTATCTACTACGGTTCCAGTATCTGCCGGATTACAACTTTCTGCCGTAACCGTTGAAGTGGCTGCTGGCAGTAACGAAGTAATAGTTGTTCTAATACTATCGCACCCGTTAGCTGCCATGCCTGTTAAAGTATCTATTACCGTTCCAGTATCTGCCGGATTACAACTTCCTGCCGTTACCGTTGAAGTGGCTGCTGGCAGTAATGAAGTAATAGTTGTTCTAATACTATCACAACCATTGGAAGCCATGCCTGTTAAAGTATCTATTACAGTTCCCGTATCTGCAGGATTGCAACTTTCTGCCGTAACCGTTGAAGTTGCTGCTGGTAGTAATGAAGTAATGGTCGTTCTAATACTATCGCACCCATTAGCCGCCATACCTGCTAAAGTATCTATTACGGTTCCCGTATCCGCCGGATTACAACTTTCTGCCGTAACCGTTGAAGTGGCTGCTGGTAGTAACGAAGTAACAGTTGTTCTAATGCTATCACACCCATTAGCTGCCATGCCTACTAAAGTATCTATTACTGTTCCTGTATCTGCAGGATTACAGCTTTCGGCAGTTATCGTTGAAGTAGCTGTTGGCAGTAATGAAGTAATAGTTGTTCTAATACTATCACACCCATTAGCAGCCATACCTGTTAAAGTATCTATTACTGTTCCCGTATCTGCAGGATTACAGCTTTCAGCAGTTATTGTTGAAGTGGCTGTTGGCAGTAATGAAGTAATGGTTGTTCTAATACTATCGCACCCATTGGAAGCCATACCTACTAAAGTATCTATTACGGTTCCAGTATCTGCAGGATTGCAACTTTCAGCAGTTACCGTTGAAGTAGCTGTTGGTAGTAATGAAGTAATAGTTGTTCTAATACTATCACAACCATTGGAAGCCATGCCTGTTAAAGTATCCACTACGGTTCCAGTATCTGCCGGATTACAGCTTTCAGCAGTTACCGTTGAAGTAGCTGTCGGTAGTAGTGAAGTAATGGTCGTTCTAATACTATCGCACCCATTAGCAGCCATGCCTGTTAAAGTATCTATTACCGTTCCAGTATCCGCCGGATTGCAGCTTTCAGCAGTTATTGTTGAAGTGGCTGTTGGTAGTAATGTGGTAATGGTAATGGTTATACTATCACAACCTGTTATTGATGTTAAAGAGTCAATTGTTGTGCCTTCCAAACCTACAACACAAGTAGTCTGTTCTATTGTATCTATTATGGTACCATCCGGTATCGCCTTTCTGCAACTATCAATATATGCGGTATTACTACCTCCATTGGGCTCTCCTATTGTTGTTGTTGGAGAACTAGACACCCATGAAGTAGCTAATCTCGAACTATCTAGTCCAGTACTCAAATATACACCTGATTCATTTGCTGGAGCAGTAACTGTAACACTTGCATTTTGTCCAAATGTGCCTGGAGAACTATCATAATTTACAGCAAAACCACCAGTTAAACTTGTAGCACCATTGGTACCATCCTTATCTACATAGACTACATCTGTAGTTGCTAAGTTTCCACTAGAACCATTGGATACCCAATGACCACTTGAATATGGTAAAATCAGATTCCAATCTCCACAAGAGGGATTATAAGTTGTGTCTATTTCTCCTGCTCCATCTCCAACAAAAACAATGATTGTTCCTTTAGGGAAACTAGTGCCGAACTTCGACATGTTGTTTAATTTATATCCTGAGAACTTTCCGGCCGTTGATGAAGTAGCATCTCCAATGTATAAATTCTCAACATCTGACAATGTAAAATCATTGATTAATACTATTTCCACCCATTCATTTCCTCCCTGCATGGTGCTGCCTCTATAAAATTCATTGATTAATGCACAAGTATTAGACAATGAAGTAATAGTTGTTCTAATACTATCGCACCCATTAGCTGCCATACCTGTTAAAGTGTCCACTACCGTTCCTGTATCCGCCGGATTACAACTTTCTGCAGTTATTGTTGAGGTAGCTATTGGTAGTAATGAAGTAATAGTTGTTCTAATGCTATCACAGCCGTTAGCCGCCATACCTGTTAAAGTGTCCACTGCCGTTCCTGTATCCGCCGGATTACAACTTTCTTCAGTTATTGTTGAAGTAGCTGTTGGCAGTAATGAAGTGATAGTTGTTCTAATACTATCGCACCCATTAGCTGCCATGCCTGCTAAAGTATCCACTACTGTTCCCGTATCTGCAGGATTACAGCTTTCTGCAGTTATTGTTGAAGTGGCTGCTGGCAGTAATGAAGTAGTAGTTGTTCTAATGCTATCGCATCCGTTAGCTGCCATGCCTGTTAAAGTGTCTACTACGGTTCCTGTATCCGCCGGATTACAACTTTCGGCAGTAATTGTTGAAGTAGCTGCTGGTAGTAATGAAGTGATGGTTGTTCTAACGCTATCGCAACCATTGGAAGCCATACCGACTAAAGTATCCACTACGGTTCCTGTATCTGCAGGATTGCAACTTTCTGCAGTTATTGTTGAAGTTACAGGGCTTGCGCATGTTACCTCAACAGTTATAGTGTTTTCGCTTAAATTTCCGCAAATAACCAAAGTCACTAAATCATTCTGAAAAGTTGTAAATAATCCACCTGGAGTCAAGGTGGCTGAATTATCATACGAAAGCCCATATATGGTATATGTTCCAATACCTAAATCTGTAAAATCAGAATTTGCATCAAATTCTTCGATAATTCCAGTGGCATTGTTGACTGCTATATAGGTATAGTCAAAATTAGCGGGGTTGGGCTCAATTACACCATCATAAACCGTTGCTCCTCCCGGAACAGTGCCCAATGAAATAGTATAAGCGACAGGTAAAGGCGGAAAAGAGGGCGAGAAATTAGTCACTACTAATATATACTTTACTCCAGCTGTAAGATTTACTGTAACTGAATTAGATAAAGCGACAGACCCTGTTCCAGAGGGACGTATAGCTGTACTTCCAAGCCAATTTGTACATTGACTGGCAGGTAAAAATTGCTGCTCATAGATGTTTAAGACTGTGCCAAAAGTACCACTTCTATTAAATGTATAACTTCCAGTAACATCAACATAAATTTCATACGTATCATATTGCACATCATTTCCAGAAGCATTGCAAGTAGGAACGGCTCCATCAGCAAAAGCCAACTCCGAATCTGGGTCTGTAGTTTCAATAGTGCCAGCCCAGCTTGTTACTGCACTTCCGTACGTTGGAGCTAGACTCAAGTTTAATGCTGGATCCGCAATTACTTTAGATACATTGGTGTCTGGCTCAAAAGTAACTCCATTCGCAGCACAACTACTTACAATTTCAATATTTGTTTCATTAATGTCAAAAAACACATTGTCAGAGCACATTATTTTTATACGACCTTGAGTTGTTACATAGTTGGGAATTAAAATGCTTTGGCTACCATCATTTGGAGTTGATGACAATAGTGTATAAGGATAAGTATATCCTCCGTCTACCGACAATAGAATATCAACATTAGCACAACTTACAGGCGCTATGTTTGTTCCTGCAACATCCCAAGTTATTGTTGCAGTATTGCTTCCATTAGCTGTCCAAGTTGTTGCCGTATTTTGTGAAGTAACATCAAATGGCCCACTTGTTCCATCGACTGTAACTACTGTTTCTGAACATGAAAAAGCCCCAGCAGCTGCTACATTATCTCTAGCAGTAAGTCTAAAATGCATGGTTCGCCCAACCTGAGGCAAGGTTTCTCCAATAGAGCTTGTTCCATTAATAACATCTGTTAAAATTGGAAAATATCTAATATTTCCATCCGAAGAAGGGTCATAACTTCTAAATATTGGTGCTGTTGTACTTGTTGCTCCTGCGGCAGGGGCACCTGCCGGGAAAGTCAGTGCAAGATCGTCAGTATCATATTGTTCCCAAATATAGGTAATAGAATCTCCATCGGCATCTGTTGCACTTCCTTCCAATACAAATGGAGTTCCTATTGGAATTGTCACATCAGCATTTGGAGTTACTGCGGGAATCGCATTTCCTGTTAAGGTAGAACCATGGCATGTTTGGCTATTAGCATAGTCCAGTATTTGAGTTAGACTATGAATATGGAAATAATTCGTACTAACAAAAGGAGTTATGTTATGACCAGCACAAATACCTTCATAACTCATAATAGTACTACCTGACCCTGGTTCATAGCCCTCTCCTGGCGTTCTGTTGACACAACTGCTCTCTGTACCATAATAAGAGTGTCTTGCAGAAAACTGATGGCCCACCTCATGTGCGAATAAGCTAATCCATCCAGCGCCTGTTGGGTTTGAAGATCCTGACCATCCTCTACCTTTTGAAGAAGTTGTTCTACATACAACGCCAACAGTAGCCACTCCGCCTCCACTTCCTTGATGCAATAAGTGTCCAATATCGTAATTGGCTAAAGGAATTTCTGCCGCAATAGCAGCAGCAGCCTGACTTGTGCGAGTACTAGTTGATGTTGGATCAAAGGGATCTGTTGCAGCGTCTGTATAAAATAGATCATTATCAATTAATATGGTAAAGCTAATGGAGAGCTCTCTTTGATATAATGCTGAAAGTTGATTAACTGAATTAGTAGCTTCAACAATTGCATTCGCTGCACCTCCCCAAAAAGTAGTGTACTCTCCAGTTGTGGTAATGGCCATTATATAATTTTTCAGTTCTGCACCATTACTTAAGCAAGGAAAAGATGAAAGCTGATCATCTATTAATCTAAATGTGGGCTCATCATCTAGTTCCTCTTCTGAACAACCTACTTGATCTAATAAATTGGACGCATTTTTATGAAAATAGGCAATATGCTCCAATTGTTTACTTGCATTTCTTCCTTCTATATAAGCGATTTGATTGTCTGGAGTAAAAATTATAGCATTTAATCCTCTATAAGACATTGAAAACCTCCCTGTGAATCTTGAATTATTTCGTCCTACAATAGCATATGTTTTGATATCTGGAGAGGATGCGCCATTAATAAGCTCAACAATGGGTGATTCTGCAACCATGAATTCAATTTCCTTACCATCAGGTAAAGGCAAGCTAATTATTCTGTCGGTAGTTATTAAGCGCTGTGTATTTGGAAGTACGCTTACTTGTGAAAGAAGCTCTTGAATAGCATTAATATCTATGTCAACGGTAATATAATTATCTGGCAACCCAGCATCAGTGTTTATAGGATCTAGATCAAGAGAAATTTGAGCTTGGGTAGTAAAGGGTAAAAGAAGAAAAAAACAAAAAACAATGTAAATAAATCTCATACAACTGGTTTCTATAGGTACTGGTATAGTAGAAAAAAAGTAAACAACAATCAAAGATCGCTATTTGTCTACTAAGCTAATATACCTAAACTGAGGTATTTATAAACATCTACTTGATTTTTTATTAACATATAGTTTACTTTAAGCTTGTTCTACTTTGCAATTAAATTTAGGAATCTTTGAACTTAAGTTCAATTAAATGTATAATTTTACACTTACCTATTTACTAACTGAACTTAAGTTCTTTTAAGATTCCCTCTTTGAAATAAAAAAATGCCTCATCTTTAGTCTCATCCAAAGAACATTATGTGTAAAAGAACATCATAATGATATACCAAATATTCACATCTATAAGTTAAATCTCAATACGAAAACCCTTTTTTTGTGACATAGAAAAAGTCGCTAAAAACGCTTTATTTATTGAAATGCCTGATTAATCTATCAGCTCAATTGCGATCATTTCGATCCTTCTCTCATAGGCTGCTTTAGGATCATATATAGATGATTTTTTGTCAGAAGCGCTATCTCCTACATCTAAGGGTGAAAGGCTTTCTCCAAAAGGATTTTTGGCAATTACTAAGTTATTATTGTTGAAATATTCTAGGAGAATACCATTCTTATATTCCATCATAAAATTAACTATGCTTTCTATGCGTCTCATTGAAAGTAAGTTATTATACTGAGAAGGCGCTAAAGGTGACGTATATCCTTTTAAAGTTATACTTATTTTTCGCCCCTTATCTAACAAAGTAACGATGTTTTCAATAACTATTGATAAGTCTTGCCATCCCTTTTCTACATTGTAAAACCAATTGTCGGAAGTGGTTTTCCCTAATTGCGTTTCGTAAAGTATTTGGTTGTTTATATAGCTTTTGTAAGCTTGCTCATATGTTGTTTTTGTTGTAGGGTCAAGTGTTTTGGGATTTGGTTCATCATTCTCGAAAAATAGTTTCACAGGAATTTTACTTTCAATTATGGTTATTTCTTGCTCTATAGGTTCTATTACTGGCTTTTTATCAATTTTAGAAGAATCGATAGGGCTTTTTGTTTCTTCTATTGTAGGTTCTTCAGCTTTAATGACTTCCTCTTCTTTTATTTTTTCTTCTTCCTCTTCGATCTCTTGAATACTATCTCTTACTAATTCAAATGGTTCAACCTCTTTATCCTTTTTCTTTTCAAATTCATAATTCAGGGATATTTCAAACCCTCCTCTATAATCAGTTGCATTAGAAAAAGAAGACGTATTTATATCGTAGCTTAATCCAACCTGGAGATCATTAAATCTTGAACCAATATAAATCAATGCGGCATCATCAACTCTGTATCCACCTCCAAAACTCCATCTTATAGGTATTGTCCCCTTTTCACTATAGTAATGTGCTATCCCAGCAAAAAACAATTCTCTTGCAGCTTCCTGAAACTGAAAATTTAGACTTGGAGAAAATGACCATTCGTTCTTTACAAATAACTCAGCTTCTAAATAACTGTGATATCTAATTGGTCTTTTATCTTCTGTAAATTCGGAAAGGCTTAAGTCAGGTTTATGGGGATTATGTATAGAGAAGCCTATATTCCATATGGATTTGCGCCCCATTTTTGTCATGTAATTTATACCAGTGCTTAAAGTCAAACTGTTTGATGTTGCATTTATAGTCTCACCACTCGATAATGCTGGATCAAAGCCGATGCCATTGTATTGATTGTCAAATTGTAAGTTTGCAGTATTGATTTTTCTTTGTAAATAGCCAATTTGGGTCCCAAACGAGAAACCATGGCGTTCCATATTAAATAATCTAGTGTATGATACATTAATATTGGGATTAAACGTATTTAGATTTCCATCTCCAGTTTTATCATAAAAGAAATTGATTCCACCTCCTAATCGATTGTTATTTTTTTGAATAATTCGTCTGTCATAGCTAAAGTAAGACGATACATACGGCACAGGGACACTTCTCCACTGATCTCTATACAAAAATGTTAATCTGTTTGATTTGTTTGCATTTCCTGTCTGAGCAGGATTTTGATGCACTATATTATTAAATTTTTGTGTGACATGGGGGTCTTGCGCATTTGAGCAAATGTGAAAGGAAAAAAAGAATAATAATATCAATAAAAGTTTGTTCAACGGACTAATGTTATATTTCCTTTTTTAGTAATTGTTTCTCCAGCACATTCAATTTCAAGGTAATAACCAAAAACATCTGTAGATTGCAATTGTCCATTATATCTCCCATCCCATCCAACATCTATATTGTCACTTGAAAACACACGCTGTCCCCACCGATTATAAATGCTAAAATCTAGTCGATCTAATTCTTGATTTATTCTAACGTATAATACATCATTTGTTCCGTCGCCATTAGGTGTAAAGGCATTAGGAATGTATAAAGATTCAAAATTGCAATTATTGATTGTTGTAATGGAAACAGAATCTGTGCCGACACAACCGTTAGAATCGATTGCTATAATGTAAAAAGTAATGTCATTAAGAATGGTTGCCGTTGGATCAAAAATAGTCGAATCTGATACAGCGTTGCCGGGCATCCAATGGTACATTTCAAGTCCTTCGTCAACCATTAATTGTACCGTTGTACCGGCAATTACCTCGTTTTGATCCACATCGGCATTTATGTTCAAAGAATCTCTTACAACAATAGTAATACTTTCATTGAAATAACAGGTGTCTCCTGTTGGTTGAATTCCCACAACATCAACACTGAAAGTCGCTGTTTCTGGAGGAAAAGCTATTGGGTTTTTAACGGAATCTTGAGATAAATATGTAGTAGGAAACCATTGGATTAAGCTAGGCTCAAAATCAAATTGTAATGGAATAACAATACTATCCCCTCTACATATAAATATAGAATCAATAAGGTTAATTGTTGGTATTTCAATGACCTGTACCTCAAGCAAAAAAGTGTCACTGCAGCCAAGCTCAGAAATGACTATCAAAGACACATTGTAGACTCCTGTATCAGCATAAATATGTGATGGGTTCAATAGAGTATCTTCTAAAACCATACCATCTCCAAATTTCCATACAACAGATGCAATAGAATCGTTACTTTCTATTGTTGAGCTGAAATCTATTTTTAGTTCATCACCTGCACAAACATCTTGTTCAAAAAAGGCTTCAGTTCTTATATCGATAATTTCTGGGATACTGATAATTTTTGTTGTAGTATCTGAACATCCATGTTGATTAAATCCGATATGCCTTACAGTATATATTCCAGGGTTTGTATATTGATGATTAGTATTTAACAAACCATCTTGCACTGTACCATCTCCAAAGTCCCAACGAGAAAAAATAATGTTATTACTTGAATTACTAGAAACGTTAAAATTAATGGGGGCTTCTATAGGGTTGCAGGCGTTACTGGCCTCAATATCGAAGTCTATTTCTAAATAAATGAGCGGTAAATTGGCATTAAACACAGCTCGACAACCAGTATTTGAAACAGCAGTGACAGAAATAGGCCAGTTTTGCAAGTTGTCATATGTGTGACTTGGAGCTTCTAACGTACTTGAATCTCCATCTCCAAAGTTCCATAGCCATTGACTAATTCCATTATCAGAGGTTGAATTATTTATAAACTGAACTTCTGTACTATTACAAATAAGTGGCTCCACATTAATATTCAAATTGATATTTTCATTGAACACAGAGATCTCTTGTTCAATGGTATCAAAACATCCAAAAGCGTCAAATACAATTAAAGACACTATGTAGTTTCCTTGTACAGCATAAAAATGTGTGGGATTTTGAGCCATAGAAGTGTTCCCATCCCCGAAATTCCATTGCCGTCCAATTATTGCAGATATTCCCGTGGAAGTGTCGCTAAATTGAACACCGTTAGAAAAAGGTTGACAGTCAATTACAACTTCAAAACCTGCTTTAATGGTTTCTTCAGAAATACCAATCTGTTTACTAACAATGGATTGGCAACCTGCAGCATCCTCTACAAACAAAGTAATTATGTAATTGTTTCCTCTCTCAAAAGTGTGTGTTGGGTTTTGGCTGTTGGAAGTATTGCCATCTCCAAAGTTCCATTGCCAAGCTGTTATAACTTGATTACTCGTGGATAAATCTGTAAATGAAACTTCTCCATCACTTATACTACAATCACCTATTGTACTCTCAAAATTAGCAAGTAAAGAATTTTCACTAATAATAATATCTTTTTGAGCTGTATCACTGCAAAGAGATCCCGGGTTTGCGACTAAAGAAACCGTGTATGTACCACTAGAAATATAACTATGGTTTGGAGACTTTAAACTACTCGTTGTTCCGTCACCAAAGTTCCACAAAAAATTATCCGCATTTTCACTCTGGTTTATAAATGCTACATTTTGAGAAACACATGATAAAGTATTTGCTAGAAACTGTGCCTTTGTAGAATCTTCAGCAGCACCGACTGTAACCGTTAAATAAGTAGTATCTGCTATTACACAATTACTTGAATCTACTATAATGAATTGTACATTGTACACTCCCACTTCTGTAAAAAGGTGTGTTGGCGATTCTAAATTAGAAGTGTTGCCTTCGTCAAAGTCCCAAAAATATTGCTTCCCTTCTTTATTACTTGTGTTTTGAAATTGGACTTCAAGCGGTGGGCACCCACTAATAGGATCTCCTTCAGCAGCAGCAGTCAACGGTGATAAATCAAACTCAAATTTAAAAGCTGCTAAATTACAATTGCCACTTCCATTATCTCTCGACCAAGCATCTTCTGTTGTTGGAAAGTTATTCGTTCCCCCACAACTTGCACAAACAGCATGATAAACAAAACCATTCTTATCAAATCTACTGGTTCCTCCATCTAAATGCTCAAATCCAAAATTGCCATTACCTAACTCTCCAAAATAACTTGCATATTGTAAACTAGAAGCATTGCTATTTAACACCATTATGTAAAAGTCACTTCCATCAGTTAGAGTGCTAAAAGCATCATTTGTCACTTCCATGTTATTTGTGTTACCCGTATTTGTATTATAGCCTACATTAACAGCACCACCCCATCCTACGGCATACAGGTTTTCACATTTATCAACTAAAAAAGCAGTTGGTGAGATATTAACTCGACGTATTTGAGATCCTGTATAAGGACTTCCAAATACTGTTGAAAATTCACTTGATGTCAAATCATTTGAAAATTTATGAATGAACTGTGTAGCATTTATATTAGAGTGTGCCCCTTCAGAAACAGGATAATTGCCCAACGTTTGACCTAAGGCATAAATGTTATTATCATTATCAATTTCAACAATAAAAGCTTGATCATAAGCATTTGTACCGATATATGTTCCAGCTTCAGAAGCCGTTCCATCTGGAGTAATTTTCATTAAAAATCCATCTGCGTGACCTCCTCTATACGTATTATGAAAACCTTCTAGTTCTTCAAAATCAAGACTCCTTGTTCCACCCCCTATAATTATTTCTCCATTAGAACCGATTTCTATGGAAAATGCAGCGTCATCATCATTCCCTCCGATATAGGAAGCCCATTTTAACTGTGTTAGATCGCTATTAAATCTAGCTACGCATCCATTTAGTCCAGATTTTGCCGTAGCACCAATAGATCCAGTTGTATTTGGGATATCTGTAGAGTAAGTACATGTAGCGATATAAATATCGCCATTTTCGTCAAGAGCCACATCTCCCCTAGCAAAATCACCATAATTATATTCTAAACTCAAACTACCAGAATTGTTTAAGCCATCACTATTACTCCCACCGAAAAAAGTTGAACCCAATAAAGCAGACCCCTCTGCATTTAATTTAGTAATTACAATATCACTCCCACTTGGATAACTTATTCTTGCTGCCGTATTAGTATTGGGGCCACCATTGAAGTTCACGTCATGTGCACCCAAGGTAATAGGATAGTCAAAAGAACCGGTAGTTCCATAAATTATTAGTTCGTTTTGATCATTTACAATTAGCGAGTGAGGTAACTCATTCGCACTGCCTCCAATAAAAGTCGAATAGAGCAAGTTTTTGCCATCTTTTGAAAATTTGCTAATAGCTATATCTGTTGGAGTAGATGGACCTTGACCATTAGGCAAATTAACGATAACCCCACCATTATAAATTGTATCATAACTGCCTATGGTTGTCGGATATCCCTGATTCACTACCATACCTCCTGAATAAAGATTGCCTTCATTGTCATAAGTTGCAGTAAAACCCCAATTATCAGCAGTTGAACCCGTATAAGTAGAAAAAACTAAAACGGGGTCAATGATTAAATCTCCTTTGGAATTGTTCACATCATTTACTGTTTCAAAACCAACTTCATTCTCTCCAAAAAGTCTAAATTTAACTTGCACACTGGTGCGTTTATTTTGAAAAGACCGATATGCAATTGGGGCTAACTCTGTTACAACACCCATTTTTGTTTTAATATGCAACTGCTCATTTTTGATCTTTACTTCCTCAACACCTTCATACTTCATTCTTATATCATTAACATCCCCTCCTTGCTTAACAATAAAGTCGTACTCTAGCAAATTACTTTTACTATGAATTTGTAAGTCTATATCGTCATACACTTCCGCATATCTCACTGCCTTATACAAAGGAACCATCGTTTTCCATTTGCCTGGATCAGTGCCTAATAAATAATTATGATAGGCAGATTCCTTCCCTTCTGGCTTCAAGTCAATAGAACCTCTAGAGTTTTTTAATTGAACCTGATATGAAAATCTTCCTAAAGTTTTCTTTTCTTCAGTACTATTTCTTTCTAAATGATTTTCTACATGTGCATGCGGAATTTGTCCCTCTTCACTAATTACATAAGTGATTTTGTCTTGCTCTAAAAATGCATACCCTCCATTCAAAAGTGCTTTATATTCAATATGATTTTCCCATTGTCCTTCGTTTTTTACAAAAAGAACTTCTTGAGCCATCAAATTGCCATAAAAAAAAATGATCACTAGAAAGAAGTGACCTAAAGGAAATAGGCCCCTTGTAAGTGTTTTATGGAGTGATTTATTCATAAAATAATTCAAACTTTAAGATAGTTTATTCAAGATGTTCCAGCAACAGAAAGACGAATAAATTAAAGTATAATATGGTTTAACATAACATCTGAAAAGTTGTCGTTATTCAAAATTCAACTATTGACTTGCCTTCTCGATAAAATATTCAAAAAACATCTAGGATTAGCAATTTGATAAATTCCAATTTTAGGAAGTGCGTAAAACTGCCCATATTTTTGAGCAAACTTTGAAATTGTCTATAATTAAAGAAATAGAAAAGAGAAAAACCTTTGCCATTATTAGTCATCCTGATGCTGGAAAAACGACACTAACTGAAAAGTTTTTACTATATGGTGGTGCCATACAAACTGCAGGTGCCGTAAAATCAAACAAAATAAAAAAAAGTGCCACTAGTGATTTTATGGATATAGAGCGACAAAGAGGTATTTCTGTTGCCACTTCGGTTATGGCCTTTGAATATCAAAATACGCTTATCAACTTACTTGACACTCCCGGCCATAAAGATTTTGCAGAAGACACTTATAGAACATTAACTGCAGTAGATAGTGTAATATTAGTTATCGACTGTGTTAAAGGGGTAGAAATACAGACTGAAAAACTTATGGAAGTTTGCAGAATGAGAAATACCCCCGTAATTGTATTCGTAAATAAATTAGATCGTGATGGTAAAGATCCTTTTGATTTATTGGATGAATTAGATAGTAAGTTGAATATCCAAACACATCCGTTAAGCTGGCCCATCAATATGGGAAAGGGATTTAAGGGGGTATATAATCTATACGATAGGACGCTTAATCTTTTTTCTGCAGGTTCTACTAAGGTGGAACATGAACGTATTACAATTGATGATTTAAATAGTAAAGAACTGGATGATATTATAGATAAAGATGCCCCGCAACTTAGAGAAGATATTGAATTATTAGAAGGCGTTTATGGCCCATTAGAGACTCAAGGCTATTTAAGTGGGAAGATTGCTCCTGTTTTTTTTGGTAGTGCGCTGAATAATTTTGGCGTAAGGGAGTTGCTCAATACCTTTATTAAAATAGCTCCTATACCACTTGCCAGAAGTACAGATAAAAGAGAAGTACTTCCTACTGAACCTAAATTTTCAGGCTTTGTATTTAAAATTCATGCTAATATTGATCCCAACCATAGAAATAGAATTGCATTTTTGAGAATCTGTTCTGGTAAATTTGAGCGGAATAAATTCTTTCATCATGTACGATCTAATAAAAAAATGAAGTTTAGTAGCCCTGCTACTTTTATGGCACAATCGAGGAATATTGTGGAAGAAGCATTCCCGGGAGATGTAATAGGGCTTTACGATACAGGAAATTTTAAGATTGGAGATACACTAACCGAAGGGGAAAGTATTTTGTTCAATGGTATTCCCACTTTTTCGCCTGAGATATTTAAAGAAGTTATTAATAGGGATCCTATGAAAACTAAGCAGTTAGAAAAAGGCTTACAACAATTAACGGATGAAGGAGTTGCTCAACTTTTCACCATTAATGCTACGAATACAAAAATTATAGGAACTGTCGGTGAGTTACAATTTGATGTTATTCAATATAGATTGAAAAATGAATATGGCGCAACTTGTCAATTTAGACCGCATAGTTATTATAAGGCCTGTTGGTTAAAATCTAAAAATGAAGAGCAACTCAGTCGACTTCTTAAAGCAAAACAAAGTTATATAGGAAGTGATAAGCATAAACAGCCCGTTTTCTTGGCATCCTCAGAGTATATTTTGGAACTAACTAAGCGTGAATATCCAGATGTGGAATTCTATTTGACTTCTGAATTTCAGGTTTAATTTCAACTCATAATTGTATTACAACAATTAAATTATGCTCATTCAAATTGAAAAATTTGAATATATGAGATAAAAAATGGATATTTGTTCTATCGCTTTTAGTGTTTAGTGTTACGAGTTAAGGGAGTAATTTTAATTGCTCCCTTATCTTTTTTGTGGATAATCGTAAAAAAATAGACACTATTATTACCTCATAATATATTCTGATAGCCTTTCTTTTATTGTAAAAAAGTCACAACGATTTTAACTAAAGCATATGCCTTTTTTATAATATATATGAAACAAACCTGTTGTATAATAGCTTCTAATGTTTTAGTAATCAACAAGTTGAAATCTACTATGTCACAAATCGATGTTTTTCGATTCACAAACTCTATCACAAAAGTTAAATATTTGTATTGTCAAAAAAGTATACTTGAATAGACAAAATGATTATTAACATGGTTTTAAACAATTGTATATAACGTTAAGAATTCAGACTAATAGAAATAAGTAATATTATAGACCTAAGACCTAAAGATTTGAAGAAATTAAAGACCATATTATTTGATTATTGTAGAAGTGTTAGGGTTGTTTTAGCAAGTGTAGGAACAACAAGAGAAAACGGGGTAAAGATTGAAAAAGTTAAAAAAGCAATAAACTCCGAAGATAGCCTCTCGTTTAACTTCGGAGTTATTGCTCTTTTCAGTGGGGTGTTTGATGAGACGAATTTAGATTTTTATCCACCGCGACTTCCTCGTTTTTTCTTAGTTCCTTCTAAGCTAGTATCGTCGGTTATGATTCGAAAGTTAGCATCTTCATTGTTAAATGAAATGTCTGTACTGTTAAAGTTGCCCCCTGTTAACAAAGATAATAAAAGTATAAGTAAAGCAGCCATTTTTCTATGTTTTAAATGAATAATAATAAGTTAATACAAAGGTAGACTGCCTACATTGTAGCAGGAGTATCGATCCCCAGTCATAAATCACATAGTATTTATGACCTATAGAACATACATGAAGACACCAACTTTCTGATTATCAAAATAATAATCAGTCAAAATTTCTATTTTTTAATTTTAAAAGTAGATATTTGTGACGTTATTAATATATAACCATGGAAAATCTCAAAGAAATTGTAAATTTAATTAACAGGAGGCGTATAAGCAAAATAGAACTATACGACAAAACGCTCTTAAGTAATAAAGAAAGTAAGTTTACAAGATTATATGAAGCTATTGAAAATGGCACTATAAATACTGATAAAGAAGCAGTTTTGTTCCTTTATGGGTCAATAACCTCAACTAATGAAGCCTCCTATCGTCAACTAAAATCAAGGTTTACAAAAAGGCTTTTTAATACATTACATTTTCTAGATCTCAATTCAACCGCAAAAAAAAATGATCCTTACCATCAAGCTTATTTTGAGTGTCATCAAGCATTAAATAGTGCTAGAATATTGGTGAAATTTGGTGGTCGTATGGCAGCAATTAAATTAATACGACTTAAATATTCCAAAGCTCTAAAGTATAAATTGTATGATGTTCTTAAAGATTTTTCATTCATACTAATAGAAACTTATGGGCTTACAGGGTCTTTTACAAAACTAAAAGACGAGAAAGAACGGTTAGAATTCTATTTGAAAAATTATAATTACGAATTGAAATCGAAAACTATTATCGCTGATTTGCAGTCTAGACTGGCTAGAAAAGCAAAACCATCCAAGGAATTAATTGAGTATATGGGGAAATCTGTCCAAAAATTGGATATGATTAACGAAGATGCCGATTCATTTGAAACCAATTACTGCTGCGTAAAGTCTAAGGTGCTCTATTATGAAATTACAGGGAACTTTGAAAAGCTGTTAGAAGTGTCTTCCCAATACGAAGAGTATTTAATAAATCAACCACTATATTCAAATAGTACAAGGTTTGCTGTGACTGCGTTATGGAAGATGAAAGCCTCATTACATGCAAAAAAATACAAAGAAGGTCTCCAGACAGCGAAAAATAATGAGAAGTACTTCCTAAAGAGTGCATTTAATTGGTTTGTTGCGAAGGAATTAGAATTTAAATTAGCATTACATGATGGTAATATTGAGCTAGCTCAATCTCTATATGACCAAGTTATTAAAGATCGAGGATTCAAACTTTTAACAGAGAATGTAAAAGAAAAGTGGAAAATCTATGAAGCCTTTTTAGAATTCCTATTTCGTTATAAAAACCCAGATGAAAGAAAAGAGAAATTTAGACTGGGGAGGTTTTATAATGAGGTGCCTATTTATATGCAAGATAAATCAGGATTCAATTTTAGTATTATTGTACTTTTTCGTTGTTTTCACTTAATCCATGGGGATTTTGGACTGTATATAGATAGTATGGATGCCTTAAAACTATATAGAAGTAGGCATTTAAAACATAGAACATTAAAAAGAAGTAATGTCTTTGCTAAAATGCTTTTACAGATTGAAAAGTTGAATTTCGATGTCGAATTAATTTCTGAAAAAGTCACAAAAGATCTTGAATATCTTAATTCAGACCAAAATAGAGTCAATATAAATGAGTGGGAAATCATTGATTATGAAGACCTTTGGGAAATACTGATAAATATATTGAAGAAATACAACTAAAAAAGAGTATGTCACATTTTGACGCTTTATGATGTCTTTAGTTGTAAAAAAAAAGGAAATATTTACATTGGGTAAAAAGAAATGGGTCTTCCGAAGAAGACCCAAGACCTATTGACCTAGAAACATAAAAACCCGAGACAAATATAGTTATTATTTTAACTATTGCAAATTAAAAAGTGGGGAAAACTAAACTTTTCCCCTTTTTTTTGTCTAAAAATGACTTTTAGACACATATTTCCATTTTAGTTTACATCTTTGCGATCTTATTTTTATATAAATGAATCGATATAAATCTGTATTGCTCATTGTAACTATCAGTATTCTTGCACTTATTTTTTTTGGGTTAAGCAAGTTAATATTTGCAAATAATGTATTTAATAACGAGAATTCAGACACTCACGAACTTTATGTTCCAACAAAAGCGTCATATAATGATGTTTTAAATACACTGGAAAAAGATAAGATTGTTAAAAATATCAAAACATTTGACTGGGTTGCGCAACAAATGAAATACAACAGTCATATTAAACCTGGACGATATATTTTTCCAGACAATATAGGAAATAAAGCACTTGTAACCTTGCTTCGATCGGGCGCACAAACCCCCGTTAAACTAACGATTAGCAATATAAATACTACTAACGATTTGATCATGCGTATTTCTCAAAATTTAGAAGCTAGTCCAATCGAACTAGACTCTCTTTTATGTTCTCCCTCCTATCTTGATAATTTCGATTTAGACAGCACCTCTATTTTGTCAAAAATATTACCAGACACTTACGAGTTTTATTGGAATACTTCTGCGGATGGTTTCCTAAAAAAGATGTTGAAGGAAAGTGATAAGTTTTGGACAGCATCCAATAAAAAGGCTGCCAAAGCATTAAATTTATCTGAACATGATGTTATTGTACTAGCATCTATTGTACAAAAAGAATCTAACCAGTTAGACGAATATTCTAGAATAGCAGGCGTTTATATTAATCGTATCCAAAAGGGATGGGCATTGCAAGCAGATCCCACTGTTAAATTTGCAATGAATAGACCTGATCTAAGGAGGGTCTTAAGAAAGCATACAGAATTTGATTCTCCGTACAATACTTATAAATATACAGGACTTCCTCCTGGCCCTATCTGTTTACCAGAAAAAACGGCTATTAGGGCAGTTCTAAATGCAGAAAATCATGATTATATGTATTTCTGTGCAAAAGAGGACTTTTCAGGATATCATGTTTTTGCCAGAAATTTGAGAGATCATAATCGAAATGCAAAAAAATATCAAAAAGCCCTAGACAAAAGAGGTATCTTATAATATGTTTGAGCATAGATTAACCTATAGAATTCCATATAGTGATGTAGATAGGATGAATATTGTTCATCATGCGAATTACGCTAAATATTATGAGCTTGGCCGTACAGAGGCAATAAGGGCTGCTGGGTGGAGCTATCAGGAAATGGAAGAAAATGGTATTTCTATGGCAGTAGTAGAATTAAAAACAAAGTTTATACGATCAGCTAGATATGATGACGTAATAGAAATTGTGACAATGATTAAAGAACTGCCAAAAAGAACAATGCAATTCTATACTGAAATCTACGATCAAGATGAAACATTACTCAATTTAGGAGAGATTAAATTTCTTTTTCTCCATCAAAAAACTCTTAAAATAATAAGTGCTCCCAATAGACTGAATCAACTCTTAATGCCCTATTTTAATAAATAAGCGAATAAGCTTAGTATTTCCTTTACTAATAAATAACCTATTCTATGAAAAGAGGTTTAGTGTATTGTTGTTACATTAGCGATGTATATTGTATATGAAGATTTGTGAATAGATCATTGGTTAACATATTAAACAAGTACCCTTTACTTAAAAAAGCATGGAGGGCTGCTAGAAATTTTTCTCCTCCTGGTTTTCAAGATATTCCTTTTTATGATGTGGTTTATCTTTTTTATAAAGAAGTACAGAAAGATGGGTTAACAATGCGAGCTGCGGCTATATCTTTTCATTTCTTACTTGCCATCTTTCCGCTAAGTATTTTTCTATTAACATTAATACCCTACATACCTATCAAGCACTTTGATACAACATTGCTAACCTATTTCGAAAATATACTCCCCGAAAGTATTTTTTCAGAACTTGAATCTTTATTGATAGATATTATACAACGCCCCAAATCAGGTCTATTATCCATAAACTTCATATTGGCTATATACTTCAGTACCAATGGAGTAATGGCAATGATGAGAGGCTTTGATAAGGTGAATCAGACTTTTAAAAGACGTAAATGGGTCGAAAAGTTTTGGGCAAGTTTGCGAATAAATACTTTAATTATTTTCCAAATCATAATTGTTGTAACTCTTTTAATTTTAAGTGCTGAACAATTAGAGCGTCTCCTCTCCTTCTTAAAAATTAATATTAGTCTTCGTCAAAGTCTTTTTCTTCAAGGTTTGATAAGAACCTTACTAGTTATAATTTCTTTCTTTAATACTATTGCGTTGATTTATTATTTTGGACCAGCAGTAAAAAAGAAATACAAATATTTCTCTGTTGGAGCAACTTTTGCAACAATTCTTGGGTTAGTTACTTCCTATATTTTCTCCGTTTATATCAAATATTTTTTTGAAAGAATCAATAGTCTATATGGTTCTTTGAGCATCATTATCATTTTAATGATCTGGATCTATCTAAATTCTTTGGTGCTCATTTTCGGCTTTGAACTAAATAACAGTATTGCGCTTAACAAAACGTTAGCATCAAAAGAAGAAAACTAGTCGTTTTCTTGTTTTTTAATCTAATATCAATTTGTACTTTTGTGCCGGAGGCATGGCAGAGCGGTTGAATGCACCGGTCTTGAAAACCGGCATACGTGAGAGCGTATCGGGGGTTCGAATCCCTCTGCCTCCGCAGACAGAAAAATCAATTGAGTGTGGGTTTATATACCACACTCAATTTGATAAAACCAACCTTTCTTTTTATTTAGCTTAAGTTATTCGCACATAAAAACTTCGTGTATAACAATAAAACTTCTGGTTTCTCATTCTAAATAATAAATTTTAAATTCACTTCATGCACTTTTCACCTGGCGACTTACTTGTAGCTGAGCCTTTTATGAAGGATCCTAATTTTAAAAGAAGTGTAGTCCTTATTTGTGATCATAACAACGAAGGCTCTTTCGGACTAGTTATGAATAGAAAGCTGGAGCTAAGATTAAATGATGTAATGCCCGATTTCCCAGAATTTGAAGTGCCTATTTTTGAAGGAGGACCTGTTGGCGTAGATACATTGCATTTTATACATAACAAGCCGGAATTAGAAGGTGCGAAAAAACTGAGAGCTGATTTATATTGGAGTGGGAATTTTGAACAATTAAAGTTAATGGTTGAATCACAAGCTATTACAACACAAGATATTAGATTTTTTATTGGTTATTCTGGATGGTCTGATGGACAATTAGCTCAAGAAATGACCTATAGTAGTTGGATGATTTGCCGAAACTTCGACAATTATCTTATTCAAAGTGATCGATTATGGCATCAAGTGTTAAATCATATGGGAGGAGATTATAAAATGGTCGCCAATTATCCCGAAGATCCCGAGTTGAATTAAGCTTCATTTTTTCATTAGTACAGCTCTGCTACCGTCGCACCAGCACCATAATTTCCGGAATCGTCATCTTTAAAACTATGAATACGATCATCTTTCCTTAAAATTTCATGGACTTCACTTTTTAGTCTTCCACTACCTATTCCATGAATAATATAAACACGTTTCAAGTTATTTTCAACTGCCTCTTCTATATATGATTTAAGCTTGCTTTTTTGAATGCTTAGGATAACTTCATTGCTATGATTATGAGGGTCATCCATTATTTTATGTGCATGTAAATCAATAAACTCCTCTATTACCCATTTAATATTCGAAGAAATTGCCGCATTAACAATTTTTTTAGGCGCTCTATACACAAATTGAACGGGTTTAGCCCCATCCCCTTTTTTTGCTTCACTATTAGCTCTAAAGGGTTCAATTTCTTCATTAGAAACCTCTTGAGGACCATGAAAAAAGTCTACTAAAGCATTTGATTCATTAATAACTTTAAGGATAATGCCCGCTTCTTTGGTACGCTTAACTCTTATCCTGTCTCCAATACTTAGGTTGATCATACAAAAATTGAGTGTTACTATAAAAAATTAATTCCTACTCGGTTTTATGTATTGTGTATAGATCAATAGAATAAGGCCTGTAATAATAAATGGTATACTAAGCACTTGTCCACGGTTAAATCCCACCTCTCCAATGGTAATAATTTTCTCTCCCACTTTCCAAAACTCCAAGACAAATCGTGCTATAAATACCAATAAAAATAACAAACTAATCAGCAAGCCATCTTTAAACTTGCCCTTGGTTTTTAAGTAGATAAATCCTAGTAGCGCAAAAATAGCAAAATAAGCTGCAGCTTCAAATAATTGTACAGGAACTCGTGGAAAATTTTCATACCCACCAATATCTGAGTTCCATAGTCGCTGGAATACTACTCCCCACGATCCGTCTGTTTTAATACCAACGATTTCTGAGTTAAAAAAATTACCTGTTCTAATTAGAACGCCCGTCAATATTCCTACAATTGCAATTCTATCTAACACCCATATGTAAGATTGTCCTGCTCGTTTTCGACTATACAAAAAGAGGGCTATTAAAATCCCTATTACCCCACCATGACTAGCAAGCCCTCCTTTCCATACCATAAAGATTTCTTCAGGATGTTGTCTAAAATAATAATCGAAATCATAAAATAAACAGTGTCCTAGTCTTGCTCCTAAAACAGTTCCCAAAAACATAAACATTAACAACGTATCCAAGTCCTCTGCGGGCTTATGTTCATTTTTAAAAATATACTCAAAAATTTTATACCCTATTAAGAAGCCGGAGGCAAATAATAAGCTATACCATCTGACAGCAAAAGGACCCAACTCAAATAAAACTGGATTAGTATTCCAAAAAACTAATTCGGGTAAAAAAATCATAATTTATAAATTAAATAGCTTTAGTTTATTTAAAAGGAAAACCAGTGTAAAAAGCGATAAGAAAATAATTCCAAAATAGCTTAGAATACGCATCCATATAGGAGGAACTCCTTCTTTACCTACAAATTTTTTACTTACCAAATAAAAAGTGGCCATGGCTATAAACGGAGAAATAATAAACGAGATTGTAGTAGCTAAATCGATCAGCGTCTTAAATCCACTCTTTCCACCAAACTGAGCAATAACCCAGAAACTCCCTAAAGCTAGGATCAAAAGTGAAAATCGGTAGGAATTTGGAGATTTGTTCGTACTATTTTCACGGTCTCCTATTAAAATATAGCATCGTTCTAGTGCTCGGGCATAGCCATCAAAAACGGCAATAGAAGTTCCAAACATTATAGAAAATGCCGAAGCACCAATGATTAATCTACTCCACTCACCTATCGTAGCAGTATATAATTTAACAACACCACTTGCAAAACCCGCGCTTCCCTGTGGCATTTGTGCTCCTGATCCAAAAATCAAGTAGGCACCCAAAGTAACAAAGCATATGGATAATCCAGCTGAAACCCAATAGCCTAAATTAAATTCCCTATGTGTTTCTTTTAATGAAGGCTTATATCCTGTTTGATCTATTCTTTCTATTGTCCACAAACTATTCCATGAACTTAGATCAAGCGCTGTGGGCATCCATCCTAAAAGCGCTATAATAAATGCCAACCCGGCATCATTCCATATAGTTGGAGGCTGAAAATCTGCAACACGCTCTACCGGACCGTGAATTAATGTTAGAATGAAGGCAGTTAAAGTGCTAATGACTAAAACCAAACCAATCATTTTTATAAGTGTATCTAATGCGCTATACCTCCCAAGAAATAAAATTAAAGTACAAATAGTAAATAAAATGGCGGTTGTAGCAAACTTATAATTGAACACATTGTTTAATCCCAGCAGGTTTTCCATAAAACCAGAGGTTACAAACCCTACTGCTGCCATTACAAAGAACATAGACCCTATTGTAATCAATGTATAAGCATATAAAACCCACTTGCTTATTTTTTTATAACCATCAATAATACTGGTGCCTGTAACATTTGCATATCTGGAAGCATATTCAAAAAAGGGGTACTTCATTAAATTGGCCAAAATGATTAACCCTAATAATGCAAAACCGTATTGTGCTCCAGCCCTTGTGGATTGAACTAAATGAGAAACTCCAATTGCTGTTGATGCAAATAAAATTCCAGGACCTAATGTTTTTGAAAAATTAGACTTTAAAGCCATGCGGCAAAAATAGGAAATAAATTACCCTACTTAGTAAAAATTTAATAACCCAGATTCTAATCGGTGAATAAGTAAAATGATTACTTTTGCATACATGTATTACGAACTAAAATATGATATCCAATTGCTTTTCAATAGTAGGCGCAAGCGCCTGTAATACATTCTTTTCAGAAAGAACTTCTACCTTTAACAATTTCAAATAATTTATTTACAATATAAGTGGATAAACAAGAAAACATAAGTGTACAATTTGCTAATGAATCGCATATCAAATATGCTCAGGATATTTGTGATATGATTGAAGATGCAGCCAAAAAAAGAGGGACTGGTATTGCCAAGAGATCTCCAGCGTACATTACATCGAAAATTAATGAAGGCAAGGCTGTAATAGCACTTAATAATGATAATGAAGTTGCGGGATTTTGTTACATAGAAGCCTGGGAAGGGAAAGGATATGTAGCCAATTCGGGATTAATTGTAAATGAAAAATTTAGAAATAGAGGCCTTGCAAAAAGTATTAAAAAGAAAGCTTTCGAGTTAACTAGAAAGAAATTTCCAGATGCAAAGCTTTTCGGTATTACCACGAGTTTGGCAGTAATGAAAATAAATTCTGAATTAGGATATAAGCCGGTTACTTTCTCAGAACTGACCAAAGATGATGCTTTTTGGAATGGCTGTAAAAGTTGTGTCAATCATGATATTCTAATGAGAACAGATCGTAAATTATGCTTATGCACGGGCATGCTGTATAAGCCTAAAAAAAATGAAAAAAAAGATGAACAATAATAAAGTAGTATTAGCATATAGCGGAGGTTTAGACACTTCATATTGTGTTAAATATTTATCTGAAGAAAAAGGGCTTGATGTTTACGGAATTACTGTAAATACAGGTGGGTTTAGTAAAGAGGAAATAGGTACAATTGAAAAAAGAGCATACGAATTAGGTGTTAAAGAATATGTCGTTAATGATGTAACTAAGGAGTTTTATGACAAGTGTATTAAATACTTAATCTTTGGGAATGTTTTAAAAAACAATACCTATCCCCTTTCAGTAAGCGCCGAGCGTGTTTTCCAGGCTATGGCGGTTGCAGAATATGCAAAAAAAATTGGAGCATCTTATGTGGCTCATGGAAGTACTGGTGCAGGCAATGATCAAGTGCGTTTTGATATGGTCTTTAACATTGTTATTCCGGATGCAAAAATCATTACGCCTATTCGAGATAATAAGTTGTCTAGAGAGGAAGAAATTGAATACTTAAAAAACAAAGGTTTTGATATTGATGCTAAAAAGGCACAATACTCTATCAATCAAGGTATTTGGGGTACTTCTGTTGGCGGGAAAGAAACTTTAAATTCTAGAGAAACCTTGCCTTCTGAAGCATATCCTTCTCAATTAGTTAATAAAGATCCTATAGAGATCAAGTTGACTTTTAAAGAAGGCCAACCAGTTAAATTAAACGATGAACCTTATGATCACCCTGTAAATTTGATCGAAGATTTAAATCAGCAAGCATCAGCATTTGCGATTGGAAGAGATGTTCATGTAGGTGATACAGTTATAGGAATTAAAGGGCGTGTTGGTTTTGAAGCGGCCGCGCCTTTAATTATTATCAAGGCACATCATTTATTAGAGAAACATACATTAACGAAGCAGCAACTCTTTTGGAAAGACCAACTGGCTCCCGTTTATGGTAACTTTTTGCATGAAGGACTTTTTTATGAACCTCTATTAAGAGATTTGGAGCACTTTTTTACGAGTACTCAAAAGCACGTAAGTGGAGATGTTTTTATTAAGTTAAAACCATTCAATTTTGAACTAATTGGTATTGACTCTCCTTTTGACCTAATGAGTAGCAAATTTGGAAGTTATGGAGAGATGAACAATGCGTGGTCTGGAGAGGATGTAAAGGGGTTCTCAAAGATTTTTTCCAATCAAATAATGATTTATAATAAAATTAAAGAAAATGTATAAGGCGAAAGTAGGCATAATAGGGGCTGCTGGATATACAGGTGGAGAGCTGATACGTATCTTGCTAAACCACCCATACATTGAGATCAAATATATTTTCAGCCGCTCCCAAAATGGAAAAAAAATAGATGCAGTACATCAAGATTTATTTGATGTTGATTTGCAATTTACCAATGAGTTTAGTGACAATGTGAATGTATTATTTCTATGCTTACCACATGGAGAGACTAAAAATTTCTTATCCGATAAAAAGATAAAAGACACAGTTAAAATTATAGACCTAAGCAATGACTTCAGACTAAAAGAAAATGCTAAAGACTTTGTTTATGGACTCCCCGAGCTTAATAAATCAAGAATTAAATATTCAGATTATATTGCGAATCCAGGATGTTTTGCTACTTCTATTCAATTAGCCTTGCTTCCATTGGCCAAGGAAGAGTTACTTGTTGATGAAGTGCATATAAGTGCTATTACAGGGTCGACAGGTGCAGGTGTTAAATTATTACCAACTACTCACTTTACCTGGCGAAACAATAATGTCTCTGTATACAAGGCATTTGTGCATCAACATTTAGGAGAAATAAATCAAAGTTTAAAACAGCTACAAAAGGATTTTGACAAACCTATCAACTTTATACCTTATAGAGGTAATTTCTCCAGAGGGATTATTGCAACTTCTTACACCACATATTCTGGTTCTGAAGAAGAGGCCTATGAGTTGTATAAAAACTATTATCAAGATCATCCATTTGTGTATGTTCATAAAAATCCGGTACACATTAAACAGGTGGTAAATACTAATAATTGCTTTATACAGCTTCAAAAACACAATGGAAAGCTTATCATCATAAGTGCCATAGATAATTTGTTAAAAGGTGCTAGTGGACAAGCAGTACAAAACATGAATTTGATACTCGGTTATGATGAAAGACAAGGCTTAAACCTAAAGGCCAGTGCCTTCTAACAACCAAGTCAAAATTCATTTTAAGACAATAGGAACTATTTGTTCCTATTAAAACAAAGATAAATAATATAGTATGAGTCTTTTTCCAGTATATAACTTATTAGATCTTGAAATCGTCAAGGGAAAGGGTACCTATGTTTGGGATGCCCAGGGCAAAAAATATTTAGATTTTTATGGTGGACATGCTGTCATTTCAATTGGACATTGTCACCCTAATTTTGTTAAAGGTTTAAGTCAACAATTAAGACAACTCCCCTTTTATTCTAATTCAGTACATCTACCCATTCAAAATGAACTTTCAACAGCCTTAAATAAGATAAGTAAGTGCAAGAATTTTCAACTTTTTCTATGCAATAGTGGAGCTGAAGCAAATGAGAATGCCATTAAACTAGCGTCCTTCACTACAGGAAAGAAAAAAATAATTGCTTTTAAAAAAGGATTTCATGGGAGAACTCATGGGGCAGTCACGGTTACTGACAATAAGAAAATTAAGGCACCAATTAATACAGATCGTCATGTAGTGATGCTGCCCTTTAATGACGTTTCAGCACTTAAAAAAGCTTTTGTCAAGCATAAAAACGGGATAGCAGCTGTGATAGTTGAGCCTATTCAAGGTATTGCAGGAATAAATGTTGCTTCGGATGATTTTCTTTTAGAAATTCAAAAATTATGTAATAAGCACAGTGCTTTATTTATTGCGGATGAAGTACAAAGTGGCTTTGGTCGTTCAGGAAAGTTTTTCGCACATCAATATGCAAAAGTTACTCCGGACATTATCTCTATGGCCAAAGGAATGGGAAATGGTTTCCCAATTGGAGGAATATTAATACATCCAACAATTGAAGCGTGGAAAGGTATGCTTGGAAGCACCTTTGGAGGAAACCCATTGGCCTGTGCTGCTGCACTTGCTGTTATTAGAACTATTAAAGAAGAACAATTATTAAAACACAGTATTCAGTTAGAAAAATACTTGATGAAATCGCTTTCAAAAGTCCCAGCTATCCAAAATGTTTCTGGAAAAGGATTAATGATTGGAATAGAATTAGCGTATCCTATTGCAGCATTACGTAAAGCACTTATATTTAAACACCGAATACTTACTGGAAATGCATCTAATCCAAATATTTTGAGAATTCTTCCTCCATTAAATATTAAAAAGGAAGAAATTGATAGATTTATAAAAGCATTACTTAAGGAAACTGATTCGATTGATCAATAAAACTTTATGCTTATGAATAATTTTATTTCAGTTGCAGATGTCGAAAATGTAGAAGAATTAGCAAAACAAGCGCTTTTACTAAAAAAGGATCCTTTTGCTTTCAAAGATTTGGGCCGCAATAAGACTATGGTTTTATTATTCATGAATGCTAGCTTGAGAACACGACTTAGCACACAAAAGGCTGCCTATAATTTAGGAGTGCATACTATCGTTATGAATGTAGGCAGTGATGGTTGGAACTTAGAATTTGAAAATGGCACAATAATGAATAGCGATAAGGCAGAACATATTAAGGAAGCTGCTGCCGTAATTGCCCAATACGCTGATATTATCGGTATAAGAACCTTTGCAGGGTTAAATGATAGAGAAAAAGATTATCAGGAATTTATTTTAAATCAGTTTCTAAAATATGTGAATGTTCCTATTGTAAATATGGAATCGGCTACAGTGCATCCAATGCAATCATTAACCGACTTAATTACCATTAGAGAGCATTTTAATAAAAAGCCAAAGGTGGTTCTAAGCTGGGCTCCTCATCCTCGCCCATTGCCTCAGGCTGTTGCCAATTCTTTTGCAGAATGGATGATTAAAGCCGATGTTGATCTGTGCATTGCAAATCCACCAGAGTATGATTTGTCAAAAACATTTATAGGAGATACTCCTGTATTTCATGATCAAGAAAAGGCCTTTCAAAATGCGGATGTGATATATACGAAAAACTGGTCTTCGTATGAACATTATGGACGCATCCTAAGAGATAGTGAGGAGTGGATGATTACAAAAGAAAAAATGCAGTATACTAACAATGCAAAATTTATGCATTGTTTGCCGGTGAGAAGAAATGTTGTTGTTGCAGATGATGTTATTGATAGCGAAAACTCACTGGTTATCCAACAGGCAGGCAATAGAGTTTGGGCAGCACAGGTTGTGTTAAAAGAAATATTGAAACATCTTTGATGTGAATAAAACTAAAGTACTACTTTCACAGCCTCTATAGAATGAATTAAAATCCTGATATCCAATGACTATAGAAATTATAGAAGACATTCGAAATAAAATTGCCAGTGACTGTTTAAAAGAAGCGATTAGAGTGTTTAGAGATCATTGTTCGCAGTTTGAGAATGAATTAATTATACAGTCAAATAAATATACCAGACTTAATTCCGAAATAAGAAAAGGGATTATATCAAGAGAACAAAGCAATTTAGAACGAAACAGACTTTGTAATGCTCTCCTAGAGCTACTTAATGAAGTTGACGTAAGTGAAACCAACCTAAAAAACGAAAATCATAAACTAAACCCTGAACTCAGAGACATTCTGGGTCTTGCTGAATTGATTAGTCGGAGAAAAGGAAAAGATAGAACCTCTACGAAAGATTTTTTTAAGGCACTTGCAACAATAAAACCTGAATCATTAGAGAGTATAATTGAAGAATTAAATGACAAGGCCGCACTTCCAAAACCTGTAAAAGAAGAAGTTCTTACTTTGCCAAGACGACTCTCAAACAGCAGGGTTTTATCAGGTTGTCTTACTGAATCTCTTGAGGAACTAAATAAAGTTATTACTGATAGTAATCAGATCTCAACAGCAGATATGTTTATAGATGTATCGAAGCATGGAAAGGGGAAATCCGTCTCAAGATTAAGAAAGAAGGGAATAACTAAATCGGCGATTGATAACTACGTAAATGAATTTTCTATAGAAATTCAAAAAAGAAGAGAAAATGAAGTCACGTAAGCAATAGTTGTTTTTAATCTCCTTTTTATTCAAAGTCATACCAATATTTATCCCTTGAGTACTTCAAATCTTTTAAAACCTGTGATCGTACATTTATTGTAAAAGAGAATTGACGTCGGGTACCTATTGGAGTAACATTAAAAGCCATCTGCCAACAATGCAAGTCTCTAGCGATACCAATGGTGAATGAATTAAATTCCTTTCGGATAAAGTCATAGCCCAACCCTCTTACATTAATTTTCCATTTAGGAGTAAGATTGAAGTCAAATTGTGTTATTCTAATGTTGTTTGCACTGATAATTGTTGTATCTCTTCCATCTTGATAGAATTTTCTTAAAGATAACGTGTGCGAAAATCGCAGACTCCATGGTATGTCAAAATCTAAATAGCCTGTTGTGTATCCAAAAACAGGATCTCTCTCAATAATTACACTTGGTACTACTGAACTAGAATTATTTCGTCCAGGCAATAAACTTCTTGCGGTTCCTGTACTTACTCTTCTTTTGGAAGAAAAGCCCCCATTTACTGAAAATCTAAAATCAGTTAATCGAAAAAAACGTCGATTTTCTGAAAATCTCCATTTGTTTTCTCTACTATTTGTGCTCGGATTTATATATATAGGATCTAATGTGCCACTAAAGTTTAATCCAGCATTGAAAAAATCATTCTCTATAATCCTTGCATTGTTAGCACTAAAACTGATTCTACTCATCTTGTCTGTCAAGGAATCTCCGGCGATATTATAGGAACCTGATAGGCTGAAATTATCAAAAATGTTTATCTTTTTATACCCTTTGACAGTATCTCTTTTTGCTCTTACTTTCATTTCTAATTTATTAGAAATGCCAAAACCAATATTAGCTCTTAATCCTCTTCCTGGACCTCCAAAAATAGTATTGGCAAAGATAGAATAGGTCTCTTCTGCTCCTGTTGTATTACTTTGTACGGTACGGTAATAACCCCATCGCTCTTTTCCAAAATCAGGAGTGAACGATAAGGATAATCTTGGACGAACAATATGCCTTATGGCCAGCACATTTTTAGTTCTTTTAAAATTCCAAGTTCCATAAAGTGACCAATTGAGATTTAAGCTTAAACTAAAATTTCTGGCAGCCTTAAATCCAAAAACATCTGTATCAATAGCATCTCCAGTTATTGTTGTATCCCCTGCATCAATCACCGTGTCTTCAACATAAACTCTTTCTAAAGTCTTTGCATACCAGTTTTCAGTATGATTAAACCTCCAATTAAAGTTGAAATGTTTAAAAAGTGTAAAAGGTAAATTCACGCTCCCAGTTTGCTGAATTCCATTTTTCATGTCTCGATACGTTTCTGGCTCACGCAATAAAGAATCAAGCGTCTCTAATCGATTTTCCATACGTAAATTATAACTTAGATTTACCTTTTCATACCAACGTACACCACCTGTTTGTACTTTTCGCTTGAATGGAGTAAAACTCCCTACATTGAAAGTCAGTGAGGGGGCTCTAATAGTTACCGCATGGGTTTGTGTATTTTGATTATGAGATGCATCAATACTCAAACTAGGCAATTTTCCAGGCCATCGCTTCCTATATGAAATGGAAGAGCTGTATCTATTATCAATAAATCGTTCAATATCTGTATCAATTAGATTGTTTTGCTGATAAGCCCTTGTTACAAAATTTATGTTTGCAGAAAAATTGCTATTGTGTAAACGTTTAGGGTCTATACGCATCGTCCAACGAACATTAAAATCTCGAGTTGGAGCAGTTGCATTAGGATCTTGACGCTCACCTGTTCTCGTAGTATTAAAATCAACGCTTAAATCTGTACTATACCTGTATTTTTTCAAATACTTATAACGTAAATCCATCCCCCAATTCCCTCTGGTATAAATATCAAAAGTGGTTGTTAAATCCATATAATCATTAATGGCCCAGTAATATCCCATCCCTGTAAAAAAGAATCCAAGCTCATCGGATCTGCCATATTCTGGCAAAATAAAACCTGATGTTCTATTCTTTCTTAAAGGGAAAACGCCTAAGGGTAATATAATAGGAGTTCTAGTATCGGCAATTACAAGATTAGCGGGTTTTCCTACAATGACTTTATCCTTAACTACTTTTGCTTTAGCAACCTCTATATAAAAATGAGGATGCTCATAATCACAGGTGGTATACTTTGCTTTTTTGCTATAAAAATAATCTTCACCAAAAGACTTTACTTCCGTTCCGTGTAAAAAGCCCTCAGATTGTTTGGTAACTAACCCCTTACTTTTACCCTTCTTAGTCTTAAAGTTATACTTTAGCTCATCAGCAATATAAAAACTTCCAGACTCGGTAAATTCAGGTTTTCCGGATATATTACCACTACTGTCTTTTAGTCCAAATGCCCAAGCTTCTCCTTTTTCCCAATTATATTGAATATAGGCCGCTTTCAAGGTGACATCTTCATATTTTACTTCTGCATTGCCATAAAGATGGATTACTTTGTTGGGTACATCCATCCAAAAACTATCTATCGAATTATAATTAATAGGTTCTTCAATATTTTCATTTGGGATTTCATAACTAGCCGCTGATGTTAGGTTTGTTTTATCAGAGTTAGAATCCATATTATGTGGAAAACTAATGTCACTAGAATCCAAGAAAGTTGCTTTTTTTAATTTTTCTAGAATACTGTCTTTTTCAAATATGGTATCATTATTGAACGTAGAACTAAAAAGTTCTTGACAAGTAATACTACTATTAGCTAAAAGAACGATTATGAAAGAAACTAATATGGTTCTTATACGTAACAAAGATTATAAAAATTCAATTTTTCAATTAGCCACCAAAGCTAATGATAAAGCGTGCAATGTTTAAATATTTCAAACATATAACTCTTTTTACAATACTTGTATTGTTAACTACAAGTGCCGATATAAATGATAAACTTTCTGATGGAGATAAAGTCCAAACTGTAGTCATTGATGCAGGACATGGAGGACATGACTCGGGATGTTTGGGAGGACATTCTCAAGAAAAAAAAATAGCTTTAAAAATTGCACTTTATCTAGGAGGATATATTGAAAAGTATCTCAAAGATGTAAAAGTTATTTATACAAGAAAAACAGATGTTTTTGTAGAGTTAGAAGAAAGGGCAGCTATAGCCAATAGAAATAATGCAGATCTTTTTATAAGTATTCACTGTAATGCGGCATCTCCTACTGCACATGGTGCTGAGACCTATGTAATGGGCTTACATAAGAATGATGGCAACCTTCGAGTAGCGCAACGTGAAAACTCTGTTATAGAGCTAGAGGATAATTACAAAGAGAGATATGGTGATTTTGACCCCAGTTCCCCAGAATCTTATATTTTATTATCTCTGAATCAAAATGCATATCTTGAGCAAAGCACATTATTTGCATCTAAAGTTCAAGAACAATTTGAAAAAAGAGTTGGACTTTTTAACAGAGGTGTTAAACAAGCAGGTTTTTGGGTACTTTGGCGTACTACAATGCCCTCTGTCCTTATTGAATCAGGTTTTTTAACGAATAGTAAAGAAGAAGACTTTTTAGTATCTACAAAGGGACAGGAATATATTGCTTCAGCTATTTTTAGAGCTTTTAGAGCGTATAAAAAGGAGATGGAAAATAGTGCTCAAGAAATTCTCTCTCAAGAAGAGATTTTTGACAACCCCGCTCCTAACATTAGTATTGAAGAGACAAAACAAGAGCAAAAAAAGGAAGTATCTAAAGAAATACAAATAGTTACTAAAGATTATACTGACATTTTGAACCAGTCGCTGTATTTCAAAATTCAGTTTATGGCTTCAAAAACCTTAATGGATTTATCAGACAGCAAATATAATGGCGTTGAGAATCTACATATAGAGCAATGGAAAACATATAATAGATATGTGTCAGGACCATATGATACTTTTGAGAATGCGAAAAAAGCCAAATCAAAAATCAAAGACTTAGGCTTTAAGGATGCCTTTATTGTACCATATTTAAATAACGAAAGAGTTTCAATGACCGAAGTAGAACATCTGATTCGTTAAAAACGTTAAAAGTCTCCTTTCTAAACAGACAATCATTATAGACTTCAATAATAATATACTATTTTTGAGCCAAAGCCATTATTTTGAAAGTAAGAAATGAAATAACTGTTGGTGCATTAACGCTTGTAGGTATTGTTGCCCTTTTCCTTGGATTTAACTACTTGCAAGGAAAAACTTTATTTAAGAAGGAGAACGCGGTTCTTGTAGGGTTTGAAAATACTGGTCATGTATACATTACTAATCCTGTTGCAATAAAAGGGTTCAATGTTGGTAAAGTATCCGATATTCAAATCAATGCAAGTGGAGACAATCCTGTTATAATGAAGCTAAGCTTAGATAAGAGTCTTGAAGTACCTAAGGATAGTCGTTTTGTTATTAAGACACTTGATCTATTTGGGACTAAAGAAATTGAATTAATTCCAGGAAAAAGTAAAGAATTTATTGAACCTGGATCTAGTTTTATTGCAAAGGGAGAAATTGAAGCAGATATGATGTCTTCTGTCGCAGATCAAATTGACCCTATAAAAGACCAACTGACAGGTCTTATGGGCGGAGTAGATACATTAATTGGCAATTTAAACGATGTACTTGGCAGTGAAAAAGAGTCGCTAAAAAGTGCTTTAAAAGATGCTTCTATTGCCATGTCAAATGTTAAGGACATTACTGTTAAAGTAGATAAATTATTGACTAATCAGGAAGCAAATATTAGTAGTATGGTGGAAGATGCCAAGAAACTTACTTCTACCATTGCAGATAATTCTGATGAAATAGACAATGCTATTAAGAACTTTAGCAAAGTTTCTGATGAGCTGGCAAAAATATCTCTGGAAGAAACGGTCGAGAGTGCCAAAAAAATACTAGAAGATTTAAACCTAATTATTGTTGATATTAATGATGGAAAAGGTACTGCCGGAAAAATATTAAAAGAAGAAGGTTTATATACTGGAATCGATAGTGCTATTAGTTCATTAGATGCACTTTTAACAGATCTGAAAGAAAATCCAAAACGATATATAAATATTTCTGTATTTGGAGGCAGAAATAAAGAATAGTATAAAATCAAGATCTTATTACAATGAAAAGATTATTCTTTGATACAGTATTAGGTTGGTACATATATAATTTCTAATGTTAGAGCTATTAAATAAATATTCAACGAATATTTTATTCGTTAGTTTTATGTTCGTTTTTTTTTTCAGAACACAACATTATTAAACGCGCAATCTCCCGACAATAACTCCAATAAGAAGAAAATAGAAATTACTTGGGCAGAAAGACTTGAAGGACAAAGTGATTCCATTAATGGTCGCATCAGAATGTTGATAGGCAATGTTGAGATGAGACACAAAAACGACCTCATATTTTGTGATAGTGCCATTCACTTTCTAGACTCAAGCAAAGTATATGCTTTTGGGAATATTCATATTCAAAAGCCAGATACGATGGATATTTATTCGGATTATCTTATTTATTATGAGCAAACAAAAACAGCGTTGTTTAGATCTAATGTCTTTTTAAAAGATTCTAGTGGAACGCTTAAAACGGACTCTCTTAATTATGATTTGAATAAAGACATAGGGCATTTTTGGGGCGGTGGTGTTTTTGAAGATGATAGTAGTGTGTTAGAAAGTGAAAGAGGAACTTATTTTCATAAGGACAATATAGCTTACTTTAATAAGAATGTTCAACTTACCGCAACAGACTTCGAGCTATTTACCGACTCTTTAAAATATGATACTAAAAAGAAAATCGCCTATTTCGTAACAGCTACAAAAATTATTGACAAGGACAATGTAATTTATACAGAATCAGGTTTTTACAACACAAAAACAAAGGATGCTTCTTTTGGTAAGAATACGAAAATGGAGGGCGAAACTGGAACTATTGAAGCTAATGAAATCAACTATGATAGCAAAGAAAAAAAAGCGATAGCAATAGGTAATGTGGTTTGGGAAGATACGGTTGAACAAATAACGATTTACTCAGACTATTCTGAATACTATGATTCTATTGATTACACGATGGCAACAAAAGATCCTTTACTAATTGATATCAATGATGAAGACACGCTATTCCTAAGTGCAGATACATTAATAACATTCAAGGGATTAAAACCTAAAAAGCAATATCTAAACGATTCTATTATTAAAACCGCCTACGATTCTGTTAGAATATTTAAAGCATTTAAAAATGTAAAGATTTTTCAAGGAAGAATGAGTGGAATTTGTGACTCGTTGTATTTTTCATACGTTGATTCAGTTTTTAGGTTTTACTATAATCCTATTTTATGGGTAGATACTAGTCAGTTTTATGGAGATAGCATACAAGTATTTACAAAGCGACAAAAGGCCGATAAAATTGGATTGTACAATAATGCTATAGTTATTCATTCTAAGGATATGGAGATTTATAATCAAATAAAAGGCAGGTCTATCTATGGATTTTTTAAAAACGATACATTAAATCGTGTAGATGTAAACGGAAATGGAGAGAGTATCTATTATGTTCAAGACGACAGTAATGCTTATGTTGGCTCTAATAAAACATTGTGCAGTGAAATGAAAATTTACTTTAAAGATGAAGACGTAGATAAAATTCTTTTTTATACTAGGCCAGAAGCTATTTTCACGCCAATGCAAGATATCAATCCTTCCATAAATATACTGCCGGGCTTTCACTGGGATTTTGATAAAAAACCTAAGTCAAAATTTGATATTGTTCGCAATAAAAATCATTTTCAACTACTGCGTTTAGGACAAATGAATACTTCTTCTTTAAGTGATTCTTCTATTTACACCTCAAATAATAACAATAATGATTCTATAAAGGGCATTAAAAACTTTATTAAAGATACAATTCAAATAGGAACACATGAGTTAATTGATAATCAAGAGACTATAGAAAAAAAAGCGAACACTCCTTCCCTGCCAATGAATAAAGAGAAAAAGAATGCTATCAGAAATAGAAAGCGATCGCCTGAATAAAAAGATATTACTTTGAAACTAAAAGGTAAAAATTCTCGTTTAAAAGAGTATATTTACCTTAATGTTTTTATTATGAGTGCAGCAGAAGCAAAAATACTAAATAGCATACCAGTTCAAATTAGCGATCTGGAAGTATTGAGTTTAATAGAAGCGAATAAAATTAACTCTTCTCACTTAAAGCTTGTAAAGAAGGTTTCCGATTTAAGCGATGAAAAACTATCTGCATCTTTAAATCTAAATGTGAAAACGTTCAGAACCTACAAGAATACCAAAATAGATATAAAAGAAGATTTACAAGAGCATACTATTTTACTGATATCCTTAATAAAACATGGTATTGAGGTATTTGGAAGTAAAGAAAATTTCAACAACTGGTTAGATAAAGAAAACTTTCATTTGGGAGCAAAAAAACCTATTGAATATCTTAATAAAATCAGTGGTATAAAGTTTATAGATGATCGTCTTACTGGTATTGAGTATGGTGACAATGCTTAAAGCATGGAAGTTTTTAGGATTGTTAGAGCAAAATTTGCCAATAAGTTAGTGGCTTCGGGGGTGGCCAATAGATGGAATTTCAATAAGCAATATGTCCTTTACACAAGCAGTTCCAGATCTTTGTCTACATTAGAACTCGTCGCTCATAGAGCATCTATTGCTCCTACTTTTACATATAAAATGATGGTTATTAAAATTAACGATCTTGGTAAAATTTGTACAACATTGAGCGCTGAAGAATTACCAAAGAATTGGAGGACGATAGAAGCCTACCCTGTTCTTCAAAAAATAGGTGGTCAATGGTATGATGAACTAACATCTTTAATATTAAAAGTGCCTTCTGTAATCATACCCAAGGAATTCAATTATATAATAAATACAGCACATCCAGACTTTGACAAAAAGGTAAAATTGGCTGATGTTGAAGAGTATTTTTGGGATGACAGGTTATTATAATCTAATTAGTTAACAGCGTATTTATTTCTATTTGATCCCAAAGGGGTAAAATCTTAATAGTTCTGCCCTTACCTAGGTTTCTTTGTTCAATCTCTTTAAAAGCATTTCCCAGATTACTTCCATATTTTAGATTAAAAAGCATATTGGTTGTTTTCGGTTGAGCTCCCAACTTAATGGTAAAATCATCCCAATGAATAGGAACAAGTATTTCCGGACTTAAGGGTTCTATTAAATGTTCTTGATAATTTTGATTGTATGTTTCATCCATAACTTCTAAACCTGCAATAGCAACAAAAAGTATGTTTGCATCAAAATTTTGAATACTTCCCTCCTTATACCCCGCACTCCCTTGAATAGCCAATTTAATAGAATCATATTCTATTAAAATCGTATAACTATCTCCTTCCTTATAATCAAAAATTGAAGCCGGTGGAATTAACGGACTCGTTATTTCGCAATTCAGTAATCGCTCTCTTTGCTTTTCATCAGGATATTGCCAATGCGCTGATTTAATAAAAGTAATTTTAAACTTACCAATAGATATTGCTTTATTCAATGGAGGAATGATCATCATCGTATCGTGTAAACCACACCCTTTACCAATATTAAAAGTTGACATTGAACCGATTAATTTTGCTCCTGTCATCCGAGCTACCACCGGAGCATCTAACGCATGATCAAAATGAGAATGAACAGGAATTACTGCGTCGAGCTTTTGAATACCTGCCTTTTCTAAACATCTTTTAATCTCTTGTTCATCGGGAGCCACTTTACCCAAAAGAACTTTAAAAGCAGAAGGCCTGGAAAAAAAGCCATCCGTAAGTATAGCTGTCTTTCCATCACTAAATAAGAGATTTGTATTCCCTAAAAATTGAACAAATAATTCTCCTTCAAGATTGTTATTCGCAGTAGGCTTTACCAGGTACTTTGTTAATTCCTTTGGAGCAGGGCGATAATTAAAAAGCAGTAAAAAGAGTACGACTATAAAACCTACAAAAGCTAATAATAAGCGTTTCATAGGCAATTACTCAGTAACATGCATAACCTCTCCAGCTAAAAGCCTATTCATCCACTCATATAAGTACATGCCATCAACCTCTCTCTCATAAAGCAGTTCACTATCAACCAACATTGTATGAGTATTACCTTCAATATAAAATGTAGACCAAGTAGTTTTAGGTTTTAATAGGTTATCTCTTAAATCTACCAATGCATTTCTAAATATATCTGCCGGTACAGAATTGCCTTCTATTCCTCCACAATCATTTTGTCCAAAGCTCAAAAAGAAACGACTTATCCTATCTTCATACGAAGAAATGAAGCCGTAATTATGTTGCGGGTATTTTTGTGCAGAATATTCAAAAACATTAGCCAATCCTGAAAAAGGATCACAACAACCGTATAAATCCAATGGAATTTGAAGCCCAAAAACTACACCAAATCCAATTTGTAAACACAAAGGAAATCCTTCCCCCAATTGAAAAAGAGGACCAGAATCATTAATTACATTCATTCTTACATCGGGGAACCATTTAACGATCTCTAAAAAGTTGATGTAAACACCATATCCCCCTGCACTTACTCCAAAAAGTAATACTTCTTCTACCCCCTTGTTTAAAAAATAGGGAGCGATATACCTCATCACTTTTTTAAAATTAAATGCACCGACAAAACGCTGCGTCTCATTAACGCCCAAGGCTTTGCCATTATACTTTGTTCCACTATGCACATCTCCTGTACAATATGGAATAAATACAAAAGACCAATCCTTTAATGGATTTCGATCATCTTCAATATTAAAAATTCCTCTTCGAGCCAAATCATCTTCGAAAGAAAAAAAAGTCTCTTCAGTAAAGTTACTTGGATTACTATTACAAGTAAGCTCGTTAAAACAAGCTCCACCGCCATTAATATAAATGGCTAATTTCTTTGGATTATCCACTCTTAGACCAATACCAGTAGGAGAACCATCTCGACAAATCATTCCTTCAATATCGACCCAATTCCACTCATCCAACTGATCTTCAATGTCTTGCAAAGGATGTTCGAAAGCAACTTCATTGGAATCGTCGTTCTTACAACCTATAAAAAGTAAAAAAGTAGCCCCCAAAAACGCATATAGAAAAAATCTCATATCTAAAATTACAAAATCTTATATACTTTAATTCCCTACTCAAAAACTTTTTAAGGACAATTAATTAGAAATACTATGATCTTGCGAAGTCTTCAATATTTAAAAGGATATTGCAATCTCTCAAATCGGAAGCATCATTAGAAGCAATAACTAAAAGTCGGGCTCCCAAATATGCTTCTAATAATTCATGAAACCACTTATTTGATTGTTCATCAAGGTTAGAGGTAGGCTCATCTAAAAATATTATTTTATAGCCTCCTAGTATTGTAAGAGCTAGCTTAACGCGTTGTCGCATACCTGTAGAAAATGAAGCTATTCTCTTATGTTGATGCGACTGAAGACCGATTAATTCGAATATTGAACTATTATCTAAATTGTTTAAAGGTTCTATACATTTGAAATGAAAATCAACTATTTCTTTTAATGTCATCCAATCAAATAAATCAATATATGGTGCACAGAAACCAATATTATTGAAGTAGTTGCTTTCACATTGATTAAAAGTCTTGCCTTCCCATAATATTTCTCCTGTTGAAGGTTCTAGCCCACCTGATAAAATTTTGAGCAATGTCGATTTCCCAGATCCATTTCCCCCTTTTAATGCATAACGATTACCATTTTCAAAAGAAAAATTTAGTTTTTTAAAAACCCAACGTCGTTGATACCGCTTTCCTATATCTTTTAAAAGAATACTCAAAATACGCTCAGATTTGAAGCCTTATTGAGGTTTAAATATTTTGGCGACCAATTGTGCCTCCGTTACAATTTCATTTCCAACATATATTACGCCTTCCATTTTACATATGCCTCTTCGAATTGGCTGTGTAAGCTTCATTTTTATAAGTAAAGTGTCTCCCGGTCTCACTGGTTTTTTAAATTTGCATTGCTCGATTCTCAAAAAATACGTACTAAAATTTGATGGCTCTTCTTGCATTAAGAGTGTTAAGACCCCTCCTGTTTGCGCCATAGATTCGACCTGTAATACGCCAGGCATAATGGGATCATTAGGGAAGTGCCCTTGAAAATAAGGCTCATTTGCTGTAACGTTTTTAACTCCTACGATATAGTTGTCAGACAACTCAATTATTTTGTCAATCATGAGAAAAGGATACCTATGTGGTAATAACTCCTTGATTTTTATGACATCATAAATCGTTTCTGTTTGTGCATTATATTGGGGAATCTCTTCTAAAACTTCCTTTTCTTTCATGGTTTATCATATCTTTTTAAAAGAAACATCCATTGAGTCTTGATCTGGCAAAGATAACATTTACTTTAGCTCATACTATGATAGTAGATAAATAGTTGGTGGAGCCTATCAATAATATAGTTGTAAATGGTGTTTAATTGCAATTTCCAGAAAGGCTATTAATCCAATCTTCAATTAGTTGAACGCCTTCCGTATGAATAATGGTTCGCCCAATTTCAGGCATTGCCACCTCTGTCTCATTCGAATTCATTCGTATGTATAAGAACGAGGAATCTGCACTTCCAGGAATTATATCTGTTGGAAATTTTCCAGATGCAGGCCCACCAGAAACATTCTTTTTACATATACCTAAGTTATTTGAATTAGCTTGTTCATACTCTAAGAAAAGTCCCGAATTACTTGCGGCCGCCTTTGCATTATGACAATGAGCACAATTCATGTCTAAATAAGCTCTCGCTCTTTTATCAAGAGATTCACTAACATCTTCCCAATCTGGCAAAACTGTAACTAAAGAGGCAGAAGTTAATCCTTCCAAAACACCCATATCTTTCATTTTTTCTAATTGATTGAATGTACCGTCCGAAAAATCAAAGTTCCTATTCAATGCTCGTGATTTTGGACCAATAGGAATCACCCTTGCATCTAGTTTATGACAACCTTTACAATCATTGTCACCAGGAACCTCATAATCAATATTTAATGTTTTTCCACTTTTATTAATCCAAGAATGAGCAATGACAGCTCCCGTTTGTTTTCTCGTTGCCTCTGTTTGTGCATTGTTCCATATATAAACGGCAACATTCCAAACCCCTTCGTCATCTTTTTGTAATAATCTAGTTTCTAAAACTTTCTTCCCAAGGCTTTTATCACGTTCATCATTCCAATAATAAAAGTTTTTTATAATGATTGTACCAATTGGAAAATCAAGCAACCCATCTCCTTTAAATTGTATAGTGGAATCTTCAGGAATCTGAATAAAACGAGCTTTATAGGCATAATCCGTAAACAATGATGTCGTCAAATCATATGGGATTAAATCTGACGCAGGGTTTAAATCAACCATTTCCCCAGTAAAAAAATTATACTCAGAAAGATTGTCTTTAAAAGCATACGGATCCACTACAGGTGGTTCTTCGGGACCTGCCATTTCATCTTCTCCACAACGATGTGTTACCAATGACACTACACTTAACATTAAAAAATAAAACAGTATGCGCTTCATTGCTAATTTTTATTATTGAACATTACAAACACCTTTAATCAAAAGCTGAATTCAAAATAGTGACTACTACAATGAGCAATCATAAGGTTCTATATCAGTTTCAACAATATTCAAAAGGTCAATACTTTCTAAATTATTTAAATCTAAATCAAAAAGCGCATCAAAATTAAAGTTAACAAACCTTGTCTTTTCGTCTTCTTGAATGCAAATTGTATTTGGATTACTTTCATCAACGTAACCATCATGCAAAACCTCTTGTAGACGCCAGTAAGTGCCTGTTTTATCTAAAAACTTAAGTGCAGTATGGAGGGCTATTATTATTCCACCAAACTCATGATCCATTGCGACTTCAGGAAAATCGTTTTGTTTTTTAATAAAATTATCATGCACATAAATATCTCTCGGATATGGGTCAAAATCTAAGTCGTTTTCAAATTCTGAACTACTTCCAAAAGTCGTTGTAAAAGTACTTACAATACCTACTGGCATAGTGTTATTATCAGTAATATTATTATTGTATACTTCTACATTCGTCGCTGCTAAAATCATAATACCAGTTCCTGGTGGCACATTTCCTACTCCAGTAAAACTCAATGCTGAAGGAGCAAAGTTTCGATAATTATTACTAAACACGGCATTATCATATACTTTCACATTATTAGTATTTATCGATAAATTGGGAAGGTCGAAAACCAAAAGCCCACCTGTATTACTATGTGTTCGATTTTTATAAACTACTGCGTTTTGGGTATTTTCAATTTCTATTCCAGCTACATTATTGTAGGTGGTGTTGTTTCTTACAATAGCACCGATTGTCTGTCCCACATAGATTCCAGCATCAGATGCTCCTCTTACCACACAACTATCAATCAAAACATCTTTACATTCAACAGGATATATTCCATAGCCACCATTTTCTGAAGATGGCTTCCCTTCCCAAATTGCGCGCATATTAATAAAATTTACCCCCGTAGAACTTTTAACCTTTATGAGATCTCCTGTAGAATTGATCAATTTAATATCTCTGATTGTGAAATTAGTTACATCGTCTACTCTGAACCCTTCTCCACCACTAGTTTGGCCAGAAAAATCAAGAATTGTTTTTTTAGGATTTTCCCCTCTAAAAAGAATATTATCTAATGGTCCTTGAATTGATAAATTTTCGAAATTATATCTTCCTTGTTTAAGATAAATATCGGTATTGGCCTTCAAGTTAATTAACGCTAATTCGATCGCTTCCTCGTCTCCAGGTTCAAAAATCAAAAAATTAGGATAGTTAGATTGTGGCTCATCGCTAGATGCTTCTGGAGTTACTGAATCTTCATCACAACTGAAAAAAAATAGACAGCAAAAAATTCCGATAATAAGATGTTTCTTTCTCATAGTTATATTTTGTAATCGTTAATATAGTTTAAATATATTGTTTATTTCAAACAATACCCCCTGATAAAAGAGATAAAATAACAGTCTATTACAAAAATGCTTTGAGCTTTTCGATTTGCTTTGGATAGCAGACATAATGCTTAGATACGGGCTTTGAAAGCTTACTAAAATTCAGATGCTCGGAAACTTCCAAAATACTTTTTACAGCACCATTTTTTAAATAAATGAGTATTTCTTCATCAAATGATTTATACGCTTCATTATGTGCATTTCCATAAAAGATCAACTGGTTTAAAATGTCTTCTTTTAAATCAATTTTATCAACTAAACTGCTTTTTATCTCATCAACTTTAAAATCAAGCGCCTGCTCATCTATAAACTCAATTTTAAAAAGCGATCTATTTAAAAGCGCATTTGATAAAAAACTTAATAAAAGATCTTCTGATTGCTTCCATTTTTTTAAAGCAAAAACCACATCTGAATCATCCAGCGAAGCAAACTTTTCTAATAAAGACTTATCTGTTTTAAAATCTTCGATGTTCGCATCATTTAGCATAAAAAACTCCAGATTGGTATTATTAATCGCTAACGCATCATTTTTTTTCAATGTTCTCGCTCTTTCAAGTGATTTTATAAGCATCTGTTCAGCACAAATAGACGTTTTATGGAGGTAAACCTGCCAATACATTAATCTTCTAGAAACGATAAATTTTTCAATTGAATAGATACCTTTCTCTTCTACTACTAAATTACTATCGACTACATTCAGCATTTCTATAATCCTATCATATCCAATTACTCCTTCAGAAACTCCTGTGTAAAAACTATCTCTATTCAAATAATCTAAACGATCAACATCCAATTGACTACTCACCAACTGATGCAGAAATTTTTTATGATAAGTTCCTAAGAAAATTTCTTTAGCCATTTCCAATTTCCCGGAAGAAAGGTTATTGAAATAGTCAAAAAACAGTAATGAAATAGCCTCGTGATTTACACTTTTAATTATTGAATGTTCTAAGGAATGCGAAAATGGACCGTGTCCTATATCATGTAATAGAATGGCTAGGATTGCAGCTTCCTCTTCTTCTTCAGAAATTTTATGCCCTTTAGCTATCAATACATCCAAAGCTCTTCTCATTAAATGTAAGGCGCCTAAACTATGATGAAATCTAGTATGTGAGGCCCCCGGATAAACTAAATCAGCAAGCCCTAACTGTTTAATCCTTCTCAAACGTTGAAAAAACGGATGTTGGATCACGTCAAAGACCAAATCAGACGGAATAGAGATAAATCCGTAAATAGGATCATTAATTATTTTTCTCTTATTAATTAGCATACACTGCAAAAATAGAATAATGTACTAATTGTTTAAGATATCTTATACAACCATATTACAATAAGTTTTGTTGATTCATGTTATAATTTACATATCAACACGAAACAAAATTTTGTTATAAGTTTACTAACTTATGCACCTTTAAATCAAGTACTAAAATTATCAAGCTTACATGAACAATATAAAAATACTTTGGGCCGATGATGAAATAGATCTATTAAAACCACAAATCATTTTTTTAGAGCAAAAGGGTTATACCATTGACGCAGTAACCAATGGGCATGACGCCATTGAAAAGTGTAGAGAAGAACGATTTGATTTGGTCTTTTTAGATGAACATATGCCAGGAATTACAGGTTTAGAAACCCTCCCACAAATCAAAGAAATAAGCCCTGACCTACCAGTCGTGATGATTACTAAAAATGAGGAAGAAAACATCATGGATGAAGCTATTGGTTCACAGATAAGTGATTACCTAATAAAACCAGTAAGGCCTAATCAAATTTTGTTAAGCATTAAAAAGATCGTTGACAATAGAAGACTGGTAACTGAAAAAACAAATTCCGCCTACCAACAAGAATTTCAAAAGATTTTCATGGCTATTAACAATCAAATGAATTTCGATGAGTGGGCAGAATTATACAAAAAACTCATCTATTGGGAATTGGAACTTGATAAAGCGCAAACTTCTGAAATGAAGGAAGTACTAAGTATGCAAAAGGCAGAAGCGAATAAGGAGTTTTTCAAATTCATTAGTAAAAACTATTTAAAATGGTTACATGGAGAAAAAGATGAGGTTCCAACGATGTCTCATACATTGTTTAAGAACAAAATCATTCCAGTTTTAGATGATGATGTTCCTACTTTTTTTGTTTTAATTGATAATCTCAGGTTTGATCAGTACAAGATTATTGAGCCAATTATCAATGAATCATTTAATAAAATAAGCGAGGATTACTTTTATAGCATTTTACCCACAACTACTCAATATAGTCGAAACGCCATTTTTTCAGGACTGATGCCCTCTGAAATAAAAAAGAAATTTCCTGACATGTGGTTTCATGATGATGAAGATCATGGTAAAAATTTACATGAAGCTGATTTTTTGGCTAATCAATTAAAGCGATTTGGTATAGATAGTAAACACTCCTATACGAAAGTCGTTAATCATCAAAATGGGAAACTGCTAGAAGATAACATCCTAAATTTAATGACTAATAACTTAAACGTTATTGTCTATAATTTTGTAGATATGTTATCACATGCCAGAACAGAAATGGAGGTTCTAAAAGAACTTGCAAGTGATGAAACAGCCTATCGCTCTTTAACATTATCATGGTTCGACAATTCGCCGCTATTTAATGCTTTGCAAAAATTAAAGGAAAAGAAAATAAGGCTTATTATTAGCACGGATCATGGAACGATGAAAGTAAGTACGCCGGCTAAAGTGATTGGCGATAGGAATACGACGACTAACTTAAGATATAAAACGGGTAAAAACCTTAATTATGAATCAAAGGAAGTCTTTGAGATTTTAAAGCCCGATGAAGGGTTTTTACCAAAATCTAATATTAGTTCGACTTATATATTTGCTAAAGAAGATTACTTTTTTGTTTATCCAAATAATTATAATCACTTTGTAAAATATTTTAAAAACACCTTCCAACATGGAGGCATTTCATTAGAAGAAGTTATTGTTCCTATTGCCATTTATGAAAGTAAATAGCTTAAAGATTACTTCCGAGCATGAACTGCCAACTGCTGCTGATTGGGTTATTGACCAATTAGGAGATACTAAAATTGCAACTTTCAAGGGTAATTTAGGAGCCGGCAAAACGACATTAATAAAGTCTATTTGTAAACAACTGGGTTCTAACGATGTAGTTCAAAGTCCTACTTTTTCTATCATTAATCAATATCAAAGTCCTAAAGGGAATATTTACCATATAGATGCCTATAGAATTCAATATATAGAAGAGGCCTTAGATATTGGCATGGAAGAGTATTTTTACGATGGCAGTTATGTATTTATTGAATGGCCATCAAAAATAGATGCCATTTTACCAGACGAAATAGTTAATTTTGAGTTTTTGTTAGAAGGCACTATACGAACCATTAGACGCATATAATTATGGGTGAAATATCCAAAAAAACATTAGAGCAACTTCAAAAAGAATTTACTATAGCTCCTCAGGAAGCTTTAGCAGAAGTTCCCTCGTCACAAAAAGGTTTTTTTATTGGTATTCCTAAGGATACGGCCTTTCAAGAGCGGAGAATTGCCTTAACTCCGAATAGTGTAGAAGATTTAGTGAATAACGGACATAGAATAGTGATAGAGAGTGGTGCCGGAGAAGCCTCTTTCTTTTCAGATAAAGAATATACAGATGTAGGTGCCGAGATTGTTTATGAAAAGGAAAAAGTTTATAACGCAGAATTAATCTTGAAAGTAGCACCTATTATTGAAAAAGAGATAGAACTGATGCAAAACAGGCAAGTGATCATCTCTCCATTAATTAGAACGAAAATTAGTAAGAAAATCATTGCTAAGTTGATTACTAAAAAAATTACGGCATTAGCTTTTGAATATATAAAAGATGATTACGATGCATTCCCTTTTGTTAGATCTATGAGTGAAATTGGAGGTAATTATGCGATTCATACCGCTGCACGATATTTAAGCAATGACCATGGCAAGGGTATTCTTTTAGGGAGCATTGCCGGGCACCCTCCAACAAAAATTGTAATTATAGGTGCCGGTGGTGTTGGACAAGCAGCTACAAAAGCCGCATTAGGTTTTGGAGCAACAGTACAAGTTTTTGACAGTAATATTTCAAGGCTTCGAAGATTACAAGAAGTAGTTGGTCACAAAGTATACACTTCTGTTTTAGATCCTAAGGCATTACTCCAAAAATTAGAAAAAGCGCATGTGGTAATTGGTGCCATGCAACCGGTAAATGGAAGGACACCATGTGTGGTTACAGAAGACATGGTGGCTCGAATGAAAGATAAAAGCGTCATTATTGATGTAAGTATTGATCATGGAGGCTGTATTGAAACATCTGAAGTAACCGACCACAACAACCCTGTGTTTACTAAACATGGTGTTATACACTATTGTGTGCCGAATATTGCTTCAAATGTTTCAAGAAGCGCTTCTTATGCCACTAGTAATATTCTTTCTCCTATTATCAGACAAAGCGCAGAATATGGCACTTTTGATAATTTTATAAAATACAATCAAGGCATAAGAAATGGCGCTTACCTCTATCATGGTGCGCTTTGCAAGTACTTTTTAGCAAAGCAATTTGATTTAAAATTCACAGATTTACATTTATTATTATCTGCAGACTATTAAGCTCATTTTAGCTAAACTAAAACACCCATCTTACCCATTTGATAATCTCGCATGGCTTCCATGATTTCTGTTTGTGTATTCATCACATATGGTCCCCACGAAGCAACGGGCTCATCAATTGGATCGCCATGAAGGAATAACAAAGTAGACTTCTCTTCAGCAGATATCTGAATAGATGTTCCATCATTATCAAACAAAACCATTTGATGTTTTCCAACCTCACTCCCATTGATCTTCGTTTTTCCTTTAAGCTGATAAATCAAAACATTTCGTTCTTTTGTAATCTCAAAACTTGCCGCGCCATCCTTACTTAACTCAAGCGTATAAGCACCTATATTGGTTAAAGAATTAATAGGTCCTGTAATTCCTTCATAAGTTCCGGAAATGACATTCACTCTTGCATTTTCTTCTTTATAAAAAGGAATTGCTGCCCTATCGAATCCCTGATAACTGGGCTTTGTCATTTTCAAGTCCTTGGGCAAATTCACCCACAACTGAATCATCTCGTAATCTCCCCCTTGTTGAATAAAGTTTTGAGATAGTCCTTCACTATGTACGATACCACTCCCTGCCGTCATCCATTGTACACCACCAGCACCGATAATACTATCGTTATCTTTAGAATCTTTATGGTGGATTTCTCCGCTAAACACAAAGCTGATAGGTTCAAACCCTCGATGCGGGTGTGCTCCAATATCCATTCCGCCATTGGTGCCCGGTTTAATTACGCGTGGCCCTAAATGATGTAGTAATAGAAAAGGATCAAACTGACTATACCCTTGTATTGGTAAAGGTTGTTTTAACATAATTGGCCCCATCATCACACTGGGACTTGTGATTACTTTTTGAATTGTTCTCACTTGAAAACTCATTTATTATTTGGTTCATATATAAAACCGAATTTGAAGAAAAATGGTTTCGTTGGGGTTTTATTAAAACTGCTACAAACTGATCTTATAGAGAATCACTTTCTTCAAAATTTAATGTTATTCCATAAATAGAAGATATTAAGCCATTTTCACTATAATAATCTTTCCATATTTTATTGAGTTCCCTTTTTATGCTAATATCCCAAGTAGAAAAAGGATATGCATATTTCTCATCTAAATAACTGTATATCTCATCAATAGATTTAGGAGGACTAAACAAGGTAGAAGTATCACAATCAAGAATTTGATTTGCATCTAAATTTTCAGAATTAAACCAATCGGATTCCTTAAATGTGGCATTTGTCAACTTAGCGGATTTAAAATTTACATTTCTAATTGAAGTATGATTAAAATTACAATTAGTAAGTATTGCATTTTCAAAATCTGAATCAACAAGAAATGCCCCCTTAAAACTTACCCCCTCCAAATTACATCTTTTGAAATCCATAGCATAGAGATCCAGGTTTTCAAGTTCATCATTTGAAAAAATTTTGGTAAAGTTAGCCCCATTAAGTCTCTTCATTAACGCAAACGTTTCACCTCTAATAGCTCTCTTTAGTGAATTATTTTTTGCTCCCTGATCATTAAATATTTGATGACTTAATTCTTTAAAACAAATTAATTTTATTTTTTCATCCATGATCTGAGAAATATAATTTTCCAAATCATTTAATTTGTGCTTGGCTTCAACTAATGAAAGATCCTGAATACCACTGAGTTTTTCCTTTATGTAACGTTTATGATCTTCAACTTTCTTAAGATCAACAACATCATTTGTCTGTGTTGGTATAAAATATAGTATTAATCCGATAATAGAAGCTATGCTCCCTATAACTCCAAGTATCTTTGAAGTTCTACTTTTTGTTATAATTTTCTTTTCTTCGGTTCCTTCTAATGATTCATATAAAACCTTTGAAGAATTATCTTGATCCTCAAAACAATTCTCTATGAATTCGAGTAAAGAGGCTGTAATTTGATTTTGAGTGGTTTGTTGTTGCTCATGATTTATAACGCCTATGATATTATCTTGTTTTAACTTCTTATACCTAGAAGAGATTACGAGTATTTGTTTTTTGTAATTCTCTTCAAAATCAAGTTTCAATAATTCTTCAATAACCTGTTCAACCTGATTATTGGCGATCATGTTTAGGAAACGTTCTTTTCCAGGCATTTTAGTAGTTGTTTATTTGTGGAGTATTTAAATTTTATACATTAAATATAGCTAATTAAAGATTTATCTTTTTCAAATGCACTGTGTTCGTTTAATGAGCTAAGTATTACTCCTTTTTCTGTTTTAATGATTTTTGTTACTCCGCCGTTTACTAACAACCAATTGTTTTTTAAAGCTATTTCCGGAGGCGTTTTCAAAAAATCTTGAACAATAGTTCCTATTACACCACCAGACGTAAATACCGCTGCATTTTCTTCATTATCTAAAGCATTTACTACCCTTTTAAAAGCCTTTAAGACCCTCTGATTGAACTGCTTAAAAGTTTCTGCATATTTTTCATCGTTTTCACCTTCTACCCATTGCAATAACGCATTGTTAAACATCTCTTTGAATTCACGCTTAGGATTAAACTTTCGTGCCAAATGTGCAATCATGTACCATCTACTCCTATATAAAGTATTGTATGCTTCTATGACCTCTTTATGATTGAACTCGTTCCAGTCTTTGTCGACTTTATGTCTTTTTCTTAATCTAGCTCCCTTTAGAAAAAGCGCTGCAGTCTCTTTGTGACGTTGCATGTCGCCTCTAAAAACTTTATGAATTTCTGTCCTAAACTTAAAAGATTTACCAAGTACTTCTGCTTGCTTTTTTCCTAATTCAGAAAGCTGATCGTAATCTGATTTTCCGAAAGAAGCTTGTCCGTGACGTATTAAGTAAATTGTTCCCATATGCGCTCCTACTCTATCTAATTGCTCATCAAATAAAACGAGCCTTTATTTTTTAGACTTTTTGATAATGCGATTACATCTTAAGTTTAGAAAATTGACCAGTATCCAGAAATTTTTAAATGCAGGATTATTCGTTTGCTTATGATGATAGCGGTAATATATTTGTTGTAAGATTACCGCCAATCTAAACAATCCATATACTTCATAAAACGGCCAGTTATCAATTTTTAAATTGGCCTTTTCGCAATAATAGTCAACTACTTCTTTCCTTTTTAGCATACCCTTTAAATGGGTAGGTTGCCTTCTTGTTTTTCTTAGAATAAAGGGGTCATCTGATTGTATCCAATACGCCAAACTATTTCCTAAATCCATCAAAGGATCTCCTAATGTTGCCATTTCCCAATCCAATACACCAATTATATCATCAATCTTATTAGGGTTCAATACTACATTATCAAAGCGGTAATCGTTATGGATAATACAGGTTTTAATATCTTCCGGAATACGCTCCTCCAGCCAACGCATTACTTTCTCGTAAGAGGGAACATTCCATGTTTTGGCATTTCTATAACGCTTCGACCATCCTTTTATCTGGCGTTCACAATAGCCACTTCCCCTTCCCAACTTTTCGAGACCTGCAGCCTTGTAATCAATGTCATGCAATTCAACAAATCTATCTAATACACTTAGACATAAATTTCTGATATCTTTTTCAGTATAAGTCAATGCTTTAGGAAGATTTGCTCTTGGTATAATACCAACTAGTTTTTCCATTACGTAGAACTCATCTTCAATGAGCGATTTATCTTCACAAAAAGCAATCATTTCCGGAACATAAGGATATAAAGGTTTTAAAGCTTTCTGCACTCGATATTCGCGTCCCATATCATGTGCCGATTTTGCCTTCGTTCCTTTAGGAGGTTTCCTTAGAATCAGTTCTCGGTTATTGTATTTTAAGCAATAGGTCCAATTAGAAGCTCCTCCAGCATATTGAGTAACAGTTGGCACCCCTTGTAAATCGACACCTTGGTTTTTTAACCAACGATCTACAATCTCTATATCAAAAGATTCGCCTACTCTTACTGACTTCGCTTTGTCTAACATTTACCTTCTGTTTACTTATACTTCTTAAGTTCAAACCTTGCTACTAATCCACGATGCACAGCATCAGGGCCATCAACAATTCTAACTGTTCTGGCCATTGCAAAAAAGGCCGCCAATGGAACATCATGTGACAATCCCTTTCCTCCAAACATCTGAATAGCTTCATCAACTACCATTTGCAGCATATTAGGTGCAACAATTTTAATAGCAGAAATATCTGATATAGCGGCAAAAACACCCAATTGATCAATTTTCCATGCAGCCTGTAGGGTCAATAACCTAGCCTGATCAATGGCTACTCTACAATTAGCAATTCGTTCTCTATTTCCCCCTAAATTGATAATAGGCTTTCCAAATGCCGTACGTTCCATTCCACGTTTAATCATTAACTCCAAGGCTTTTTCTGCAGCACCTATACATCGCATACAATGATGAATTCTCCCGGGTCCTAAACGACCTTGCGCAATTTCAAAACCTCTTCCTGGGCCTAAAATAAAATTAGCTTTAGGTACTCTTACATTATTGAAATGTACCTCTCCATGTCCTAAGGGCTCATCGTAATCACCAAATACAGGTAACATACGCTTAATTTCAACACCTGGAGTATCCACCGGAATCACGACCATAGAGTGTTGTTTATGCCTCGATGCTGAAGGATCAGTTAATCCCATAAAAATAATAACCTTACAATTAGGATGACCAATACCTGTTGACCACCATTTTTTGCCATTAATAACAATCTCATCGCCCTCTTCAATAGCTGTTGCTTGCATATTTGTTGCATCGGAAGAAGCAACATCAGGCTCTGTCATGCAAAATGCAGATCTAATTGCTCCATCTAATAATGGTTCTAACCATTGCTTTTTCATCGCTTCAGTACCATACTTAATAAAAACTTCCATATTCCCTGTATCAGGGGCACTACAATTAAAAATGGTCGGCGCAATAAAGCTTTTACCCATTTCTTCTGCTAGTGTTGCATATTCTACATTACTCAGGCCCACTCCATGTTCTTTATCCGGTAAAAAGAGATTCCAAAGCCCCTGCGCTTTTGCTTTTTGCTTCAATTCTTCAATGATTGGAGGAACGCTCCAGTTTTTCCAATCAGGACCATTGTTTTTAGCTATTAAGTCTCTAAAATACTCTTCTTCAATAGGATTTATCTCCTCTTCCATAAAGGCTTTAATCTTATTCAAGTACGTATTTGTGGCTTCAGAATATGAAAAATTCATTTATAACTATTTTAGGTTTTGAAATTAATGTTTTAACTGGAAAAATGATTATAACTATTAAAAAACTCAATTCGTTTTTTAAAGTAAATTTTTAAAAAGAGTACATTAAGAATAATAAATGTCTATCCTAGGCTAGTACTTATATATTATATTTTTAAGATAGAGACCGTTAACGGTTTCCCATTTGCATAAATGCTTAATTTATAATTCCCTTCTACCCAGCCTTCCGTATTTATTGGTTCTATATACAAGCCTTTATTTTGGTTTCCTAAGACTTTTTCGAAAACTTGCTTTCCAGTCATGTCCACGACTTGAATTACAATATCTGCCGCTTCAAATAAATTGTATTGAATTCCAAAATTATTGACAAATGGATTAGGGTACAATCCTAAAACAGCCAGATTATCTGGCTTATCAAATAGACCTGTTGTTACTGTATCTTCAGGATTGTTTGGCATAAGGGGTGCCTGATATTGAAAAGGTCTGATATCTTCGGTAGCCATAAAAGGTCGATCACTTTGTCTAAGAAATCGCTCTCCTTTATTTACAAACCACGATGATTGCAGTTTATCATCGGCTCCTGGAAAATTGATGTATTCAATTGAATAAAAATCATTGGTAGCTTTATCTTCTTCAAGATTCAACAAACCATACCCTTTTAAAAATAGATTTACATATTTTATATGTGGCAATGCTCCTCTAATTATTCCGTATAAATCTGGTGGAATCGGAAATGGTGAAGAAGAAGAAGTTACACTAGTGGTTACAAATTCAACTCCAACAGACCCTTTATTAGGTTGATCTGGACTGGCTCCATATTCTAATCGATTATAAGGCAAGTCATTTGCCCAAGCGGTATGTATATCCCCTGTCAAAACAACAACATTTTCAATGTTATTGTTTAATATAATATCAAAAAGCCGCTGTCTTTCTGCAGTATATCCATCCCATTGGTCAGGATTCAATGTAATATCTAATATTGGAATTACCAATGGAGCCATCATCACTTGTTGCGCTAAAATCTTCCAAGTTGCTTTAGAGTTTTTAAGGCTATCTTCTAGCCATTTCATTTGCTTTTCACCAAGCATTACCCGATCTACAACATCTTTACTTTCAAAGTCTATAGAATCCCTATCATAAAGTCTAGTATCCAAAACAAAGATATCCGCTAAGTTTCCATAGCTGATTTTACGCCAAATTCGATTAAAGTCATTTACATCTGGCCTTCTTAAAGGCATCCATTCATAATATGCCTTTAGAGAATTATTTTTTCTTTCTGTCCAAGGTCCTTCCGTTCTTGGATCATGATTTTCAGCACCTTCTTTCCAAGAGTCATTTGCAGATTCATGATCATCCCATGTAGCAATTAACGGATATTGCTGAAGCATTTTTCTTGAATCTCCATCTAACTTATAAATGGAATGTCTCAATCGATAGTCAGCTAATTCTATAATTTCAAAATCGTTTTCTGTAACAAACGATCTTATCCTCCCTAATGTATTTCCATATTCATAGATATAATCTCCCAAATGAATTACCGCATCAATATCATTCCTCTCAAAAATTTTATTATATACATTAAAATAACCCACCGGATAATTAGAGCAAGAAACAGTTGCAAAACGCAATTGACTTACATCCTCTTTAGGTGTTGTTTTTGTTCTTCCAATCAACGATTTTCTATCATAAGCTAAAAATTCATAATAATAAAATGTCGAAGGCTCTAAATTGACAGCATCAATTTTTATGGTATAATCGTTTGTTTTTAAAGCATATACAACTCCTGAGTTAGACAATACATTGAAAGAAGTGTCTTTAGACATTCTCCAGTTTACTTTAATAGAATCTTCATTATTCTCCGGAGTTACTCTTGTCCAAATGATTACTCTATCAAAAAGTGGATCTCCAGAAGCAACGCCATGATAGAAAGGTCTTAAATTTGGATCTGCCATAGATCTGATAGCAGCGTCATCACTTTGACTTTGCACATTAATCCCCAAAAGGCAAAAACACATTAAAGGAAGCAAAACTATTTTTTTCATTACTCTGTCAATTTTATTGATTACTCATTTAATTTTAAAATAGAAATGGTAAAAGGTTTATTATTGGCATAGATGCTCAATTTATAATTCCCTGCATTCCATAATTCAGTATTAATTACTTCTAGATATAATCCTTTGCTTTGCATTCCTAAATGCTTTTCAAAAAGCACCTTGCCAGAGAGATCAAACACTGAGATACTCACATTGGAAGTTTCAAATAAATTGTATTGCAAACCAATGCTATTAACAAAAGGATTTGGATACAATCCCATTAAAGCAACATTGTCGGCTTTATCAAACAAGCCTGTTGTAATAGTATCTTCAGGATTATTAGGTCGTAATGGTGCCGGAGCCTGAAACGGTCGAATATCTTCGGTAGGTATAAAAGGGATATCCTTTTTTCTAAGAAAACGTTCCCCTTCATTTACGAAATAAGCACTTTCTAATTTTTCATCAGCGCCAGGAAACTTAATATAATCAACTGAAAAGAAGTCGTTTGTTGCCCTGTCAGTCCTAAGATCCAGTAAACCATATCCCTTTTTATGGAGGTTTACATATTTGATATAAGGAAGGGCTCCTTTAATAATCCCATAAATATCTGGAGGAATTGGAATTGGAGAGGACGGTGTAGTTACACTCGAAGAGACGAACTCTACTCCCATAGACCCTTTGTTTGGTCGTTGAGGACTTAAACCATAATCCAGTCTATCATAAGGTAAATCAATTGCCCAAGCCGTGTGAATATCGCCTGTTAAAACAATAATATTCTCAATATTGTTGTCTTCAATAATTTTAAATAACCTATCTCTTTCTGCCGTATATCCATCCCACTGATCATCATTTAGGGTAATGTCGATAACAGGAATTAGTAGTGGCGCCATCATTACCTGTTGTGCCAAAATTTTCCACGTAGCTTTTGATTGTTTTAATCCATCTTCCAACCAATTCATTTGCTTTTCTCCAATCATAACACGATCCTTGGCATCCTTATTTTCAATGTCCATAGAATCTCTATCGTAAATGCGCGTATCTAAAACAAAAATATCAGCAAGGTTGCCATAACTTATTTTACGCCAAATTCTAGAAAAATCGTCTACATCAGGCAATCTTAGTGGCATCCACTCATAATATGCCTGCATAGAAAAGTTTTTACGTTCTTCATAAGACCCCTCTGTACTGGAATTATGGTTCTCGGCACCATCTCGCCAAGAGTTATTTACAAATTCATGATCATCCCAAGTTGCAATTAAAGGGTATTGTTGATGCATTCTTCTAGAATCAGCATCCAATTTATGTATTGAATGTCTAAGTCTATAATCAGCAAGCTCATATATCTCTTTGTCATTATCGGGTATAATTTCTCTTGCTATACCAAAAATTTCTCCCCAATTATTGCCATACTCATAGATATAATCCCCCAAATGGATTACTGCATCGACATCATTTCTTTCGGCTATTTTATTATAAACCGTAAAATAGCCCATCGTATAATTAGAACAGGAAACGGTAGCAAAACGCAATTGCTCTGCATTATCTTTGGGTGTTGTTTTGGTTCTACCGATTAACGACTTTCTATTACCGACAGCAAATTCGTAATAATAAAATGTTGCTGGTTCTAAATCCGTCACATTTACTTTTACCGTCCAATCTCTAGCACTACTCGTTATAAAAGTATCTGATTTTATAATTTGATTGAAGGAAGTATCTTTCGAAACTCTCCAATATACTTTTATCTCTTCATCACTATTATTATCAGGTGTAACACGCGTCCATATTATTACTTGATCATGAAGTGGATCTCCAGATGCAACTCCATGATAAAATGGCCTTAAAATAGGATCTGCCATAGAACGAATAGTTGCATTATCAGGCTGTGCCTGAAGCAAGTAAACGATAAAAAAAAGAAGAATAAAACCTAATACCCTCTGCATAGCAAATCAATTATACTTTGCTTTGAAAGATAAGAATAATTAGGCAGTTCTAATGCACTTAGAATAAAATCAAATTGTGAAAATTTTCAGCAAAAAAATGAAGAAAACGATGATTACTCTTCGTCGTATGTGATAACCACTCCTTCTGTTGTTGGATGAGATTGACAAGTTAAAACAAAGCCTTCATCAATCTCCCAATCCGTCAAAATATCATCATCATCCATTTTAACTTCTCCATTTAATACTTTTGCTCTACACGTACAACATGCTGCTGCTTGACAAGCAAAAGGTGGATCGATATCGGCGTCGATAGCAGCTTCTAAAATAGTTTGACCGTCTTCCAATTGCAATTCATACTCATTGCCGTCTAAAATGACTTTAACTTTATTGATATCTGACATAATGTATTTTAATTAATCTGTGAACTGCGAATATAAAAAATGAGTTCCATGTTTTAATCACTTTTACTTTCTTTGACTAAGAAAAATAATCACTTGAGTAATTTAAAATCGATCCTGAACAAGACATGTATAACCACTGTAGAGGCACAAATAAGCGAAGTACAAACCACAATCAATGACATAAATCGTTAATTATCAACAGCAACTAAAAGCTCTGCAGGAGATAAACATGAAACAAGTAGAGCGCATATGCAATTGGAACTTGAGCGCTTATCAGCTCAAGCTAACCGCCTGAAAGATTTGTATATAACTATGTCTAAAGTTCCAATAAAGACTTCTACCAGATTTATTCAATTAGGTAGTTTGATAAAAAGTAATGATAGATATTACTATATCGCTGTTGGAATAGGAAAACTTAAAATCATGGAGCAACCTGTATTTGTAGTATCACCAGTCTCTCCGATTGGACAAGTTCTTCTTAAAAGAAAGTTAGGTGATCAGATTAAATTTAGAAATCAATTAATTACTATTGATGAAATACTATAGACAACTACAAATATAGTATGTCAAAAAAATGGTATATGTAGATATTCTCAATCAAATATTTTAAATTGCCACCTTTAGTAATTATTAAAAACAAAATCATGGCAGTATTAAAAGTAATTGAAATTCTAAGTAGTTCTAAGAATAGTTGGGAAGATGCCACCGCCAAGGCAATTAAAAAAGCATCAAAATCTGTAAAGGGCATAAAATCTGCCTATGTTCAAGATCAAAGTGTAACGGTTGATAACGGTAAGGTTACTGAGTATAGAGTGAACCTAAAAGTCACTTTTTCAGTTAACTAGGCAAAGTAGATTAACAACTTCTTAAAAAAGAAAAGGCTGCAATTAATTGCAGCCTTTTTTATTAAAATTCCATTACTACTAACCTTCTTCATTCATCACCTTTGTTTGTCTTCTTATAGATTCTGTATGAATAGCATCAAACATTGATTTGACAAAATCTGTATGTAGCTCTTTTTCCTCACCTACTTTAACACGATCTCTAACGATTTCATCCCATCTAGTTGTTTGAAGTATAGTCACCTCATTTGTCTTTTTATATTCTCCAATTTTTGCAACAATATCCATTCTCTCAGATAAAAGCTCTAATAAATAGTGATCTACTCTATCAATTTTAGCTCTTAAAGCATCTAAAGCATCTTCTGTTGCTTTATCCATTTCTTTATGACGTTTTACTAAACCTGAAACAAGTTCTCCTAACGCTTCCGGCGTTACTTGTTGTGCGGCATCACTCCAAGCTTTTTCAGGCTCTCTGTGTGATTCAATCATCAATCCATCAAAGTCTAAATCAAGTGCTTTTTGAGCTACACTTGGCACTAAATCTCTCTTGCCAGTAATATGGCTTGGATCACAGAAAATAGGAATTTCTGGATGCAATCTTCTTAATTCAATAGGGATTTCCCATTTAGGCATATTTCTATACTTGCCTTTTTCATAGCTAGAGAATCCACGATGTAAAGCTGCAATTCTTGTAATACCAGCACGATTAATCCTTTCAATAGCTCCTAGCCATAATTGCAAGTCTGGGTTAATAGGATTTTTTATTACTACCGGAACGTCCACCCCTTTGATAGCATCTGCAATTTCCTGAACAGCAAATGGATTAACCGAAGTTCTAGCTCCAAGCCAAAGGATATCGATTTCAGCTTTTAAGCATTCTTCTACATGCTCCCTGTTGGCTACTTCTACAGCAACAGGTTTCCCAATCATATCGCCCGCTTCTTTTAACCATGGTAAGGCAATAGCTCCTAGTCCTTCAAAAGTACCCGGCCTAGTTCTAGGCTTCCAAATACCGGCTCTTAATATATCTATTCCCTTATCTCCTAACCGCTCAGCAGTTTCTTTTAATTGTTCTTCCGACTCGGCACTACAGGGTCCCGATATTACCACTGGTTTATTAAAATTAAAACCCCATTCTGATAACGGCTTAATATTCAATTCACTCATTTCTTAATTTATTTATTATTGTTTAGTTAGTTTTTAGTTCAAAATCTTTTTAATTGCGTTGGCTTCAGACATAAAGCCCTCAAGCTCTTTAAATTTTTTATTTTCAATTAACTCCTTGAATTGGTTCATTTTAGAGATGTAAGTTTCAAGAACTTCTATAATGTTTTTATCATTTTGTTCAAAAATCTGTGACCACATTATAGGTGAGCTTTTCGCTAACCTTACTGTGGATTCAAATCCCCCTGCTGCCATATTTAAAATGGCACTTTCACTTTTCTCTTTTTCTAAAACTGCTGAAGCCAAAACGAAGGATGTTATATGCGATACATGAGAAACATACGCTGCATGCATATCATGCGATTTTGCATCCATATAACGAAGTTTCATTGACAAAACAGAAAATATGCTTTCAATCATTTTAACTGCATCTTTATCGCTCTCCTCTTTATTACAAATGATGGCCACCTTATTATCAAACAATCCACTTAATGCAGCTTCAGGGCCACTATTCTCAGTCCCTGCCATAGGGTGAGCAGCAACATAACGTTTTCTCATTGGATGATCCCGAACAGATTCTACTATAGCATTTTTTGTTGATCCCATATCAGAAACGACTTGATGAGGTTTAATTCTGTCTAGAACAAAAATTAGTTCATCAATTAGCACATTTACAGGTACACTAAGTAGAATAACATCCGATTTTTCGATTAGTTTTTCCTTTGTCACTATTTCGTCAATCAATCCCAAATTTTGGGCCCTTAAAGCCGTACTTTCTCTCCTTGAAGTACCTATTACTTTTGTCGCAAAGCCACGTGCTTTTAGATCAATTCCCATTGACCCGCCAATTAATCCTATGCCAATTAATCCAACTATCACAGCTTAAAATTGTTCACTCTTTTCAATGCTTCCTCTAAAACTTCATTTTTACTGCAAAGGGAAATCCTAATGAATCGTTTCCCATTATCTCCAAAAATAAAACCAGGAGTTAAAAAAATATTTGCTTCGTGTAACAATCGCTCGGTAAGTACTTCTACATCAGTAACCAAGTGAGGGATTTTTGCCCAAACAAACATCCCAACCTGATCCCTGCTATAACTGCATTCCAACTTATCTAGAATTTTCCAAGCAATTTTTCTTCTACTCTTATAAACCTCATTTCTCTTCGAATGCCATTCATCATCATTATCTAAGGCAGCAATAGCCGCTTCTTGCAAAGGTTTAAACATTCCTGAATCTACATTGCTCTTAACCTTTAATACCGTTTGTATATAATCAGCAGCTCCGGTCAGCATTCCTATGCGCCACCCTGCCATATTATGTGATTTACTTAATGAATTAAGCTCTAGTGCCACTTCTTTTGCTCCTTCGAGTTGAAAAATACTAAATGGATTGTCTTCATTTAAAACTAAACTATAGGGATTGTCATTCACTACTAATAGCTTATATTTTAAAGCAATTTCTAATACTTTTTCTAACTGAAGAATATTCCCTTTGGTACCAGTAGGCATATTGGGATAGTTAATCCATAATATTTTAGCCTCTTCTAAAATTTCTGCTGCTACATCGTTTAATGCCGGAGACCAATTTTCATTTTCTTTCAAATCATATAAAATTGGAACACCCCCTGCTAATCGAGTTGCAGAAATATAAGTTGGATATCCTGGATTCGGCACTAAGACTTTATCTCCAGGATTTAAGAAGGCATGACTTATATGACTAATTCCCTCTTTAGAACCTATTAAAGGAAGAATTTCGTTTTCAGGTTTTAATAAAACATTGTAAGTACGCTGGTACCATTCAGCCATTTTTTTTCTCAATGCTTCAATCCCAGTATATGACTGATATCCATGATTTAAATGGTTTTCCGCTGAAACTCTCAATGCTTCTATGGTTTCTTGAGATGGTGCCATATCAGGGTTGCCAATGCCTAGATTAAGCACAGGAATCCCATTCGCAATCATATTGCGTACTTCTCTAAGCTTCCTAGAGAAATAATACTCCTTTATAAAGTCTAACTTATGTGCCGGTTTGACAATCATAATAATTTCTCTCCCTGTTTATATTCCCCTAAAATTTTCAAATCAAATAAAAAAGGTAATATTTCTTTTTTAGCTTGTTCATACAAGTTCTGCGATTCGAACTCTAAATCTGCATAAAAAAAGTACCTCCATTCTTCACCAATAACAGGTAAAGATTGAATTTTTGTCAAATTAATACCATGATCTCCTAGTAAAGTCAGCACTTTTGCTAAACTTCCAGGTAAATCATTTGCTCTAAATGACCAAGTAGCTTTGTTAAAGTTTTCTTCCGTATGTTCAGACTTATTTCTAAGCACTAGAAAACGTGTAAAATTCCTTGGATTGGTCTCTATTGATTCATTTAAAATTTCCAAATCAAACATCTCTGCAACATGTGCTCCTGCCAATGCTCCTCGCTCTAATACTTTATTATCTGCAATTAACTTTGCACTTAAAGCAGTGTCTTCAGATTCTACCAATCTTATACTATGATGTTCCCTAAAGAATTTACTGCACTGTAACAATGCCATTGGATGTGAGTGAACTTCCTTTATATCAGAAAGCCTTTGCCCCTTTAAAGCCATTAAATTCATACTTATATGAATATAAACCTCTCCGAAAACTTCTATTTCCGAATCTCGCAATCTAGCATAATTTGGCAAAATAGAACCTGCTACAGAATTTTCGATAGCCATTACTGCAAAATCTGCATCATTTTGTTCCATCGTCCTAAACAATTTTTCAAAAGAGGCAGTATATATACATTCAATGTTTTCTCCAAAAAACTTTTGAGCCGCCAGTTCATGAAAAGAACCTTTAAATCCTTGTATGACTATTTTACTATTCATCAATTTATCACAAAAAAAAAAGTCCCGTTACCGGGACTCATTATCATTCAATATTTTGAAATATAACTCGTCCTTCCTAATCTAAGAAAGTAAAGTAATATCCAAAATATGTATTAATTGTCTTCATTAATCAGTTGCAAATGAAACAAATTCCCTAAAAATATGCAAACAAAGTGAGATTAATATGTAGTTAAATAACAAAATCGAGGCTCCTGAATGTATTAACACTTTTCTAAATTATAGTGTAGACACCTACGGAAATAACAAATAAGTGCATACATTATTATATAATCGTTGCTTATTTATATATTAGCTCATGTGGACAACAAGCTTGATTTTTGTGATGTAAAATATCCCATACTTCTTGTATCAGGATTAGGATTAGCAGATCATCACTCATTATATAATTATTGGGGTACTATCCCTGATTATTTAAAAGAACATGGGGCTCCTGTTTTTACCGCTAATCAAGATGCCTTTACTTCTAATGTAGATAACGCTATAAAACTAAAATATAGGGTTTTTGAAGTACTAGAAAAGTCTAAAAAGGACAAAGTAAATATTATCGGTCACTCTAAAGGAGGTATTGAAGCAAGATATATGATCAGTCGATTAGAAATGGCTAATCATGTGTCTAGTCTAACAACATTAAGCTCTCCTCATCATGGCAGCGGTATTGCAGACATCATTCTTGGAAGAATTAAAATTGGGAGAATTGCCACGGCAAGATTGGTTAATATTTATGCAAGACTAGTTGGAGATAAAAGGCCTGATAGCTTAAGAGCCACTATTTCTGTTTCTTCGGAAGGAATGAAAAGCTTTAATAAAGACGTAATCGATCATCCAAAGGTATATTATCAAAGCTATGCCGGGCATATCAATAAAAATTATCCTAATATTATGTGGAGAACTTTAGCAAGACTACTTTATACCGTTGATGGCAAAAACGATGGACTTGTTTCTATTCAGTCGGCAAAATGGGGAAATTATAGAGGGTTGATACAATCTGAAGATTGCGATTCCGTTTCTCATTTAGATATGGTTGGCTTAAACACTTTTACAGGCGTTAAAGCTTTCGATTATAAAAAATGGTTGGCTAACTTGGTAAATGATCTTAAGCATAGGGGATTTTAAAAGAAACACATTGAAACAAGTAGTTTTAACTTCAATTATCTTAATACTATTTTTATTTCCGAGGACTTCTTTTACTCAGGATAAAATTTTCGATGACAAAAAACACAAAATCGGTTTTATTGCAGGCTATGGAAATCAGGAGGGTACAAAAATAATAGGTAAAAACTATGTTTATAAGGTAACGCTTCTCCAATTTCAATATTCAATTGCTTTTAAAAGGAAGCAATCTTTTTCTGTGGAATTCTTACTTCAACCACAATTTAACTTTACCAAATACAAAGAAGTCTTTTCCGATGTTGGCTTAAGAAATGGCTACGAATACGGTGTAAATATTGGCTTTTTAATCAGAAAAAACTTTTTAGAAGATAAATTAAGCATTTATGGTTTAATAAGTGCAGGACCTCACTTTGTTTCTGGCACTCCGGAAAGACAAGCTGATGGATTCATTTTTTCAGACAATCTCTTTTTAGGCTTAAGTGTTAAATTATATAACAACCTTTATTTCGATTTTAGACCAGGTTACCGGCATCTTAGTAACGCCAAAATTAAACAACCCAATGGCGGAGTCAACAGCATCGTATTAAGTGCTGGCTTTTTTGTAGTACTATAACTCTATTTCTTAAGCCTTTCTACAAAGGATTTTAACATTCCTCTTACGGTTGGAGACCACCATTGTTCTAAGCTCTCTTCCACCCCACTCATATTTTTTGGACTTGAAACATCTATTAGTGATGAGCGAAGATTACGTTTTGTTTTTTTCCATGCATTTTGTTCAAAGCTTAAGTAGGTCTTCATCTTCTCTTCTGCTCTAATTAACACCTCTTTTGGATCAACAAGCTCATCAATCAACCCAATTTTTAAAGCCTCTTTTCCATCCATTAACCTACCTTCCATTATATATTGATATGCATTTCTTGTTCCAACCCAATGTGCATAGGTCTCGTATATAGAAGTAGGTACTATTATGCCTACTGGAATTTCATTTAGACCTATTTTGTATTTCCCTTCCGCCATTACTCGGTAATCACAACCGATCGCCATTACACACCCTCCAGCCGGGCTATGACCGGTTATTGCAGCAATAAAAGGTTTAGGGAAAGCGACAAATTCGTGCATCATTTTAATAAACCTATTCCAAAAGGCTTCAAATTGTGTTTTATCGTAATCGTATAATTCGACAATATCTAATCCGGCTGAGAAAAAATTGGGTTTCCCAGTTAATATTAACCCTTCCTTAGAATCATCTTCCTTAACAATATTCAAAAGTGTAATAAGATCCTCTACCATTTCCTCATTAATTGGATTTGATGAGCCTCTGTTTAGCTGCGCAATAATATAATTGTCTTTAATTGTAGTATCTATATACTTCATTAATACCTGTTTATTTCAAATTAGAGGCTCAATAATAATTCTATTTTATGAATTAAATTATCTGTTACACAACATTTACATCATGCATTCTTAAATTTCATATAAAATTCATTTAGATAGCTTTGCTGCTTATGGGATTAAAAATTCCGAATACTGGACAGAAGCGATTGATAATTGTTGGTGGAGGCTTTGCAGGCATTGAATTAGCAGAAAAGCTAAAACATTCTGACATTCAAATAGTTTTAATAGATAAGCATAACTATCATACATTTCAACCTCTTTTATATCAGGTGGCTACAGGAGGGTTAGAACCTGGTTCTATTGCATATCCGTTAAGGAGAGCCTTGCGAAGTGTGCCTAATGCTATATTTAGGATGGCTGAAGTAAAAAAAATAAATCCTGATAAAAATGAAGTTGACACCTCAATCGGCGTAATAGAATATGATTACTTGGTACTAGCAACAGGCAGCAATACTAATTATTTCAATTTGCCAGAGCAAACTTCTTCCAAAATGATGACACTTAAATCTATGGTCAATGCTTTAGATTTAAGAAGCTTTATGCTTCAGAATTTTGAGGAAGCGCTTTTAACTACCAATGAAGGTCGCAAACAAGAATTGATTAACATTGCAATTGTTGGCGCAGGTCCTACTGGTGTTGAACTCGCTGGAGCATTAGGAGAAATGAGAAGATCCATTTTGCCCAAAGATTATCCAGAATTGGATTTCAGAAAAATGCAGGTGCACTTATTTGAAGCTGGCCCAAGACTATTAGGATCGATGTCGGAAGAAGCATCAGAAAAAGCATTGAAATATGTTAAAAAGTTTGGCGTTCATGTTTGGTTAAATACCATGGTCTCCAACTTTGATGGTAATGAACTTACTGTTGGCAATGGCAAAACCGTAAAAGCAGATACACTAGTTTGGACTGCAGGTGTTAAAGGTAACGTTGTAGATGGCATTGATAAAGCATATATAGGAAGAGGTAATAGAATTATTGTTGATGAATATAATAGAGTCAACGATTATAAAAACGTATTTGCCATTGGTGATTGTGCCTTAATGCAAGTAGAAGATTATCCAAATGGACATCCAATGGTAGCACCAGTAGCTATACAACAGGCAATTAATGTTGCAAAAAACCTAAAGAAAATATTAAAAAACAAAGAAGACTTCAAACCTTTTAAATACAAGCATAAAGGCAGTATGGCTACTGTAGGTAGAAATAAGGCCGTTGCAGATTTGCCAAAATTAAAGCTAGGCGGATTCTTTGCATGGTTTATGTGGATGTTTGTTCATGTAGCATCACTTATAGGTTTTAGAAACAAACTAAGTGTAATCGTAGGATGGCTTTATAATTACTTTACTTACGATAAAGCGTTGAGGCTAATCATTCGGCCCTATAAAAAATATGATTGAAATAGTATATTTAAGCAATAAAATTTAAAATCATGGAGGTTAAAAAACACCTTTTATTGCTGACAATCTTAATTCCTTTAATACAGTTAACTAAAGCTCAATCCTTTATGGGTGTGCACAGTTCCAATTATGATGCATTAAAATCGCAACCTTTTAATGCTGCATTACCTGCGGCATCAAAGATGAAATGGCAAGTCAATTTATTAGGACTAGATTTTACTGCACGACAAAATTATTTTACACTTGAAGGCAGCATAGGAGATTTAATATCTGATTTTGACAGGGAAACCAGCTTATCTGAAAATTTATCAGAGTCTACCGCAGATATTAATTTAACAACTGATTTGTTCGGCCCTGGTTTTATGTTCGGGAATAAAAAAGTTGGAGCGATAACTTTTAATACAAGAGCAAGAGTAATCGTTGATTTGAGTGATGTGAGTACCGATTTTTTAACCTCCATTTATAATGACGCTAACAACATTTATAATTGGGTAAATGATATTGAAGATGCATCACTTACTGCAAATGTTCATGGCTTCGCGGAAATTGGCCTAGGTTATTCAAGGTTATTTGAACTAGGAGATCGTCATGTTATAGGAGGAGGAATAAATATTAAATTACTTTCAAAAATTGCTGCCGGAGTTTTTGAAGCAAACAATTTGGGCATTGAGATTGACTCTATTGCTGAAACGGCTAACTTTGGAAATACTCATGCTACCTCTTTGACTAGTGATATTATAGATCAAATTGAAAATGAAGATTATAACTTTTCATTTGGTATAGATGGAGTCGGTTTTGATTTGGGGGTGGTATATATGTTTAAAAGAAAAGATAATGATGCCCTTATAAACAACGGAAAACAACCTAAAAAGAAGAGAGTGAACCCTGATTATTTGTTCAAAGTAGGTGTTGGTGTAAATGACATTGGTAGATTAGAGTATAATCTTTCCGAATATAGTAGATCTTTTCAGGCAGATGGTGACCCCGTTGCATTAAGTGCAATCACTGAAAGTGACAGCTCTTTTACTGATTTTGATGAAGTATTAGATACATTAGGAACGTTTACGACACCTACAGGTACATTTAAAGCAAGTTTACCTACACACTTATCTATCTTTTTTGATGTAAAATTGCACAGACTGTTCTTTGTAAACTTCTCAACCTCTATTAACATTGGAACCTCTAGTTCTGATAAAGCAAAAGCTCAGATTCCTAATAATTTTTCACTTACTCCTCGGTTTGAATTACCTCAAGTTGGCATTTATGCGCCCATGACTTTTAACAAAAACAATGGTTTTGAAATGGGTGCTTCACTGAGATTTAGTCATTTTATAATTGGTTCGAATAACTTATTGTCTCAATTGTGGAGAAAGGAAGCTACAGGGCTAAACCTACAATTTGCAATGGCATTTGGGGGTGTACATAAAGATAAAAACAAGAAAGCCAAGAAAAGTAAAAAGGGAGGTGCTACAACCAGCGCACAACTTTAAAAAAATTATTCAAGTATTTTCCCTTTAATCAGTATGTCTTGATTTAAGGACCTCAACTATTTTATTAAGAGGTATATCTTTTTTGCTCAACAGGACCAATAAATGATAAAGCAAATCTGCTCCTTCATTAATAAATAGATCATCGTTACTATCTTTTGCTTCAATAACCAATTCTACAGCTTCCTCTCCTACCTTTTGTGCAATTTTGTTGATTCCTTTTTTAAAAAGCTTGCTTGTGTAGCTTTTCTTTTGAGGATTTAACTTTCTATCATTTATCAAATCTTCTAATACATAAAGAAACCCAAATTGCTCCTTATTCTCTTCTTTCCAGCAAGTATCTGTTCCCGTATGACAAACAGGGCCTTCAGGCTGAGCTTTTATTAGCAGTGTATCATTATCACAATCTATATTTATAGTAACCAAGTTCAGGTAATTGCCAGATTCCTCGCCTTTTGTCCATAATCGCTGTTTCGATCGACTAAAAAAAGTTACTCTTCTGGATTGAATCGTTTGCTTTAATGCCTCCTGATTCATATAACCTAGCATTAACACTTTCCCTGTCTGACTATCTTGAATAATTGCAGGAACTAAACCATTAACTTTCTCAAAGTCGATCTGTTCTATTATCTCTTGCTGAATCATTATTCATTTTTAAATAAGAATGCGAAGATACTTCGCAAAGCTCGTTATTACAAAAGCAAATTATAATCTAACAGGAATATGCTGATCTCTTAAATATTTTTTAAGATCAGGGATACTGATCTCGTTGAAGTGAAAGATACTTGCAGCCAAAGCTGCATCTGCATTTGCTTGATTAAAAACCTCAGAAAAATGATCCATTGTACCTGCCCCACCTGATGCAATTACGGGAATAGATAGTGTCCTAGACAAATATCCCGTAATATCTAAAGCAAAACCACTTTTAGTGCCATCATGATTCATTGAAGTGAGCAATATTTCTCCCGCCCCTCTCTCTTCTATTTCTTTGGCCCATTCTTTAGTTAAAATTGGAGTAGGCTTCCTTCCACCATGTGTATAAACTGTCCATTCATCATCTAATCTAGTATCAATAGCGACTACTACAAACTGACTTCCAAACTCTTTAGCTAAGTCATCTATTAGCTTGGGATTTTTTACCGCTGCTGAGTTAATTGATATTTTATCTGCTCCAGCATCTAGCAAAGCACCTACATCATCTACGCTTCTTATGCCTCCTCCAACAGTAAAGGGAATATTAATTGCCGCTGAAACTCTTCTTACCAATTGAACCAGTGTTTTTCTTTTCTCAACAGTAGCTGTTATATCTAAAAACACCAATTCATCGGCACGTTGTTCCGCATATGCTTCTGCTAGTTCAACAGGGTCTCCCGCATGCCTTAAATCCACAAAATTCACCCCCTTAACTGTATGACCGTCCTTAATATCTAAACATGGTATGATTCGTCTTGCAAGCATAGTTAAAATTTAGAAAGTTCCGAAAGAGATATTTTGTTCTCGTAAATGGCCTTACCAACGATAGCAGCACTGCATCCTATTCTCTTTAATTCGTTTAAATCTTCCACGTTACTTACGCCACCACTGGCAATTAGTTTAATTTCTGAATGATTATCAAGAATCTCTTCGTATAACTCAATAGAAGGTCCTGCAAGCATACCATCTTTGGCAACATCTGTACAAAGCACATTTATAATTCCTTTTGATTTATAAAAGTTCAAATAATCTAAAATATGTTTGTCAGAAGTCTCTAACCATCCAGCTGTTGCAATAAACCTGTTTTTAACGTCTGCACCCAAAATCATTTTCTCTGATCCATACTTATCCATCCAACTAATAAACTTATCAGGATCTTTTACAGCTAGGCTTCCAATAGTTACTTGATTAGTTCCAAATTCAAAGACTTTTTCAATTTCTTCATCTGTTTTAATGCCACCACTAAAATCTACTTTAAGATTAGTGTGCTTACAGATTTGCCGTAACACATCCCAATTGGTCACTTTTCTTGCCTTGGCTCCATCCAAATCAACTAAGTGCAAATATTCAAAGCCGGCTGCCTCAAACTGCTTGGCGGCATCCAATGGATTTGCATAATACACCTGTTTTGTATCATAGTCTCCCTCAGACAAGCGAACGCATTGTCCATTTATTAAATCAATTGCTGGTATGATCTTCAATTATTAATTGTTAATGGTTAATTATTAATTCTATTTAGTTTGGAGGATTTAATAATACTAGTCAATAATTTCATTAATTCCTCTGCTTTATAATAAAGACTCTCATGTTGTAGTCTATTTATCAAATCCGAATGAAACAGTAATTCTATCCAATACAATGTCTCATTGCACTCTTTTTGTACGATAGATAGTTTATGTATAAAATCAGCTTTACTTTCTGCATATTCAGCTTCTCGATATAATGCTCCAATTGCTGTTCCTGATCGAAGTAATTGCTTACTCATTACAAACTCTTTTTTCTCTTTTTGTAAAATGGCAAAGAGATTTATAACGTCTAATGCAAATTCAAAACTCTTATCTTTTAAAGGATTATTTTTTTTCATTAAACATTAATAATTAATCATTTAACATTAAAAAGTTCTCCAAAATCTTACTGCCCACATTCGCACTTTTTTCGGGGTGGAATTGAGTAGCGTAAAAATTGTCTTTTTGCAAGGCCGCACTATAATTAACAATATATCCTGTTTGTGCGATTGTATACTTACTCAACTCTGCATAATAACTATGTACAAAATAAACGAAATCACTCTCATTTAAACCTTTAAACAAAGGGCCTTTAAAGTTCGAAATCTCGTTCCATCCCATATGAGGTATTTTCACTAAGGGTGTTTCCGTCCTAAACTTCTTTACCTCAATTGGAAATATATCCAAACATTGTGTATCTCTTTCTTCAGAATGCTTACACATTAATTGAAGTCCTAAGCAAATTCCTAGAACTGGTTGTTTAAGCGAAATAATTAATTGATCTAGCTTTTTATCTTTAAGATAACGCATCGTTGTTCCTGCCTCCCCTACACCCGGAAAAATCACTTTATCCGCAGATCTAATTTCATCTGCATCATCTGTTACCAATGGGTGAACATTTAAACGTTCTAAAGCATGGCTAACAGACCTAATATTCCCCGCATTATATTTTATGATTACCACTTTCATTTTCTTAACAAACCAATTAATTTAATTCAGAATTTGATTTACAAATTCTCTAGTAGATACCCTTATATCATTACTCTCTTTTAAAGCATTTATAAATGCACTTCCAATAATCGCTCCATTTGCATATTGATTCGCTGCCTGAAAAGTGTTCTTATCTCTTATCCCAAATCCAATTAAAGTTGGATTATTCAATTTCATGTTTTTGATTTTTTCGAAATACGCTATTTGCTCATCACTAAAAGCTAAACTTCCCCCTGTAGTAGCATATGTAGAAACCACATAAATAAAACCATTAGATAATTCATCAATTTTCTGGATGCGTTCTTCACTTGTTTGAGGAGTTATCAAAAAAACATTCGACAAATTTGCTTCTTTGAATTTTGATCGGTACTCCGTTTCATATTCCATCATTGGCAAATCGGGCAAAATCAATCCATCAATGCCAACCTCTCTACATTTGCTTAAAAAAGCATCAAAACCAAATTGTAATGCTGGATTTATATATCCCATAAGTAATAAAGGAATAGATACGGATTTTCGGATATCTTTCAATTGCTCAAACATTACTTTAAGTGTCATTCCATTATCTAATGCAATTTTATTACTTGCCTGTATAGTGCTGCCATCTGCCATAGGATCAGAAAAGGGCATACCAATCTCAACAATATCTGCTCCGGCATCCTCTAATTCCTTAATTATAGGAACAAGGTCATTTAAGTTTGGATATCCAGCAGTGCAAAACACATTAAGTATCCCTTCTTGTTTTCGTTTAAATAATTCTGTTATTCGATTCATTTTATAAGCTGCAAAGTATTATCAATAGTACAGTAATTATTTTTCATCCAATTTATGCTTAATATAAGTGTCAAGGTCTTTATCACCTCTGCCAGATAAATTAACAACGACTACATCATTTGGATTAAAATTTATTCTTTTTAGAACAGAAAAAGCATGAGCTGATTCGAGAGCAGGAATAATTCCTTCTAATCTCGTAACTTCTAGCACAGCTTCTAAAGCTTCATCATCCGTAGCATTCAAAAACCATGCACGCTTACTATCAAATAAATGCGCATGAATTGGTCCAATACCTGGATAATCTAATCCTGCAGAAATAGAATATGGTTCAACAACCTGCCCATCTTCTGTTTGCATAAACAGTGTTTTACTTCCGTGCAAGACTCCTGATTTTCCGAGTATTGTTGTTGCTGCGGACTCTCCCGAGTGCACTCCCAATCCTGATGCTTCTACAGCTATCAGCTTCACAGACGGATTACTCAAATAATGGTAAAATGCACCAGCAGCGTTACTTCCTCCACCAACGCAAGCAATGATATAATCAGGATCCTCATTCCCTGTTTGTTCTTTTAATTGTTGCTTCATCTCTTTACTAATTACCGATTGAAATCGAGCCACCATATCCGGAAACGGATGAGGCCCCACAACTGAACCAATAATGTAGTGTGTATCTTCTGGATTAGCAATCCAATCTCTCATAGCCTCATTGGTAGCATCTTTAAGTGTTTTGCTTCCGCTATGTGCCGGCCTAACCTCCGCACCTAACATTTTCATGCGCTTGACATTGGGAGCTTGACGTTCAATATCAATAGCTCCCATATAAACGATGCACTTTATTCCCATCAGTGCACAAACTGTTGCAGTAGCTACGCCATGTTGCCCCGCTCCTGTTTCAGCAATAATTCTGTTTTTGCCAAGCGCTTTCGCTAACAATATTTGTCCTATTGTATTATTGATTTTATGCGCACCTGTATGACACAAATCCTCTCTTTTGAGAAATATTTTAGCGTTATATTTTTCTGACAACCTTTTTGCATGATATAATGGTGTTGGTCTACCTACATAATTTTCCAACAACTCATTGAACTCTTTTACAAAACCTGCAGATTCAATAATCTCTAAATATCTTTTTTGTAAGACCTCAATATTTTGGTGCAACATTTCAGGAATGTAAGCTCCTCCAAACTTTCCATAATATCCAAACTGATCAACTTGATAAGTCATAAATTAATTTTTAGCTTTCAACATTCTCTTTTCTTATCTTTTTAATAGCTTCTTCTACAAGTTCTATTTTTTTTATTCCGGGAGCACTTTCCAATTTAGAATTCAGATCAAGTGCATATACGTTTAAACTCAAATTTCTAACCGCCTCTATGTCTTTAATCCCAATTCCTCCACTTAGAAAAATAGGTTTTGAACTATCATATTTTTTTAGAATTGACCAATCAAATTTTCTTCCCGTCCCCCCATAATTCTTCGACTTCGTATCTAACAAAAAGAAATCAACGTATGGCTCATACGGCTTTAGTATTGAAAAATTAAAAGACTCATCCATACCAAATGCCTTAATAATTTCAAACCTTTCACCTTCCTCAGTCAATTCACCCATTAATAAATGAATGGTGTCAAAATAAGTATATAATTCTCTTACCTGCTCTACTGATTCATCGCCATGTAGTTGCACACCACTTAGCTCATATTTCTCTATATTATTGATAATATTCTCGTTGGTTTCATTTACAAAGACTCCAATTTTTTTTATGCTTTTATCGACCTCTATTATATTATCCGTAGTAAGAGATTCTATCATAAATCTCGGTGACTTATCATAAAAAATAAACCCCAAATAATCTGGTTTAAGTTGAGCAACTCTCTCTAAATCTATAGATTGTTTTATCCCGCATATTTTTACTTTAGGATTCATAGACAGATAGATTTAATTGATTCATAAACTCTTGACAGGCCAATCCAGGATTTTGTTGCTTCATGAAGTTTTCTCCTATTAAGAAGGCTTCGTACCCAACAGTGCGTAACAATTGTATATTCTCAATTTTCGAAATTCCACTCTCAGCAACACGTATAAAACTGTTGTCTATTTTATCCGCCATATTTAATGACGTTTCCAAGCTTACTTCAAAGGTTTTTAGATTCCTATTGTTTATTCCTACTAAATCAATGTGCTCATTTATAAAATCTAACTCCTCTGCCCCATGTAGCTCCAAAAGTACTTCTAGTCCAATAGACTTGGCCAGTTTTGCCAATTCTCTGGTTAAATCAATGGTTAAGTTGGCGGCTATCAATAATATGATGTCGGCTCCATACGCCTTGGCTTCTATAACCTGATACTCATCAATCAGAAAATCTTTACGAAGCAATGGAATGGAAACATTTTGCCTTACTTGCTCTAGATCTTGTAGAGCTCCTCCAAAAAACTTTGTGTCTGTTAATACGGACATAGCTGCAACACTAGCTTTCTGATATCCTATTGCTACGTCAATTGGTGTAGCACTTGCATTGATAACTCCTTTTGATGGAGATTGTCTTTTAAACTCAGCAATAATGCCTTTATTTCCTTCTTCTCGTATTCTATTCTTAATTGAAATACAATCTCTATTAAACAGAGACATACGCTCTAGCTTACTAACAGCACATGCCTCCTTCTGAGTTGCTACCTCTATCTTCTTCTCCGCTATTATTTTTTCTAGAATATTCATTTCTTGATAAACTTGCTAATTCTTCTTATTTTCTATACTAATTATTGTTACTTATTGTTATTAATTTTTCTAAACAGTCTTTTGCCGCTCCACTTAAAAGTGATTCTTTAGCCAAACTCACCCCAGATTTCCAATCTATATTATTAGATGTCGAAATAGCTAATCCTGCATTAGCAAATACTACATTGTTTTGCGCTTTAGTTCCTTTCCCCTCTATAATTTTTATAAAAATACCTGCAGCTTCTTCTATCGTTTCTCCACCATAAATCTCATTTGCCATAATTTTAGACAAACCTATATCCTCAGGGTTATATAGGTGTTCACCATCATTATCGAAAATTTTTACGGCGTCGGTTAACGAAACTTCATCATATCCATCTAGTGCATAAACAATTTTAAATTGCTTATCTAACTTTTTAAATAAGTGATAATAGGTCCTTGCTGTGGCTAAATTAAAAACGCCTATATTCTGTCTTTGCGGATCGCATGGATTGACCATTGGTCCCATTATATTAAAAAATGTTTTAACCTTTAAAGCAGCTCTTGCTGGTGCAACATATTTCATAGAAGGATGAAATAATGGTGCATATAAGAAGCAAATGTTTGCTTCATCAAGTTCCTTTTTAAGTATTGTTTCATCATTCGTAAACTTTACACCTACGGTTTCTAAAACATTTGAAGAGCCACTTACTGAGGAAACCCCTTTATTACCGTGTTTTGCTACTTTCACACCTGCCCCTGCTGTAACGAAGGAAGATAGTGTTGAAATGTTAAATGTATTCTTACCATCTCCTCCGGTTCCAACAATATCAATGGGATTGTACGTCGACAAATCTACGCGGTTAGCCATTTGAAGCATTGCATCCCGGAACCCCAAAAGTTCATCTATGGAGACTGTTCGCATATTCAAAGCGCTTAAAAATGCTGCTATTTGGATGTCATTGTGTGCTCCATTCCCAATAGATATTTGTATATTTTTAGCCTCTTCTCTTGAAAGAAGTTCTTGATTGTATAATTTATTTAGAATGTCTTTCATTTCTAAAATCTATTTTGTGCAAATAACCAATTCTCTATAATTTTTTTCCCTTTAGGTGTCATAATGGATTCTGGATGATATTGTACCCCACGCACATCAAATTCTTCATGCTTAATGCCCATTACTAGACCATTATCATCAAGTGCAGTAACCTTTAATGGATATTTTATCGATTCCTTTTCTAATACCCAGGAGTGATACCTTCCGACCTCAAATTCATTGGGCATTTCATGATACAAGTAATCTTCTACAATTACTTTATTATTTGATGATTTACCATGTATAACATCCTTCATATTAATGAGATCAGCTCCAAAAACTTGTCCAATAGCCTGATGGCCAAGGCACACTCCTAAAATACTTTTTGTAGACGCGTATTTTTTAATCAATGGTAATAGCACTCCCGCTTCTTCGGGGATACCAGGACCAGGAGACAATAAAATTTTATTGTAACGCTCTATCTCTTCTACGCTTATTTTATCATTTCTAAATACGTCTACCCCAACATTAAACTCCTCGATATAATGTACTAGGTTGTACACGAAAGAATCATAATTATCTAAAACTAAAACTTTATCCATTTTCTATATCTCTTCTGCCAAAATGATGGCTTTATTTAACGCCATTAATTTATTTTCTACTTCTTGCAACTCGCTTTCAGGCTTAGAATCTGCGACAATTCCGGCTCCTGCCTGAAAAGTCAACTCATTATTTTTGCTTAAGAATGTTCTTATCATGATTGCATGATTGAAATCACCATTAAAAGATAGGTGACCAATACATCCTCCATATATACTGCGCGGTGTTTTTTCATAATCATCAATTAATTCCATTGCTCTGTACTTGGGTGCTCCTGTTAGTGTTCCTGCAGGAAAAGTATCTCCAATAATTTCTATTTTTTCTGCTTCATTATTTATTTGACCACTAACCTTTGAAACCAAGTGAATTACATGAGAGTAATATTGAACCTCCCTATAGACTTCTACTGTTACATTATTTCCATGCCTACTCAAATCATTTCTTGCTAAATCGACGAGCATAATATGTTCTGCATTCTCTTTAGGATCTGCGATTAATTTTTTAGCTAACGCTGCATCTTCTGTATCATTTCCGGTTCTACGAAATGTTCCAGCTATGGGATGAATAACAGCTTTCCCTTCCTTTATAATTAATTGCGCTTCGGGAGAAGATCCGAATATTTTATGTCCTCCAAAATCAAAATAAAACAGATAAGGTGACGGATTTATAGACCTCAATGTTCTATACACGTTAAAATCATCCCCGTTAAATTTTTGACTAAATCTCCTTGATAAAACGATCTGAAACACATCTCCTCTATAGCAATGATAAATACCTTTTTTAACCATATTCAGGTACTCCTCATTAGTACAATTAACTTGCTTCTCTCCAACCCTTTCAAAACTATAGGTAGCAAAAGTATTTCTTTTGATTAAACTCTCTATTTTATCAATTGAGCCCTCTTCATCGCCTTCTTCTCTATTTACTGACATTTTAACAATGTGCAATTCATTATTAAAGTGATTTATAGCAATTATATATCTAAAGACAAAATAATGCATAGAAGGGATATTGGGTTTTGGCTTATTCAATTGAATATCCTCAAAACACTCTATAGCATCATATGTCATGTAACCAAATAATCCATTTGAAATAAAATCTAACTCATTATCTTCTATTTCATACGCATCAATGTATTCCTTAATAAGTAGTGCCGTATTTTGCTCTTTAGTAATCGTATGTTTGGTTTGATTGTTATCAGGATACAAAAAGGATATCTCGTCATTAACCATTTTTATTTCTCCAATAGGATCAAAACATATATATGAAAAAGTATGTTCATCTCCATGATAATCAGAACTCTCCAGCAGAAAAGCATTGGAATATTCATCTCTTATTTGCATATAGATACTTACGGGCGTAAGCATATCTCCAATTACCTTTTTATGGCTTAATTCAATTTTATATTTCTTTTTTTCACTCATTACGCAAATCTATTCCCTTTGCTATTTAACCAAAAATAAGAAGGCTCGCTATGAACAGCGAGCCTTCTATTTTAATTTATTATAAAACAAATACTGTTCCCCTGCTTAGCTAATTGCTAACCACCAGTGCCATGTATTTGTTGTTATTATTGTCATTTCAACTGTAAAATTATGACTTTTATTTCAATTTCATAATGGAATACCTATTTTTTAATTGTATTGTCATAAATTAAGGTAAGTTCTTAAAAAATACGCTTCAAAATAGGCACTTCTTTCCTGTGGATGAACAAAGCAACCAAAGCACAAACAAATACAATTATTGCCATTATAAATAATGTTCCACCATCCCCATTGACTACTATCCCTAGTTTTGTTAGATGAAAGAATATTGCTCCGGATATTGTTCCTAAAGCCAAAGCAGCTCCAATACCTGCAGTAGCAGGAACCAGAATCAAAACAGATGCTATTAACTCAACGATTCCTGTTCCAATTCTCCCCCATGGTTCCATTCCTAAAGTTGAAAATATATGAATGCTATCCGCATGCCCTGTAAACTTAAAAAAAAGTGTTTGAAGCAAAATTATAGCCACAACTATCCTTGTAATCCAATCTACTATTCTCATTTCAATTCTATTTTTTACTAATTAACGAACTCCAATGTTTATCTGCATTTTGTTTGAGATTATCTTCATCTTTATTCCATTTTATTAGTGTGTTGTTTCCGCCACTATTATAAAATAGATACAATTTATCCTCCTTTATCTTGTATGTTTTTGGATTGATTTTTACTTTTTTATTTTTAGCTCCAATAGCATAAGCACACCATCCTCCATATTGCGGCAAATATTTTTCAGGATCGTTTTTGAATTTTGCTTTATTGTCTTCTGAAGAAAAATAGTAAATGGCAGTATGATAAGTAACATTCAATTCTTTACTTCCTTTAATTGGTACTGATTCATTAAAATAACTTACCAAATCATACCCAGACACTGCTAATTTTTCTTTGTTTACGTTCAAATTATCATCCTGCGCAAAAACCGTAATCGTAGAACAAATAATTAAGAACACTAAAACCCGTAATCTTACCATCTTTATTTATGCTTAAGCATTTCAAACATCTAATAGACATCCAAAAGTTCCAATACATTTGAAAAATAAATAGAGAAATGAGGTAAGCTAAAAGCTGTGCAATAAAAGTGAAAACACTTTTACATTATAATTTATAGTGTCCCTTTTGTTGAGGGGATACTATTACCAGTTCTTTTTACAGCCATTTTAATAGCTTTAGCAAAGGCCTTAAAGATGGCCTCTATTTTATGATGTTCATTGTCACCAACTACTTTAATATTTAACGTTGATAAAGAAGTATCTGTAAATGACTTAAAGAAATGCTTAAATAATTCTGTTGGCATATCTCCTACTTTCTCTCTATCAAACTGCGCTTCCCAAACTAAAAAAGGACGTCCTGAAAAATCAATAGCTACCTGTGCCAATGCTTCATCCATTGGCAAAAGAAATCCATAGCGTTCTATTCCCTTTTTACTCCCTAACGCTTGTTTAAAAGCCTCTCCTAATGCCAATGCGGTATCCTCTATAGTATGATGCTCATCAATATGTAAATCTCCTTCTACATTTATTTTTAGATCGCATTCGGCATGTTTTGCAACTTGCTCGAGCATATGATCAAAAAATCCAAGACCAGTAGAGATATTGGAAGCCCCTGTACCATCTAAGTTAATAGAGATTTGAATGTTAGTTTCATTAGTTTTTCTTGATACAATCGCTTCTCTTGGCGATTCATCTATTTTCTTTAGAAGCGAATATATTTCTTCCCAATCTTTAACTTTAGCAATTAAATTGTCAGACAGTTGGGATAAATCTAATTTGTCATCATCTTCTGTATCAATACTTCTGCCAATTAAAATTCCCTTCCCTCCTAAATTTTTTGCTAATTGAATATCTGTATATCTATCGCCTACAACTATTGAATTCGACAAATCGTAAGCACCATTTATATATTTTGTAAGTAAAGCTGTCCCTGGTTTTCTTGTTGATTGATTGTCTTTAGCAAAGGTTTTGTCAATAAAGACTTCATCAAACTCAACGCCTTCGTTTCTAAATATTTCTAACATTTTGTTATGCGGTGGCCAAAAGGTTTCTTCAGGATATTCAGACGTTCCTAAGCCATCCTGATTAGTTATTATTACAGGTATAAAATCAAACTCATCAACTATTTTTTTTAGAAATTTAATAACTCCAGGTAAAAAAGAAAGCTTTTCATAAGTATTTATCATTAAGTCATCGGGTTCATGAATTAAAGTTCCATCTCTATCTACAAAAAGTATCTTTTTCATACCTCAAAGTTAATTATTCCTTTTCTTTTGGTTCTTCTACAGCAGCTTGTGTCTCCTCTTCTTGAATAGACAATTCCTCTTTTTCCTGTTCTTTTATCCTTGAATATTCATCTAAAGCCTCTATTAGAAGATTATTTTCCTCTTTGCTGCCAACAGTTATACGAATACAATTTTCACACCCAGTAGTTGTCGTTCTATTTCTAACAATAATCTTTCTTTCAATCAAAAACTGATACAAATCGTTTGCATCTTCTACTTTAGCCAAGAAGAAATTAGCATCAGATGGATATATTTTTTGAATAGCTTTATGTAAACTTAGTTCCTCTCCTAATTGTAGCTTTTGATCTTTAAGTTGATCGAGTAATTTCTGCTTTGTCTCAATATTTTTAAAGGCTTCTAATGCTACTTTTTGGGTGTATTCATTAACATTGTATGGTTGTTTAACTAAGTTCATTGTTTCGATAATCTCTTTGGAAGCATAAGTAACTCCCAATCGCAAACCCGCTAATCCCCAAGACTTACTAAATGTTTGTAATACAATTAGATTAGGGCATTTCTTTAGGTTTTCAATCCAAGAAGCTTCTGAAGAGAAATCAACATAAGCTTCATCAACCACAACAATCCCTTTAAAAGACTGCAGCAGTATTTTGATATCCTCAGAATGAATACTATTCCCAGTTGGATTATTGGGCGTGCAAATAAAAACAACCTTTATGTCATTATTTTCTATTGTATTAAGTGTACTTTCAACATCAATTTGGAATTTCTTGTTCAAAGATTCACGAACAATCTCTATATTATTGATCGTTGCAGCAGATTCATACATTCCAAATGTTGGTTCAAAGATTAATATTTTGTCTCGATATGGTTCACAAAACAATCTTATAATGTAGTCGATCGCTTCATCACTACCATTAGATAGAAAAATATTATCTGTATTGATTTTTTGATAATCTCCAATAGCATTCTTAACTGCCTGTTGTAGAGGATCAGGATAACGATTGTACATTTCAATTGCTACAGACCCAATGCTATTTTCGTTGGCATCTAAAAATATCCCCTCTCCTTTATATTCAGAACGTGCCGAAGAATATGGCTTTATTTTCTTTATGTGGGGCCGCAACAAACTATCTAAATCAAAAGTAGTCTCCATTTAAATCTAATTTGAAGTTAATCTAAGTGTAACCGCATTTTTATGAGCCATAAGCTCTTCGGCTTCAGCCATAGTTTCTATTGTCTTTCCTATTTGCTGGATACCTTCTTTAGTTATTTTCTGAAAAGTTATTTTCTTCATAAAGGAATCTAAGGAAACTCCACTATAGGCAGTAGCATATCCATTTGTAGGCAAAGTATGATTGGTTCCTGACGCATAATCCCCTGCTGCTTCAGGTGTATAGTTTCCTAAAAAAACAGATCCTGCATTTATAATTTTATTAATGCTCTTCTCTGGAGTTTTAATTGCTAGAATAAGGTGCTCTGGAGCATATAGATTGGAAAAATCCAGTGCCTCTTCTAAAGTGTTAACAACAATTGCTAAACTATTATCCAATGCTCTTTGAGCTATATTTTTTCGAGGTAATTGTTTTATTTGAATATCTATTTGACTCTGGACACCTTCTAACAAAGCTTCTGACAAACTCACAAAGACGACCTGACTATCAGGGCCATGCTCAGCCTGAGATAAAAGATCTGCAGCTATAAAAGCAGGATTGGCATATTCATCGCCAATTACCAATACCTCTGACGGACCTGCCGGCATATCAATTGCTACACCTGAATTATTAACTGCCTGTTTTGCGCCGGTAACATATTGATTTCCCGGGCCAAAAATCTTATCCACTTTGGGTATTGTTTCAGTTCCAAAGGCAAATGCAGCTATTGCCTGTGCTCCTCCAATTTTAAAGATACTGCTGATACCTATTTTTTTGGCGGTATACAATATTGCTGGATTCACTACTCCCGCCTTATTACATGGCGTACATAATGCAATATTTTTACACCCTGCTATTTGTGCTGGTATACCAAGCATTAGAACCGTGGAAAATAAAGGTGCACTTCCTCCAGGAACATACAATCCCACACTTTCAATGGGGACAGCCCGACGCCAGCATGTAACTCCAGGCATTGTTTCAATTGCCCTTGATTCTTCTAACTGCGAAGCATGAAACTTATAAATATTTTCATAAGCTGTAGCAATTGCTCTTTTTAGTTCATCATCTACTAACTTCTCTGCTTTGTCTATTTCTTCTTCTGAAACCTTGATTTCTTTCAATTCAACATCATCAAATTTTTTAGCAAACTCAATTAATGCTATATCTCCTTCTTTTCTAACGCTTTGTATAATTGGGTCTACTACTGCTGCTAATGCTAAAGTATCTACATTAGGCCGTTCCGTTAATTCCTTCCAAACATCTCTTTTTGGATACTGCAGGACTTTCATTAGTAAATCATTTTTTCTATAGGCATCACTAAAATTCCTTCAGCACCAACTGCCTTTAATTGCTCAATTACTTCCCAGAAGTCATTTTCGTTAATTACTGATGAAACAGAACTCCATTCACTATCTGCTAGAGGTGTTATAGAAGGGCTCTTAATTCCTGGTAGAATACCCTTAATTTCTTGAATAGAATCATTAGGGGCATTCAAAACAATGTATTTGTGGTTCAATGCATTTTCAAGTGCTTGCATTCTAAACAACAATCTAGCCAACAACATACCTTTTTCGTCTGATAAATTAGGTGCTGCAACTAAAACCGCCTGTGACTTAAAAATGGTTTCTACTTCTTTTAGGCCATTACTAATCAACGTGCTACCAGTACTAACAATGTCGCAAATAGCATCGGCTAACCCTATAGAGGGCGCTATTTCAACAGATCCAGAAATTTCTTGTATATCTGCTTTAACGTTGCTTTCCTTAAGAAAATTAGACAGAATAACTGGATAAGAAGTCGCAATGGACTTACCATCTAAATCTTTAATAGAGGAATACGTTTGTTCTCTTGGGATAGCTATTGAAAGCCTACATCTTGAAAAACCAAGCTCGCGTTTAACAATAACTTTGTTATTCTTTTCTTCAATCACATTTTGGCCTACAATACCAATATCTGCCACTCCATCTTCAACATACCCGGGTATATCATCATCTCTTAGAAACAATATTTCTAAAGGAAAATTGTCGCATGAAGCCACTAGTTTTTTAGAGCTACTTCTATATTTTATACCACATCCTTTTATTAAGGCCAACGATTTCTCGCTTAACCTTCCTGACTTTTGTATGGCTAACTTTAGTTTTTCCATCTTACTCGATTTACAGATATCTATTTTCAAGTATACTTATCAAACTTATTGCATTAAATACAATTAGTGATCCGACTTAAATTTTAAGGTATCTATCTTTTAATAAAGATTATGAATTAATCTCAGATTAAGCATTTTCTTCTATTAAGAATGCTTTAAAATCATTATATGAATTGGTCATGGAGATAGATTTTTTTTCATTTCCTAATACCTTTTTAAGCCTTTCAGGAATGGCAACTTCTCCATTGATAATGGGCTCTACAACCTCCTTAAATTTAACAGGATGTGCCGTTGATAAGACAATTTTATTAGCTTTCGAAAGAGCTTTTTCTTTAACGAAAGACTTCATCCCCAAGTATCCAACGGCTGTATGCGGACACATGATATAATTATGGTTTTTGAAAATCTCTTTTACCCCTTCTTTAGTTTCCTCATCACTAAAGCTATATGCTGCAATTTTTTCAATTACTCTATCATGTTTTTGCGCACACATATCAAGGATTCTCCAAAAATTACTGGGATTTCCAACATCCATTGCGTTCGATATTGTTGAAATAGATGGTTTGGGTTCAAAAACACCTGTATCAACGTAAATTTTGAATTCATCATTACTATTATTTGCAGCAATCATTTTTGTAATGGGCAATCCCATTTTTTGCGCAAATAGACCTGCAGTTAAATTTCCAAAATTACCACTTGGCACACAAAAATAAAGCGGTAAGTCTTTGTTATCTAGCTGCTTATATGCATTAAAGTAATAGAATGATTGAGGTATAAGTCTTGCAATATTAATAGAATTTGCAGATGAAAGATTCATCTTTTTATTCAATTCTTCATCAAGAAAAGCTGTTTTAACCAAATGCTGACAATCATCAAAAGTACCTTCAATTTCAAGTGCTGTAATGTTTCGTCCTAACGTTGTAAATTGCCGTTCTTGAATTTCACTGACCTTTCCCTTTGGATAGAGCACCGTAACCTTAATGCCTTCTACATCTAAAAACCCATGCGCAACAGCACTTCCAGTATCTCCTGAGGTGGCTACTAGAATATTGACTTCTCTATTTTCATTCTTTAGGAAATAGCCCATAATTCTCGCCATAAATCGCGCACCAAAATCTTTAAAAGCAAGTGTAGGGCCATGAAAAAGCTCTAAAAAACCAAGGTTATCATCAATAAAATGAACCGGCGCCTCAAAATTAATGGCATCAAAAACAATTTCTTTTAGATCTTTCGAAGGAACAAAATCACCTATTAAATGTTGAGCTACTCGCAAGGATAATTCCTCAAAAGGCAGCTGGTCTATTTCTTTGAAAAAAGTATCTGGAAGCCTTTCGATGTTAATAGGCATGTACAATCCATTGTCATTAGGAAGTCCTTTAATAACGGCTTCCTTTAGATTTACATTTGGTGATTTATGTTTTGTACTGTATAAAATCATTAGACTATAATTGTTTCATTTGATTATATAATTTCAACTCCTTTTGGGAGCAGGAAATCCTTTTAATAAACCTTAGGTCCTTGAGCATTTACTTTTGAGATGTATAAATCTGACTGAATACCTTGATCGAGCATTATTCTTTGCATTGCATTTCCCACCTTTTGTGCCACGTCAAGCCCCTTTGACAAAGAAAATACAGACGGACCAGAACCACTTATACTTCCACCTAATCCACCGTTTTCAATCATGGCCTTCTTTAAATGATCAAAACCAGGTATAAATTGAGCACGATAAGGTTCGGCGATATAATCTTTTAACGAACGGCCTATCAATCCATAATTATTAGTAAATAATCCGGTTATCAATCCTCCTAGATTGGCACTTTGCCTTAATGACTTTTTTAAGGGAATATCTTCTGGCAAAACGTTTCTAGCATCCTTGGTAAGCACTTTTAAATGAGGAAAGATAACGGCACAATATAAATCATCTGGAACTGGTAACTGTACAATTTCCAGCGGCTCATAACTTTTTACTAAAATAAATCCCCCAAAAAGAGAAGCTGCAACATTATCTGCAATGGCTGCATCACATGCTGCTCGTTCCGCCTCTAGTAAAAATGGGAGTAATTCCTCTTTTGTAAGACGATCATCGAACAATTTATTAATTGCATAAACTGCAGCTACAGCACTAGCAGCGCTACTTCCTAAGCCACTTCCTGAAGGCATTTTTTTATATAAAGTCACCTCAATACCTGCCTTTTCGCCTATAAAATTTAGATATTGTTGAATAGCAACGGTCGCACTGTTTTTATTCGCATTTCTTGGTAACTCCCCATTGTCTCCAATTATATCTTTAAAAGATACTTTCTCTCCTTCAACCACCTTTAAAACAATATCATCTCCAGGTTGATCAATCGCAAAACCAAGCACGTCAAAACCGCAAGCAACATTTGCTACGGTTGCCGGGGCAAACACTTTTATTTCATCTCCAACTTTAACCATCAGTTTGCTCTATAATTTCCAATACTAATAATCTCTGCAAAAACCCCCGCAGCTGTTACTTCAGCTCCAGCACCAGGACCTTTGACTACTAATGGATTTGTTGAATATCTTTTAGTCGTAAAAACAATCATGTTATCACTTCCAGATAAATTATAAAAAGGATGTGTTTTATCTACCTTTTTTAAAGACACTTTAACTGCTCCATTTTCAATTGTTGCCATATAACGCAACGCCGTTCCTTCTAGTTCACATTCCTTTTTCAAAGCTTCTTTTTCATTATCGTTAGCTTCTAAAGCTTTAAAAAAGTCTTCTACTGAACCATTTCTTCCCGCTTCGGGCACCAAATTCTCCACCTTAATATCTTTCAATTCCATTTCCACTCCTACCTCTCTACTTAAAATCAACGATTTTCTTGCTACATCTAAACCGCTTAAATCATCTCTCGGGTCTGGTTCTGTATATCCCTTCTGTTGTGCCTCCTTGACAATATCACTGAATTTAATATCGCCAGAAAAAGAATTAAAAATAAAAGATAAAGACCCCGATAGTACTGCTTCAATTTTTAGTATTTCATCGCCACTATTCTGTAAGGCATGTAATGTACTAATTACCGGTAATCCCGCACCAACATTTGTTTCATACATAAAATGTGCATGATGCTGTTTTGCCAATTTTCTTAGCTCCACATACTTTTTCTGACTTAACGTATTCGCAATTTTATTAGGCGTTACTACAGAAATATTATTAGAAAGCAATTGTTCGTACTTATCTACCACAACACTACTTGCGCTACAATCTACTAAAACACTATTCGCAAAATCAAGCTGCACCAGTTTTTCTGTAAAAGCGTCTATATCTGAGCTTTCTCCCTCACTTTCAAATTTCTGCTGCCAATTATCTAAATTAATTCCATTCTTACTAATTAGCATCTTCTTAGAATTTACCAACCCAATAACATTGATTTCCAAGTTCTTTTCTTTCCCTAAGAATGATTGCTGAGCTTTGATTTGTTCTATCAAAGTTCCGCCAATTAACCCTGTAGGCCCTACTAAAAACAGATTAAGTGTAACATCATCTTTTTCAAAAAATATCTCATGTAATGCATTTAAAGCCTTTGCTTCATGTTCTTTATCAATTACTGCCGAAATATTTAATTCTGATGAACCTTGAGCAATTGCGGCAACATTAATACCGTTATTACCTAGTGCTTTAAAAACTCGTGCAGCAATACCAGGAACATGTGACATATTTTCTCCAATTACTGCAATTATGGATTTGCCTTTCTCAATAATTAAAGGCTGTATGTAATTAGCTTCTATTTCTAGATTAAATTCATGATTAATAATCTCGTTAGCCTTCTCCGCATCTTTTGGTTGTACACCAAAACAAATCGAATGCTCAGAAGAACCTTGCGTCAAGAAGATGATATTTATACTGGCCTGCGACAGCGCATTAAAAAGCCTTGCTGCCATCCCTATTACTCCAACTAGACCGCTACCTTCAAATCTTAACAAGGCCACGTTGCTTATAGAAGAAATTCCTTTAATTGGCCCCTTAAAAGGTTGGGGATCATGACATATTTTAGTGCCCTCTCCTTCAGGATTAAATGTGTTTTTAATTCTTAGAGGAATGTTTTTATTCAGCGCCGGTTGGATAGTCGGTGGATAAATTACCTTTGCTCCAAAGTGAGACATTTCCATCGCCTCTTTGTAGCTCAATTCATTGATTGAAAATGCCTGCTCTACTCTTCGTGGATCTGCTGTAAGCACGCCATCTACATCTGTCCAAATTTCAATTTCTTGTGCATCTAAAGCTGCGCCGAAAATAGCCGCTGTAAAATCAGAGCCTCCACGTCCTAATGTTGTAATATTACCTTCTTTGTCTGACCCAATAAAGCCTGTAACCACAGCAACTTTATTTGGATTATTTATCTGTTTTCTAATATTTTCATTGGTTTGCTTAAAGTCAACCTTTGCAGACAGAAACTCACTATTTGTTTTAACGATATTTTCACTCGCATTTAAAAAGTATGCATCTACATTAGATGCTCTAAAAACAGCAGCAATGATAAAATTACTTAATCGCTCTCCATAACTAACTAATTGCGCATAACTCCTATCAGGCATTTCTCCGAGTAAACTAATTCCATTTAGGAGATCATCTATCTCTTGAAACCTACTTTCAATTTCTCTTTCTGCATCTTTTAGCTCACCGTTCGTAATCAGCTCATGAATGGCTTTAACATGTCTATCTCTAAGTTTTTCCAGAATTACCTTATATGCGTCCT
>CBDCGV010000017.1:0-335338 GCA_965216955.1 Chitinophagales bacterium | reverse complement strand
CAAAAAATAGCATTAAATTTGCGAACATCAAAATACAATGCACGCATTGAAAATTATCTAAACTATGGAACACAATCAATATCCAAGCATTTTTAAACCTCTAGATCTAGGGTTTACCACTTTAAAGAACAGAGTTTTAATGGGCTCCATGCATACCGGGCTAGAAGAAACCAAAGATGGTTATAATAAAATGGCTACTTTTTTTGGGGAAAGAGCAAAAGGAGGAGTTGGCTTAATTGTTACTGGTGGTGTAGCACCAAATTGGGAAGGGTGGGTAAAACCATTTGCTGGCAAATTAACCAGCAAAAAACTGGCAAAAAAACACAAGATTGTAACCGATCGCGTGCACGAAGAAGGGGGTAAAATAGCCATGCAAATATTACATGCAGGCAGATATGCTTATCATCCATTTAATGTTGCTCCTTCTAAGATTCAATCTCCCATTACTCCTTTTGGAGCCCCTAGGTCGCTTTCGAAAAAGGGGATTGAACGAACAATTAATGATTTTGCTAGTTGCGCTGCTTTAGCCAAAGAAGCAGGGTATGACGGTGTGGAAATAATGGGTTCGGAAGGATACTTAATCAATCAGTTTATTGTTAAACATACGAATAAAAGAACCGATGAATGGGGAGGCCCATATGAAAATAGAATAAAATTCCCTATTGAAATAGTTAAAAGAACCCGGCAAAAAGTTGGAGAAGATTTCATTATCATTTACCGCTTATCTATGCTTGACCTCATTCACGATGGAAGTACATGGGAAGAAGTTGTTCACTTGGGAAAGGAAATTGAAAAAGCAGGAGCAACAATTATTAACACTGGTATTGGATGGCATGAAGCCAGAATTCCAACCATAGCAACGATGGTACCAAGAGCTGCATTTACATGGGTAACAAAAAAAATGAAGTCTGAACTAAGCATTCCTTTATGTACGAGTAACCGTATCAATATGCCTCAAGTAGCTGAAGAGGTTTTAGCCAGGGGGGATGCTGATATGATTTCTATGGCTCGGCCATTTCTTGCAGACGGGTTTTGGGTGCAAAAGGCATATGAAAATAAAGCCGATGAAATTAATACTTGTATCGCTTGCAATCAAGCCTGTTTGGATCATACTTTTAAAAACAAAATTTGTAGTTGCTTGGTAAATCCAAGAGCCTGTCATGAAACAGAATTAAACTATCTTCCTTCAAAGGCTAAAAAGAAAATTGCTGTTGTTGGTGCTGGCCCTGCAGGGCTAGCCTGTTCCACAGTAGCAGCAGAAAGAGGACATGACGTAACCTTATTTGAGGCAGATAGTGAAATAGGGGGGCAGTTCAATATGGCTAAGAAAGTTCCTGGTAAAGAAGAGTTTTATGAAACGATCCGTTACTTTGGTAAAATGATTCAAAAAACAGGGGTTAAGTTAGAACTCAACAAAAAGGTTTCTTCGCAAGAGTTAAGCGATGGAGGGTTTGATGAAGTTATAATTGCCACAGGGGTTAATCCTAGAAAATTAACCCTTCCAGGCATTGAGCACCCTAAGGTTTTATCATATATTGATGTTTTAAGAAATGAAAAAAGTGTAGGAAAACGTGTGGCTGTAATAGGTGCGGGAGGCATTGGTTTTGATGTTTGTGAATACTTAGCTCATGAAGGTCCTTCTTACTCAGAAAATATTAGTCAATATTTGGAAGAGTGGGGGATAGACCCGAAAAATGAAGTTCGCGGAGGAATTGAAGGTGTGGAGCCTAAACCTCACAAGTCTCCTAGAGAAATTACGCTTTTACAAAGGTCCGAAGGAAAGCTTGGAAAAAATCTTGGAAAAACGACAGGTTGGATTCACAGAGCATCTTTAAAAAAGCATAAAAAGGTAACCATGATAGGAGGGGTTCAATATGTAAAAATTGATGATTTGGGTTTACATATTATAGATCGCAATAAAAAACCTCAAATTATAGAGGCAGATAACATTATAATTTGTGCGGGTCAAACATCTTTAAGGGATTTAAACGACCCTCTTAAAGATAAAGGCATTAAAACACATCTAATAGGAGGGGCCGATGTTGCTGCTGAACTTGATGCCAAAAGAGCTATAGATCAGGCATCTAGGCTCGCTGCAAACTTATAATAATAGGTAGTTAGGCACGTTTTATGTGTTTAATTACTTATTATGGTATACCTTTGTTTATTAAAGGACCTTATGTTTAACTGCAGGCCGATCTTTTTTTTATGTCTGAGTAGTTGTTGCTTTTTCTTGCTTAATGCCCAAAACACTCCTTTAAGCGAAACATTCGATTTTAAAGATGGTGTTTACCTTTCATTTGAAGAGTTTAAAGGAAATATCCCAACATATACAGGCAGTGAAGTGGAATTGTTTTACGTTGATTCTAATGATTACCACTTAGAGCATATTAGCAAAATAAAAGTCAATGGGAAAAAAATTGCCTCTAGAAAAATTTGGGGTATTTGTTACAAGGGGAAACCCTATATAAATTATCGTGGTGGTATTTTTGAAGCCGGAGCCAATAAGGATCTTCTAAAAAATCAGATTCTTTTTTCAAGAATTGATATTATAGGGGCATTATGTGTGTTTAATATAGATATTGGTAATAAAAATCGAAATACCAACCCCTTTATAAACTATCCTATGCCCGGAGAAAGCAAATTCAATTTAAACAAGCTATTAGATATTAATACAGGAGAAGTTTACCCGTTAGAATACCCATATGTAGAACATTTTATTAAAAATGATAAAGAACTTTACAATGATATTATGAAACATAAGATAGATATTAACTTATTTGACTTTATTATTGCATATAATCGAAGAAACCCTGTTTATCCATCTCCTGTTTCTCTTTCTTACCCCAAAAAAAGCGGCTCAAGCCAATAAACTTATCAACAAACCCTTAATTATTTTAAAATATTACACCTACCTGTTAGTTTATCTGTATTTTTGCACAGCTCAAAATTAAAATCCATATGCATTTAGTTGTCAAAGCAGAAAGACCGTCCACCGCAAAAACGCTTTATCCTTATCAAGAGGAAGCCATTAAGGATATTCTAACTGTTTTAGACAAAAATGCTAAAAAGCAAAATCTTTTATTTCAACTTCCAACAGGAGGAGGGAAGACTATTATTTTTTCAGAAGTCGTAAGAAGGTACATCAATCTAAACAAAGAAAAAGTCTTGATTCTTACACACAGAATAGAGCTTTTAAGGCAAACAGCAAAAACTTTAGAGGAAACGGGTGTTCCGAGTAAACTAATAACCAGCGAAGTAAAAGAGTTAGACAAAAAGGAAAGTTATGCTTGTTTTTTAGCTATGGTTGAAACATTAAACAACCGGCTGCAAGAAGATGAGCACTTTTTGGATCACATTGATTTGGTAATTGTTGATGAAGCTCATTATAATTCTTTTAGAAAAATCTTTCAATACTTTAAGGATGCCGTGATTTTTGGTGTTACGGCAACCCCATTAAGTTCTAATCTAAATAATCCCTTAAATAGACATTATAAGAAATTAATTGTTGGTGATTCCATATCTGATTTAATCGACAAAGGATACTTAAGCAATGCAGAAACATATACTTATGATGTTAAGTTAAAGTCTCTAAAAGTTGGCACAGATGGGGACTTTACAGTAAGTTCTTTAGACAAAGTTTATGGCTCTTCTGAAATGCATGATAAACTAATGGTTTCTTACCTTGAAAGAGCTAAAAACACGAAAACACTGATATTCAACAGTAGTATTTCTACATCTAAATCTGTATACGAAAACTTTAAAAAGGCGGGCTTAGACATTAAGCACCTAGACAGTACCAACCAAAAGAAAGAAAGAATTGAAACGCTTCAATGGTTTAAGGAAACCCCCAATGCTATTTTAACCTCTGTAGGTATACTTACAACAGGCTTTGATGAACCAACTGTAGAAACCATTATCCTTAATCGAGCAACAAGATCTCTGACGCTCTATCACCAAATGATTGGTAGAGGTTCTAGAACACTCCCCAATAAGAAACAGTTTAACATTATTGATTTAGGAGATAATGCGCGGAGACTTGGTCTTTGGAAAGACTATATTGATTGGAATGAAATATTTATAAATCCTTTAACCTATCTAGAATACCTAACAGAAAGGGAACAAGAGATGGAAAAAGGTCTTCATTATATTTTTCCGGAGGAATTGAAATCTCTTTTTCCAAATACCAATAGTTTTGATTTTGACATTGCAGCACTATACGCGGAACAAATTCATCGTGGGCTAAGCACTATTAAGGTGATAGATATGTCTTTAGACAATCATTATAGTATGATTTTGGAAAACGCTGAAGACTTGTTTGAAGGAGTTGACTTAATGAACTCTTTAGAAGATGATATAAGGTTTAGGTTAAGTGTTTATACACATTGCATGGCCAAAACAACGAATAATTATTTCAATTGGTTATTTGAAGATTATCAAAAAAAGCTAAAGCAAAAACTTCGGTCTACGTTGCCAATTCCCGCTTACGATTAAAATTCACCTATGTTAAAATTTAAAAAGGCGGCTTGTTTTTCAAGCCGCCTTTTTAAATAGTCCATTAAAGTATATGCTTTATTTCTTTTTTGTACATGTGCTTTTTGATTTCTTACATTCTGCTTTAGACTTCGTACACTCTGCTTTGGATTTTTTGCATTCTGCTTTCGACTTGGTGCATTCTGTCTTAGACTTTGTACATTCTGTTTTAGACTTTGTACATTCTGTTTTAGCTTTTGCTGTATTTTCACTTACAGAAATACCATAACCTGTTTTCTCTGCTAGCTGCACAATAATTTGTTCTTCACTAATCTTTTTCGGATCATAAGTTAGTGAGGCTTTGTCACTTTGTGAACAAACTTTATTCGTTGCTACAACGCCATCTATACCTTGAAGAACAGATTTAACTTTGTATTCACAACCTTGACAAGTCATTCCTTCTACATCTAAATTTAAAGTAGATAATGCTACTTCAGTGCTAACAGTTTCTGTTGTTGCGTCTTGAGCGATAGATATGTTTCCTAAAAAACAGAGTCCGGCAATCAAAAACGAGATACTTAATACTTTTTTCATGATTTTATTTTATATTCTAAACTACCATCAAATAACAAGCCAATTCTTTAGATCGTTCAAATTTCATTCATTTTTTTCAAAAAGAAATAAAAACCAAGCTAAAAGTGCCATTATCGCACCAAAAATAAAAGGAAAATTTATCCATTTGGTCACAAAAGAAGCAACCAATAATGCAGGAACGGCCGCTGCTAAAGATTGTACGGACTGGTTAATTCCAATTGTCTCCCCTTGAACATCTTTTGTAGCATGGTTTGAAACAATGGCCAGTAAACTTGGAAACGCCAACCCTTGAAAAACAATCATAACAGGAATAAAGAGGTAAACCATCACTTTTGTTTCTGGCAACAGCATTAATAAATATCCTATAGCAAAGAGAGGTAAGCTAAACCGAACCAAATCATGTGCGCTATAAAATTTTGTTAACCATCGTAATATCAAGCCTTGACTTATTGCCATCCACAACCCACAATACGCCAACAACAACCCTTGTTCAACAATAGTCATTTCGAACTTTTCCATTAAAAAAATTTGAAAAAACTGCAGAAAAAACATAAAACCAATAGTCACTATAAATATTACTAGAAAAAGTCTTCTCCATTGAGGTTCGACAATTGCTCTTTTAATATTTTCTATTCCAGAGTTAAAATTTACACTTATTGTCCTATCACGATTATACGTTTCCTTAAAAAACCGATGTAACAAAACCAAGTTAATCGTATTAATTAATAAGATCGCCAAAAAGGGTGTTGTCAAATTAAACCCTTTATATATTGAACTATCAGACAAAACCGTACTTAATATCGGGCCTACTATCAATCCAAACCCAAAAGAAGCCCCAACAATGCCCATGTTTCTTGCCTTGTTTTTTGGTGTGCTTAAATCAGCTATTGCTGACTGTTCAACGAACACGGTTCCTCCTGCCAAACCGGATACTATCCGTGAAACAAATAACAGCGCAATACTTTTATAAAAAATACTTACCGCAATAAATAAATATTGCAAAATGTTTAAAACAAAAACGATAGACAATATTTTCTTTCTACCATACTTGTCTGAAAGCGCTCCAACAATTGGTGCTCCAATAAATTGAGCGAGTGCATAAAAACCAAACAAATACCCATTCAGTAAGTTTCGATTATTAAAATCCACATGCGCAGGCAACAAACCCAATTCTGCATCTTTTATCAATATCGGGAATAATGGCACAGTCATACATGCACTCAAAAGGTCAAATGCAATTATGAAACCCAATGTTCGGAGTTGCCTTTTATTTTCCCTTTCAGACATTAGAACCTTATTTCTTCTTCTGTTTCCCAATTTGGTCGAATGGTAAAAGTTTTATCATGGATATAGATTTCTTCCGGAAACTTATATCCATTAATACTTCCGGAATCCCAAAGTCTATTTTTGTTCTTGTCTTTAATTATTTTCACTTTATAAGCCCCTGGTCGCATATTTTTATATTCAATAAAAAAATTAAAGTCTTTTTCTATGTAATGATATTTATTATATTGATAATCAGAACTATAAACATTAACAATATAGTTAGAAAGTGTGTCTGTTAAAACATATGTAAGTTTTAAATTCCCCCTTAACGTTGGCTCTTCTATCGTAAATTCCAAATTTACACTATCGTTCGTTTCTTTAGTAGAAGTATGTGCGAAGGAATCTAGAAAAACAATTCTCTTAATACCAGCATCAGAAAAACTACTATGTTCAGAAAAGAAACCAACGTTGTTCTCATATTCAGTAAATATTTGCAGAGGAACGATACTGTCTCCACTATTAAGATCAACAACAAATACATTTTCTTCTACTATGTATTCAACTGGAGCTTTAAACAAAGCGTATAATGTGTCTATTTTCAGCAGTTTGTCGTTTTTCAATGTTGGCTTAAGAAAGGCTAGCCCTTCTGTTGTTTCGTGTTTAAAAACGCTGATTGTGTCAATTACATTTTCTCCAACTGTTATTTTTAAATCCACACGAGACACAGAGTCTAAGGTTTCACCAAAAAAAACATCTATCTCTTTTAAATAATTGAAGTCATAAACAATAGGTCTAGAAAATCCGTCCATGCTTTCAACCAATATTTGCTCTGCGCTATAAACATTTTTATTCAAAGTCAAGCTTATTCTATTGTCACTTATCTTGCCATCATAATCAACTATTCGATAGTTGGCTTCATGTGGAACAAACAAAGGAATCTCTAGAGGCGCTGTAGTCCTATTAATAAAAACAGGCTCTTTTATAAAACCAATTTCTTCTGTTGGTAGGTCAAAAAATAAGTTGTTGTTTTTATCCGACAACGCAAAAACTCTAAAACTATCAGACCTCATATGGTTAAAAGAGAACATCCCGTTATTCGTTATTTTGGAAAAATATAGTGGCTTGCCACTTGTAAAACCGCTTGTGTCTTCTATGTCGTACAACAGCACATAAGTATTTGCCGGTATTTTATCCATTCCAATCAAATTTAATTGGCCTGTCAGTTTTAAAGAATCTAGCTTCTCTCCTGTCGAAAAGATATATGTAAAATCTCCAATGGGGTTTGATTCGTTAACATCTTTAATGGCATTGCTAAAATTAACCTGATAGGTCGTATTACTTGCTAAAGGTTTTTTAAACGAGATTGTTACTATATTTTTCTTTGCGACCACTCTAACATCCTCTTTGTTAACAAAAGGCGTAATTAAAATATTTGAAGGGTTATCAATCTTTACATATTCATCAAATGTTATTTTAACCTGTTCTTGATTAGAAAAATTGGTTTTTCCTATTTTGGGTACAACATCAACAACTTTTGGGGCTGTGGTATCTCTAGGGCCCCCTGTTGGTGAAGAGGGTAAGGCACAAAAATTAAACAGATTTATAAGTGCGGTGGCAACAAAGAGGTTCTTTATTTTTAACTTTTTAAAACACATTTCTATCATCTACCCATATAAACCATTAAAACGGATATATCTGACGCCGAGACACCACTAATTCTACTTGCCTGCCCTAAAGTAGCTGGTCTTATTTCGTGCAGCTTTTCTCTCCCTTCTGCAGAAAGAGATTGTATTTTCTTATAATCAAGTGTCTCTTTCAGCTTAATTCCTTCTAAACGACTCATTTTAGCAACCAGCTCCTTTTCTCTTTCAATGTAGCCTTCATACTTAATATTAATTTCTGCCTGATAAAGGGCCTCTTTATCAAAAGTTTTTAGAAAGTTATCAATTTTAGGAACTGTTTTCCTTAAAAAAGCTAGGTCCACTCTTGGTCTTGCAACCAAACCATATGCTTTTTGCTTTTGTTTCAATTTAGAAGAGTTTACTTTTTGAAGCGCTTCATTCAACTCGTTTGGCTCTACACTGGTTTCCCTTAAAAAAGAGCAGATTTCTGCAGCAGAATCCTTCTTTGACAAGACCTTTTGAACTCTTTCTTCCCTGGCAAAACCAATACTGTTAGATTTTTCTGTTAAACGAATATCCGCGTTGTCCTGTCTTAACAAAATTCTATATTCTGCCCTTGAAGTAAACATTCTGTAAGGCTCTTTTGTCCCTTTATTTATAAGGTCGTCAATTAAAACACCTATATAAGCTTCGGATCGACCTAGCACGAAGGGTGTTGTTTCTATTATTTTTCTATGTGCGTTAATTCCAGCCATCATCCCTTGACATGCTGCTTCTTCATAACCTGTTGTTCCATTAATTTGACCAGCAAAAAACAAACCGTCAACCAGTTTTGTTTCCAACGATATTTTTAATTGTGTAGGAGGAAAAAAATCATATTCTATTGCATATCCAGGACGAAACATTTTAACATCTTCAAAACCCGGAATTAGCCTTATCGCTTTGTATTGAACATCTTCAGGCAAAGAGGTTGAGAAACCATTAACGTAGACCTCTACTGTATTCCAACCTTCTGGTTCTACAAAAATCTGATGCCTGTCTTTATCGCTAAACCTGTTGATTTTATCTTCAACCGAAGGACAATATCTGGGACCCAAACCTCTTATACGGCCATTAAAAAGGGGTGATTTTTCAAAGCCCGATTTCAAAACATCATGAACCTGTTGATTTGTATACGTAATATGACAAGGCCTTTGTTTGCTTGGTTTTTTTTGTTCTAAGAAAGAAAAACCTGTTATTTCTTCGTCTCCTTCTTGAACTTCCATTTTGTCATAGTTTAATGATCGCCCATCAACTCTGGGGGGGGTTCCTGTTTTCATTCTGCCACTTTCAAAACCCAATTCTACTAACTGCTCAGTTATGCCCTTTGCGGCTCTCTCTCCTGCTCTGCCGCCACCAAATTTTTTTTCACCAATATGAATTAAACCATTCAAAAATGTTCCATTCGTTAGGATAACTGTTTTTGATCGTATCTCTATACCAATACCCGTCTTAACCCCCAGAACACGACCCTCTTCGACAAGAATTCCAACGACCATCTCTTGCCAAAAATCTATATTGGATGTTTCTTCTAGCATTTTACGCCACTCTGCCGCAAACAGCATTCTATCACTTTGCGCTCTAGGGCTCCACATTGCTGGGCCCTTTGACCTGTTTAACATTCGAAACTGAATCATTGTTCGGTCTGTCACAATACCGCTATATCCGCCCATGGCGTCTATTTCTCGTAATATTTGACCTTTTGCAACACCGCCCATTGCCGGATTGCAAGACATTTGAGCAATAGTATTCATGTTCATAGTAACCAACAGCACAGAAGAGCCCATTTTTGCAGCAGCAACAGCTGCTTCACAGCCAGCATGTCCAGCCCCGACTACTATTATATCGTATTCTTTAAACATTGCTTAAAACCAACAGAAGCACAAAGATACTGTTCAAAAATTAAAACAAATACTAAGCTTTCATTATAGAAAGTCTAAGTAAACAATTGTTTCACGTGGAACAATACGAAAATAAAATCTTTTTATGTTTCACGTGAAACAACTACCTATTGGAGCTGTCTGCTAAAGTCGAGGACAATAACTACTGTATGGTCTACAGCCAAACAAATTAGAAAGAGTATAGCGAATACCCACCTCAAAGGCTCCTTGAGCACGGGTTGCTGTTTTTAAACCGTTCACATTTGCATCATAACCAAAAGAAAACCGCAATCCGCTGTATTCTATTCCCATTAAAACAACTAAAGACTCTATATCTATTGTTTTTACAGGGGTTGTAAGCATACGTAAGTAAACACCTGCAATTAAAGCTGTTTCGCGTTCATTTATCTTTATCAGCCTATTTCTAAACAGACTACCCAAAGTTGTTTCCGTTATTTTATTCTGATAGTCAACAAACACTATTGGTGCTATAAGGGTTTCTTCATTTAATTGAACAGAAGCCCCAAGTTGCCCGCTATATCGATAGTTAAGAGGTTCGTTTATATCAGCATTAAACCCGAATTCTGGACGTACTACATGCGCAAAAGCAAAACCAGCGTACGCGTCAAACGTTTTAGTTATATGCCCAAAATAGATTAAGCCTAAAGAAAAGTCTAAACTTTTAATAACTGATCCGGGAATAATTTCTCCACTATTTAGGTTTGGATCAAAGATTAACCCATCAAATTGGCTTCCAAATTCAAAGCCACTTAAGTCTGTAGATATTTTACGCTGAAAGTAAGTTCCCATAACCCCTATTGTTAAAGAATGGGCTCTTTCTTTTGCTAAAGATTTAGAATAAGACGCAGCAACGGAGACATTTGTAGATTTTAGTTGGTTTTCACCAAAACGATCATTGATAAGCACCAAACCAGCACCAACAAAATCTTTACATCCAATACCAACAGGAATTCTAACGTCAGCAGCACCATAAGTAGTTTGGAAAGACCCTTTCCCTAAAAAACTAGAGTATTGATTTCTATAATTTGCATATAATCTAACATTACCATCAAAAAACCCAGTAAAAGCAGGGTTCGTATATATTGGGCTAAAACTAACATGAGTAAAATGGTGGTCTTGTGCACTTACATTTTTAAAGGCAAGTAAAAACACCATTGTTACAAATAAACAAACCAGCTTTCTATATTTGTTTCCCTTCATTAATTTATCTAATTAGCATTATTTCTCCTCTACGAACTATAGATTCTCCACAAACAGAGCTAATTGTTGTTTCATATAAATACATTCCTGTGTTAGCCTCAGCAGCTCCACCAATTGTTCCGTCCCAACCTTGATTGTTTTCCTCTGATTCAAAAATAAGTGCTCCCTTTCTGTCCCAAACACGTGTTCCAACAGAGTCAATTCCAACACCAAAAACCCTAAAGGTCTCATTTTCTATAGGCCCAGAACCGTTTGGTGTAAAAGCATTTGGAACAAATGGATTAAACTCTCCTATAACTTCTATTCTAACAGATGCTGTATCACTACAATTCACACTGTCCTCTCTTACTATAACATTGTAAGTAAAATCACGACATGGTTGAACAATTGGATTAGCCGCAAAAACATCGCTAATTCTGCTATCCGGGTCCCATTGATACAAAAAGTTTATTGGGTCAAAGCTCGAAAAGTTCACATCTATAACTTCCACACTTAATTGACTAGTCTCACCTAGGTCAATTACAGTAGGGTCCGCCATTGCTGCTATTCTAAAAGTATCTCCTTGTAAAAGTACTATTCCAAGTGTATCAATAGTACAACCGGCAGCATCAGTTATTTCCGCAGAATAAGACCCCCCAATTAAATCATCAGGGTCAAAACCCAAAATCAAGTCTTCTACCTCTGGTGGAAAAGCAATCCATCGTATTCTATATAAACTCGTATCTCCCCCATCGGGAAAAATTTGAATTCTTCCGTTATTTCCACAAGAGGCATCATCAATAACAATTGTATCAATATGTAAATCTTCATCTGGCCCAGGAACAGTAGGGTTACTTAATTCAAATGTATCTGAACAACCCAATACAACATCTTCTATTATAGCGAGATAATCTCCTGCTTCTAGGATATCATTAAATTCGAATTTAGCAGGAAAACCACCGCTATTAACATTGGGACCTACCAAACCAGTGGGACCTAATAAAGAAACTCTATAATTTGGAATTTGCAATAAAGGAATTCGAAGATCATATTGGACAAACATTGAACCAGTAGCACTTCCCCGACAACCTGTTATTCTAGACGGAAAAGAAGAAAGTATCTGAGTTGTTGTATCTGTCCAAACAAAGTGTTTTAACACCTGAGAACAGTTAGGCGGTGCTTGTGCCTGGCTTTTATAGCCAAACAAAACACACAATAACAATATACAATATTTTAAACCCTTCCTTTTCATTAAAATTTTGGACAATGCAACAATTGATAAGTTTTCTTTCGCTCAACAGGCTTGTCTACAAAAATTATAGAAATTTCAATTGCTCCAAAACTTTTTGCTGCGTTGGTAATATCCCCAATATTATTATCATAACTAAGACCAAATTGAAAACCCTTAAATTGAATTCCCGTTGATCCAATTATCGCTCCATTTAAATTATACCACCCTCCAACATATAATGTTGTCTCATAAGGCCTACGAACTCCCGACAAATTAAAACCAAAAGAAGAGCCCGCAATTATGGATTGTGCTGGACCTTGTTTAAAAAACAAACCGTTTGGTGATATCAAAACAACTTTATTAATATCAACAACAACACCGGCTGAACTACTATACCTTCTTGTTCTGTCACCAGAACTATTCGTTAAAAAAGACTCCTTAGGTGTTAAAATATTATGCAAAGAAGCTCCGCCAAAAGCACTAAACCGCTCAGAAAAGAAAGAAGACCAAAATAAACCAGCGTTCAAATTAGGATACCAAATAGACTGTTGATCGATCTCTTCTAAAGTAGGAAAAGTAAAACCGGTGCCATCAAATTGATCTTCAAATTGTAAAGCATTAATATTAATACTTCTATGTACCATATCAAACTGAAAGCCAGCACTCAAATAATGATCTTTTTTATAACCTAAGCCTTTATGATAAGCAGACGAAATCATTATGTGCTGTGTCTTTAGGAAGCCCCCTTGATTATCATTTATAAATAAAACGCCAACACCAAAAATATCATTATCTAAAGCCTCTCTCAAAATACCAGCATCAAATGAAAACCCAAAAGAAGTAAAAGGTGCAGGTGTAGCTACTTGTGTATATTGGTTTCTATAATTTGCAATTACACGCCAAGTAGAATTAATCTTACCGGTTAAAGCAGGGTTTAGATAAATAGGTGTGTTGTAAAATTGGCTAAAGACATAATCTTGTCCTTTGCAAAAAAGGATAAGAAAAAGAAATAAGAAGCTTAAACCAAAACTTTTTTTCATTGTTTACACTTATCTCTGAAAAGGGTATATGTAATTGACAAAGAAAACAGTGTTTCATCTAACACCATCATATCTCTTTTTTTTATTTCATACTTCCTAAATCCAGAAGGACATTAAAAATAGTAATTTGAATTAGAACTCTAGTATCTAATTTCAAAAACCTTGACTTTTTATTTTATCAAAGTAAAACAAAACGCACTTATACATCATAAGTAATTAATATATAGTTTTTTACAAATAAAATATTTTATTAAATATCTTTTTCCAATTATTAGAAACCAAGTAATTACTAAAGCTATTATTGTGTAAATTAATCACCATAATACCATTCACATTTTTAATATTGTCCTTTAAAGTTTTTAGGTCTTTCAAAATTAACTCCTCACTCAGCCCTTTTTCATACTCATAGGTTGAGTCCATAAAACAAAACGAGTGAACCCATAAATTTGTTGTTATATCTCTTTTTAAATTAAACCAATAAAAAGGCCTACTTATACCCGCTCTAAAACCAGGTTCTTCAGAAAAAGCCATAGAACAATCTTCAGTAATTCCAATATCAATCAATTGTTCATAGGTTTCTGGAAAAGTTAATTTCAAAAAATGTTGGCGTGAAAAATATATGTTTTCTTGAAATAACAGATTCTCTAATTTTTGTTTTTCAGACTCTAGAACCCTAACTGACTCTCCCGATTCATAACTGGGGTGGAGACCTATAATTCCTTTTCTACTTAAAGACCTTATTCTTTCAATAAAATCTGCATTGTTTAAACCAACAGGATTATTCTTTCCTCCTTTATTAGAAGTTAAAACAAAGAAAATAGTGTTTTCTAATTTAAGATGTTCCAGTTGCTCTAAAATCCATTCAAAATTATCGTATGGGTCTTTTGTACCGCAAAACAAAACCTTAAACCTATCTCTAAAACCTTTTACATTTCCTACTAAAAGGTCCTTCAAAAACAAAAAGGGTGTCTTAATTCCTCTCCCCTTAAAAGCAAAGGGAACGTCTATATCAAATGTAGGTCTAATATTAAAAGAAAAACGTTTAAACACTACATCGGGTCTAATTAACGCTATTTTATTTTTTATTTGACCTATAACTATTTCAACAACTGGCTCCTTCAAAAAACCAGATTTAAACATTATGCATTCTTTAGCACTAAATCTATTATGCTCATCTTTATTATGATTTTGATATTCTTCATATCGCGACAACATAAAAAAACAAAAAGCAAAAGGATCATAATCTAATACACCTTCTTTTGTCTCTTTTTGCTTAAACGCAGGAGGTATCATTTCACCATATTCATAAGAAAATGTTGTTTCTCTTATAAAATCTTCGAAAAGAAGATCAATAGCATAAAAATGTAAATCAGAATCTTTTATACTACTTGGACCATAACTTATCAAAAGGTCGCCCTTACGAGGTTCAATATTAAAACTAACTTCTAGTCCTAAATACTCAAAAAAAATATACTTAAAAATATATTTTAATCTGTTGGTAACCCTTTTTGTGTAGATAACTACCATATTTAAATAATAGCAATTGTGCTAATTTTATCCCACTTTTACTTGACAAATATACGTTTTGAGTTATCAAATAGTTTTACCACAGTTTCAGGGTCCTTTTGATCTTTTGCTTTTTTTTATAGAAAGAGACGAATTAGATATTTATGATATACCCATTCACACTGTTACTAATGACTTCTTGAAACATTTACATCAAATGAAGGTTTTAAATATAGATGTAGCAAGTGAATTTATACTTGTGGCTTCTACGTTGATGCGTATTAAAGCCAAAATGTTGTTACCCAGAAAAGAAGTAAACGAAGAGGGTGACGAAATAGACCCTAGAGAAGAGTTAGTAAAAAGACTTCTTGAATATAAAAAATTCAAAGCGGTAACTGTTGATTTACACGAACTAGAAACGGAAAGACAGCAAAAGAATAGAAGAGGAAATGTAAAGAAAGAAAGTAAAACGCTGGTAGAAATTGGCGCTTCAGAAGCAGAATTACAATCCGTTACACTTTTCAAGTTAATGAAAGTTTTCGAACGTGTAATGCATAAATACGTTGATAGAAACACCAAAGTAGAACATACAATTATAAAATATAACTATACTATTTCCGATCAAAAAAATTACATAAAAACCTTTATATCAAAAAAGGGAAGAAGTTCTTTTATACAGGTTTTTAAACAAATAGAAAATAAAATTCACGCCGTTTTTACTTTCTTAGCTATACTTGAAATGCTACAATTAAAAGAACTAACTATACAAGTAGGTCAGGGTTTTAACAATTTTTGGTTAGAGCCCCCTACTATCGCTTAATAAGTTATTTATAAACCATGTTTAGCAGAAATATCTAGCATTCTGTCAATTGGTAATTTTGCTTTTAATCTTAATGCTTCATCCATTAGTATTTCGGGCTGTTCATATTTCATACAAAGAAATATCTTTTCTAATGTATTTAACTTCATATGGGGACAATCATTACAAGCACAAGAATTATTAGGCGGAGCAGGTATAAATGTTTTATTTGGACTACTCAATTGCATTTTATGTAAAATACCAGTTTCCGTGGCCACAATAAATTCTTTAGCATCATCATTAATAGTAAAATTCAATAAACCCGTCGTAGAGCCAATAAAATCAGCTAATTCTAATATTGGTGCCTCACATTCAGGATGTGCTATAAATTTAGCATTAGGATGTTTTTCAATTAAACTAGAAATTTTCTCTAAAGAAAAAATTTCATGTACCATACAAGCGCCATCCCACAACAACATATCTCTTTTAAGTTTCTTTTTTAGATAAGCACCTAAATTTCTATCAGGTCCAAAAATAATAGGTTGGTTTTCAGGAATACTATTTACTATATACTCTGCATTACTGCTGGTGCATATATAATCACTCAACGCTTTTATATCAGCAGTACAATTAATATAATTAATAACTGTATGATCTGGATATTTAGCTTTAAAGGCAGCAAAATCTTCTGGTGGGCAGGAATCTGCTAAAGAACAACCAGCTTTTAAGTCAGGTAAAAGTACTTTTTTTGAAGGATTTAAAATTTTTGCCGTTTCCGCCATAAAATGCACACCGGCAAAAACAATTATATCAGCATCTGTTTTTTCTGCTTGTTGTGCTAAACCCAAACTATCCCCTATATAATCAGCGATGTCTTGAATATCAGCTTCTTGATAATAATGTGCCAAAATAATAGCATTCTTTTCTTTTTTTAATTGTTCTATTTCTTTAAACAGATCTAATGTTGGATCTATTTCAAGATCTAAAAACCCTTTTTCTTCTAAATTTTCAATTGCTTCAACCATCTTATATAATTATCAATATAAATTTTTTAAAAAGTAATTATCATTACTATTAAGTACGTTAATTTGTTGGTATTAAATTTCTTTTTTTTTGGATATTTCAAAGGTGTAAATTTATTACTTCTAATCCACATTTAATTAACAATAATAATGCCTAAAACATTATAATATTTTATTTAACCCACTTTATGTTGATTACATGTTTAACATAAAAAGGTTAATAAAAAAAATAGAAGAAGTTGTTGTTAAGGCTATTTTTTCTGTTGGTAAATTGACTAAATTTTTTCATCAGAATTTAAAAGAATTTACAGTTTATAACTTGCTCTTATTTTATAAAAATTACCCACTAAATATTTAAGAAATACACATAGTATATGTTAAAAAAAAACAACACAAATTCAACTTATTACGTATCTCTAAATCTGTAATGTTAATATCTGTTTTTATAAATAAAGATTGTTTTTTAATATATATTTTTCAACCTTATCTAATACCCAAAACTTAATACTTTCCCTTTTTTCCAATTTCGACCTTAAGAGTGTAGAAGAAACATTTATTAATGGCAAGTTTAAAAAAGCTATTTGTTTATGGTTTAACCATTTACAAGGAATTTCTTCTTGAGTGGTTCTATTATAGGCATATATATTTACAGAGTTTAGAATTTCTTTTGGTTTTTTCCATTTATCGAAATTTAAAAGATTATCAGCCCCCATTATCATAGAAAATGTGGTTAAAGGATGCTTTTGTTTTAAATAAGTTATTGTCTCTATAGTATAAGAAGGTTTGGGTAATTTAAACTCTATATCACTCACACGAAAACAAGAATGGTCTTTTATGGCTATTGAAACCATATTATAGCGATGATGCTCTGAAAGCAAGGTTTGTTTATTTTTTAATGGATTATGGGGAGAAACAATAAACCAAACTTCGTCTAAAGTAGCATATTCTAACACAGAATTAGCAACTATTAAGTGACCAATATGTATTGGATTAAAAGAACCAAAATATAAACCAATTTTTTTATTCATCTTTTTAATAATAATGTAAAAATAGAAAGTAAGGCTTTTTTTAATTGTATCAAATAACATAAAATAAATTATGTTGTAAACTATATTTTTCTATTTTTGGTTTTATAGTGACTGAAATGAACAAAAACGAAAAAGACGAACTTTTTGAAAGAGAATTTTTTCCTTTAGCAGATGCATTATACAACTTTGCTTATCATTTAACTTATAAAGAAGATGAAGCAAATGATCTTGTTCAGGAAACTTTTTTAAAGGCATATCGATTTATTAAATCATATGAGCAAGGTACAAATGCAAAAGCATGGCTTTTTAAAATATTGAAAAATGCATTCATTAACCAATATAGAAAGAAAGCAAACAGGCCAACGCAGGTTGATTTTGAAGATATAATAAGCCATCATAATGCAGAACATGAAAAGTTTAGTGGTAGTGTTGATCTGAGAGAAGAGATTTTTCAAGGAATGCTTGGAGACGAAGTAAGCAATGCTTTAAATACGTTGCCAGTTGATTTTAAAACAGTGATTTTATTGTGTGATATAGAGGGGTTCACTTATGAAGAAATAGCAAAAATCATAGATATACCGATTGGAACCGTGCGATCAAGGTTGCATAGAGCACGGAACATGTTGAAAGAAAAATTGAAAGTGTACGCAAAAACAATGGGTTATAATTAAAAAGAGAAAGAGAAATTATGGGTTGTTCAGCTTCAAAACACGATTGCAAAGAGTTTATGCGAAAAGTCGAACTCTTAGTAGATAAAGAATTAACAGCAGAGGAAGAAAAAAGGCTTTTACAAGATATTGATAAATGTGCACACTGCTTTGATGAGTTAAACCTTCAAGAAGAGTACAAAAAATTTATAATGGAAAGGCTAGAAAGAAAATGTTGTCACAAAGAGATTATACAAACAATTAGAGAACAGTTGAAAAAAATGGAAGCATCATAGTTAATGCTCTACCAACATTTAAAAAACTACCAAAACTTTATTTTCCCTGCGGCATACCAACACATTCTAAGCAAAAGCATACCGTGTTTAAATCTAGAGATATTAGTATCTCCATAGGTGCGCTCTCTATAGCGAATAGGTAAATCTATGATCTTTAAGTTTAGTTTATAAGCTCCAAAAAGGAGGTCGAAATCACCAAAAGGGTCAAAATCACCAAAGAAAGACCTATTAGCAATCAGTTTATTATAGTCTTTTTTAAACATAACTTTTGTTCCGCAAAGAGTATCTTTTATGGGTTGCTCTAACAACCAAGAAAATAGTTTGCTAAAAAACTTATTACCGAGTGTGTTTAAAAAACGCATGGCCTGATCGTCCATTGGATAAACAAGGCGACAACCATTGATAAACTCACCTTTGCCGGTAGCTAATGCGTTATAAAACTTAGGAAGCTCTTCAGGGGGTACCGTTAAATCAGCATCAAGAATCATTAAAATATCACCTTTAGCAACAGCATAGGCTTTTCGAACGGCATCACCTTTACCTTTACCATCTTGCTGCATTATTCTGATATTATGACTGTCTTTGTATTTTTTCTGAATTTCTTGAACCTTTTCCCAGGTATTATCAGTAGAGTTGCCTTCTACAAAAATGATTTCTATTTCTTTTCCAAACTTTGGTAAACGTAAAATTGCATCTTCTATATTTCCACTTTCATTTCTAGCAGGAATAACAACGCTTGTTGAATATTGGTTTTTAACCTCTTTTATACTTTTTTGAGAAAGCTGTTTAGCAAAAATAAACTTGTTCAAACAAAGCGAATTTATAATTGGTAAACGAGCAATGTACTTATTAATAAACCAAGAGAAAAGAGGCACCCAAACAGGAAGCAACATTCTTTTGTTGGTTCTATACGTTTCATAACCAGATAAGTATAATAGGTTTTCAATATCTTTTTGAGAAAGCCAATTTTGTTGAGGGCTTTTTTTCTTAAACCCTAAAACTTCTCCAATTTTTAAAACAGGCTCCCAAGATTGATTATAGTAAGAGATAAAGATTTTTGTTCGATCATGACACAATCTTTTTAACCCTACAAGAACATCTTGAACATTTTCTAAATAACCTACAATATTGGAAAGGATAATTACATCAAAAGTTCTATCTAGGGTAATTTCCTCTGCAGACATTTTATAGAAGTCAATATTTGGATGCTCTTTTTTTGCTATTTCTATCATTGTTGGGCTGAAATCAATACCCGCTTTATAGCTACCTTTTAATTGACTTAAAGTATTTCCACTACTACATCCAACCTCAAGAATAGAGTCTTCTTCATGTATAAAATAATTGAAGTATTTGCTGGTGTCGTTAATGTAGTATTTGAATCTTTTAATATATCTTTGATACTTTGGTGCCAATTGCTCAAAATGCTGCTTTGCATCAATGTATTTTTTTTGGTTTTTATAAGACTTCAAAATATTTTTTTTAGTAAAGCTCAAATATAATGGGATTTTTAAAACTCGATATTCCATACGATTTAGATAGCCCTGAAAGAACCCTATATCATCGTAAAATAATTTTAAACAAGCGCTTTTTAAAGAAATTATACGATGAATGGTATAGTGTTTTTATGAAAGCAAAACGAAATTTACCAGAGGGGAAAATTATAGAACTAGGTTCTGGAGGCGGTTTTTTAAAAGATGTTTGTCCGGAAGTTATTACTTCTGATGTTATACCTTTAGAGTGTAATGATATGACTTTTTCTGCGCTAGAAATGCCATTTGAAAATGATAGTGTAGCAGCGATATTTATGATAGATACTTTTCATCATTTACCAGACACAGGGTTGTTTTTAAAAGAGGCAGAGCGAGTGTTGGTTGAAGGTGGAAAAATTATTATGATTGAACCAGCAAACAGTCTTTGGGGGCGATTTATTTATCAGAACTTTCATCATGAACCTTTTGTGCCGGAAGGAGGATGGGTTATTCCTTCAACAGGCCCATTGAGTGATGCAAATGGTGCATTACCGTGGATTGTTTTTGAAAGAGATCAACAAAAATTAAAAAACAAATATCCAAACTTAGAAACAAAAAATATAGAATACCATACGCCTTTACGATACTTGTTGAGTGGTGGAGTTTCTATGAGACAATTACTCCCCGACTTTTTGTTTGGCGGTATTACTTTGCTTGAAAAAATATTGAAACCCCTATCAAAAGTTTTTTCAATGTTTATGACAATAGAAGTACAAAAAAGAACACCTTAATTTAATTAGGATAGTTTATTTCATACAAAACAGCAGGTTCTTTTTTCCCCACTTGATGCACACCCTTAAAAGTTCCAGGATATTTACGTTCAACAAAAGACATATATCGGATTATTGTGTTTATGGTTCGACCCGTATTTTTTTTAGGGTCTGTGCGCAAACTCGCACGTATCACATGTGTAACGTTTTTATCTCTTAGTTTAGCCAATAACTCATCTGGATCTTGAGAATTTATTCTAAAAATTCCATGATGTGCTGTTCCGTTTGAATAGATAAAAGCAATGCTTGGTTTTCTACAGGCAACTTTTGATGTTTCAGGTAAGTTTTCAGAAGCCCATTGAACCATATTTATATAGTTAATCCAATCTGTTGTGTACCCATAAAGGGGATTTTTATTAATGTTCTTTTGTAAGATCAAGACATTTTCTTGGATTTTTGGACCCGTTCTTGAAAAACTTAAAAAGATTAAAATTAAACAACTTAAAAGAAAGCCTATTTGTAAATAGCTAGGCAGATATTTTTTGAAAGCTAAATAAATCGTACTTAAAAAGAAAAGATAGAAAAAGGGATATAAAATTAAAATTAACCTGTTTTGATCCCAGAAAGGTTGAAGGATTACAAATGTCATTCCAGCTAAAGCGGCAATAAACAACCCGGTAAACAATAAAGTCTTATTGTGTTTAAAAGCAATAAACAGTCCAGCCAAAAACAAAAGACCAATAACAAGGGTAAGGAACGGCGCTATTTTTGATCCTTCAGGCCTCAAACCAAGCTCAATTAAAAATGTTTTGCTTAAATATAAATCTGCGTTGTCAAAAAAACGATTGATAAAACCAGAAAAGGTTTCTTTACCCTTGCTGGCATCATAAGGGTGTACCATCATTAAAGTATCAAGCTGGTTGGACATACCGTTGCCAACACCCAAGAGTTTTTTTAATAAACTAAAAAGAGCATAAAACCCGGCAAAAGAGCCAAAGGCAACAAGAGCATTTTTAAATTGCTTTTGTAGAACTAAAAATAAGGAGATAGCAAGAATAGCAGCAAACCCCACAAACCTTATTTGAGAAGTTATAAAAACAATAAGGCCAATTATAATAAAAGAAACAACCGTTGTGTTTTCTGGGTTTTTAAACGTATAGCGCAAGAAAAACAAAAACAAAATAGACAAGCTAAACATAAAAAAAACTTCCGAATATGTAGAGCTTGCATAAAAAGCGATATAAGAATTTATAGCAACTAAAAAACAACTAACAATTAAAGTCAAATATGGAACAAGGCCTTTAAAAGCCTTATAGAAAAAGGCAATATGAAGAACCGTAAAAAGGACAGATAAAATCTTTAACAAAGGAACCTTTATTCCAAAAAGCTTAATAAAAAAGCCCAAAACAATTGGATAAACAGGCCCTTGAGATGTAGGGAAGATACCTTCGTTAATAAACCGATGACCTTTTTGAATATAGCCTGAATCGTCACCACCAACAGAAATTTTAACATCAAAGCAAAGCAAATAGACAACAGTGGCAACTAGCAACGTAATAAAAAGCGCTATTTTTTCATTTGCCGAAAGAAATAGCTCTATTTTTTCAAACAAGTCACTTGTTTTTGTCTTTTTTAGTGCCTTAACATGGTTATCTTTTCTCTTCTTCTTTCTTTCTTTTCTGTGCTTTGCCATTCTATATTTTTATTAATAGTATAAACCTACGGAAAAAGACGCCCATACATTCTTGGGAATGGAATAACTTCACGGATATGTTTTACATTACATATCCAGCAAATGAATCGTTCAAGTCCTAAACCAAAACCTGCGTGTGGAACAGAACCATATTTTCTTAAGTCCAAATACCAATTAAAGGTGTCTATGGGCAAGTTATGATCTTTAATGGCTTTTTTCAAAATGTTTATGTCGCTTTCTCTTTCAGACCCACCGACAATCTCTCCAAAACCTTCTGGTGCAAGAACATCAACCCCTTTAACATAATCAGTTTTGTTTTCAACGGATTTCATATAAAAAGCTTTTATCGCTTTAGGCCAATTGTAAATCATGATTGGCGTTTCAAAAAGACGAGTTAAAATAGTTTCATCTGAACCCCCTAAATCATTACCATGTTTAAAGTTTTTTGCCGATTCAATCCATTTAGGAATATTGTTGATTTTTTCTTTTAATTCTTTTAATTCTATTTTAAGGCTATCTATTTTGCTTTGATTAAAGTTTCTTACTCCTTTTTTTATGCCACCACCATCAATCAAAGCTTGTCTTTCATTAATTTCCGTTTGTTTTTCTAAAGCTAAAGATTCTGCTTTTTTGAGATCTTCCTCTAGAAGCACTAAAGCGTTTTTACCATTCACCTCTTTATTACCTTTTAAAATTTCGATAGCATTGTCGTAAGTAATTCTAGGAAATGGCTTTTCGACATTTAATTTAGAAACATCGCGATTCAGCATATGAAGTTCAGTAGAACATTCATTAACAACGTTTTTGACAACAGATCGAATGAAGCGTTCGATAAGGTCCATATTCATTTCATTATTATAAAAAGCCATTTCAGGCTCTATCATCCAAAACTCAGATAAATGTCGACGGGTTTTACTTTTTTCTGCCCTAAAGGTTGGACCAAAAGTGTAAACTTTTCCAAAGGCGAGCGCCATAGCTTCTCCATAAAGCTGTCCTGTTTGAGCAAGATAAGCAGGGTTTCCATAGAAATCAGTACTAAACAAAGTTGTAGTACCTTCAGCAGAGCTACCCGTAAATAAGGGAGAGTCTAATTGCAAAAAACCTTCTTCTTGAAAAAACTTATTAATGTGCCATTTAACTTTATTTCTTACTCGCATTATGGCCCATTGCTTTTTTGATCTCAACCATAAATGTCGGTGATCCATTAAAAAATCTACACCATGTTCTTTTTTTGCAATTGGAAAATCTGCGCTCAGTTGGAAAACCTTTAGATCTGACACATGAATTTCATACCCACCAACTTGCCTGTTGTCTTTAACAATAGCGCCTGATATAGATATAGAACTCTCTAGTGTTAGGCTTTTAGCTTCATTAAAAACGGTTTCGTCAAGTGTTTTTTCATCAAAAATGCATTGACAAAAACCACTTCCATCTCTTAATACTATAAAAATTAAACCCTTACTTATGCGTTTGTTAGCAACCCACCCATTGACTTGTACTTTTTTTCCTTCAAAGGAAGCTAAATCGGCGATGTAAGTGTTTTCCATAATTATTTAGCGAAAATAATTAATTATAACAGCTTTCGTTGAGTATCTTGTTCATGAAGTTGTTTAGACTTTTAGTTTGAAGACGAAAAAAAGTATTTTGTGCTCAATTGATGCATCTTTTTCTTTGCATAGCCTTAGCTACGGAAAGAAAAAGAAAAGATAAGTGAGCGTGATAAGACAAATTTGCAGTCCAAATGAAAAGTCTAAACAACTTCAACAAATAAAAAAGGTAATTACTAAATTAGCCGCATAATAAAATGTTACAATGCTAAGGCAAAAGCTAAGTCAGAAACAAATTCAAAAATTATCACCTCAACAAATTCAATTAATGAAGTTGTTGCAGGTTCCAACAGCTATATTGGAGCAGAGAATAAAAGATGAATTAGAGGCCAACCCCGCACTTGAAGAAGGTGTTGAAGACAAAGAGGATTTGTTGGCCGATGATAGTTCTGAAAATCAAGAAACGGGAGAACAAGAAGAAGTTATTGATTTAAGCGACTATTTAACCGATGATGATGATTATCTATATCAAGGATCTGGGAATTATAATAAAGATGGTGAGGATAAAGCAATTCCAATAGCAGTAGCAAATACGTTTCATGATAGATTGAATCAGCAATTAGGATTGTTAGACTTAGATGATCATCAGAGGAAAATAGCAGAACAAATTGTGGGCAGTATCGATGATGATGGATATATCAGAAGGGAATTAGATGCAATCGTAAATGATTTGGCATTTACACAAAATATTGTTGCTACAAAGGAAGAGCTTGAATCTTTATTAACCTTGATCCAAAAGTTTGAACCTGCCGGTGTAGCAGCACGCTCTTTACAAGAATGTTTACTACTGCAATTGGACAGGAAAAAGGAAAAAGACGAAACACATCTTTTAGCAAAGAAAATTTTGGAAAAGTACTTTGATGCATTTACCAAGAAACACTATGAAAAACTAATCAAGCAGTTAAACCTAAAGGATGAAGAATTAAAAGAGGCTTTTGAGGTTATATTAAAACTTAATCCAAAACCTGGAGGCTCTATTCAAGGCGGAGGCTCTAGCCAGAACCAATATATTGTTCCAGATTTCACTATTGTAAATAACAATGGGGAATTAGAGGTTTCTTTAAACTCTAGAAATGCTCCAGACCTTAGGATTAGTGATGGGTACAAAGAAATGATGCAAGCCTATAGTAGAAGCGAATCCAAGAATAAAAAACAAAAAGAAGCGATCTTGTTTATTAAGCAAAAAATTGATTCTGCAAAATGGTTTATTGATGCTATAAAGCAGCGTCAACATACACTATTATCAACGATGTATGCGATTGTCGATTATCAGAAAGAATATTTTTTAACTGGTGATGAAACAAGGTTAAAGCCAATGATCTTAAAAGACATAGCGGAAATAACAAATTTGGACATTTCAACGGTTTCAAGGGTTGCGAATAGTAAATATGTTCAAACAGAGTTTGGAACATTTAAATTAAAATCTTTTTTCTCGGAGTCTATTCAAACAGATAGCGGTGAAGAAGTTTCAACTAGAGAAGTTAAAAAGATACTTAGTAATATCGTAGAAGAGGAAGACCGAACAAAGCCTCATTCAGATCAGAAATTAGCAGAATTGTTAAAGGAAAAAGGCTATAATATTGCAAGGCGCACCGTTGCTAAATATAGAGAACAACTAAACATTCCTGTTGCTCGATTAAGAAAAGAGCTTTAATGAAAGTCCTATTTAATTTTGTTTCTTTCGTATTTCACCCTTTATTGGTGACTATACAGGTTGTTTTGTTACTTTATCACACAAACCAATATGTTTTTGGTCAAGAATATGACGAGAAGAATTTAGTACTACTTTTCTTGCTCACATTTTGCTACCCTATGTTTATGATTTTATTAATGAAACCGATTGGTTTTATTAGTTCGTATCAAATGCATGATAAAAAGGAAAGAATTGGTCCATTAATGATTGCCATTGTCTTTTATGTTTGGACTTATATGTCGGTAAAGTCTACTAGTTTTCCAATTTTGATTCAGGCGTTTATCTTGGGATCTGTAATTGCTTTATCAATGGCATTTGTAATTAATAATTTTCAAAAAATTAGCTTACATATGGTTGGAATGGGTGGCTTGTTTTTTGAAATACTTTTATGGCTTAATTCTTCGACGTACGATTATAGCTACATTTTCTTAGGAGCAGTCATTTTAGTCGGGTTGGTTGCTACAGCGCGATTGTATTTGGATGCCCATTCGATAGGAGAGTTATATACTGGTTTTTTAGTGGGTATAACAGGTCAAATACTTGCAACCGTTTTTGTTTTTTAACTACTCTATAAAGTCCGGGGCTTTCTTATAAGGTTATTTTGCTAACCTTAAGTTTCCTTGCGCTAAGAAAACAGCTTTTATTGTCCGCTCTTCTACTTTAAGTCTTTCAAGTTCTAAATCATTAAGAATCCCATTAAAAACAAACCTTGACTCTTTTTGATGATGGTTCATTTCTTCCTGAGCAAGGATTTTTGCCTTAAATAAAGCTTCGTCGATTGGAATAATTATTAGATCCTTTAAAAAAGATAAAAAACGCTTGTGATAATATTTGTCCAAAAGTTTTAAAACAAGGTTTTTGGATTTAAAAGTATATTTTAAATCCTTCATCCTTATAGTTTTGTCTTTCGTTTGATAATATGGGTTACCTATTACGTTTAAAATGCCTTTCGTTCTTATTTTTAGAAACCAAATGTTAATAGATCCTTCCAAAGACAAGTCTGTACTAAGCTCCTTTTCTTTTTCTTTTATATCAACATCCTTAATTGTTAGTTGATACCTGTCGTTATTGAAGTTAAAGGGATTATCTACATAGTTATTTTGTAAATATATTTTTGCATTAGGATAGTCAATGGCACTATTAACAACAACATGAAAACCATAGGTTAAACTTTCTTGAGTTCCAAACGCAAGCCCTAACCATTTTTTCCTAATGTTCTTTCGGTTTTCTAAAATGTTTTCTAAATAGGATTTTATACCAACCTGAATATCTGCCCCATCGATATTGAAGGAAGATTTGGTTTCATAAATTTCTATTGGTTTTAGTGAAATTAGCTGCTTAATTTGCTTTCTATCTGAAGGAAATAGCATCTTTTGAAGCTGTTCCCATGCTTTTTCGGCTATTTCTTTACTTAAAAGTTGATTTAAGACAGACAAACTTTCTAATCAAAAAATGAATAAATATTATGTTTCTTGAGCAACGACTTCTTTAACTTCAGGAACCATTTTAGACATTAAATTTTCAATGCCATCTTTTAATGTTACAGTGCTAGAAGGGCAGCCACTACAAGAGCCTTGCAAGGCTAGTGTTAGTATACCATTTTCAAACGAAACAAAGCTAATTGCTCCCCCGTCCATTTCAACAGCGGGCTTTACATATTTTTCCAATGCACCTTTTATTTTAACTTCTACATCGCTATCTTCATTGGAAATTTCATTACTTGCTTTGCGATTACTAAGATTAAAGCCTTCATCAAAAATTGCTTTCTTTTGATCAATATGGGTTTTAATAGCTTCTTTAATAATTGGGCTAACCTCTATCCACAATAAATCTTCTTTTTTTGTGATGGTAATAAAGTTATTGCTAATAAAAACTGCTGTAATAAGATCTGTGTCAAACAAAGATTTAGCTAAAGGTGCGTTTTTGGTAGACTCGATGCTTTCAAATTCAACGTAGTCGCCTGGAAAGATAGGTCTATTGACCACAAATTTTATCGATGCGGGATTTGGAGTAGCTTCGGTATATATGAGTACTGGTACTTCTTGTTTTGTTTCCATTAAAAATCTTTTTATAAAAAACGCAATATGCTAAAATAAAGTTCTTGCTAGTCTTTATGCAAAACATAAGGAGAGGCTTGGGCTGTTGGTAGCACATAAACCTCCTCTATGTTAACATTTTTTGGTTGTGATGCGCAAAACCAAACACAATCGGCAACATCCTCTGCATGCAAAGGTTCAAACCCTTTATAAGTAGAGTCTGCTCGTGCTTTATCTCCTTTATATCTAACTAACGAAAATTCTGTGTCGACAGCACCAGGACTAACAGTTGACACCTTAATTCCATACTTTACCATATCAATTCTCATGCCCCGACTCAAAGCACGAACAGCATGCTTTGTTGAACAATAAACATTTCCTCCACCATAAACTTCGTGTCCTGCTAGTGAGGCAATGTTTATAATGTGTCCCTTTTTGTTTTTAATAAAGACAGAAGAAAGCTCTCTAGACATATAGATTAATCCTTTAACGTTAGTATCAATCATCCTTTCCCAATCTTCATATAGGCCTTCTTGAAAAGGTCCTCGCCCTACAGCAAGGCCAGCGTTATTTACAAGAAGCTCTACTTTTTCCCACTTTCCATTTAACGAGGCAATCACTTTTTTTACTTCTTCCAAGTTTCTTACATCGTAACAAAGGGGTAGAACATCTATACTAAACTGTTTTGCAAGTTCATTAGACAATATTTCTAGTCTGTCATTACGTCGACCCGTAATAATAACATCCCATCCTTCTGCCGCGAATTTTGTTGCAACAGCCTCTCCAATTCCGGCAGTAGCACCGGTAATAAGTGCAATTTTATTCATTTACTTTCTCTTAACTAATTTGTCGGCTACTAAAATACTATTTCTATCTTGTAACAAAGAAAAACACAAATAAATGACAATAAAAGAAGCGCAAGCGTTGGTTGACAATTGGATAAAAACGATTGGTGTTAGATATTTTAGCGAATTAACAAATATGGCAATTCTTACAGAAGAAGTGGGAGAGGTTGCAAGAATTATTGCTCGTTCTTATGGGGATCAATCTTTTAAATCAGGAGAAAAGGATAAAAAATTGGCCGATGAATTAGCCGATGTATTGTTTGTTCTCATTTGTTTAGCCAACCAAACAGGGATAGATTTAACAGAAGCTTTGAAAAAAAACATTGAAAAAAAGACCTTTAGAGATAAAGATCGTCACAGACAAAATGAAAAATTAAAAGAATAATTTATTTAGAAGGAGCTTTTCCTCCTTTTACGCGCTCAAGAAGCATGCGCTTAAATTTTCTTTCTAAATCATAAAGCTTTGCAATCTTTTGCGTTGGTAAAACGCCTTTAAATTTCTTATAATAAGTTTCTAATAAATCAGCTTCTTTTCGAAGTTTAGAAATTTTGGAAGTAATAAGCTGGTTTAATTCACTTTCCGACATATCTTCTATCGGTTTCCTCTCCCCTTTTGGAAATGGGTTTTTTCGAAGCGCTTTAAGTTCTTTTTCCATGGCATTATAAATAGGCCAAAACTGCTGAGCTTCTTTCGTCGATAAATCCAACTGATTAGTAATGAAAGAAACTTTTAAAGCTTCCATTTTTTCATGACTGGGAGGCTGCGCAATTATTTCAATGCTCATCATAAATATTAATATCAATAACAAATTTTTCATTATTTCTTATTTAAAGTAAGTTTTCAAAAAGCATAGATTCATCAATGTCTTCTATGTATTCATTTATATAGTCTTCTATGTTGTCAATATTGTCGGATTCTAATAATTTTTCAACGTCATTACTAGTTTCGTTATAAAGCGTATTTTCATCTATGTCCTCCACATAATAATCTAAGTAGTTGAGTATTTCTTTTTCACTTAAACAGGCAAAAAGATCTGTAGTGTTGTCACAAGGTTCTTCTAATGAATTAATGGGTTTAGATAAAAATTGCAAACCAACAATACACAAAAGGAATATGGCAGCAGCAACGCTGGCAGCCCTAATAAAATTTAAAGGTTTAATTTTTTCTCGATTCATTAACGGCTTTAACTTTACTGGTTTCTTGGAATCCGTTTTAATCTTTTCTATAAGCGCACCTTTATTTTCTTCGAAATAATTTTCAGGAACTAAAAATGGTTTCCCTTGCTTTAAGTTGAAATGTGAAATTGATAGAGCTATTTCGGAAAACTCTTCATCAACTTCATTTTTGTTGCTATCAATAGATTTTATTTTTGAGATTAAGTCATCAGCAAAATTTTCAAAATAACCAGACGGGATATCATTTGTTGTAGGTTTTTGACGATTAAAAGAAACAGCATATAACACGATGGTGTTTTTAAAATCATTGAAATAATCTTTAGGAACAATAAATGGGTTTTTTGACCCCTTTTTTAATTCATATAGAAAAGGAGATAATTGTTTAATCTCATTCAATGTGTTACTGTTGTCTTCCATTTCAATAATTAGACTACGAATCGTTAAAAAAGTTTAATTTGAAGCAAAATAATTTTCTATTTTTTTTACAGCATGGTGATAAGATGCTTTAAGAGCACCAACAGAAGTTTCAAGAACCTCAGCAATCTCATTATATTTTAATTCCTCAAAATAACGCAGCTGAAAAACAGATCGCTGTTTATCTGGAAGCGTATTAAGTGCTAGTTGAAGCTTGGCTTGAATTTCGTTGCCATCAAAGTACTCATCAGCTTTTAAAACTTCTAATGGGTTGCCCTCTTCAGTTTCTAGTCCTGTTTCGGCACGTTTTTTATGTTTGTTTATATGAGTAATTGATTCATTGGTTGCGATTCTATATAACCAGGTGTATAGTTTAGAATTTGACTTGAAATTATCCAAGCTTTTCCAGACCTTGATAAAAGTATTTTGAAGAACATCATCAGCGTCTTGATGATTGAAAACAAAACGCCTGATATGAAAGTAGAGTTTTTCTTGATATCGTTCTACCAAAACTCTAAATGCTTGTTCTTTGTTTTCAGGAGTCTTAAATTGTTCAACAATTTGTTCGTCTGTCATAATCATTTAGTTGATGATGCAAGTTAGACTAAGTTATTTGCTAAAAGTTTAATTTGAAAAAAATTATTTCAAAATTAGAATTCAAAAGACCTCTAATAACTTGTCTATAAACAAGTTGTTAATTTTAAATGCAACGATTTCCCAAAAGCTTACTATCTTAATAGACAGGACAATTTAGATTTTGCGGACTTATAGATTAATATATACCGAAGAAGAAGAAAAACTAAACTATTCTTCTCATGGTTTTGCAACAATGTTGAGTGTTGTGGGCTTGGTCGTTTTGGTTTTAAAAGCAATACCCACGGGAAACTTATGGACAATAGCAGGTGTGGCTGTTTTTGGTTCGTGTATGACGGCGGCATTTTTGAGTTCTACTATTTATCATTATATAAAAGAACCCGAAAGAAAACATGCTTTAAGGTTTTTAGATCATATTGCTATTTATCTTTTTATTGCGGGCTCTTACACTCCTTTTTCAGTTCTTACATTGCCCGGACACGTGGGATTATTTATTGCGGCAACCATTTGGACATTAACCGTATTTGGAATTTCTTTTAAATATTTAATTAGAAATAAATTAGATGAATACACAAAAGTAGACGCATTGTTATATGTTGTTTTAGGTTGTGTGGCAATTTTATTTATTAAACCGATGTTGCTTTATTTGCCCATTAAATGCATTTTGATGTTGGCACTTGGAGGGGCGTTATATCTAGTGGGAGTATGTTTTTATCTTAAAAAGTCTATTCCGTATAATCATGCAATTTGGCACCTTTTTGTTATGCTGGGTGCACTTGTTCATTATGTAACAGTATATAAGTATGTTTTACCATAGTTAGTATACTTTTTTGCCTTTATTCAGCCAAACACCCCATTTTAGATCGTAAGCATGAATAAAATTGGTTGGCCCTAAAGAATCTACTACACTATGTTCTTGATTAACCCATTCAAAAATACCACCGTATAGGTTAGACACATTTAGAAAGCCATCTTTTATAAGTTGTTCAGCAATTTTTTCACTTCGGTATCCTATAGAGCAGTAAACAACAATAGGTGTTTCTTTGGGAAGCGTTTTTATCCTTTCTACAGAAAAGGAGTCATAACCAACAAAAAGAGCGTCTTCAATATGGCTTACTTGATACTCTTCTTTTTCTCGAGCATCTAAAGTTACGTAAGTCGCTTTTTGTTCATGAAAATCTTTTATTGAAATTTCTTCTACACTATGGCTTAATAGGTGCTTAAGCATAAATTTGTAAGCATTGTTTTGCACCTGGCCGAAAGCTGACTGACAGCAAAAGCTTAGTAAAACAACAAAAAACAACAAAAAACTATGCATCATTCTATATACTAACGTTTTATCATATAAAATATTTGTTATTAGTTAAAATTAAAGTATTGAATGAAAAACAAGAAGTTTAAAGAGGTTTCTGTTTTTCCTAATCCAACATAAGAAGGAGTTTTATAAAGATTAATGAGTTAGGAGATAGTGCTTATAAAGTTCTAATCTTTAACAAACACTAAATAGTGTTCGTTTGCTTTATTTAAAAACAAAGAAGGAAAGACATATTTAGCTAAACGAATAAAGCAATAAGCTTTTGTCGAGGTGACTGGACTTGAACCAGCGACTTCACGCCCCCCAGACGTGTACTCTACCAACTGAGCTACACCTCGAATTGAAACGCTAAACTAACAATCTTTTAGTTTTATTAAAACCATCGGCTATCTTTACGTTTCTTTTTAAAATAGGTGTTATGAAAGTCAGTATTAATCGATTAAACAAAGCGGTTCATTTAGAAGGCAAAAATGAAAGGGGCTTGGTTATTTCTATGGATGGTTCCGAAAAAATTGGAGGTCAAGATTTAGGGGCGTCTCCTATGGAAGTGGTTTTAATGGGTTTGGGAGGATGTGCAAGTATGGATGTGCTCTCCATCTTGAAAAAGATGAAACAAGAGGTAGAGGTTTATAAAGTGCATTTGAATGCAGAAAGAGACGAGGATGATGTCCCGGCAGTTTTTAAGAAAATTCATATTCATTGGTTTGTAGAGGGAAAAGTGGAGGAAGACAAACTAGCAAGGGCAATAGAGCTCTCAATGACAAAATATTGCTCTGTGTCAAAAATGCTTGAAAAAACAGCAGAGATTACTTCTAGTTATGAAATTTTATAGATTTTAAAACATTTAAAAGCGAACTCAATAGAGGGCAAAAAAATATAGAAAATGTCTAATAAGAAATACAAAAATTTTGAAACGAATGCTGTTCGATTGCAGCATGAAAGAGGTTTTAGAGAACACTCTTCAGCTATTTATGCGACATCGAGTTTTGTTTTCGATAATGCAGAACATGCTAGAGCGCTCTTTGCAGATGAGATAGATGACAATATTTATTCAAGGTTTTCTAACCCAAGTGTAAATGAGTTTGTTCTAAAAATGGCAGCACTTGAAAACATGGAAGATGGTTTTGGTACTGCAACAGGAATGGCCGCCGTGTTTGCAAGTTTGGGGGCGTTGTTAAAATCTGGAGACCATGTTTTAACGTCTAGTGCTTTATTTGCTTCCTCGACAAAAATCATTAAAGAGATATTGCCTAAGTGGGGCATTGAGTATTCTTTTTTCGATATAAAGAAACCAGAAACTTGGGAGCATCAAATTAGACCAAACACAAAAATGATTTTTGCAGAAACGCCTTCAAATCCTGGATTGGTTTTAATTGATTTAGAATATTTATGTGCCTTAGGTAAAAAGCATAAAATAATGGTAAATGTCGACAATTGCTTTGCGACGCCATACATTCAAAACCCTGCTGATTATGGTTGTGATATAATAACACATAGTGCAACAAAGTTTATTGATGGGCAAGGGAGAGTTGTTGGGGGGTGTGTTTTAGGTTCAAAAGAAATAATTAAAGAAGTAAGAGCTTTTTGTCGACAAACAGGCCCCGCAATGTCTCCTTTTAATGCATGGGTTTTGTCGAAAAGTCTTGAAACATTACACGTTAGAATGGATAGACATTGTGAAAATGCAATGATTTTAGCACAATGGTTAGAAAAAAATGAGGAAATTGAAGAAGTTCGTTATCCTTTTTTGCCCTCTCACCCACAATATGAATTGGCAAAAAAACAAATGAAGTTGGGTGGAGGCTTGGTTACGTTTACAGTTAAAGGAGGCATTGATAGGGGTAGAAATTTCTTAAATAGTTTAAAAATGGCTTCTCATACTGCTAATTTGGGAGACAGTCGAACAATCGCAACGCACCCTGCCTCCACAACGCATTCTAAAATAGATCCGGAAACTAGAGAAGCCGCAGGAATATATCCAGGGACTGTAAGGGTTTCTGTTGGATTAGAGCATATAAATGATATAATTGCAGATATTCACCAAGCCTTAGAGGTTTCAAAATAATGATAGCAAAGAATTAGCATAGATTTAATTCTTTGGTTTTTGATTAAAACACTAAATTTGCAATCGCTCATTGAAAAATGAGATGGACGGTGCGGTAGCTCAGTTGGTAGAGCAATGGACTGAAAATCCATGTGTCGGCGGTTCGAACCCGCCCCACACCACAGAAAAGGACTTAAAGCTCAGTGTTCGCTGAGCTTTTTTGTTTTAAGAATATCATTTTTCCAAAATGGCCTCCCAACAAGCTTCGGCAATCTCATCGATTAAATCATCATTTAGTTCAATTTTACCTAAATGAACTAGATTTACCAAGGCAACTAAAGGTCCGTATGTCATTGCAAAAATGACCATAGGTGGTAACTTTCTAAACTTTATTTGATGATTAATTTCTTGAAGCATTTTTTTTATCGGTTCAATTAGCTTGGTTGATTCATTTAGACGCTTATCGATTTGTAAATTAACATCAGAGTAGCGCTCTAAATAGCGAAACTCATCTACATTCTCAGAATAGTAACGTACCAAAACAAAAACAGTACTCTTAAAATTAGATTTGGGATCAATTTTGAAGTCATAATTTGCTGCGACAAGCTGAATAAATTTAGAACGCAGTTCATCAAACAAAGCGTTATATAAATCTTGTTTGCTGGGAAAGTATTTGTAAATAGTGCCCTTGCCTACATTAGCGAGTTTAGCAATGTCATCTGTCGAAGTTGCTGCAAACCCTTGTTTGTTAATCAATGCTAATGTTGCGTTTAATACGTCTGTTCGCTTGGTTGACATGGCTTAGCTTTCTATCACAAATTACTACAAAGAAAATTGATTCTATACTTCTCTAGCAACTAATCAGCAGAACACTTGTGTCTTCTTTTACAAGAAAACTGACCGACTAGTCAGTCTTTTCGTTTTTTTATTACCTTTGCTACAAATGGATAATAAATGAACCTAAAAGTAAAAGAAAAAGATATTGCTGGCTATGATCAGATTTTTGATGAGAAAGATTATTCTAAAAGATCAACAGGCGCCCAAAGTGCAACAGATAAATTTTATACGTTAATTACTAAGTTTTATGAAAAGGGATGGGGGCAGTCTTTTCATTTTGCCCCTCGATATGAAGGAGAAGATTTTCATGCCAGTCTACTTAGGCATGAACATTATCTGGCTTGCAAATTGGGCATTAACAATAACGACAAAGTTTTGGATGTTGGTTGTGGTGTTATGGGGCCCGCTAGGAATATAGCTCGATTAACAGGCGCCGATATCACAGGCATTACTATTAATGAATATCAAATTCAACGTTGTAAAGAAATCAATGCTACAACAGCTTATAACCCTCTTTTACACCCCATACAAGGTGATTATATGAACATGCCTTTTCCTAACAATACATTTGATAAAATGTATGCGATTGAGGCGTTGTGTCATGCACCAAACTTAGAAGGAGTTTACGAACAGATATATCAGAAATTAAAACCGGGAGGCAAAGCCGTTTTTTATCAATGGGCAATGACAGATAAATATGATGCAAGTAATGCCGAACATGTGGAAGCAAAGAAAATGATTGAGTATGGGAATAGTATTACACGACTAAAAACGATAAAGGAAATTGACAGAGAATTGGCAAATTCAAATCTGCAAGTATTGGAGACGATTGATCTTGCTGTTGAAAAGGTTGATAATAATGTGCCTTGGTATGCTACGCTTCAAAGTGGATGGTCTCTTTCTCAAATTCGGCATACCAAAGTGAGTAGAACATTTGTGGGAATGATGCTTAGAACTTTTGAGTCGCTCCGAATACTTCCAAAAGGTATAAGTAAAACGCAAAAAGTGCTTTTGATTGCAGCAGATGGTTTAGTAGATGGAGGAATTATGGAGATTTTTACGCCTATGTATATGATTTTGGTTCAAAAACCTAAATAAAATAGATTGGCAATGGTTCTTTTAAGTGCTATCTCTTCTTTTATTGGGTATCAAATTTATCGTTTCAAAACTCGAAAAAAAAGGGTAATACCAAATCTTACATCTAGACAAGAACGTGCAAAATTATACCCTCACCCCTACCCCAATGGGTGGTTCAATATTGGCCGCTCCACGGATTTGAAAGCTGGGCATCTTAAGGAGGTTAATGCTTTTGGGTTGAAACTAGTTGCTTTTAGAGGGGAAAATGAAAAGGTGGCTGTTTTAGATGTTTATTGCCCACATTTGCAAGCCAATTTAGCAAAAGGAAAAGTTGTTGGAAACAATATTCAATGCCCTTTTCATGCCTGGGAATTTAATGGATTAGGGAAGTGTGAAAAAATTCCATATAATGATATAATCCCTAAAAATGCAAAATTAAAAAGTTGGCAAGTTGTAGAGTGCTGGGGGCTTATATTAATTTGGTATAATGAACAAGGAGATCCTCCAAAATGGTATCCTAACCAATATTTACCAGAACTCGATGAATACAGGTATAGAGGAAAAAAGAGCGATAAGCTATATATTCATTTGCAAGACTTTGCTGAAAATGGAGCAGACTATGCGCATTTCAACTATGTTCATGACCTATTAACTATTCCCTTTTCGAGCAGATTTTTGAAACTTAAGCATGCTGTTGAAATTTGTTTTGGAGAAGGTGAAAATAAACACTTGGCCTGGTTTACAGATAAGGTAAAACTGGTTTGGAAAAAGAGCGGAAAGGTTATTGAACAAGGAGGAGGAGAAGCTCTGGTAAGGTATTTTGGTCCGGGGTTTTTAATATTTAAGTTTAATTCAAGGATTGCCAAAAATGTAATGCTTTTAAAATGCTTTACACCAACTGGGCCTTTAGAATTAGAAATGAATGATTATGTGTACGCTCCTAAAGGGACAAGTAGACTTGCCATCAGATATATTTTAAGAGAAGCCCATACTCAATTTAAAGACGATATTATAATTTGGGAACAAAAAGGATATAGTCAAAAACCGGTTATTGTTAAAGGAGATGGGCCTATTATGAAAATGCGCAAATGGTACAAACAATTTTATGAATAGAGACCAAACTATTTTATAACAACAACTTTTCCCTTCTTCTCTCCTATCATTATAAAATATTGACCATTTGGCAAGTGTCTTAAGTCTAAAACATCCTTGTCTATACTTTTATAAACTTCATTACCCAAATAATCAAAGACTAGGACTTCTGCATTTAGAAAATTTGGAATAGAAAAAAGGCCATTGCTTGGATTAGGGTAGATTTTAAGTGTTGATGCTGTATTTTCAATAATGGGTGTCGCTTGTTCTTTGAAAACAGTCCATGTGCCGTAACCACTTTCACAGTTTGATTTAACAGCAAAATGTAAGAGTTGTTCACTTTCACTTTTGGGCAGTCTGATAGATCTTTTTACGATATTTTCTATTATTTTCCATTGGTCTCCACTATGATGATTAGCATATACAGAATAGGAGGTCGCTGTTCCCTCCCACTTAATAAAAATAGAATCTCCCAAATCCGTAAAAGATAAATTTTGAGGAGCATCACAAATCACATCGATTGGGATCTGATATTTTTCAAAAAAATGCCACATTTCTTTATTAGCAGAGATATCTTGATTGGTATTTCCTAAAAAATTAAAAGCTTCCGCTCCTGGCCAAGTATGACCCCCATTCAACACTTTCATTAAGATAACTTCAACGTTTTCATCGCAGAAACTTCTAAACTTAACGACTTTAGAACGGTCGCCGATAGCGGTGTTCGGTAGTGAGTCTATTCGTGTAGAATCACAATTATTTATGTCTCTCCATAACTGAATTACCTGTTCGATAGGAGTTACAGATACAAAACCTTGGTATATCGTTACAGGGTCTGCCGTTCCATTAAAAGCTATGATTGGCATTGACCTTTTAGGATTACAGTTGTTAAAGTTATCAGGAACCATGCTTCCAACAATTGGAGCAATAGCACTTATCCGATTGGTTAAATCACAAGCTAACTTATAACTCATAAAGCCCCCTGCTGAATACCCCGTAGAATAAACCCTTCGAGTATCAATATTATAATGAACAGCCATATAATCGATCAAGCTGCTTAAAAATCCAACATCGTCAACATCTGACTCTACACCGAAAAACGACCCCGAATTCCATCGATTATCAATTCCATTTGGGTAAACCACAATACATCTTACGGAGTCTGCAAAGGCATTAAATTTTGTATAATCCATTTGCGCTTTACCCGTTAATGTGAAGCCATGCATATTGATTACAAGAGGAAGACTCTCTGTAAGTTCAAAGTTTTTAGGAAGATATTGTAAAAACCCTCTGATTTTATTGTCATGTTTTATAGCCTTAAATGTTGTTTGAGTTAAGCCATTTAATGCTATTGCTAAAAGAAAGAAAAGTATTTTAATCTTAGTCATGTTCTAGGTATTTCTTTTTATTCTTTTTAAGAAGTTCTTTTTCAAACTTTCTTTCCACCTTTTTTTGTTTTTCTATTTCTTCTTTCAGCTTCCATTGTTTTACCTCAACTTCGGATTTTATAACTTCAATGGAATCACTAATTACTGTTTTAAATAACTCATCTGCTTCTGAATCAGTTTCTGAGCTTATTTTTGTTAGGACTTGCTCAGAAATTTGCTTCATCATATCCTTGTTTCTTTCGTGTCCGATATCTTCAATAGATTCTTTAATTGCATTGTAAGTGATGTCGCTAATGGAATTATCTAAAATTTCTGCAACTATTTTTCCAACGCCTGGTATTAGCCTAATTCTCTGAATCTCTTTATTTTCTTTTACAGCTCTTGAAACAACATTTTCTAAATAAATTCGAAGGTTGCCTGAGTATTTTTCAAAGATTTCAGTAGTAAGCTCCCCCATTTTTTTTGAAGACCAATCGATAATTTGATCTTGTTTAGGGATTACTACATCTGATATTATTTTACCAACAACAGGGTTTCCCTTTTGCACTTCGTCCTGCACTCCGTTTAGTACATTTACTACCACTCTATCAGAAACTTCTTCAACCACAACAGAAGTATATTTCATAAATTGTTTATACCCCCAAGTACTTTGTAAATCAATAACCCCCATTCTATTTAATCGATAAACCATAGAAAAAACTCTCAGGAACCTCAACATTCTAAAGCCAGAAAGAGGAATACACCCTAAAACATCATACCAATGAATAAAAGGATAAAAAAACCACTTATCATATTCTTTTTTGGCAATAGCTATAGCCCATCTAAACAATAGCTCAGTAATAAAAATGGCCACAAAAATCATATCATAAAAAATGAAATTTGGGTGGATTTTGTGAGCATAAAATTCATAGAAAGCTGGCCAAGTTTTGTAAACTAAATTCTGGAAAGCATCAAATCTGAAAGAAATATCAAAGAATATCCAACTTAAGTTAAATCCGACGATAAATAGCATCAAAAGATCAAAAACAAAAAAACCGGTTCCTCCGTTTTTTCGGAGCTTTTCAAAATCAATCTTAAAAGCTCTATTTAATTTAGCCGGCATTGACTGTTTATTTAGAACAATAATATACATTTATACTCATTTAATAACCTTATTTTGTGTGGATAATTGATCTGTAATGAGAAAACCTTTATGGTGGATTAAACTAACCAATTATGAATATTGGCCGACCTTGGTGTTTTACGGTCCGATGATTCCTTATATAATTTATTTAGGAATTAAGGCACGTTCACTAACCTTTTTCACAACCTGTAATCCTACAGAAGAATTTGGGAGTTATTTTGGAGACTCTAAACAGCGTATTTTAGAGAAAGTAAAATCAGAATACCTTCCAAAGAATATCTTTCTTAGAAAAGAAAAAGATATTGGTAAGGTGCTTGATCTCATCAATCAAAATGAAATTAGTTTCCCTCTAATTGTTAAGCCGGACAGAGGTGAAAGGGGTGTTAATGTTGAATTAATTCAAGATGAGAAAGCTTTGAAATTATATCATAGAAGCACACCTGTAGATTATTTGATTCAAGAGTATTTAAACTACCCCATTGAATTAGGAATTTTTTTTATACGATATCCTGATAAAAGCAAAATAGATGTTCCTTCAATTGTTGCAAAAGAATTTCTATCGGTTATCGGCGATGGAAGATCAACAATCGAAGAGTTGCTTAAAAAGAAAGATAGAGCTCGTTTCCAAATTCGAAGATTAACGACTAAAAATCCAACCTATAAAAGTGAAATACTATCTAAAGGCAAAGAGCTTCTTTTAGAGCCTATAGGAAACCACAATAGAGGAACGATGTTTATAGACCGTTCTGATTTAGTAACGACAGAATTAGTTAAAGCAATAGATTTAGCTACCGATAATATTAAAGGGTTTTACTACGGCAGAATAGATGCAAAAGTACTTTCTTATGAAAAGATGTATCAAGGTAATGGGATTAAATTTCTTGAGATTAACGGGGTTTATGCAGAACCAGCGCATATCTATGACCCAAAGCATTCCTTAAAGTTTGCATATGCTGAGGTTAAAAAGTATTTAGATATCATTTATGAAATTAGTGTGCAAAACAAAAAACGAGGTTTCCAATATGTCCCTTTTAAAAAATTTATAGAAGTTTTTAAATACAATTTCTTCAAAAACAAGAGTTTTTCATAAGGTTTTAGTATTTTTGTGCCGTCTTATGAAGAAAGACTGAGGGAATAGGCCCTGTGAAGTCTTGGCAACCTGCTTAACCCCATAAGGTTATGAAAGGTGCCACATCCTACCCAGAATGGGAAAGATAAGTTGAGATTCTTCCTCTACATTTCTTCCATAACTGTCTGAATTCATAAGCAAAAAAATGTTTTATGAGTGTGAATATTTATGACCTTTTAAAGGAACGGATTTTAATATTAGATGGTGCCATGGGTACGATGATCCAACGTCACAAGCTGGAGGAAATAGATTTCAGAGGTGAACGGTTTAAAAATCATCAACACCCTTTAAAAGGCAACAATGATTTGTTGTCAATAACAAGGCCTGATATTATTAGAGATATCCATGCTCAATACTTTGAAGCAGGTGCGGATATAGTAGAAACAAACACCTTTAGCGGAACAACTATTGCTCAAGCTGACTATGCTTTAGAAGAAGCCGTCTACGATATCAACTATGAATCGGCAAAAATAGCAAAAGAGGTGGCAGAAGAATTTACACAAAGAGAACCGCACAAACCACGATTTGTTGCTGGATCTATGGGGCCAACCAATCGAACCTGCTCTATTTCACCAAATGTGAATGATCCAGGATTCAGGGCTGTAAATTTTGATCAGTTAAAAGAGGCTTATTATGAGCAAGCAAAAGCACTTATTGAAGGTGGGTCGGATATTTTATTAGTTGAAACTATTTTTGACACATTGAATGCAAAAGCAGCGCTTTTTGCAATTCAAGAATTATATGATGATAAGAATATAGAGGTTCCAATTATGGTTTCGGGAACCATTACAGATAAAAGTGGCCGTGTCCTATCGGGTCAAACAACAGAGGCATTTTTAATTTCTGTAGAACATGCACCATTATTAAGTATAGGATTAAACTGTGCTTTAGGCGCGGAAGAATTACGACCATATCTTCAAATATTAGATAAAAATAGTAGCTTTTATGTTAGTGCTCATCCGAACGCTGGTTTACCAAATGAGTTTGGCTTATATGATGAATCTCCAGAAATGATGGCTGCTCAGATTAAAGAGTTTCTAGATTTGGGCTTGGTAAATATAATTGGAGGGTGTTGTGGAACTACTCCGGAGCATATAAGGGCAATTGCAGAATTAGCAAAAAAATACGAGCCTAGGAAAACACCTTTTGTGACTTGCTAAATAAATGATCAAATGACGACAACTATTAACACATTACGTCTTTCAGGCCTTGAGCCACTTATAGTTACTGTCGAATCTAACTTCGTAAATATAGGTGAACGAACCAATGTTACAGGTTCTCGTAAGTTTTTACGGTTAATAAAAGAGGAAAACTATGAGGAAGCTTTAAGTGTTGCGAGAAATCAGGTAGAGGGTGGAGCTCAGATTATCGACGTAAACATGGATGAGGGAATGATAGACGGCAAAGAAGCGATGGTTAAATTTTTAAATTTAATTGCTTCTGAACCGGACATTTCTCGTGTCCCGGTAATGATTGATTCTTCTAAATGGGAAATAATTGAAGCAGGTTTAAAATGTGTTCAGGGAAAGAGTGTTGTTAATTCCATCAGTTTAAAAGAAGGAGAAGAGGTTTTTATTAAACAAGCAAAATTGATAAAAAGATATGGTGCAGCAGTAATTGTTATGGCTTTTGATGAAGCAGGTCAAGCAGATAACTATGAGCGAAGAAAAGAAATCTGCGAACGATCTTATAAAGTGTTAGTAGAACAAGTAAATTTTAACCCTCAAGACATTATTTTTGACCCCAATATCTTTCCAGTTGCTACGGGAATGGAAGAGCACAAAAACAATGCACTTGATTTTTTTAATGCCACAAAATGGATTAAGGAAAATTTGCCTGGAGCAAAAGTTAGTGGAGGAGTGAGTAATGTTTCTTTTTCCTTCAGAGGGAACAACACTGTAAGAGAAGCTATGCATTCTGCTTTTTTATATCATGGCATTAAACATGGAATGGACATGGGCATTGTAAATCCAGCTATGTTAGAGGTTTATGATGACATTCCCAAAGATCTTTTAGAGAAGGTAGAAGATGTTTTGCTAAATAGAAGAGACGATGCTACCGAACGTTTATTGGAGTTTGCAGAAACAGTAAAAGGAAGTGGAAAGAAAAAGAAGGAAGATTTAGAGTGGAGAAAGGGAGATTTCAGAGAGCGACTAAAACATGCATTAGTTAAAGGAATTACAGATTATATTGAAGAAGATACCGAAGAGGCAAGACAAAACTTTGAGAAACCTTTATCTGTAATTGAAGGTCCTTTAATGGATGGGATGAATGTTGTTGGGGATCTTTTTGGAAGTGGGAAAATGTTTTTACCTCAAGTGGTTAAGAGTGCAAGGGTAATGAAAAAATCTGTGGCATATCTAACTCCATATATTGAAGCTTCAAAGGACAAGGGTAGTCAGAGTCAAGGAAAAATTTTAATGGCTACAGTAAAGGGAGATGTACATGATATTGGTAAAAATATTGTAGGTGTTGTTTTAGGATGTAACAATTTTGAAATTATTGATTTAGGGGTAATGGTTCCAGCAGATAAAATCTTAGATGCTGCTGAAAAAGAAAATGTAGACATTATCGGCTTAAGTGGGCTAATAACGCCTTCTTTAGATGAAATGGTTTATGTTGCTCAAGAAATGGAAAGGAGGGGTATGGATATCCCACTATTAATTGGTGGGGCTACGACTTCAAAAATTCATACAGCGGTAAAAATAGAACCTAAGTACACAGGCTCAACCATATATGTTTTGGATGCTTCAAGAAGTGTAACGGTTGCTAGCAGTTTATTAAGTGAAGAAACTTCTCAAAAATACAAAGACAGCATCAATGTTGAGTACAAGGAAATGCGTCAACGTTATAAGCAAAAAAAACAAGTAAAATCCTACTTGCCTATTGAGGAAGCGAGAAAAAACAAAACGGTAATCGATTGGGAAAACTATGAGATTCCTGTTCCTAATTTTATAGGAGTTAAGGTTTTTGACAATTATTGTTTGGAGGAACTTTCTAACTATATTGACTGGACGCCTTTTTTCTCCACTTGGCAATTAAAGGGAAAGTTTCCGGCCATTTTAAAAGATGAAATTGTAGGAGAGGAGGCAACAAAGCTCTATGATGATGCTCAAGAAATGCTACAGCAAATGATAACATCAAAATGGATTGCTGCAAAAGGGGTGATAGGAATTTTCCCAGCAAATAGTAATGGTGAAGATGATATTCATCTTTACAATGAAGAGGGTGGTTTAATAACGACACTGCATCATTTGCGACAACAACATAAAAAAGCAGAGGGCTTGCCCAATTTTTGTCTGTCAGATTTTATTGCTCCTGAAGATACTGGTAAAAGAGATTTTATAGGAGCTTTTGCGGTTACTGCAGGTTTGGGAATTGAAAAGCAATTAAAAGTGTTTGAGGAAAACCATGATGATTACAATGCCATTTTGTTAAAAGCCTTAGCAGATCGTTTAGCAGAAGCATTTGCTGAGTGTATGCACGAGCGTATAAGAAAAGAATTTTGGGGTTACGCTTCAAAAGAACAATTAAATAACGAGGCTTTGATCAAAGAAAAGTATCAAGGTGTTAGGCCAGCGCCGGGTTATCCTGCATGTCCGGATCATACGGAGAAACCTACTTTATTTGATTTGTTGAATGTTGAACAAAATGCCAATATTCAACTTACGGAAAGTAATGCAATGTATCCTGCTGCTTCAGTGAGCGGGTGGTATTTTTCACATCCAGAATCCAAGTATTTTGGAATTGGAAAAATTGCCAAGGATCAAATACAGGATTATGCTGAGCGTAAGCAAATGAGTATAGAAGATACTGAAAGATGGTTAGGAAGCGTGTTGAATTATGATATTTAAAAACTAAAGGAAAGGCCTCCCTTTGTTGAGTACACCACACTAAAAAAGTCATTTTTTCTTTCAAAGATGTCATCTTCACTAATATCAAGCCCGGAATATAACCCTCCAAAAGTAATCAAGAAGCTAAAGTTGGGCTCTAAGAAGAAGCCAATAACATCACTTAATTGATAGTTAAATCTGACTTTTGGTCCAAAATTAAGTTGTCCTCCTATTGCAGAATTTTCATAAATGACAGATGGGGTTGAAACAGAAACCTCATCTCTGTTGTGCCAGAAAACACCATAGCCTATTTCACCTCCGGGAACTGCACTTAGTTTTTCATTTATATCAATCTTATATCCTACACCTGTTTTAAAACTTATAACGTTTAACCTCCCAAAATTGATCAATACGTCTTCAAACGTGTTAGTATAGCTTATGTTACTTTTTCCTTTTAAACTGGTAAAGTTGAATATTACCTGATATTCTAAATTCTCAAAATTTCGGTAATACTGGAAATCGACACCATAACCTTGTTTAAAACCTTGGTTTGCCCCAGCAATTGGAACATTATGGCTTCCACTAAGTAATATTCGGTTTTCTTTTCTTTTAAGGTTCTGATATCTTTCAGATTCGTCTATTGTAACAGGTTCATATACTTGAGCGGACAAGTTTAGAGTAAACAAACAGCTTAAAACCAGAATTAGATTAGCAAGTTTTTTTAACATTGGTATACTTTTTGTTTTGCAAAGCTATTGATAGTTTATACATTTACAAACCAAAAATTAATTAAAACTAAAATTATGAGAAAAATTGTTTTTACCCTAGTGGCAGCCTGTTTAGTAACTTTTGTTAGCGCGCAGACTCCATGCCCTGATTTTGCTAATATGATCGTTTTGTTAGACGGAGAGTCTCTTTCTGATTTAGAAAGCCCCTCTGTTATTGCAAAGCAAAAGAAGAAAGGCCTTTATAGAGGATTCGATAATAGTGTAAGATTAGAGGGAGTAGCTTCTCCAGTTAAAGTTTCATCTTCGAGCTCTTTTGTTTTTCGTCCGATGAATCCTCAAATTCATCCTAATCAACAGGTAACATTGTATCCTTTTGAAGTAAACAAAGATTTTAGAGAATTGGTTGTTGGAGGAACCAACATGTTTGGCGGTTCAAAAAATAAGAGTAATCAAGACAACTCAATTAGACTAAAATTTGAGAAAATTACTGACGGGTGTTATTTGGTAACGACAACAAGTAAACTGGCAAAAGGTAATTATGCTTTCAACCTTGGTAATGCAGGAACAACTAGTGTTCAAGGACAAGGAAGTAAAATGTTTGCTGGGACAGATACAGGAGGGCAATGGTATGCCTTTACAATTAAATAAAAGATAAAACATCAAAGTTGAAGGTTGCTAATATCATATTAGCAACCTTTTTTGTTTTAATCCAAGACGAGGCTCTTTTAATATAATTTTAATAGCTTAGCTATTGTGAAACGGACAAGTTTATTTTCTGTAGTTTTTCTTTTATTGAGCATTTCACTCCATGCTCAAAACGATACCGCTCAAAATGAAATTCATGGAGGGCTTTTTATGGGTTATTCGGGAATAAACAAATCCTTTGGACTCTCTTTTCAAGGGTTCTATGAGCGAGAAATTATACCCTATATAGGAGTAGGTGTCGTACAGGGAGCCTACAATACTTGGGAGGATATTCCAGTGACGGATACCACAGATTTTCAGGTTGGAACTAATTACTACAAAACTGGACTATTTGTTTTCGGGTCATTGAAAAGCGAAAATAACAAGCACCATTTAAAAGTGGGGATGGGGCCGGCCATATATTATGGATATAATACAAAAATTACAGATACTGAAAATATCCTTGAAGAAGTAATTGTTCGAGAAAGGTTAGATAAAGATATCGATGCGGGCATTCAGGGAACAATCAACTATAGTTTTTTTACCAAAAGAAAGATTGCAATTGGCGTGTTTAATATTTGGGAGGTTGTTTTTGGCAAGGGCACTTATGGCAATTTTATGACGGGGATTGTTATCGGCGGTCGCTTTCAAAAAGAAAGGGAGATGATTCCGAATGATGAAACCATCTCTCCTCGATAATTGTAATACAACTCAGAAATATTTTATCCAATCTATATCTTGATTGCCGTTTTTCATTCGTGTTAAAACATACAATTTCATTAGGTAAAACGGTGAATAAAAAAGTCACAATTCCCAATGTTGCATTTAAAGCATATAGGCATCCTTTAGACGTTAAGGCTGTTAAACTGTTTAAAGCTAAGTAAAACAACTTTATCAATGCTAAAGCGATGTTTATTGTAATCTCTAAAGAGTGAGACATGAATGACTCCAAAGTTTCCTTAGAGAAGACAAAAGCGCATATTATTTTTAAAGAAAAACCGCTTACTAAACCTTCAAAAATATCAAATGTAATACCCAAGATCATTAAATATCTTAAGGCAAATACTTTTGCTATTAAAAGCAAAGACAAAGTCAATGCTTCAAAAACGAATAATGTTCTTAAAGTTTTCATTTTGTTAATCTTTAAACAAAAAAGCCCAAGCATTGCTGCTCGGGCTTAATAAAGCTTACGGATTAACAACGCTAACTTATTTGATATGTATATATAGTTTTTCCAAAATCAAGCACGAAGATAATGCTTTGAATTGTTTTTCAAAGTATTTGTCGTAAAAATATTTGTTTAGGCAACATTGTTTGTTTGAAATTAAAAATATTGACTTCTGAGTCTACTTTAATATAATATCAAAATCGACCAATTCGACAAATACTTGTACACGGTTTTCAATTTCTTCTTTAGTAATTTCTTTTAAACGTTGAGGGCCGAATTTTTCTACACAAAAAGAAGCCATCGCAGAGCCATATATAACGGCTCTTTTCATACTTTCGAAAGATAAATCATTCGTTGCTGCAAGCATACCCATAAACCCACCAGCAAAAGTGTCTCCAGCACCTGTTGGGTCAAAAACATCTTCTAGCGGTAATGCTGGTGCAAAGAAAACTCTATTTCCATGAAATAGTAAAGCACCATTTTCTCCTTTTTTAATGATAAGGTACTTTGGTCCCATAGCTCTTATCTTTGCTGCAGCTTTTACAAGGGAGTGCTCTCCAGATAATTGGCGAGCTTCTTCGTCATTGATGGTTAATAAATCTACCATAGACAAAGTTTCATCCAATTGAGTAGGAGTGGTATCCATCCAAAAGTTCATTGTATCCATAGCTATTAGCTTAGGGCGCGTATCCATTTGCTCAATCACTCTTTTTTGAAGTGTCGGATCGATGTTTCCTAGAATAAGATAATCGGTATTTTTATAGCTTTCAGGCAATACGGGGTTAAAATCAGCCAAAACGTTTAAATCCGTAACAAGTGTATCTCTAGAGTTCATATCCATATGATATTTGCCGGCCCAGAAAAAAGATTTTTCACCTTTTTTTACCTCTATACCTTCAATATCGACACCTTTAGATACCAAATAATTCAACTCTTCTTTAGAAAAATCATCACCTATTACGGAAACAATCTGTTGCTTATCAACGAAATGAGCCGCTGATTGGCAGATGTAATTGGCTGAACCACCGGTAATCTTATCGGTTTTTCCAAATGGGGTTTCAATGGCATCGTAGGCCACTGTTCCTACTACTAATAAACTCATAACGTTAATTTTGTGTCGCAAATATTGGATATTTATTTATAATGGCATAAATTTGCACTTCCTTTTTAAATAAAGGATAGTTTATTACTACTTAGCTCATCCCGAAACTTCGGGAGATTAGGCGGAAATATTCCTCCTTAGCTCAGCTGGTTAGAGCGGTTGACTGTTAATCAATAGGTCCCTGGTTCGAGTCCAGGAGGGGGAGCAAAACAGACAGCAGCCCTTGTTATTACTCAATAATAGCAAGGGTTTTGTTTTTTGGGGAGTAAGGTTTGGAAGAAAAAAGGCATCCATTTAGGATACCATACTTTCAAAAAAGGCTACCATAAGCTAAAATCACCTCAAAAAAAAGACTACCATACCTATTTGTATGCCAAGAAATCACAAAATCTTGGCTATGAAATCTAAACTAAATATCAGATTTATAATTAGGGGAGATAGGATAAATCAGAAAGGATTATCACCTCTCCTATGTAGACTGACCTACAATAAAAAGAGACATCCATTCAGCACAGGGTTGTTTTTAAAATTAGATGACTGGGATAACAAAAGGCAGCTGCACACCAATAATGACCAATTCAATAAGGAATTAGAAATAATTAGGCATGAGTTAAAAGAAGCTTACTTGAAAGTAAAGGTTCAAAAGAATGAGTTTACAATTGGTGATATTTATTCAGAATATAGAGGAATATCTCCTACAGAAAACAAGTCATTGCTTGAGGTTTTTAAATCTCATAATCAGAAAATGAAATCCCTAATAGGGATAGACTACACCAAAGGAACTTGGAAGAAGTTTGAATATATCAAAAGTGATGTCAAGGCATTTATCAAGAAGAAATATGGTAAATCTGATATTCTATTGAAAGACTTAAAACTGAATTTCCTCCACCATTTTGAGTATTACCTAAAAACAGTAAAAGGTCAGAAGCAAATTACTGTCAATAAAGCCATTCAAAGATTAAGAAAGATTATCAAGTTAGCTATAGCAGAAGGATATATTTTACAAGACCCTTTCCTGTTACACAAACCTAAAGCTGTTCAAATAAATGTAGTTTTCCTAACTGCTGAAGAATTAGCAAAAGTGGAGGTACATCAATTTAGTCAACCAAGATTAAATAAAGTAAGAGATTGCTTTATCTTTTGTTGCTACACAGGCTTACCCTATCAGGAAATGTCCTCTTTGCTGAAAGAACATATCATTACTGGTTTTGATGGTGAACTTTGGATAAAAATGTATAGGAAGAAAACTAAAAAAATGTTTCAAGTACCTCTGTTACCTAAAGCTATTGAGATATTAATGAAGTATGAAGTAGAAGAACATCTCCTACCTAAATATAGTAATCAGAAGTTCAACTCTTATCTAAAAGAGATAGCAGACATTGTTGGCATAGATAAGAGATTAACTCACCATACAGCAAGAAAGACATTTGCATCTACTGTTCTACTATTTAATGATATACCAATAGAAGTAGTAAGTGAACTTTTAGGTCACACTAAAATTGCTACTACTCAAAAGCATTATGGCAAGGTAGTTCAAAAGAAGATTAGTGAGCAAATGAAATCTTTGAAAGAAAAGTTAGAGAAAGGAAGTTGATTTTTTATTGACTTCCTTTATTTTTAGCAAATATGAAAAAGATTGAAGTAGCTCCAATAGACAATCCAATAGAGTTCAAAGAGATAAATCCTGAAGACTTTACAGAATATAATGTTTATGAAAACAGGAAAATTAAAATAGAACCTACAAAAGAAGGGTATATATCAGAGCAATTGATAGATGAAATTGATTTAGAACTCAATAACACTGTGGTTGTAAATGCAGGAGTTGGGCAAGGAAAATCTTATGCCACTATTCAACTAATTCTTAAACTTCTTAAAGAAAAAGATAGTGATGACAAACATAAGTATACCATTGTTATAACTGCCCCTTATAAAAGTTTGATTGAACAATACAAAGAAAAACTAATTGGCTCAGGGGTAGATGAGAGCTCTATTTTTGATTATAGAGATTTTGATAATAAAGAAAAACCTGTAATGACTTACAGAGTAATTCATAAGCCTATTCACATAATAACAATTCAGAGTTTAATAGGGAATTTTGGAGATTTAGCTTTACAACAAAGTTATCATAAAAGAATTTATATCAAGTTCCTCATTAGTCATTGCACTAACTTAGGGAAAAAGGCAGTCCTTTTTCTTGATGAAATTCACGATAGTATCTCAAGCTTTAAAGAGAGGTTTATATTAAACCTATGGAATTGGGAAAAGGCAATTCATAAGATATTTGCCTTGAGTGCAACATTTAATGAAGCTTCAAAGGTTGTAATTGAATATTTGGCAGAACTTACCAATGATAACTTGAAACTAATTGAATGCAAGAGAGAAAGAATTGAAGAGAAACAAAGTGATTTACATCTATGTTTTGTTAATAGATATGAATATGGAGCAAATGACTTACAAATATCACAGCTAATAAAACAGGAAGCTGATAAAGGTAGAAAAATTGACATATTATCATACTCAAAAAAATTAGCTGAAGAAATAGTAGGAGATGATAAAAATCCCAAAAGTAAGATAAGAGAAATACTTGATGAGAAATTTAATAAAATAAACTTATGTACTGGTGACACTTCTAATCCATATTGTTTGTTACCATCAACTTGCAATGTGGGAACAAACTTTAAAACAGGAGTTAGTATTGAAGTAGAGAACAGTTCCTATTTCTTAATTATGCCATCTTTTAAAGCCTATCAAGGATTCACTAAGAAGTTTGGTATTTATTCAGATGGCATTAATTCTATCATACAAGCTTTAGCAAGACCAAGAAAAAAAGCATCAATATTTGTTGTACTGCCTTCTCCAAAATCTATTATAAAACCTAATCCAAATGTAGAAGGGTACTATCCAAGTCTTAAAGATATTTATAGGTTAAATAAAATTGAAGACAAGACTAATTATCATAGTTTTAGAGACCAAGAACAGATAATATCAGACTTTTATGATAAAATAAAATCTCATTCAGAGACAGGTCAGATTAATCTATCAAAAAGATATCCTAACCAAAGCAGGTCAATTAGCAGACCTCCTCTTAGTTTTCCTCACAAAAAATCCTATATACTAAAAGATGGTGGGAAGGTATTAATGCAATATGCAATTTTTGGTGGTGATGTTTCTGCTTATATGGTTTGGGCTTCTTTTAATAACCAATTCCTGAATTGTCAACTAAAATCAATATATGATGGAGAACCAATCTTTTTTAACAAGGGAAAAGTTCAACAGAAGTTAGACCAATTTTACTATGAGCAGTTTTCTGGCATTAACTATCCAATTGCAATTAAATCAGATTTAGAATTTTATAAGGAGTTTAAATTTTCTCTTTTTACAAATAAGGTAATCTATGAAGGCAAAGAAATATTAGAATACTCCAATACTGGTTTTGAAAGACAAATTATTGCCTTTATTCAAAGACTAAGGAAGAACAATGATAAATATTACAATTTAATGTATCCTGATGGAGCTTGGAATAAAAATGAGGACAGCTCAGTTAATATGGCTCAGCCATTCAATAAGCCTTCTGATTTTGATATAGGGAAAGACTACATTCTTTCTTGTATATCACATTCTAAGAGAGAGGATATTCCAGAGAATATAGATGACTTTCAAAAAGAATTAATTAGCAATTATAATGCTTTTTTTGATTTACAAAATTACTTTATAGATAGGTTCTTATTTGTTGATTTAAATGGGAGACAGTTTTTTCTTAAGGACAGTCTCTTCTCAGAAACAGCACTATTGTCTTTAGAGAAGTTAACTGAAATTTGTAGACTAATAAAATCAATATATTCTCTTGATAAGCTAATTGGAAATAATGTAGTTAGCTTCATGCAGCAAATTGGAAAAATTAATATTGAATCCCTCCAAACAAACTTAGACCTCCAAAAGAAAGCAAGAAAAACAATCTATTCAGAATTGAAGAAGTTCTTTTTTGGTTTAAAAAGAGGTAAAGTTAAAACAGAAGACTCTATAGATAACTCACAACAAAATATTTTGGTTGAGCTCAATAAACTTCCCAATCACAATGACATCATCAATCTGCTATTTATTCCTGAAGCAGCATGGATTGAATATCAAGACACAATTCTAATTTAGATTTTGTGCAGAATCTACCCCATCTTATATAATAGTAGGGTAGATTTTGAACAAAACAAAAGGCTATTCCCCAGAAATGAGGAATAGCCTTTTTCATTTTATCCTTAATAAACATTCATTTCAAACTTTAAAATATTTCACTATGGAATTAAGACAATCAGAAAGAAAACAGGCTAAAATCAAGTTAGCCATTCAAGGCTGCTCAGGCTCAGGTAAAACATATAGTGCATTACTCTTAGCCTATGGACTTATCAATGACTGGAGTAAAATAGCCATCATTGATACTGAAAATGGGAGTGCTGACTTATATGCTCATTTGGGGAGTTATCAGGTATTATCCATGAAACCACCTTATTCACCTGAAAGATACATACAAGCTATTGAAACTTGTGTGAAATCAGGTATTGAATGTATCATAATTGATAGTATTTCTCAATGTTGGGAATTTCTATTAGAATATCATGCTTCATTATCTGGGAACAGTTTTGCTAATTGGGCTTTAGTTGGAAAAAGGCAAAAGAAGTTTGTTGATGCTATTTTACAAGCTGAATCTCATTTAATTGCAACTATTAGGACCAAGCAGGATTATGTACTCAATCAAAAGGATGGAAAATATGTTCCTGAAAAAGTTGGACTTAAATCAGTACAAAGAGATGGTTTAGATTATGAGTTCACAATAGTTTTTGATATTGACAGCAAACACCATTCTAAAACTTCTAAGGATAGAACTGGACTTTTTACTGACAGGTCTGATTTTATGATAACTACTGCTTCAGGAAAAGAAATCTTAGAATGGTGCAACAATGGAGTTACTATAGAAGATGTTAAAGAGAAAATTAAGTCAATTCACTCAATGGATGAGTTAATAGCTCTTTATAAGAAATACCCTAAATGGTATAGTCAATTAGAAAAGGAGTTTTCTCTAAAGAAACAAATCCTTCAAATGAATCAAAATATTAATCAATCAAAAGTATTACAAAATGGAACTATACACAGTTAAAAAAGAACAGTTAAATGGAAAGTCAAATTCACTTGTTTTATCCACTTCAAGTATTGCCATCTCTCCTAATGTAAATAATATAACAGATTCTAAATTTATTGCAGCTAATACTCATCCAATTACTTTACAAGAGATTAAGAATAGGCATACTATTCCAGTTTATGTAAAAGACAATGTTCCTGCTATTAGTCAAGTAGAGTTTATTGAATCTACTATGGATATAGCTAAATCTACTTTGAAGAAGCCATTGGCTAATTTAGCCATTAGAGTTTCTCACCCAATTAAAGGCAGAACATTTGAAGCAAGGAATAAAAGAGTGAAAGATTTATTAGAGCAGGAGAAAACCATATATAATGAGAGGTTAGTCTTTGTATTTGAAATCCCATATTTTAAGCAGAATCTATTGGGTCAGGATTTGACATTGACTGTTGCAGGAGTAAAAGCCTATAATCATGACAATCTATATTCCTATGGAGGAAGTATTCAAAGGTTTAAAATTGGAATAGGCTACAAGGTTCAAGTATGTACTAATCTTTGCTTATTTACTGATGGAACACAATTAGAAATTAAAGCAAGAAATGTTGAGGAATTGCAAATAGCCATTTTAGAGTTGTTTCAATCTCAATCATTTTTCAAGTTAATTCCTGCTTTAAAGAAATTAGGAAATTATGACCTCACAGAAAGGCAATTTGCTACTTTATTAGGCAGGGCAAGATTGTATAATCATTTGCCCAAGAAATTGAAAAATAGCATCCCTCCACTTTTAATCTCAGATACCCAAACCTCTACTGTTGCAAAGGAATATTACAGAAGCAAATCCTTTAAAAGAAACCCTGATGGCTCAATCAACTTATGGAATTTATTCAACTTATTTACTGATGCTGTGAAATCCAGTTACATTGATAGCTTCCTTGACAGAAATGTCAATGCTTTTCAATTCTCAACTGGAATAGCAGATGTATTAGATAAAAAAGGAAATTACCATTGGTTTATGAGTTGATGGTATCCCAGCCCTCATTTTCTTTGAGGGTTGGGTTAATATTTAACTTGTTTTCTAAATTCAATATTCAGTCCATCTAATTTTATAACAATTTCTGGGGGATAGAAACCCTTATAGTTATAACTAACATTACTCAACTTATTAAATACTTTTAGTAATGAAATTTTAGAAATGACTTTTTGATTTGAAAAGTACCAAAATTCAACCATATTTCTTATCTCCATAAAATACTCTATTTCTGCCATCAAAGAAATATCAAGATTTTTATTCCTACATATTTCTAAACCCACCCATGCACTATCAATATCCTCACTTCTCAGCATAAGCTTGGTGCTTTCTGATATCTCATTCATTGAATAACAAGCTTTTGTAAGTCCTTGTATTTAAAAACTGTCCAAATGCAAAAAAAGCTTTATCCAATTTTCTTAAGTCCTTTATATCTTCCTTTTTGATAAAAGGTAAATAGAAATCAAAATAAAAGCTGTGTTGTTTTCTTTTCATAAAATCCATATCTCCATGAAGAAAATTGTAAGCTCTATGAATGTGTTGGTCATAAATTGGATATACTTTTGGCTTTATACAATGAAGTAGAAACATTTTCCAAACAAAACTTACATTTTCAAACTCTTCTAAAAAGGATTCAACATCTAATTTTCTTTGTTTCTTAAAAGTATTTATTGCTTCTACTTTACTAATAATCTTGTTCTGAAGCCCATTTGCTTTAGGACCACTAAGTTTCATCCCATTCTTCCAGATATATAATCTCTCAATATCTTCACAAGTGTAATTTTTTTTGACAATACATTCTTGATAATATCCTTCATATTTAGGATAACTATACTGCTTACTCCAAAATTCAATAAATCCTTTTAATGAATTTTCCTTTTGAGGTTTTAAGACAACTAATTTCATATCTATAATAATTTCTCACTTTTTGGCTTACTACTCTTTTTGATGTACCAAGATGGTTCATCTCCTTTGATGACATCATAGTCAATTCCAAGAGCTGAGAAATGTTTCTCTGCTACTGTTACTTTATTTATCTCATGTACAAATCTCAATTTAGCTTTATCTGCTGTTCCTTTAGTCTCCCTAACTAACTGGACCTTTATCCCTGAACTATCCTTTCTAATTATTCCCCAATCAGGATTATAGTTGCCTACTATTTTAGGGAAATCAATTCTATATTTTGATGGAAATTTAAAAAAGAAAACCACTTCATCTTCATACTCTAATTTGCTACTTATGAAATTATGTTCTATCTCAGAATCCTTTTGTGTTCTATCATACAATCCATGTTTAGGAGAATCTACTATTTCAGTCTGAACATACTGAACCTTCTTTGGAAATAGTTCTTCTACATCATATCCCATGTTCTCTTCTGCTACCTCAAACTCTACATTCTCTGCAACATGAATAGCAAGTGCATTTTTTGTTATTTCAATTAACTTATTACAAAAGCCTTCTGGATTCCTAAACAACTTATTTTGTTCTTCATGAGGAACAGCCTTTAGGATTTTAAAACAAGTATCTTTTGTTAAAGAAGTGGCTTGCTCTAATTTATCTACTATATTGAAAACTGGAAATTGCTTCATCCCTGCTTGAGAATCTCTTGATTTTACATCTTTATTATCACTTACTGTATAAGTCTCAGGTCTAAATTTGGAAACCTTGAATCCATTCTTAAATTCAATATCAGGATTTGACTTGTTAGGTTCAATTGAGTTTACTTTAAATCCTCTTAGTTTAGATTCTTTTAAAATTCTCTCTAAATCATCTCCTTCATTAATAGGTAGCCCCCCATCAAACAAATCTCCTCCTAAATTATTTCTATTACCTCTTGTATCTTCTTTTACAATACTAATTATTGCTTTACCTTCTTCTTCAAAAGATTTAATTCTAAAGGTGAATGTGGTAATAACAAAATTACCTTTACTAATTACTACTTTAGGAACAGGAAAAGAGTTGTTCTTTTTGTCTTTAAACTTTTCCTTTATTTCAGATAGAAGTTGTTCAGAGTCAATCTTAATGGAGTATTTAGACTTTAAAGTAAGTTTCTTCCAAAAGTCTTTAAACTCATTACTGTTAAAGAACTTATCTTGTCTATTTGCAGGTGCTCTTTTTGGTTTAGGTTTAGGTGGTGCATCACCTTCTTGGTCAATATATTCCTGTTGTAAAGTATTGGCAAAAGATTCATAACTCTCATTTGCTACTACTGTTAAAATATTAATCTGGTCATCATGTAATCTTTCCCCATTCTGATTGACTGCTAACCTAAGTCCTCTACCAATTTCTTGCCTCTTTTTTGAAACTGATACAGTTTGATTTAATGTGCAAATTTGAAACACATTAGGATTATCCCACCCCTCTTTTAAAGCTGAGTGAGCAAAAATGAAACACACTTGCTCATCAAAGGAAAGTAACTCTTCCTTTTTCTTCATGATAAGTTCAAATTGTTCTTTCTCTGCCTTTCTTTGTTTGGCATTTGTTGCAGCAACATCTAAATAAATAGTCTGCTCTTTTTCACCTTTAGGCTTTTTCCTATAACTGGCAAAATAGGAAGCTTGAACATCTTCAGGGTTTACACCTTTGAATAACTCTAAACTATCTCTTTGTATCTTAAATTCTTCATTGAAAATTTTCTTGATTAATCCTTCATTTATTCCATCTCCCAAATAGTTAGAAACTTTATCAATAAAAAACAAGGTAAGTACTTTGACTCCATTTTTTTGAACTCTAATTTGATGAGCAATATGTTGAGCAATTGTTTCTTTGATTTGGTATCTGAAAATTTCAGGTCTTGAAATACCATCTCCACCTAACATGGTAAGTTTGGTTCCATCTTTGAACTCAACAGACTCTACTCCCTTTCCTGAGCCAATATTTTCTACAACTAAGCCTCTATGCTCATCTAAATGAGTTTTGTCAAACAAAGGATCACCTGTTTTCACTATTACCTCTTCAATTTTCTGAATTCCATTTTTCTCTGTGTAAGTAGCTAAAGTTGCCTTAGCAGACTTTCCTGTACCACTCACTTTTTTCAATGAAATAGGAATCTTTCCTCCCAACTCTTTTTGCTCCACTCCAACTACCTGAATCCTCTTTACCAAGTTCCTTCTAAATGCCTCCACTGGTGTTAACCTATAAACCAAATTAGGAGTGTCTTTATGAGTAGCTGAATACCTAATAGAGAATAATGGTTTAAGAGTTCTAATGGCATCTTTTGATTTAGGAGAAGTCATATTTTGTGGCTCATCCAAAATCACAATTGGTCTTGTTTTTTGAATATACTCATATGGCAAGAACTCTCCTGGCAATTTATCAGTTGGCTTATATAGGTTATTGCCAACTGAGTTAAAGGCTGCCAAAGTAATAAGCAATACCTCCACATTTTTTGCTGTAGCAAAAGTTTTTACTTCTTGAATCCTACTTGAATCATATGGTCTCAAAGCAAAGAAGTCATTACCATACAACCCTTTAAAATGGTCCTTTGTATTCTCCCAACTTTTCTTTACACCTTCAAATATTGCTATGGATGGAACTACTATTATATACTTACTGAATCCATATTTTTGACTCAATTCATAAATAGTTCTTAGGTAAACATAAGTTTTACCTGTTCCTGTTTCCATTTCAATAGAAAAGCTTGGATATTCATAAGTATCATTACTTACACCTTCTAACATCATTCCTCTTTCTTGTTCCAAAGAGTTAGATGTACCAATTTTCATAGTGGGAGTATCTCTTGCATCCATCTCCATATCAAACTCTTCCTGTACATACTGTAGATTCTCCAATAAAAAATCTTCATCTAAATCTTCATCTACAGGAAGGTTAGGAGTTATCTCTGAATTAATAGAGAACTTTACATGATATTCACCAATTCCATCAAATAGGTCCACTACATTTTTAATGGCTTTTAATTGAAATTCTTGGTTTGGATTGAATTTTAATTTCATAGCCTAAATGGTGAATAATTTACATTGATTATCTAATTGATGTTTTAGTGCATCATTTCCTTGAAATGCTTTATCCAAGCAAACAAAGTGGTCAGTTTCCTGCAATTCTAATTGACTAAAATCAGTATCCTTGAAATTGTATATCATTGTAGCATATAAGGTATATGGAACCCATTCATGTGTAATTTTGAAGATGCCACTAATAACTTCTTCTTGTTGAGCTGTTAATGGGAAACCCTCTTGAAGTATTACCTCTGTTATAAAATCTTGGGTGGTAACTCCATCTTGTAAAGGGTTTTTATATGCTAATTCTAATCTGCTAAATAAATCAGGTAGAGCACCATCTTGTTGAGAAGTAAATTCATTCCATTTATAGATATTGCTTGCATCTTGTTTATAAACCTTAAAGCCCTGAGTATAATTATAATTCTCAATACTTAGTTTTAATCTATCAATTGAAATCTCAGAAATTTTCCTGTAACCTTTTTTAAATGCACTATGCTTATTATCAATTTCAAATGGTAATTGAACTAATATAAACTTGGTATCTTTCTCAGTAATTTTATTGTATTCAAAAACACATTGTCCAGTAGTGCCACTACCACTAAAAAAATCTAAAATTATATCATTATTTGAAGTAATTGATTGATAAATACAGTTCAATATTAAGCCTAAAGGCTTAGGGTTTTCAAATGCTTTACCATTAAAAAGTCTCTTATACTCTAATGTTCCTGCTTCAGTAGAAAACTCAGGTCCAAGCCAAAAAGATTTAGGTTTGACACTTTTAATATTCCCATCTAAATCAGTAAGATAATCTTTTTGAAAAACATCAAATTCATCTCTTTTGGAGATATATTTAACTTCTAATTCCTCTATTCTATCTTTTACTGAATTCTTTCCCCATCTCCACCTACCTAATGTTCCATCTGATAATTTTGGAATAATTTCTATATCTTCTTCTGACTCTTTGTCTAATGAAAGCTTATTTTCAGTGGCATTATAATAGATAGGGAAAAACATATTAGGTCTGTCTTCCTTCTTAGCACTATCACCTCTCTTTCTTAGTCCAATTTGCCTATATTTTCTGCCATTATCCTCTAATTTATAGTCATCTTTATATTCCTCAGGTATTGGTATCCCATTGGTTGTGAAATTACCCTTCTGATAAAATAAGAGAAATTCATTTGCTGTAGCAATATATTTGTCATCACTTCTTCCTTTAAAATTATTTATTACACTAATACTTGAGATAAAGTTTTCCTCTCCAAAAATCTCATCACAAACTTTTTTTAGATTATCAATTTCATGATGATCAATAGATATAAAAATAACTCCATCTTCTTTAAGTAAATCCTTTGCTATTCTCAATCTTGGATACATGAAGGACAACCAATTGGCATGGTACTTTCCAGATGTTTTAGGGTTAGAAACCAACAATCCTTCATCAGACTTTTCTCCTGTTTTTCTCAAATATTCTTCTGTACTATCTCCAAAATCATCTTTATAAATAAAATCTTTTCCAGTATTATAAGGAGGGTCAATATATATCATCTTTATTTTCCCCATGTATGACTTTCTTAGAATCTTTAGCACTTCTAAGTTTTCTCCCTCAATGAAAATATTTTCTGTGTTATTTTCATTTACTCCTTCTCCAATACAAGGTCTTAATGTTCCAGTAGGAGGTTTGGCAGCTATTCTCCTTGCATCTTGCTTACCTACCCAGTTTAAACCAAAATGTTCCTTTGTATTATTGTCTGTACTAAATTCTCCAATCAATTCTTTTAGAGTATTTACATTAAATACTCCATCTTCAAAAGCTTCTGGAAAAATGGATTTTAATTCATTTAATCTGTCATCTGTATAAGTATATTGTGGTTTAAATTCTTCTGCCATTGTTCTTTTGTTCTTTATTTAGATATAGTCATCTATATTGGTAGGTGGTGGGGTAATAAATGCATTGGTATTAGTGGTATTCTCTACTTCATCAGAATTGCCTAAGTCTCCTATGTACTCAGCAAATCCTCCACTAAAAGAATTTGTTACTTGAGCATATTCTCTGTATGCTTCACATGAAAATCTTGCATCACAGTTTCTACATACTCTTGTTGCAAATCTTTGTTTAGTGCCCTTAATTCTTTCTTGTAGCTCAGCCAAACTTGGTGGTTGAAACTCTCTATTTTCTATTTTATCTACTACACAAGCAAACTTATTAATTGTGTCCTCCACCTTTTGTTGTGAAAAAGGAATTGGAATTACTGGGTCCCACTTATCCATTTCTCTTTCCAACCTATCTTCATCATCAGCATCAATGGCTTTCTTTAAAGTTCTTGGAAACTGTGTAGCAATAATAGCTGTACCATCTAACCTTTCATTTCTAAGATTTTGCCATATATGAGTATAGACATTTAATTGGTCCAAGTAATCATCCTTGTTAGCTTTTACATAGTCTGCATCATGGGTTTTAATATCATACATGGTAGTTGAGTTTTTCTCTCTTATGATATCAACCACACCTTCAATTGTGAATTTGTTTCCCTTAGGAGATACTTGCTCAGGCAATGTCAACTTTACTTCTGTTTCTGTAACTGTTTCAGCTACTTCTCTCATTTTTCTAAAGTACATTATTATCTGCCACAATCCTGTTCTCTTAATCTCTGGTGAAAGTGCATGACCTCCTTCAAGTCTCATTCTCTCATAATTGGTATTGTAATGGTCTTCAATCCATTCTTCCATCTCAATGAGATATTGAAGCTCTTTAAGTCTTGCTTTATCCTTTCTTATTAGTTTGTCTTGCTCCCTCATGACTGCTCTCTTTTAGAAATTAAATATTCATGTAAATCTTCAATGGTATTATGGACCAATGAGCCAAAAAACATAGTCTGACTTCTTGAAGGAATAAATCCATACTTTCTAAAAATCATGTATTGTCTTGGGCATCTATCATAAGCTAAATAATCTGCTGTGTAAGAGTATGGTTTACTTAAGGCAGATTCTTTGGCTTCATCAATTTGTAAAATATTACTGTCAAAAAGTTGCATATCACTTGCATCCACTGCTGTTAATGTATTATTGATGTAGGAGATGGTACATCTTCCTTTTTTAGATTTAATTGGAGTTAACTTTGGAAGTATTAGCAGTTTTTCAGCTCTGGATAATCCTACATATAGTATCCTCATTAAATCAAATCTGCCTATTTTATCTAATGGTTCTCCATCAATTTCTTTCAAACTTCTTATCACCCTTTCCTTTAAGTCTGCTTCCTTAAACTCTCTTCTCTTAGGATACATAAATACTACTGGAAATTCCAATCCTTTAGATTGATGAATTGTAAGAACTTGAATATTTCCTTTTGGAAATGGGTCTTCTTCATTTTCATATTCTGACTCTCCTAACCTAAAAATTGTATATAGATATGAGGAAAAGAATAACCTCACAAAACCTTCATCTTTCATAAAGGATGCAGAAAGAATTGAAGAATAGAGTTCCATGTATTTTGATAAATACTCAGTGATTTTAGAGAGGTTACAGATAGGGGCTTCATTTCCTTCATTCTGTGCTAAGTCAAAGTAGTTTTTAAAGTGACTAAAGCCTGTCAACTGATAAAACAAATCAAGAATGCTCCAATCCAATGATGTTGCTCTATTTATTATTTGTGAGAGTTTAAAAGGTATTTGGTTTTCATCTTTAATCCTCTCATTTACAATTCTTGCTAAATAAGGACTTAAAATTGCTCTTCTTGCTCCCTCTGAAAGATTATTGGCTTCTGCCATTTTCCTTCTCATGAGGTTCATATCAAACTCTTGGTTTAAATCCCATCCATTTCTATCAATAACTCTAATAAGTGAATCATAATCCTTTTCAACTCTCTCTAACTCCACTCTTTTATTGTCAACAAATCTTTTTAGGTCTCTATCATTATCAACAATTATTTTACCTTCCTCTTCTGCCTCTCTTATCCAAGTTTTATATTGGTCAAATTCAAAACCTGATATTTCTGAGAAATCAGGCAATCCAAAAACATTAGCAAAAACACCAAACATTTCAGTAGCTTCTTGCCCTTCCAAAAATCTGCCAGCTCTTGGTGCATAAACATTTAACCCTGCTTCTCTTAATGCAAGAATGGTATTTTGAGCATCTGAACCTCCTAATGAAGGAAAGAGAAATGCAATTTGATTAGCATCATTGACAACACCATCATTAATTAATCTACTACAAAACTGAGCTGTCTGTTCAATCCAATTATTTTCAACTGAAATTACAGAAACTCTACTGTCATTGGAGTGTGCAACTATTCCCTTATCATGAACCCTATATTGGCTATTAACATCTCCATCCTTGGTCCAGTCTTCTTGTTCAATAAAATTGGTATAAAAATCTACTATCTTTTCCTTTGACCTATAATTAATTGAAAGTGGAATCTTTGTTGTTTCAATACCTAAATTGCTTTTTACTCTTATAGGAAATTCTACAAAATTCTCAACTGTACTTCCTCTAAACCTATAGAGTGCTTGGTCATCATCTCCAACAACACAGATATTCTTATTCCCTGCTAAAGCAAAGTAAAGTTGTTCTTGAATACTATTGGTGTCTTGGTACTCATCAACTATTATATACTTAAATGTTTTTGAAGCACCTTGATATGATTCTATGGCTTGTAATGCTTTATCTTGAATAAGAGATAAATCACATTTATCAATTATCTCATCTTCATTTAGTATAACTCTGTACTCATTATACATATTTAGTATTGCATAAAGTCCATCACTTTCATCAGTTTTAGAAAGAGCTTCTTCTATGTTTAATCTTTCTTCAGAAAACCTGTTAAATAGAGCAATACACTCCATTACTGCCTTGTGTTTATTAGGATACTTTGGCTCTTTCTTTTGAAAGAAAGCATTGATTTCAATTGTATCAATATCTCCTGCTTCCAACAATCTATTCCAAATAGAATGTCTTTTTACAAAAAAATACTGTTCTAATTGGTCAATTGTTTTTACAGGTTTGCTCCTTTCTCTATTTTCATAAAATCTCCTATCTCCAATTATTCTATTACAGGCAGAATGAACAGTACCTATATACATGCTTGCTAAATCATATTGCTTTCCTGTATAGTTGCTGGCTAACCCCAATAATGATTGTAAACCTTCCTTTAACTGGTGAGCAGCTTTTTCAGTAAATGTGGTTAGTAATATCTCATTGGGGTTAATATTGTGAAATACAATTAAATTAAGTGTTCTCCACAACAAAACTCTTGTTTTTCCTGAGCCTGGTCCAGCAGTTAAATAGAGTGCTCCATCAATATGTCTAATAGCTTTTTCTTGTGCTTCATTTGGTTTGAAATTGACTTCACTCCATAGTGTTTCTATTGAAAAATTTTTAGGCATATTGTTTCAGAAATTTTTTAAAAAATTTTTGGAGTCCCAAAATACTAATTATTGTATATATAACAGTCAATACCCCACCCCTTGATTTGACTACAATATTATTAGTGGAGGTTATTTTTTTTATAAAAAGTGAATGCTTCCTCCACCTAAGATGTACCCCCACTAAACATTGAACTTCCAGACTCCCCCCACCCCTTATTCTTTTACTTTTTCCTCTTTGCTATCAAATATTATTTTCAAAAACTTACTCTTTTCCTCACCCTCTCAACCCCCTCTAATTCTTAGCAAGTGTTTAACATCAAACTCTTGCAAACTTTATTCTACTCCATTCTATAGTTTTCCCTCACCTTTTAGCTTGATACCTAAAGGTCATATTACTTAGATAGGAAAGAGTATCTATTTATCAACTCAAAAATTTAAAACATCATGGTAAAAATTATTGATTATGAACTAAGGCAAACTCAAGAAGGGAAAGCCTTTTATGCCCTTATTTTACAAGGGGAAACAGAAATAGCCCAATCTGAAAATGGGAATTTCTATGCTACAGCAAGGAAGTGTTCTCTACCCTCCACATTTACAGAGGAGGTATGTAGTGGATTGATAGGCAAAGAACTTTCAGGAAGCATAGAGAAAGTAAGATGTGAACCTTATGAGTATATGAATCCAAGAACTGGGGATATAACTATGTTAGATTATAGAAACATATATGTTCCTGAGGATGAAAAAGATTCTTCTACTGTGTTTCCAGATATTACTAAGCCATCTGAGAATGGAGTATTAGAACATGCTTAATATGTAATTTAACATTTGTGCAAAATCTACCCTAACATATAAAGGCACAGGGTAGATTTTGCACATTTTAACTTTAAAAAAGAGCAAAGGTGTATTAAAATGCTACAATTCATGTCTTTTCTTCATACCACTTAAAAATGGACATATTTATTAATAGCCTAAATTATATTCAGTAGCTCATGAAGTTCAACATCTAAAGCTCTTGCAATTTTAATAAATGTCTTCAGTGTTGCATTAGTTCTTCCAGCTTCTAATCTTGAAATGGCAGTTTTATCAGAATCACATAAGACTGCTACATCTAACTGAGATAATCCTTTAGATTCTCTTAACTCTCTAATCCTGAGTCCAACTTTTTTTAAAATTATCTGATATTCCTTAGCTAATTCTGTTGACATTTATGACAACATTATGGAAAGTATTAGCTTTGAGGGATAACATATATGTCAACCTAAAAACTAAACTATGAATGTTGCTTTACCAGAATTATTAATTGTTTTCATCCCTCTTATCCTTATTATATGTCTTTTCACAATTTTCAAAGATTCTAAAATTAGACCTGTATTTGGATGGATTTTTTTTGTGTTTGGACTGTTAGGGTTACTTAGTAGTGTTATGACATCTCATTCACATACTACTTCTGAAACTATAGGAATGGTGATTGTAGGAATTGTCTTTACAACAATTGGATATCTTCTCAAGAAAAAGAAGACTCAATGAAAATGAAATTTGAATATTGGGTTATAATAGGTGTGTCATTTCTATTTGCATTTATAAATAACTATAACATTATCAATGTTATTATAGGAGATGCAATCAGTGCTCTCATGGTAATTGGCTCTATCTATTTGTTGTATTTATTCTATGACTTGAAAATGAATAGATATATAATCATAAACAAGTTATCACCTGCTTTAGAAGTAGAAGTTGAAAAAGAAAAACTCTAAGTTTGAGACTATCTTATTGAAATTTCTTGCTAAGAAAATAAGAGTTTCAAAAGATATATTTGAGAACCTAAATTCATCTAAATTCTTAATAGTTGAACAAAAGGATGAATTGTATGTAGAATTTAAATATCCTGTTCAATTATCTGTCAGTTCAACCAAGAAAAATATTCACTTCTGTACTTTAGAAGATATTGGTTGTTTTGGTAGTAGCAGCAATGAAATGCTTTTTTAACCTTAAACCTTTTTAAAATGCAATCAATATTACCATTTGAAATAGATGAAAAGTATGAGCTGCATGAGTTTCAATTGAGCCCTTATGAAGATTTAGGCAGATTAGATAAGTATAGTTATTTATTGCAGGAGCAGCTCTTAGTCTTAGACTATCCTGTGGAGGAAATAATCTTAGGCTACAATTTTGATTTTTTAAGAGTAGCAGAAGTTACTTTAGACACCAAGGATATAAATAAGGGAACTGGCAATAGAATCTTGATGAAGATAGTATTGTATGATGAGTGCTATGAAGAGTTTGTTTAAATTCTATGAAGGATAAATACTTAGAAGCATTAGTAGATGTAAGTAATGAAGACCTTACAGAAAAAGAATGGCTCATTAAATATGCTGAACTTTATAAGACAACCATAAATCAACCTGAGGGGCTACCTGCTATTCCAAGATCAATGATTAAGAAAGGTTCACTAAAACTAAAATTCCATGAAGCATATAATCACTTTATTAAATGAAACTAAATAAAAAAGGCATACAAAAAGGCATACATACCAAAGGGAGTTTTCTAAGATTCTATTGACTGTTAATCAATAGGTCCCTGGTTCGAGTCCAGGAGGGGGAGCAAAAGGCTGACATTTATGTCGGCCTTTTTTATTGCTGCACATCAATATCTAAGAAGAAGTGCTGAATTATCCGTTTTCTGCTGTATTGAAGTTGACTTAAAGGGAAAAGAGGAGTACTAGGTTTCCCCAGAATATTCATTTGATGTTCTATACGAGTACTTCATATACATCTTAGGAATTATGTATTATTATTCCTTGTACGCTTTGATAGTAAAATCAAATTTCTTAGATCTTGTATCGTTTTCGCTTTTTTCCAACTTTCTATAAATTGATCATTCTGGATTATTTGAGCAATAGAAACCATTGCGTGCATATGAAACTTACGATCATTACTTGTCCCAGCAAAAGCAAATATGATATGTACGGGTGGGTTTCCATTACCTAATACAACACCGTGTTCAGAACGTACAACAGCAATGCTGTATTCGGATTTGCCTTCTAGTACTATATCTAAAATAGCTATGCCATCATAAATTACATAATCAAGCTTTTCATTCTCTTCGTGAAATATCGTATTAATAGTTTCAACTTCGATATTGAACTCATTTGAAAATTTCTCAGCTATTTTGTTTAGCACAGCTTTATTATCCAGAGCTTCTTTGCTATCAATAAAAGAAGCGTCCTTAATAAGACTATCAAACTTATCTTCGAGCACCCCTTCTCTTTCATTAATGATCTCCCTAAGTTCATCATTTAAAGTAGAGTGGCGAATTTCCTTTGATTCCAACCGATCTACCACACGAAGAAGGGCTGATTCATGTACATTTCTACTCTTAGCATACAAGTAATACCAGAGTAAAGAAAACACAATGAATCCACTTGTAATTAAAATAGGCTTTAAACCCATACCTATTATTAAAACTACATATACCACCATTCCAAAAAGTTGGACATATGGATACATCGGCGATTTAAATGAAGGTCGATAGGCGATCAACTTACTTTCTCTCAAAATTATTAATGATAGGTTGACTAAAAAGAATAAGATTAACATCATGGTAGAAGCGACCTTAACTAACGTCTCCAACTCCAGGAATAAAATGATGGTAATCATAAATAAAGCCGTAAAAAGAATAGATGTTACTGGCGTCTTAAACTTCTCATGTACCTTCGAAAAATTAGATGGAATTATTTTATCCTCCGCCATAGCTAAAGGAATTCTGGAAGACGCTAATAAACCTGCATTCCCTGTGGTAATAAATGCCAGTACTGCAGCTATTGTTAGACCCCAAAAGCCAATATTGCCTTCAAACTTGGAAGCAGCAAGTGCTAAAGGGTTGAAAGTATTCTGAAATTCCTGACTGTCTAATAAGCCTACTGTTACAAAAATGCAAAACACATAAATCAACGTAGTTACAATGAATGCTGCGAACATTCCCCACGGTATATTGAATTTAGGATTTTTTACCTCTTCTGCAATGGCAGCTATTTTGGTTAAACCACCATAGGAAATAAAGATCATACCCATCACTAGAAATACGGAATCTGGTCCATTAGGCATAAATGGCACATAATATGTGTCATTAACAAAAGTAATTCCTTTAATTATATAATAGGATAGCAAGCTAATCAAAACCACGACTAGGACAACTTGGAAATTGCTACTCTTTTTTACACCCATAATATTTATGATTGTAAATAGGATTATGAGTCCAGCAGAGAATAACTTCATTAGTTGCGGCGTTGATTCAAAAAGCACGGGTTCGAGAAACAAACCGACTCCAAGCAAGGCAAAGGAGCTTTTTAAACAGAGCGAAAACCAAGCAGCAAAACCAGAAAATGTCCCGGCCAATGCACCAAAACTTCTGTGGATATAAAAATAGTCACCGCCTGATTTTGGCATGGCTGTGGCCAATTCCGATTTTGACAAAATAGCCGGTATCATTAATATAGCGGATAGGAAATAGGCCACAAAAATGGCGGGCCCCACTTTTGGATAAACAATGGCGGGTAGAATAAATAAGCCCGAACTAATCATCGTTCCTGTAGCTACACAAAAAACGCCCCAAAAACCGGTACCCTTCTTTAATTTCATCAATGATATATTAGTAGTGTTTAACTTGTGCTTTTAGAAAGAAAAAATAGATCTGTATTGGTCGCTGACTTGACCAATGCTTTGCTTTGTCTTGACTGACGTATTGCTTTTATTCATTTTATTTGCCTGTTGTTTGGTAAATTTAACCTCTTGACACTGCTTTTAAAAGTGTTCTTAAATGAAAGGTAGCAATGTTTTTAAACTACTTTATAATTTAAGATCGATTTTTTTCTATGTTTCTACGTCGTTTAAAAAAACCGTTACGGATACTTTTTTATAATAAAAAACTTCGATAAGAGGAATTCGAATAATTTTGTACGACAAACTATAAGTTTAGTATTAAGTGTTAGCCTTTCATTTCTTCTAACAATACTTTTAAATTACCCTCTGCTATGGCTATATGAGGGTGTCCTTTAGGTAAAACCGATTTGAAAATTTGAAGTGCTTTTTCTAACAACTCCCTTGCTTTTTCAAAGTCTCCTAAATCCTGAAGGACTAAAGCCAAATTGGAATAACTAATTGCTGTATTAGGATGATCGGTCTCAAAATTGGCCTGATCCGATTTTAGTGCTTTTTCAAGCAACTCCCTTGCTTTTTCAAAGTCTCCCAAATCCTTAAGTACCAATGCCAAATTAGAATAACGAGTTGCTATATTAGGATGACCGACGCCAAAATTGGCTTCATCTGATTTTAGTGCTTTTTCAAGCAAGTCCCGAGCGCCCTCAAAGTCTCCCAAATTTTGAAGAACTAATGCTAAATTGGAATAACTAATTGTTGTATTAGGATGATCAGCCCCAAAATTGGCTTCATCTGATTTTAGTGCTTTTTCAAGCAAGTCCCGAGCGCCCTCAAAGTCTCCTAAATCCTGAAGGACTAAAGCCAAATTGGAATAACTAATTGTTGTATTAGGATGATTGGCCCCAAAATTGGTCTCATCCGATTTTAGTGCTTTTTCAAGCAAGTCCCGAGCACCCTCAAAGTCTCCCAAATCCCTAAGGACGGTTGCTAAATTGGAATAATGAGTTGCTGTATTAGGGTGATCGACCCCAAAATTGGTCTCAGTAGATTTTAGTGCTTTTTCAAGCAAGTCCCGAGCGCCCTCAAAGTCTCCCAAATTTTGAAGGACTAATGCTAAATTGGAATAATGAATTGCTGTATTAGGGTGATCGACCCCAAAAGTGATCTCGGCAGATTTTAGTGCTTTTTCAAGCAAGTCCCGAGCGCCCTCAAAGTCTCCCAAATCCCTAAGGACGGTTGCTAAATTGGAATAAAGAGTTGCTGTATTAGGGTGATCGACCCCAAAAGTGATCTCGGCAGATTTTAGTGCTTTTTCAAGTAACTCCTGAGCACTCTCAAAGTCTCCCAAACTCCGAAGGACTAATGCCAGATTGGAATAGCCCATTGCGGTATTAGGATGATCAGCCCCCAAATTGGTCTCTGCAGATTTTAGCGCTTTTTCAAGCAAGTCCCGAGCGCCCTCAAAGTCTCCCAATTCCTTAAGGACTAATGCTAAATTGTTTTGAAGGTGTGCTTCTTCAGCCGTTGGCTTCGGTAATTGACGTAAAATAGATTGACCGTAAGGCACCCAGGGAAATTTGTCTATGGGATTGTCCTTTGCATAGTCTATTTTCAGTTTTTGGGTAATTCTATTGAGTAAATTTGCTACATCGGTTTGTTGAATCTCAAATTTTTCAGGCACTAATTCATGGATGATCGCATGCATTTTATAGCTTTTGGCTTTATCATTATAAAGCAGCCAGCCTTTTTTATACAAACTGCGACATTGCCTGAACAATCGGGGTTGATCGGCCTCTTTTTCCGTTAGCAAGGTGTTTAGTATTTCAATGGGTTGTGCAGTGCCTGGTAAACAGGCAAATTGTTGCAATAAACTAATTTCTTCCTTTGATAGATTACTCATATCAAAGATCTTTAACAAATAAGTTTTAAGCAGCTCTACCTTTGCTTTTTTACTGTGTTCGGTTCCTTCTCCTACTTGTAAATTGGTCGCTAAAGATTTTTTCAATTGCGTCAATGAATAATTGTTTTCCCGCATGGCTTTAGCCAATAGTTCTATGGTTAGGGTATGCCTGCCAAATTGATCAATCAATGCTGCCAGCGCTGCGTGATCTTCCACAGGTTCTCTTAAATAAAATTCAAATAATTCAAGGGCATCTTCTTTTTCGAGAAAGTCCAATTCTATCTCCGAGGCCCCATTTATTTTTTGTCGTGAGGTAAACAAAACATGCCAGTTGGGAGGTTGTGGCAATTGCTGCCAATATGGAGATACTTCTTTTGTAACATTATCAATTACCAATAACTTAGGACTTTCTTTGATCTGGCGGAGGGCCATGCAAATTTCCATAAACAACTCTTCTATTTGCTTGCCTTCCGTTTGTATATTTAGTGTTTTGATCAGTGCAGCATTACTGGTAAAGGACAATCTAAAATCTTCATTTTCGATTTGTTGTACCCATACCATTTTTTTATACTGATAATAATACTGTGCGGTATAGGCCTCTGCCACGGATGTTTTTCCAATACCACCCATAGCATTCATCAAAACAATACTTTTGTTTTCTTCCAGTCGTTGTCTCAATTGCTTTAAAAAAGTTCCTCGCCCAATTAGGCTATCGGGGTCTCTGGTTGGGATAAAGGTCAGCTCATCGGGTGCTTCCGATGGTTTCACCGTCGTTTCTCCATATGTTTGGCTGGCCCAATCAACAATCCTGTTTTTGATTTGATTTTCTGTAAGCGTTCCCTGCTCAAAGGATACAGTGCCTCTTATGTTTTTCTCTTTTAATTGTTTATACTGTCCTGATATGAGAATAGCCGCCTCCTTGGCACTTTCATTGAGGTTTAGAGAGCGCATATATTCTATCGCAACCTGTACTTTGTTTTCAGCTACTAGTCCCAGTAATTTGTCTTTTTCCTGAGGAGTCATTTTATGGAATGTTTGTTTATAACAAGATAGCAATTTTTATGTGTCTAGCATGAAGAGAAATTTGAAAGATAAACTAGGACTTTTCTTTTTTTACTTAATAAGCTTTACCTGGCTTATAGTCTTTTTTTCTAGGCCGTCCATTTTTACCTTGAGTATAGCAGTATACACACCAGCGCTCATTTTTTTAGATTTAAAGGTGCCATCCCATCCTTGATTAATATCATTCGATTCAAAAAGGAGTGTTCCCCATCTATCATAGATAGAAAGCGTATAACTATCGAGCTGTAAATTTTCACTGGCATACCCTAATAGCAGATCGTTCTCTCCATCATTGTTTGGTGTAAAGGCGGTAGGTAAACTTATTGTCAAAAGCATACAATTAACGGTATAGCTTATAGCTTGTTCTTCGCAACCAATTGTTGATACAACAACAATTGGATGAAGCTCATTGGCGATTAAATCGCTCGTCCAAATATTATTTGCGTAACTCCCGGTCCCGGCTACGTCATTGACTAGTACCTCAAAACTTTGATTATTGATGTCAAGCTGTATTTGATACTGACCATTATCTCCACATAAAACATTTATAGCTACAATTGCTGAGCTGTCGACATTTACATTAATTGTATCTGTTTCTACACATGCTCCTTTAGTAACTTCTACCCAATAGTTTCCATCTAAAGCAACCGTTAAGGTAGGGTTTGAAGATCCATCATTCCAAAGATAACCTGTAGCTTGAGGAGTAGTAGCATTTAATGTCAAAGTGGTGTCATCACATATAGTGGTATCATTTCCAAAGGGGTCTATATCAAAAGTATTTTGTAATAACAAAGAATCAACGGCCTGACTGCTATTTATATTGGTGCTTAAATAACCTGTACAATTAAAATCAATTCGAGCACTATAATTCACAAACCCATTTAAACCGAGGTCGGCAACACTACCTTGAACTTCTATTGTAATAGTTTCTCCAACATCTAAGGAAATGGTTGTAGATATGTCATTCCCATTTCCTGATTGAATATCACAATCAGCACAGGTCCATGTTACGTCACTTATTTCGGCAGGAATAATGCTTTCTAGCAAAACGTTGCTAACATTGTTTGGACCATGATTAACAGCCATTATTTCCAGTTCTACATTTTCTATACAAACATCGATAGTATCAGACCTGGCGTTAAGCGAAAGCTCTAGATTTACGGGTTTACCAACAAACACATTATTTATTTCATGCGCAATACAGGCCCCACCGGTAGAGGCTGCAAAACCTATTTTAAAGGTAGGGGGCACAACTTGATTTAAATCCAACCCAACGAATATGGGTTCAAAACCTTGACCAGTATTTAGATCCATAAACAGATCCAAAAGTCCTCCGTTGCTAATAACAACCCTTACTTTTCTAGCTTCGGCTCTAGAGCCAACATCAATATTTGCATTATTGGGAAGCAGAGAAGTTGCAATGCATCTATATGCGGTTAATGCATCATTGGTTTGCATACCTCTTATTGTAACGGCATCTTTACCCAAAGGAGTACAATTTATTGAAGAAGTTAAGGAAGCTACTGCAAAATTGCCAAACTCATCTAAACCAACGCCTACAAAACCTCCTGTAATTCCTCCACTAGGGTTTAAGGAATTAGAAGTATATCCTAGTGCCCCACCGGAGCCTCCAACAGAAGGAGGGGCCGTTCCATCTATTAAGAAAAAGGTTAAACCATCGCCTATATCGACACAATTATTGTTGTTGTTTAAAATAGCTGTGGAATATTCAAATTCAACAATAATATTATCTGAAGAACTAAATGGAGCGTTCAGTATGGCATTCCCTGATAAAAAGGGGGAGTCATCGGTTAATGTAAGCCATCCGGAATTTAAGTAAGCAGATCCTGAAAGTACCCAGTTAGGGTTTTGAAATAGTTGGTTTTCAAACTCTTCTGAAACGGGAAATATATCTAGACTGTTATTACATTCACTATCATTGCAATCAATAAAGCCATCCCCATCATCATCTACACCATTATTGCAAACTTCTTGGGCAGAAAGACTAAATGATAATACTGCAAGGTGAGCCAGTACTAATGCACATAACTTTGAAAAATAATAGTTCATAACTGATATGTTGCATTTCAAAGAGGTTACCAATATAGAATTTATTTAACTCGGATCTACATTAGAAAGGGTATTAGCTATGATGAAATAGTCTTTTTAACATTTGAAGGGTGCACCTTAAAGAAACTGGAAGAAAGAAAGGTCAATACCTTTTACTTTTTTTAGAAATCTTAGATCATAACTTTGACTACTTTTTGTTTAAATTTTAATGTAACAATTCGGTATAACAAGGATCAAGGGGGATTACGAAACTTTATAATCTTTTGATTTCAAGGACTTTTTATTATAAAATCTTGTCCCTATTTTTGAGCATCGATTAAGGACTTCAAACTACATTATAATAGACATGCGTCAACTAATCAAACTACTTGCTCACCCTTCTGACAACATGATTTCCAAAGAAGAGCAGAGTGCAGACTTTATTGAACTCTTTTTTGATTTAGTATTTGTTTTTGCAATTACCAAGCTAACTTCTATGACGGCACACCATTTAGATGGTAAACATGTATTGCAATCAATTCTGATTTTTTGGTTACTGTGGTGGGGGTGGACACAATTTACATGGGCCCTTAATTTTGCAAACACAAAAATTGCATCCGTTAGAATGGTTGTGTTACTAGCAACAGGGATTGCTTTCGTTATGGCGTCTTCTGTTAATTATGCTTTTAAGAATGCAGCCATGTGGTTTGCAGTACCTTATATTTTAAATAGAATACTTGGTTTATGGCTAATCTTCAAAGCAACAGCTGAAACAGATGCTAGAAGAAAAGGCATTGTTTTTTATGGAACGGCTTCTTTAACTGGTTTTGCTGCTGTTTTAATAGGGGCAGTGGCAGCGCCCGATCAAAGAATATGGTGGTGGATTGGGGCCATATTTTTAGATATGATGGCTGGTTTTATTGGTGGTAAGCAAGAAGGGTGGGGATTACAAGCACAACATTTTGCCGAGCGGCACGGTTTAATTGTAATAATTGCACTGGGTGAATCACTTATTGTTGCAGCCACAGCGGTAGATGCTATTGAAAGGTCTCAAGAGCTATTAATTATTGGAGGACTTGCCGTTGTTGTTACCTGTCTTTTATGGTGGAGTTATTTTGCTTGGATCAGCGATTACTTAGAAGAACAATTAATCGAAAAAAAGGGGGTTAAACAGGGGCGTTTGGTCAGAGATGCGTATAGTTTTGTCCATTTTCCACTTATTTGTGGAATTATTGGGATGGCGATTGGTTTGGAGAAAGCATTGTCTCATCCGCATGATTTATTAAGCATTCAAGTGGTTTTAGCATTAGGTATTGGATATGCACTTTTCGTAGGAAGCACAACCATAGCTGTATGGTTAGCAAGTGGAAATGTTTTGATGCCTAGACTGTTTATATTAGCCGTCTCCGTTACGGGGTTATGGTTTAGCATTGAAGAACTTCCTAAATTGGCACTTACAATCATAGCGGTAAGCTTATTGCTAATCGCAGTTATTGAATGGAGGATGTGTAAACATGCTGACGAATAGTAGAAGGTTCTTTTAGTTTAAATGTTTGTTAGACTTCGTTTATTTCTTTACAAACCTTCAATTACAACTTTAAGCCTTGTTTTAATGTATTAAAATAGCACAATACTAAAAAAGATAATTGAGGCGTTTAGCTGCAAGGTTAATACAGTTAAATGAAAAGAATAAATCAAATAAGCGGGGTTGTTATTATACTTATTTCAACACTTACTCTTTTTGCCCGTTGTGGAAAGGAAGAGTTGAATATTGAAAACAAAGAAGATTTTGAGGCATATCTTGAAGAAGAAATGTCTATACAAGCAATTCCTGCAATGTCGGTGTTAGTTTTTAAGGAAGAGCATGTTTTGTATGAGCATTATTTTGGGAAGTCAAATATTGAAAAAAACATAGCACTTAAACAGGATCATTTGTTTTTATTGGCCTCCATTTCTAAAGTAATAACAGCGACAGCATTACTTCAACTTTATGAAGCGGGACAGTTTGCACTAGAGGATAATATAAATGATTATCTCCCTTTTAAAGTGGAGCATCCAGATTATTCTACAAAAATAACATTTCAAATGCTTCTAACGCATACTGCTTCAATTGGAGATGGAAGTGCTTTGGACGAGCAGTATTATTATGGTAGGGACAGCCCAATAAAGCTCTTTGATTATCTAAAATCTTACTTAGTGTCTGGAGGGTTGTATTATAACTCCGATGAGAATTTTTATGACTTTGAACCGGGTAGGGACTATGAATATTCAAATACTGGAAACGCTTTGATAGGAGCATTGGTGGAAGTTATATCGGGGAAAGATTTTAATACCTATTGCAAGGAAAATATTTTTCTACCATTAAAGATGAGCAATACGTTTTGGCGATTAGAGGAGATTTCACAACCAATTGTTCAACCATATGAATACGGGAGAGGAGAGTTTAAGGCAATTGAACATTACACTTTTACAGATTATCCTAATGGAGGGCTTCGGTCAACATCAAGAGATTTGTTTTTGTTCTTAAGTACATTGGCGATGCAAGGAAAAATGTCTAATGGAGATGAATTGTTAAAGGCAGAAACGGTTAGAAAAATGATAACTCCTCAAATACCATCTATAGATAGAGAAGTGGGATTGCATTTGTTTTTGTTTTCTGAAAGTAACAATCTTTGGGGCCATGATGGCGGTGAAGAGGGGGTTGCCACCATTATGGCATTTAACCCTGTGACAAAGGTTGGTGCTATTGTTTTAGCAAATGAGGGAGAAGCTTACTTAGATGAAATACTTGAAGAAGCTTATAAAATAGGGCTGAAACTATAGGAGATAATTATTTTATTTAATTCTTCTCAAGTTTGATCCGAGGTCGTAAAAACTTCATATCTTGATTCATACAATGGAAGAATCAATAGCGACCAGTATTATTTTACCTGTTTCCATGGCTATTATTATGCTGGGAATGGGGCTATCATTAACAATTAATGATTTCAAAAATGTTGTCAATTATCCTAAAGCTGCAATGTTAGGCTTATTTAATCAGCTAATTATTTTACCAATAATGGGCTTTTTAATAGCGATAATATTCAAACTATCTCCTGAAATGGCGGTTGGCTTAGTGCTGGTTGCGGCTTGTCCGGGAGGAGCTACGAGTAATCTGATCACCCATGTTTCCAAAGGGGATTCTGCTTTGTCAATTACTTTAACAGCCATTTCTAGTGTTATTACTGTTTTCTCTATTCCATTGGTCATTTCTTTTGCACTGCTTTATTTTTTGAATAATAGTGATATAGAGGTTCAGCTTCCCATTCTAAAGACCATTTTTCAAATTATGGGAATTACTGTAATTCCTGTGGGTATTGGCATGGTCGTAAAACATTTTAATGAACGCTTTGCAATTAAAATGGAGCGCCCTGTACGAATTGCTTCTGTTGTAATTTTAATTATAGTGGTAATAGGAGTGGTAGCGGCGAATAAAGCGAACATTCTTCCATATTTTAAAACAGCTGGACTTGTAACCATCCTTTTAAACATTTCAACTATGTTGATTGGATTTCTCTCTGCGAAAATGTTTAGGCTTAATTTAAAACAAACGATTACTATAACTATTGAAAGTGGTGTGCAAAGTGCTGTCTTAGCAATGGTCATTGCAACAACCATATTAAAACAACCTAATATGGCTATACCGGCTGCGGTTTATTCTTTGGTGATGTTGTTCTCCGGAGGTTTTATGATGTGGTATTTTGGAAAGAGGGAAGAAAAAAGCCTTTAATAGGAGAAATCCAAATAATATAGGCCATTCATTTAAGTGGTTTTATTAAACCGTATTTTTTTCTAAACAAACACTTAAAGAAGCTTTTATACCTTTGTAGTAGAATTGTTTTTTATAAGCACAAATTTTGTGTCATGATAAGATGTTTATTGCTGTTTTTTACATTAAGTTTTTTTATTTTTGCAAAGAGTCAAACATGGGTGGATTCTTTAGATAATTATGCTAGAAAGGTTTATTTGCCGGCTTTTAAATATGCTTTAAATTGGCAAAATGCGCCTTTGCTTCGGGTAATGATACTCCAGTACGAATCAGCAATGTCTACAGATAAAAGAGAAACGTACTTTGAATATGTTCGATTGGCTATGAGAGGAAATATATCCAATGCGACCGGCTTGCTTCCTAATTCTGTTGCCTCAACACATGGCTTGGCGTTTATGTATAGAGAAACAGGAGAGGAACGCTATCTCGAAGCGGCCTTAAAAGTTTATGAAGACTATCTTAGAATAATTCGAACGAGCAATGGGGGAGTTTCTCATTTATTTTATGCTCCTGAGTTATGGGACGACACCATTTATATGGTTGGTGTTTATTTAATGGCGATGTATAGAGCTACCAATGACGAAAAATATATCGATGAACTTATCTTTCAATTTAAAGCACACAAAGAAAAATTAGAGGTTGAGGAGTGGGGCTTATGGGTACATGGTTGGGATGGGGACAATAAGCCTAATATTGATTTTTGTTCTCAATCTACCACTTGGCCAGATAAGGATACACGGAGAAGTAAGGAGATTTGGGGAAGAGGAAATGCTTGGGTCGTTGTTACTTTAAGTGAGCTTTTAAATACTATAGACAGATCTCATAAGGAGTGGGACTTTTTAGCTGCATCCCTGAAAGAGATGATTGTGCATTTGCCTGATTTGCAAGATGAGGCAACTGGTCATTGGTATCAATTACCTGTAAGAAAAGGGGAAGAAGGAAATTACATAGAAAGTTCATGTACGGCTATGTTTGGTTTTGGGATATTGAATGCGTTGAAACTAGGAATAGTTTCAGGAGAAGACTATGAAAAGGCGGTTGAACGAGCGTATTATGGACTTAGAAAACATAGCATTTATCCTGTTGGTCCTGAAGAAAAAGGGTTTTTAAATACAAAAAATGTGTGTGCAGAAACTTGTATTGGCGATAAAAATTATTATTTCGATATAGAAACGACAACAGGTAAAGCTTATGCCTTAGCGGTATTTATTATGTTTGGAAATGCATATGAAGCAGAATATCTGCCTCAGGTTACTAATGTCATCAATCATTCGAATAATATAGAAACTTTTAAATTATATCCTTCACCCATTTCAAAGGGGCAAACATTAAGTATATTGCTTAGTGCCAAAAAAAGCTATGATACAAGCATTGAAATAGTAGACATTATCGGAAAGGTTGCTTATAAAACATATACTAGGATTGGTGCGGGTAGCAATCAAATGTCTTTACCGTTAAATGATATGCAAGCAGGGAAGTACTTTTTAACATTAAGAGATAAAAGCGGTACGTTATTGATTACTAGTTCTTTCTTCGTGAATTGAAGAGTAAACTCTAAACAGAATGATGATGGGTTAAAATCAAATTTCTCTCATAGAAGATTTGGGTAGCCATCCTATTTTATCGTTTCCAATCTTTATTTTTTCCCATTTATTATCTTGATCGATGATAGTCACTTTTACGCCTTCATGTAAAATAAATAAGTCTGTTGCTCCGGTGCTTGGTTCACTTTTTACAGAAACGCTATTCATAAAAACAATAGCGTCTTTTTTATTTTTTAGATTATTCTGAGTAATGCTTAACAGCAATGTTAGCAGTGCAACAAGAAAGAAAAAGAACGCCTTAAAAAAAGCCGCTTTTTGAAATAAAACCTTTTGACTAAATAAATAAAATATAAATGCCAATACACAGCTCCAAATAGCGATTAAAGAAATCACAAACCACTGATTTGAAGGTAAAAAATTAGCGGCTTTTTTCCACCAAGTAAGAATAAAAAATTCGGGGGTAGTTTCAATTTTATCGAGCACTCTAATATTGGCTAATTCTAAGTTGTGTTTTATGTCCTTATCATTAGGTGCAATTTTCAGTGCCTTTTCATAGTTTAAAATAGCTTCAGCAATAGCTCCTTTTTTATAATGGACATTCCCTAGATTGTAGAAAAGCTTAGCATCAATTATGCCTTTGTCAATAAGCTGATCGTAGATTTTTACCGCTTTATCAAAGTCGTTGTTTTTATAAGCCTCATTGGCAACAAGAAAACTGTCTGTTTGAACAGATGCCTTACCTATCTGAACAAATAGCAACAGCAACAATATTTGTAAAGACACTTTCATTTAGCTTTTTAACTGGTTTTCTAATTCGTTAATAATGGATTCAGCATCCGAATAGACTTGGTCTTTACTTTGATCTTTTAGACCAGCGAAAAGAGACATCTCGCAACTATCAATCAATACTTTTAATTTTCCGATCGTCTCTTCATTTACATTTTTATTTATTAACTGCTCTCGGATATTTAATTTAGATAGATCAGAAGGATCTATGTTTAATTTATCTGAACAGTATGTCCAAATTGTTCTTAAAATTTCATCGTAAAAAGGTTTGTCTTCTTCCGTTAACATTAGCTTTTTGGCTGCAGAGAGTCTCTTGCTGGCTTCTTTACCCGCCTTTTTCCTTTTTGTAGTTATGGTGTCTGACCATTCTTTTTTCTTTTGTGCTCTAACAAAAACCAATGGAATTAATAGTAGTAAAGGCAATACCCATCCTGCTATAGCTACAGGTTTTTTTATCAATGCGCCTTTTGCCCTATTAGATAATGCACCTTGCTTGATATATCGAATGTCATCTCCTAGCAATTTGATTTCTTCTTTAGAAAGTCCGGTGTTGCTGTTAGACTGCACAGTAGCAGCATCTCCTTTAACATTGATTGTTAATGCTTCAGAGTTTTTGGTAATGTATTTCTTTGTGTTTAAATCGAAAAAAGAAAATGTTAATCTTGGAATTTCGTAAGTTCCTCCTGCTCTTGGAATAATTAAATACTCATAGGTTTTACTTCCTCTTATTTTAGTTGATTTCTTTGAAATAGATTCTTTAATCTTGGGGTCATACACTTCAAAACTTTGCGGTAGTTCTGGTTTTTTTAGGTCAATTAGTTTAATATTTCCCTCTCCTTTAATTTTAACCTTCAATGTTATTGGGTCGTCTGCATCGGTTTCAGTTTTGTCTGCCTCAACAGAAAAATCATACTTACCTACAGCACCGGTAAAAGCTAATGGAGCATTTGTTGGAAGGGGCTTAACATTGATTTTTAGTGTATTAGAATTGAATTTGTGGTTGTATGGTTCTGAGGTTGTAAAAAATGGATGATTGAAAAAAGCATCTCTTTTTTGAATCATAATGGTTCCCTCCAACTCCATTGGCTCTATAGTAAGATTTCCATCTCTACTAGGAAAAAGGGCCACTCTTTTAAAAGTTTGAACCGTATATCGTTTTCCATTGTATTGTTCAATTTGCTCCGTCTGAGCATCTTCTGACAATTCTATTTCTTGAGAAAGAAAGCCGTTATAAGCAGGGGCTTTAGTAACCTGAACATCTCGAAATCGAACGCTATAATACACCTTATAGGTGAGCGTAACTTGTTCTCCTTTAAAAACAGTTGTTTTGTCTGGAATTACCCGAACAAACATTTTTTCCTTTAGTTGAGATTGAATGTCCCTTGGAGTATTGGAGTTATTGTTAGAATAGTTATTTCCACGATTGTTACCGTTAGAAGAAGTGTTATTTTGTGTGTTTTGAGTAGCCTCGCCAACTTTGATGCTTATAGGGTTTGTTTTGACGGCTTTCCCATCAATTTTTCCAGTGGCAGCGTCGATTACGAAATCGCCAACTTTAGTTGGCTTAAGGGTATAAGTAAAAGATTTTGATTGAGTAACCTTTCCATTAAACATGTTATAGCTGCTTTGTTGGCTGGGGCCATACGCTTCAAAATCCTTGAATTGTGGTGGCTTAAAGTCTTTGACAACTACATTTTCTATAGTGATTGTGAACTTAAGGGTTTCGTTTAAGGCAACCTGTTTCTTGCTAGAAGTAGACCTAAAGCGCACATCTTGTCCTACCGCACTTATGAGCGTGAAAAGGAGACAGAATATGATTGTTATTTGTTTTTTCATTGCTCCGCTTTACCAATCTTTATCATTTTCTACCTTAACAGGTTTTCCTTTCTTTTTAATTAGTTTTTCCTGTACTTTATTTTCTTCATTCATTAGTGCCTCTAATATACGCTCTGCTTCTTCTTTACTCAACTTTGAGGGAGTTATCGCTTGTTGAGATTGTTTTTCTTCTTCCCCTTTTTTATTTTGTTGTTGTTCTCCGTTTTGAGATTGTTCTTCTTGTTTTTTATTATCTTTTTGTTGGTCTTGGTCTTGGTCTTGGTCTTGGTTCTGTTGTTCCTCGTTGTTCTGATTTTCTTTATTGTTTTTATTTTGTTCTTCGTTCTTGTTGTCTTCTTGTTCTTTGTTTTGATCTTGATCTTGATTTTGCTGTTGGTTCTGGTTCTGTTGCTGTTCTAACATTTTCTTTGCCAACATTAGATTATATTTTGTTTCTAAATCTTTAGGGTTTCTTTTGAGAGCCTCTTTATAAGCATTTAGACTTTCTTGATATTTCTGGGCTTTAAAATGAGTATTTCCAAGATTATGATATGCGGCAGCTTGTTCTAAAGGGTCTTTTAGCATTTGGGCTGAAAGTTCAAAATTTTGAACTGCATCTTCATATTTTTCTTGTTTGTAATAGGCGTTTCCTTGATTATAAAGACTTTTTTCTTGAGAAGGGTTTATTTCCAAGACTTTTGAATAGTGATTTTCAGCTTCTGAAAATTTGCTTTCACCATAAGCTTTATTTCCCTTTCTAATTAGTTTGTCAGTATTTTGCGCTGAAACATTTATAGTTATAAAAAACACAAAAAATAAAGCGCAACAGTTTTTGAAGCCTAAATCAGTTGTTATATGTGTTATTTTACTTCTCATTTTCTCTTGCTTCAAAAAGATTCCATTTATTAAACAATCTGCTTTTTTTCGAAGAAATAAAAACTTCTGCTGCGATTAATAATAAACCAAAAAATAAAAAATATTGAAATTGATCTTCATAGTCCGTATAAACGAGCTCTTCTATTTCTTTGGTTTCCATCTGAGATATTTCTTTCATAATACTGGTCACCGTTTCCCTACCCGAGAGTCGAAAATATTGCCCATTGCCATTTACAGCTAACTCTTGAAGCATTTTTTCATTGAGTTTTGAAAGGACAATACTACCATCATTGTCTTTTTTATAATCGGTTTGTTCTCCATATTTATTGTAAATGGGGATTGGGCCTCCTTTAGGTGTTCCTACTCCAATAGTATAGATTTTTGTTCCATTTTGAGCGGCTGTCTTTGCTAAAGCTAATGCTCCTTCGTCATGATTTTCACCATCTGAAATAATAATAAGTGCTTTGTGCTTTTTTTGGCCAGCTTCAAAGGCCTGTTCTGCCAGTTCAATGGCCTCCCCAATAGCCGTTCCTTGTGTCGGTATAATTTTAGGACCAACCGTTCTTAAATAAAGTTCAAAAGCACTATAGTCAATAGTTAAAGGCATTTGAAGGTAGGCGTTTCCCGCAAATATTATAAAGGCTACACGATCACTTTCAAATTTGTCAATCAGTGAAGAAATAAACCTGCGAGCTCTTTCTAATCTATTAGGACGGATGTCTTCAGATAGCATGCTCTTAGAAAGATCTAATGCTATAGCAACATCAATGCCCTTTCGTTTAACCTTTTCTTGTTTAGATCCTACTTGGGGGTTGGCGAGGCCAATAATCATAAGTGCCAATCCAAAGATCAAAAGTATAAACTTCCAAATGCCTTTTTTGTTAGAGCGATTTGGAATTAATTGTTCTATCAATTGTTTTTTTCCAAGTGCGTCAATTTTCTTTGATAGATTTCTCTTAGCTAGGAAAAAGAGAAAAAACAATATTGGTATGATTACCAATAGCCAAAGATATTCGCTATGTTCAAACCGCATCATTGAACTGCACTTTTTAAATAGGTATGTTTCAATAATAATTCCAGAAATAAGGCACAAATGCTAAAAAATGCAAACCAATAAAAATGCTCCGACTTTCTTTCATAGGAAGAAACATTTATTTTTGATTTTTCTAATTGATCAATCTCATCATATATATTTTTGAGCTTTTCCTTGTTCGTTGCTCTAAAATATTGACCACCTGTTTCTGTTGCAATTTGATTTAGTAAGTCTTCATCAATTTGTACTTGCATGTTTTGGTATCTGGTTCTTCCGAAAGCATCTTTATAAGGATAAGGGGCCGTTCCTTTGGTTCCAACACCAATGGTGTATACACGCACACCTTCTGATTTTGCTAATTCAATAGCAGTAACAGGGTCAACGTATCCCGCATTATTAACTCCATCAGTCATTAAAATAGTCACTTTACTTTTAGCTTCACTGTCTTTTAATCGATTGATAGAGGTGGCTAACCCCATCCCAATGGCAGTCCCATCTTCTATAAGCCCACTTTTAACTTCGTCGAAGAGGGTTGTTAAAACACTATGATCTGTAGTGATTGGACATTGTGTAAAGCTCTCGCCTGCAAATACAACCAAACCAATTCTGTCAGTAGGCCTACCATCAATAAAATTTTTGGCCACCTCTTTTGCCGCTCCAAGTCTATCGGGTTGGAAATCTCTTGCTAACATACTTCCAGAGATGTCCAAAGAAAGAACAATGTCAATGCCTTCTGTAGTGACCTCTTTTTCACTTAAAGCTTTTTGTGGCCTCGCTAACGCAATAATTAATGCTGCTAAGCTTATTAATCGTAAAAAAGGTAAAAGGGTTTTCATTTTCACTTTGATACTTTGATGTCCTATAGATAGCCCTTGTGTAGAAGGCGCTCTTAGAAACGAATAACCTTTATTTCTTTTAATCCAATACCAATAGGCGATTAATGGTATTATTAATAGCAAAAACAAAAATTTAGGATGTGCAAAGCTGAATTCAAACATCTTCTTCTGTTTTTTCTTCTATTTTGGTTAAGTCTATGAATTCATATGCAATTTGCATACATTTTTCATTATCAGAAGCCAGAGGTTTTGATTTTGCAAATTTTGCTAAATCAGCAGTCTTCAAAAGATACGAAAGTTGTTCAATAGTTGTTTTTGGGTTAACTAGTTTTAATAGACTATTTATTACTTCATCAGAGGTAGACTCTAGCGCAGCGGTTTTAAATCTAAGCTCTATATAGGTTTTTATTATTTCAGTCAGTTCACTGTAATATGCTTTTACTAAACCTTCTTGCCAAAGGTTTTGTTTTTGAAGTGCTTGCAAAGCTTGGATTGCCCATTCGTGAGGCGGCTGAGTAATTTCCTTTTCTATTTTAATGGTTTTTTCAGTTGGCTTTTTTCGGGTTAAAAACCATATAAGTAGTGCAAAAAATAAAACAACAAGTAAACCTATTAAAAGGTGAGGTAAGATTTCTTTGATTTTAAAAGGAGCCTTAAAAGGCGCCTTAATGGGTTTTGGGTCAAGAGATGTTGTGTCTATATCAACACCTTGTATCTGTATGATTAATGGATTAGATTTAATGGTATCTCCACTAACAAGTACAAAATTTAAGGGACTTAATTCAAAATGTCCAGTATCAAATGTAATTAGGCGATAGTGCTGCTTTAAAATTGTTTTTTCTTTGACAAGCGTATCTATGGGAGAAATATCAAGCACTTCAAATTTGTCCCATTTGTCAATAATCGGAGGCCATATAAAGGCATTTCCATTAAAGTCCTCTAAACTAATTTCTGCAGTTAGATCTATCCAATCCCCAATTAAGTATCGAGTACTATCAACTTTTATGATGGGTTGTTGAGCAGTTATTTTAATCAATGAAAACAACAATATGGATATTGCTAGTGTATTTCTCATTTGAGTTAAGCTCTTTTTTTGAAAAACTTCATTAATGTTTGAACATAGGACTTATCTGTTCTTATACTCATTGTATCTGCGCCCGAATGAATAAAAGAAGCTTTAAAATACTCCTCGCATTCTGTTGCCCAACTTGAATAAGCTTCTCTTGTTTTTGAGTTGCTACTATCTATCCATTTTTGCTGTTGAGTTTCTACATCAAGTACTTGAATCAATCCTAAGTCGGGAAGCTGTTTGTCTAAAGGGTCAAAAATTTCGATACCTATCGTATCATGTTTTCTCGCAGCGATGCTTAAAGCTTCTTTATATCCTTTGCCAAGAAAATCGGAGAGCATAAATACGATACTCCTTTTTTTGATGACATTGTTGAAATACTTCCAGGCTAGCTCAATATTTGTTTTGTTACCGGTTACTTCATGATCGAGTAATTCTCTGATAATTCTAAGAATGTGTGATTTCCCCTTTTTTGGAGGGATAAACCTCTCTATATGATCGCTGAATAAAATGGCTCCAACTTTGTCGTTATTGGTAATGGCAGAAAAAGCAATTACGGCACAAATTTCTGCTATAATTTCATCCTTTCGTTGGTTTATGGTGCCTAACATAGATGATTGACTCACATCGACCATAAGAATAACGGTTAGCTCTCTTTCCTCTTCAAAAACTTTAATATATGGGTTATTAAAACGGGCGGTAACATTCCAATCAATATTTCTTATATCATCACCATACTGATATTCTCGAACTTCACTAAAAGACATACCTCTTCCTTTGAATGCACTATGGTATTCTCCAGAGAAAATGTGATTTGAAAGACCTCTAGTCTTAATTTCAATTTTGCGTACTTTCTTTAAAAGTTCTTTTGTATTCATTTATTGAGAGAATCATGATTCAAGAGTTAAGCGTTAAGGCTGTTATTCTAAATTCATCAAGGTACTTCTACCTGATTTAGAATTTTATCGACAATGTCTTCAGCCGTAATGTTTTCAGCTTCAGCTTCATAAGTTATGCCGATTCTATGTCTAAGTACATCTTTACAAACCGCTCTTACATCTTCTGGAATAACATAGCCACGTCTTTTTATAAAAGCAAAAGCTTTGGCAGCTAAAGCCAAACTGATACTTGCTCTGGGAGAGCCACCATAAGCAACTAAGTAATCCAAGTCATCAATTTTATATTTTTTAGGAAATCTTGTTGCAAAGACGATATCTAGTATATATTGTTCTATTTTTTCATCCATATATACTTGCCTCACTACGTCTCTTGCATTTAAAATGGTAGAGGTTGTCACAACGGGATTTATTTCCGGAAAATCACCTAGTATATTTTGGCGCATAATCTGTTTCTCTTCCTCATATGCAGGATATGTAATTTTCACCTTTAACATAAAGCGGTCTACTTGAGCTTCAGGTAAAGGATAGGTGCCTTCTTGTTCAATTGGATTTTGAGTGGCCATTACTAAAAAAGGTTCTTCCAATTTAAAAGTGTGCTCTCCTATAGTAATATTTCTTTCTTGCATCGCTTGCAACAAAGCGCTTTGTACTTTAGCCGGGGCGCGGTTAATTTCATCTGCTAAAATGAAATTAGAAAAAATGGGCCCTTTTTTTACTTCAAACTTTCCATTGGATTGATTGTATATCATAGTCCCTAGGATATCAGCAGGCAATAAATCAGGGGTAAATTGGATTCTACTAAAATCAGCTTTTATTGCAGTAGATAAAGATTTTATCGCTAGTGTTTTTGCAAGTCCAGGAACCCCTTCTAACAAAATATGTCCTTGGGCAAGGAGTGCCAAAAGGAGACGCTCAATCATATATTTTTGCCCAACGATTGCTTTGCTCAATTCTAAGCTGAGCAGATCAATAAAAGCACTTTCCTTTTCAATCTTTTCGTTAAGTTCTCTTATATCAACAGATTCCATACAATAGTTTTAGGCGCCAAAAGTAAAAAACCTTTAATTGGCATAAAAGGGTTTGCTGTTAAAAAATGTTAGAAGAAGCAAAGTGATTTAGGTCAATTTTTGTCTATAATAGCAATCACTCTATCTTAATAAGCTCTTTTACAATATTTAATTTGTCTCCTTCGATTCTTAAAATATAAGAGCCTGGCCTTATATTAATATCAGTAACAACAATCTTAGAATTGAAAGAACCAAAGCTTGCATCATAGACTCTATGTCCAGAAGAGATGCTATAAATAGAGACCTTTACATTATTATCGCTTAAACCATTTAATGGCACAATTGATATTTGATTATTAAAAGGGTTCGGAAAAATTTGTAGATCCTTGATGTAAGAATTAAATATGGGGGTAGTTGTAGTATCAGTTGTATCTACAATGGCATTCTCAACGATAACACTGTCAATATTTTCAATAATTTTTATAATATTGTTTGCTTCTATTTCAGTAAAACGTTGAATAGTTCCTGATGGCCAATATACGGCTAGTGAATCAATAATTTCATTTTGCCCTAAACCAAAATGAATACGCTTATGATCTTGTCCAAACTTATGAATTCCATTTTGTTGTAGACGAACTTGCCCTTTTCCTCCTGCATAACAATAAACGAGTGCACCAATTGCATCTTTGTTAGAAGTAACCCCCTCAAGATTTATGTGTAACCAATTGTTTTCAGTCCTATTGTTTTTAAATAATTGCAATGGCCCAATATTATAAAAAAGACCATGTCCGTTTTCCGTAAAAACATCCATAGTTCCATTGTTGTCATAGTCAGCGGATATTACTGTGCCCCCTCTTCCTGATAGGGTGCCCTCTCCTCCAAAAGAAGAAATTTCTGTAAAGTTCCCATTCCCATCGTTTTCAAGTATAACGTTGTGCTTATTAATAGTCGAAAGAGTATTGCAAAGGAAAATATCTATGTCCATGTCATTATCGAAATCTTCAGCAACTACTGATGTTGTTGAGTTTAGATATTGGCTGTTATTAACAATGTTTCGATCTTCTGTATAGCTTCCATCTTCATTTTGAAAGAAAATGACATCTCTCGTAAGATTATCATCTTCATCAAACTCTTTCCTTATTAAGTTGGTAATTGGAGTTGAAGAAGCAATAGCCACTGGATTATGTGCTGTATTATTATCTAGAACTTTAATATTCCATTGACTTTGCCCAGTTAAATAACCAATATAGGTTCCTGGAGTACCAACATAAGTTCCTAAGATATTGGGAATGTTCTGTATTCCTTGGTTGTTTGAATCATTTGGGTCTAGTTCAAATACCTTAGAAGTAGGATTGTTTTTATTTCTTCCTATAAATGTTCTTGCTTCAATTCCTGCTCTTGAGCGATCAACATAGACTTGAATAGGTCCTTGAGTTTCGAACTTAACCTCGAAATAGTTTTCTCCACTTCCGGGTCTTGCTATAAATAGTAAAATAGTATCATTCAATATTCTTACTTCAGAAGCTTCTCCTCCTGTTGCAACGTAATAGTCAATAATTAAATCACCATTTAAGTCATTAACTGCAATGTCATTAATATTGGGAGTGGTTTGTGTTTGTTTAAGTTGAAAAGGAACGTCTTTAACATCATACTCTCTTATCTTGTTTGATGTAATTACATGGAGATTCAATTTTTGGGACTTGCCTACTGAATTTAAAAACGAAAAGTTTGTACTTTGATCGTCTAGATTAATATTATTTGAGAGGTCTGTAAAGATGCTTCCGGCATTATTTTGGAAAAATTTTGAAACACTTCCTCCGCCTTGTACTGTATTTAGAAAAAGGTCTGAATGACCATCAATATTTTGATCAAACCAAAGGAATCCCCTGCTTCTCCCAAGTCTATCATCAATTCCTTTTTCACTAGCTTTATTATCAAGTATAATTGTCTTGTTTTGGTTTAGCAATAAAGAATTAGATTTCATTCTCAATTCTCCATTTGTACCATGATGAATGAAAAGGTCATTGTCATTATCATTGTCAAAATCAATAAATCCGCATGTATGTAAATCGTACTTAGGAACAAGGGTGTCTACCAAATTGGGATCTATGGTGTCTAATTGTGCTTGTGACAATGTATCTGTACCAGTATAATAGATCGTATCTCTATAATAAGGAATATCATTTCTGATAAATGAATTTCCTTTATTGTTCATGAAAATAATTGGTGTTCCATGATTTCCCGTAAATAAATCAGGATATCCGTCACTATTAATATCTCCCCAAGCACTACTGTAGCTGATTCCTTCATAACTTATACCACTACTATTGCTTACTTCTGTGAACCAGGCATTAAGTGCTTCTTTTTTTGATGAACTAGGGTTTTGGGTTGCACAGAGATGTACAGCATATTCATTAAACTTAATATTATCATGATGATAGCACTGAGCATTTAAAATGCTTGTTGAAGCAATTAAAAAAAAAGCACTTATAATTAAATTTCTAATATTCGAAATACCCATACCCATAAGGATCTATTACAAAATTTTGAACTTTAGTGTCTAACAAATTGCATTGTTCGTATTGTTCTTTGTGGTTTCTTGTCATTGCACCAAAACCTGCTGAAGAGTGCAAATGATTGCCCGCAATACCTCGTTTTCTAATATTTGCACTAGCTTTTCCTATCGCATTTAAGGTCACACTTCTTCCAGATCTGTTGATATAGAAAATAAAATTCTTATTTGTCTTTGGACTATAGAACGTTCGAACTACAACGTCTCCATTATCCAGCCCTTCTTTGTATTGAAGATTGGAATTTGTTCTTTTAATGTCTTTTTTTAATAATTCTGAAAGGAAAAGCATGGCATAGTATTGGGTGCTAGCCACAATTTTATTGTTTCCATTCAAATTAGGAATATTGTATTTGTTCCAATACATTGTCCCCATAACAGGACCTTGGTCTAAGTAGTTGTGTATTAAGGTGTATTGGAAAGGATTGTTGTATTTTATATTTACATCTATTAGCCCTAAATATACTTCAGCAATAAAAGCACCGTGCAAAATAGAGTTTGTCAAATGTTTGGTCGCTTTATAAACATTCCATTCGTTGAACCATATTTTTACTCCTCTGCCAAATAAGTTTTCGTATGCTTTATATAACTTTTCAATGTAATTGTATTTAGTTGGGGAAAGCAAATCTTTATAACAAGAATAGACCTCTTCTAAATTATCTCCTGAAAGATTATAACAAACATTTTTTGTACTCTTTTGAGCAAAATATACATGCGCTACTACTGCGTCATAAAAATTCTGATTAATTAAAGGCTTGTTCCATTTGTCGAATGAACGTCTAACTGGAGCTTCGGTAGAGTACCAATTAATAACATTTCCCGTACAAATTGCAATAGGAATATTTGGATAGGTTTTTTTGATTTCTTTGACAAATATTTTAGATCGTTTAATATAATCATGTACTGTTGGGAGATATTTTCTGTATTGGTCAAAATAAAGCTCATTTCCCAATTCAATCCCAACGACATTCACACCTCTTTGTTTTAGATATTTGACAAGGTCAACAATCTCATGAGGTTCTCCTGTTAGCATGTTTGCAACAGCTAACACCTTTACATTTTCTGCAGAATTATTGCAAAGCCTAATAAAATTTTCTACATAGTTTTCATCCTCTTGCTGACCCCAACCGTGGGCCATTAACATTCCTCGAAGCACTTTCGCTTCTTCTTGTTTCATCCCATAGCCATTGCCAGTCATATGATAATATTGCGCCAATGTTCCTCCAGGAAATCTTAAAACACGAGAATCAATAGCTTTTGTTAGCTTAACCACTTCGGGATGTGATTCCATATCATTTTTAAAAGCAAATCCGGTACTAAATCCGTTTAAATCTTTATTGATAGATTTTTGTACGCTATTATTTATTGATAGATTTAAAGTAATTGGAGCGGTGCTTTTAATCGCCGTTTTCTTTATACTGGTAGGGGAGGAATTGCCATTATTGTTTTGTCCCCCTTGGTTTTTGTTATTAGGATTGTTGCCACCACCTCTATTAGCTGCTGTATTTAGCTGATTTAGTAAATCACAACTTACAAGTGATAAGGAGGCTATTAACAATGTGATTATTTTCGTTTTCATTTTTTTTCTTTAGTAAAGCACTCAAAGGTAAATAAGAATAAGACTATCGGCAATTAGTTTACAATTATTTTGCCTGTAATCAATTCACCTCCATTAAGTTCGGAACTTTTTATGGTGTAGAAATAAATGCCTTTTGCTAAATACTCAATGGAAAAAGTTTTGCTATTTGCGTATGCTTCCCACAGATGTTCAGTTACTTCTTTGCCAAGTTGGTCGTAAAGAATAATGCGTTTTTCCTTTAAAAACTGATTAGAACGCAATTCGAAGGTCACGAATGCCTTTGTAGGATTGGGATACACATAAAAATTATGAGCTAAGTTTTCTCGAATTCCAGTTGTTGTGCAATTTTCAGGGTTTTTCAGGGTTGTAATAACAGTAACAATACTATCACACCCTGATGACCCGACCTCTGTTTTAACTACTGTTCCTGTATCAGAAACGTTACAACTTGAATCCATAACCGTATGGGATTGATCCGTACATGCAACGTTTAATTTTATATATCCGTAGGCATATTTAGGTATCGAATAATCTGTTTTTAAAGACAATGTGGTTTCAGTTTTTAATACTTCATCAGGAGTATCTTCACTCATAAATTCTGTTGTTCCATTTGAAGAATATAAATGAGGCGCAGACATATAAACAATGGAAGCATTTTTAATTCCTAAACTATTTCCTCCTTTTTGAATATTTACATTATTAGAATTAAATATGGCTTCTTGGCTTGAAGTGTTTACAAAGAATATGAAAACACTTTCTTCAGTATCATTTTGTGCGTAATAGTATTTTGAATGGAATAAGAATTCATCAATGCTAGTTGGTTTTACAGGTCCAGTTATTTTTTTTATGGCATATTTGTTTAATTCTAGAAGCATTTGAGAGGTATAATATTGTACTCTTTTTCTTAACGAAAGCTCCATTTGGCCGTTGTCTTCTTCTTTGAATACAGAAATGTTTGCGTATCTATGAGATGTTTCTCCGCCAAGCAGATTGTGAGAAATTATTTTGGTAAGATTGGTTTGTGAAGAAACATCATAAAAATTCAATCCATGCTCCAACATGTAGGCCCCATGTAAAAAGGTATTTCTCCATTTTCCAATCCATTGACTTGGGTTGTTTTTAACATTGTATTCTGTAACCCATGTTTCTTTATTTTGACTTTTTAAGTTGAAAAACTTTTCGTTTTCAAGGGTTTTATCTTGAACTCTTATATATTGCTCATACATTAGTTCAAGATTAGTGTTCATTCTATTCGCGTTACCTCCCTCAACTGTTGTTGGATTGGAGATATTGTGTAAACCACTAGTTCTGATGATATAATCATGAATAATTATACCATCTGCATAATTCAAAAAATGATCCCTTACCGCTTCGTTCCAAATAATATCAAAATTGCCAGCAACACCATTATGATTCACCTTAGAAATAGGAATAGCTGTTTTAAGACTAGGGTCAATTTTGTCTATGAGCCTTTGATAACAGGCAAACAAAGCTTTAATTTTAGGTATACGGGGATCAAATTGTTCACGAAGCATATCCACATCTGCATTACTTGAGGTTTTGTAAACCACACCCGTAAATGTTTCATGAAAGTACAATTCATTTCCTACTTCAACACCTACCACTTCTACTGTAGACTCATTTAGCAATAATCTTAGGGCATCTAAGTTTTGAATGATACCATCTTTGATTTCTTCATCAATTCGACCATCGCTGACTAGTTGATTCAAATCAGAATCTTGGTTTACGGCATCCAATTCTAAAAATTGGTCTTGACCATATGCTGAATGGCTTAAAAAGTTTAGAACATAAAGCGTTTTAACTGGTTGTTTTCTTTTGTCATATAGATATCTAGCAACATCAATATAATCGTATGTGTAGTTTCTAATAGCAGTTAAATCTTCCTTATAACAATAAGTTTCTCCATTAGCTGTATTACATTTTCTTGCATGATCAAAAGCTTCATGCTCTTCTTTAATTCCTCCATAACCAAGAAAGTTGAAATGGAAATCGTCACTTATTGCACCACCAGGAAATCTCAGAATTCCGTTTCCAAGATCATCAATAGCATCTAATACATTAGTTGGTATTGTATGGTCATCTAAGTCAATAGCATGATGGAACATCAATGCTCCGTTTAATCCGAAAACGTCTTCTTTTAAAGCCTCACCATTATCTAAATTTAGATTCATAGAGGTGAAACTCTGAGCAAATGACTGAAGCTGAAATAAAAAGATATATGTTACAACGATGTAAAGACTTTTCATAAGTATCTATCTTAAACAAGACAATAATTTTGTTCTTTTTAGTTGCATTTCAATAAGAAATTTTCTTAATAACGCTACTTAAAATTACTATATAAACTTTATGAGAACGAATTTGTTGTAAAAGTTTGATGTATTTACAACAACTCCTTAACAATAGCTTTCGTTGATTTCCAATCGCCCATAGTGTACAAATGAATGCAAGGAACCCCAAAATCAATTAGTTCTTTAGCCTGCTTTATACACCATTCTATGCCTATTTCTTTGGCAGCATCTTTTGAGGTTGTTTTTTCTACTTCATTTATTAATTCTTGAGGAAAATCTATATAAAATATCCTCGGAAGCGTTTGTAACTGAGACTTTCTAGTAAGTGGTTTTAATCCAGGAATGATGGGCACATTAATTCCTGCTTTTCTACAAGCATCTACGAAAGCGAAATATTTTTTATTATCCCAAAACATTTGGGTGACAATATAATTAGCCCCAGCATCTACTTTTTTCTTAAGAAACCTGAGGTCTGTTTCATAATTCAGTGCTTCAAAGTGCTTTTCTGGATATCCGGCTACACCAATGCAAAAATCAGTACATACAGCATTACTTACAGCATCATCTAGGTAAATACCCTTGTTCATGTTGGATACTTGTTCTACCAAGCCATCTGCATAATGATGTCCTCCGGGGTGAGGAATAAATCGCCCTTCACTTTTTCTTGCATCACCTCTTAGTAATAAAACATTTTGAATACCTAAAAAATCGAGATCCATTAAGGCATTTTCAGTTTCTTGTTTTGTAAAGCCTCCACAAATTAAGTGTGGAACGGCTTCAACACCATATTTATGCATGATTGCTGCACAAATTCCTACAGTCCCTGGTCTTTTTCGAACAGCAATTTTCTCATATAAGCCTCCTTCTTGTTGTTTAAAAACATAATCTTCACGGTGATATGTTACATCAATAAATGGAGGATTGAATTCCATTAAGGGGTCTAGAATATTATATATTGATTGAATACCTTTTCCTTTTAGAGGGGGTAAAATTTCATAAGAAATCAAGGTTTTATCTGAATTTTTAAAAAAGTCTGTTACTTTCATCTTGTTACAGTTAGATGCTTCGTTTCCTTAGTATAACCCTTAAACTTTACGTTTGAGATTGCAATAATACGGTTTTTTGCCAACCTGTTAGGTTCAACCTAACAGGTTGGGTTTAAATTATTTCATTGCAAAACAACTTGGACAGACTTCTTTAAAGTTGTTGAGCCCACAAGCGAGGAATTCTTCATAAGCTGTTTTATCAGGGGTGTATGCCACAGGAACATTTAGTATTTCTAAATCAGGGGAAACTAAAACATAGTAAGGTTGGGACGCTTTTCCAAAGTTTTTAATTTGAAAATCGTGCCATTTATTCCCCACAGTTTTAATTTTTTTATTTCTACCACTTGCATTAGAATAATATTGTTCGGCTTCAGGTAATTGTGCTTTATCGTCCACATATAGAGAGATTAGGACAAATTCTTGAAGTAAATTATTTATTTTTTTCTCTGTCCATACGTTTTCTTCCATTTTACGACAATTTACACAACCATATCCCGTAAAGTCTAACAGAATAGGCATGTCTTGTTCTTTGGCATATGCTAATCCTTCATCTAAATCTTTAAAACACTTCAGACCTGCTGGACATTCTTTTTCCTGAGCGAAAAAATTATAATGAACCGGTGGAGCTAATCCACTTAAAGCTTTACGAGGTTGATAGTTTAATCCGAAACCTAGGTAAACAACAAAAAGTAAAGAGGCTAATCCAAGTACAACTCTTCCAATAGGGATGTTTTTGTTTGACTTATTGTCATGAGGGAATTGGATAATTTTAAACATGTACAATCCTAATAATAAAAAGATTATCATCCAGATAATTAAGAAGGGTTCTATTCTTAACAATCCCCAGTGAGCAGTCATATCTGCCACAGACAAGAATTTGAAAGCCAAAGCCAACTCTAAAAAGCCTAGAACGACCTTTGTTGTATTTAACCAGCCCCCCGATTGAGGTAAAGATTTTAGTAAACTAGGAAAAGCGGCAAAAAGTGTAAAAGGTAAAGCCAAGGCCATTGAAAACCCTAACATACCCAATAATGGTTTTATTGGAATATGACCCCCTAAAATAGCTTTTCCCCCTCCTGTAGCGGCTTCTACCAACAAAGTACCGATAATAGGCCCTGTACACGAGAAGGATACTAAAGCCAATGTAAATGCCATAAAAAAGATGCCAATTAGCCCGCCTTTATGTGATAAACTATCTGCTTTATTGGAAAAACTACTAGGCAGCTGAATTTCATAAAACCCAAAAAAAGAAAAAGCAAAAAAGACAAAAATCAAAAAGAAAGCAACATTAAAAATAGGATTTGTTGACATAGCATTTAAAGCGTCTGCACCTAAAAGCCCGGTAATAAATAAACCTAGAGCCACATATATAATTACTATCGACAAACCGTATAATGCTGCATTTTTTATGCCTTTAGCCTTTTCTTTTCCCCCTTTGGTAAAGAAACTTACCGTTAAAGGGATCATTGGGAAAACACACGGGGTAAGTAGCGCTAAAAGTCCTCCTCCAAAGCCTAAAAGAAAAATCATCCAACTACCTTTTTTAAGGTCTTCTTTAACTTCTCCTGCACAATTAGATTCTCCATAGCTTTCCCAACTGAAACCAAGCTCACCAGCTTGTTTTACTAAATCAGGAGGTAATTCGATCGTTGTTGGAACGGCTGTCCAAGTATTGTTGTCCAAATTTAATTCAAACGCTGAATATTCGGGAGGCAAACATTGTTCATCATCACATAGCATAAATTCATAAGCTCCTTTTATTGGTTTTGATGGGTCTTTTACTGATAGCTTTTGTAGAAATGTTACTTCTTCTTCGAACCACGACAGGTCCATTTCAAACAGTGCACTATGTTCTGTAATCTTTTCTCCTCTCTCCTTAATAGTGCCTATTAGTTGAATATCCTCTGTTTCTTCAAATTCAAAAGAAGTTGGAATTGGTCCTCCTTCAGGAATATCTGTTGCATAAAGGTGCCAGCCTTCATCTATTGAGGCTCTTAATTGCAATTCATAATGGTTATTAGGTTGGGCGGCAACCCTATATTCCCACTTAGCAGGTAGGTTTAAGACAGGTTGAGCATCATCTATTTCTATGGTTGTTGGTAAAGGTATTGTAGTAACTGTTTCTTCTTTCTGTTGTGCAATGGAGAATTCAAATGGAATTAAATCGGGAGGGAGGCATTGTTCATCATCGCAAACCATAAATTCTAGTTCTCCAGTAATTTTTGTGCCCGCTTTTGCTTTAACCTTTTGTGTAAAAATTACTTCATTGCTAAACCACTTAAGCTTCATTTCAAAATTCGGATCAAATTTTTCTTCTAATTCTCCTTCTTCGCTTACTTTACCAATTAATTCAACCTTATTATTATCATCAAAATAAAAAGTAGTTGGAATAGGGCCGCCATCTTCAATAAATTGAGAATACAAATGCCAACCTTTATCAATTTTGGCATTGAATCTTAGTAATGTTTCTTCATCGCTTATCTGTTCTTGATCAAAACTCCATTTCACCGGATTCGGAAATTGAGCAGAGACATTGTATAGGGTAAATAAAAAACTAAGAATAGTTAAGATTGCTTTCATTACAAAAGTTTTAAGACACTAGATTTAACAGTCTTTCAAACAGTTTAATTCCATCGGTATTGCCTAAAATAGCTTCTGCTGCCCTTTCGGGATGTGGCATCATGCCAAAAACATTCTTGTTTTTGTTGCATATTCCTGCAATATTATCAATAGAACCATTGGGGTTGGATGATGACAAAATCTCCCCAGATTCGTTACAATATTTAAATAAAACTTGATTGTGTTGGTAAATAGATTGCAACGTTTGCTCATCTGCAAAGTATCGTCCATCAGCATGTGCTATAGGAATGCTAATTGGCGTGTCAGATAACCCTTCAGTTAAAGGGGTATTTTTTGAAACTACCTTTAGGTATTGATTTTGACAGATAAATTTTTGATGGTCGTTTCTTAGTAAAGCACCTGGAAGCAGCCCTGTCTCACATAAAATTTGGAAACCATTACATATTCCCCATACGAAACCACCATTATTGGCATGTTGTATAACCTCTTCCATTACAGGGGAAAATTTAGCTATCGCTCCTGGACGTAAATAATCACCAAACGAAAACCCTCCAGGAACCATAATGCAATCTTTTTTTGAAAGCCCTTTAAGACTGTGGTCCTTGTGCCATAATTCTTCAACATCTTGACCTAGTACATTTCTTAAAACATGTATAATGTCTTGATCGCAATTTGATCCGGGAAAAATAATTACTCCAAATTTCATTTATCTAAAAAAGTTTATTCCTATAATAATCAGCACAAATATAACGTGAATAACCTCCATAAGCACCTTTTTAGGAATTGTTAACATGACATATCCGCTTAATACACTAGTAGGCACAACAATTAACGCCAATAAGTAATTGGAAGACGTGCTACCAGATAAAAATAAAAAATAGCATGCTCCTAAATAGAACATTATTGACCTTAAAAAGTTTCTTTGTCCAAAGGAAATACTATTAAAAATTCTGAAAATATAAATCATTAAAAAAATTGTATATACAACAAGGACTACCCAAACTATCTTATCCCCTATAAGCGTATCATAATTAAAAAATTGAATTTTACTAAATTCAAACACTTTTCCAAAAGCTAAAAAATTGCCACTTAAATAAGCAAGAGTTCCTACCCAGTAGAATGGAGCGCATACTGCTATTAAAAATAAGACTATATTTTTTAGAGAAATAACCTTGCTAATTAAAATGGCACCAATAATAAATGGCACTAAAATTAAAGTGGTTAAGGAGAAAAATGCAAGGAGCCCTGTACATAGTCCTAGCAAAAAAATCTTTTGATTGTTTATGCCTATAGAAACTATTGAAATAACAAGCTGAACAATAATGAGTGAAATTATTAAAAGAATAAAAGGGGTTGTTATAGTGTTTAAAGAAACACTTAAGCTGGTAAACAATATAAGATTTACTGCTTGAAAATAATTTTTTCTTCCAAGGGCCCTCATATTATTAATAAGGCTATTAAACAACACCGCACCTATAAAGATTATGGAGATACCTAGTGCAAAATCAAGAATAGACATTATTTTGTTGTTGGGGATTAAATATTTTAAAAGGTGCGTGCTGTTATTTTCCACTCCTTCATAAGAAAAAAGCAGAATTAGCTTAATAAAAAGAGTATAAAAAGCGAAGAAAACAATAGTTCTTGGTGTGCGCTTTTCAAATATCGACAGCAACCTTCAAAAGTTTTAGTTAAAAGTTTGTAAAGTTAGAAAGTTGTACGAGAAGTTATTTAAGAACCCTTGTTTGAGTTGCAGATTCATCTTCAGAGACTTTTTCATAAACTTACAGACCTAGTATTTAAGAATGACTAATTGCAAGTTTCTTCTTTTTTCACTTGGTATAACAATTCTATTTTTAGAAATTTGTTTCCCCTCTCTAATAAGGGGTATTAAATCTAGTTTTTGGGAATTAAAAAGGCTATTTCTATTGTACTCACCTTTAGGGTTTAAATTATATTCTACAATATTTCCGTTTACATAGACATCTTCACTAAAAACAAATTTTAAGGCATTATTTGCTTCAAAAAAACAAAAAGAGGAAAATTTTCCGGCATCACTTTCTGTTTCCTGAACTTTAGGGATCTTTACTTTCCAATCTACTGTGTTACCAGGGTCGATAGAGTATGCGAAAATATCGTAAAAGTAATTTTTGTCGTAATAAGTTGTGTAATTATTGCTGTAACCAAAGGGATCATTTATAGAAGCGGGACTTGTTATTAATTGAGTGTATTGATATTCACTTTCTGCAACCAATATGAACCCCCCATCTGATCGGATTATTATTCTCTTAGGTCTTATAATTGAGGCTTTATCTTCCCACTTTCTAAAGTTATAACTAGTTGAACCTTCAATGTCTTCTTCTTTATGAGCAATATATGCATTTGTATTAAGATTAGAGATAAAAGAAATCTTTTTAGAGAAAAAACCTAAATCAGTTGCCTCTTTTTTATGGGTGTAACCTCCAATCATAACAACCAGGTTGTTTTCTTCATCAATTTTTGTAATAAGGTTTTTAAACAAATAGTCTTCTTTTTGAATTTCAAATGTTTCAACATTTCCTTTTCTGCTATTCAAACAAGTTATGGTATACTTAAAGATGTTGTAATCGTATTCTTCATTTCTCCTGTTGTCGTAATGTCCAATTACCGTGATAACATCTCCGTTATTCGAAACTTTCATTGATTTTAAAGATTTGTCCTCTTTCCCTTCTACAACGGTAGCTTGCTTCGAGAGTAGGTTAAAATCATTATCAAATACTTTATAATTAACAGTAGTCTTGTTTCCTTTATGAAAGAAATTAAAAACTAAAATTTTAGTCTTGTCTTCAGAAGTTTTTACAAAGTAATTGATGTTTGGGTCAAAAGCATTTATTTGTACAGAGTCTAAAAGCACAAAATTATCTGAAGCTTGAAGTTTACTGTTCAGCTTTCTAAACTTTAGATAACTATGATTGTTTGATATTGTGTTGTAAAAAACACCAATAAATTTTTGAAAAGGGATAATTTGTTCTACATAAGCCCTTTTTTCTTTTAGGTTTATTTCTGCTCTATACTTGGGTCGAAGTTTTTCGTTATATGTTTCTAATAAATGGCTGTTTTTTGCATAGTAATGGACAATGATACCAAAATCATTTTCGCCGAGCACCTCATAGTCGTCATATTTAGAAGAGAGTTTTTGAGGAACAGATTGAATTATTTCTTGACCAAGAGTTGGTCTACAAAGAAATAGAATCATTATTACTGTTAAGGATCTAAAATAAATCATATAATTAATAAAGCAATGACATTAAATTTATTGTTTGAGTTTAGGATCTAAAGCATCTGTTAACCCTTCCCCAATTAAATTGAATAAAGTTACGGTTATAAAAATGGCAAATCCTGGAAAGATGGCCAACCACCAGGCAGAAGGAGCACTTCGAGCTAGCGATAGTAGCTTTCCCCAAGTTAGTACTTCAGAAGGAATACCGATTCCAATGAAAGATAAAAAGGCCTCCACCAGAATGGCAGCAGCAATGCCAAAGGCTATCGTAATTAAAACCGGTGAAAGGGCATTTGGAATAGCATGCCTGAACAATGTTCTAAAGTTGCTAAACCCTAAGGCTTTGGAAGCTTCAATATATTCTAGATTTCGAATTCTTAGAAGTTCCGCTCTGATAAATCGAGCGATGCCTGTCCATGAGGTCAATCCAATTACAGCCATTACCAAAAAGATGGAAGGTTTTACAATGGCGACAATAGCAATGATTAAGAATAGCTTTGGAACAGAAACCATTATTTCTATCATTCTTGATATAATCATGTCAAAAGGGAGGGCCATTTTTTTATTGAAAAAAGGTAATCTTGATAAAATGCGTCCTAAACCCACGCCGATTAAAATGATGCCAACAAAAATGCCAATAGATAAAAGCAGTTGACCATAAAAACTGGACATTGAGTTTTGTGCGGCTTCTTCAATTGTAAACCCTCGAACTTTAAAGCCATAGAAATACCCTAAAAAAACAGTTATTAGTACAATTACAAAACTACCTCGTCTCGTTTTTATTTTTTTGTCTCCAAAAAAACCTGCTATGGCCCCTAAAAAGATACCAATAAGGGATGCTAAAGACATAGATATAATTCCCACTAAAAAAGCAATTCTAGTACCGTGAATTAGAGCGGAAAACACATCTCTTCCAAGCTTTTCTGTTCCGAGCCAATGTCGCCATCTCAGTGACTTAATATCCTGTTCACCAAATGGTGCGACATATTGTGCATTGTTTAAATCTAATGTACTCGGCGAATAGGGAATAGGTGCACGCAAAGCCCAATCAAATTCTTTTTCTATCCAATTAATATTTAATAATTCTTGTGGCCATTTACATAAGCCTAAATCGACACCATATTGGTGAATTACTGGGAAATAAATTTTGTCATTCGTTTTTAGAGCCAATGGTTTTGAATTCGCAATAAAATCGGCAAATAGTGCAATAAAAGCCATAAAAAGCACAAAGTACAATGACCACAATGCACGTTTGTTTTTCTTAAATTGTCTTCTGACAACTTGCCAATAACCTTGCCCTTTATTTGTATAATTTTTAATCAATTTTACTTTTTGTTATAGGATATTCTTGGATCTACTAAAGCGTATAGGATATCAGCAACTAAATAACCAAGCAAAGTTAAAATCGCAGAAACCATTACTACGGCAAATAAAACAGGCCAGTTGCGCGCTGTTATGGCATCAATGGCTAAATGACCCATTCCTGGAATATTAAAAATAAGTTCTAAAACAATCGATCCGCTAAGCATTAAAGGAAATACATTGGCAAATAAAGTTATAATTGGTAACAACGAATTTCTGAAAGCATGTTTCCAAACTACCTTCTTTTCTCTGAGCCCTTTGGCTCGGGCGGTTCTTATATAGTCTTGGTTTAAAACTGTAAGCATTCCTCCTCTCATTTGTCGCGTTAAGAAGGCTAAGCTTCCGTAGGTCCAGCAAATTAAGGGTAAAATTAAATGATGAACTCGTATACCCACTTTTTCAAAAAAGTTGGAAGCACCCTCTACTTCTTGATCTCCTAAACCATATCCTGGAAACCAGGATAAAAAATCACCACCACCAAAGAACATGATCAACATTGTAGCAATCCAAAAACTAGGGAGAGAATACAAAATGAATAATATAGTTGTAATGGTTTGTTCTTTTCTTGTGCCTTTTTCTTTGGCAGAAAATACGCCTAGAGGAATGGCAATTAAATAGCTTAAAAAGACAGACAATAAGCTTATTCCAATAGTTCTGCTTGCCGATTTTTTAAGCACTTTACTAACGGGCTGATTGTCTTTAAAAGATCTTCCAAAATCACCCTTTAAAAACTTAGTGATCCATTTGTGATATTGGTTATTAGTACCGTAAAAGTGAACTTTGGGTAACAGGTTTTTATACTTTGTAGGATGCTCGATCATATTATTAAAAGAGGAAGATAGTACGTTGAAGCTGCTTCCAATTTGAGTTTTAAACAAAGGGGTGGTTTCTAATTCTTCATCTATAAGACGGAGTTTTTCTTCTATTTTTTCTCTATGATAAAGACTACTTATCTTATAGGCATTGTCTTGTAAGTTTATCTTATTGTTGGCATTTGTAGAATCTGTATTTAAGGAATTAACTTGTCTGTAAAAATGCTTGTTGGCATTATAAAATGCATATATCTCAGGCCAGTTGCCATATTGTTTTATTAATTTTTTAAGAGTTTTTCGAGTACTTCTTTTAGGTATGATATAAAGACTATCTGGCATTGAAGCTGTTCCAAGCCCAAAATAAAACACCGGTAGATGTAAACCAAGTTCTCTTCTTTTTTCTATATATGCTTGTTCAGCAACGAGACTAGATAAGGATGCAAAATCTCCTTTTCCTCCTTTATTTAAAATTTGTTCTATGGGATCTCCAGGAACCATTACACTCAAGGAAAAAGTAATCAAAGAGATAATCAATAGGGTAGGAATAAAAATTAAAAGTCGCTTTATGATATATTGAATCATAATTCCTTAGTTAGACGGCTTTTACTCCTGTATTTGATATTCTTCTTTGACTTTGAATCCAGCCACCCAATAGCCAGGATATAAAGCGGAGGGCCTTATATTTTCGAATCTTTTATGAATAACATTTCTTGATTTTTGCGTGAACAAAAAGATAGCAGGCAGTTCATCGTGTAATAACTGTTGCCATTCCTTATATAAAACACTTCGGCTATCTTCGTTAAGTTCTGTTCGAATCTTATCTATTAAAGCGTCTGACTCGGCATTTCCAAAGGCACTAAAATTAGATCCTCCATTTTTGGATGAAGTATGCCAAAGTTGTTTAGGGTCACTTGGGCTTGGAGAAGAGATCCATCCTTGATACCATAGCTGAACGTTGTTGTTTTTAAGCTCGTCACCATATAAAGACCAATCCAAACCAACAACCTCAACCTTAATTCCCGCTTGTTTCCACCAATTTTGGATCATTAAACCTACATTTTCTCTGGTAGAGTTTCCTGTATTAAAGTTGTATGTCAAGACTAAATCGGTTTTTTCCCCTTCAATTTCTTTCTCTCTTATTCCGTCGCCGTCTTTATCTTGCCACCCTGCTTCATCAAGTAATTTTGCTCCTTTTTCTGGGTCATATTGTCTAGGTTTAATATCATTGTTATAATCTTTTTCAAAAACAGGGAGAATATCGCCGATAATTCTTTCTTGCTGACCGTATAATAATTTATCATTGATTTTGTCAATATCGGTTAGGTAAGCGAGCGCCTCTCTAACCTTTTTATCCTTAAGAATTTTATCTCCTACATTTAAACCTAAATAAGTGTAAATAAATGTAGGGGGCTCAGACTTAATATAATTACTATTGAATTTATCTGATTTGTCTAAATCCATATATTCTTTAACGGGTGTTACAAACATAACATCTACTTTTTCATCTTTAACGGCTACTAGCGCAGTATTAATATCGTTTATAACCTCATAAATGATTCGTTTGGGATAAGCTTCAAAATATTGATTTTCTGTTTCAAGCGCATGACCCCACCAATTTTCTTTTTTTTCTAAAATTACTCGTTGGTCTGTATCCCATCTTGCTAATTTATATGCCCCCGAGCCTACTACTTTGTCTGTATCTCTAGCATATTCGTCTGAATTATACTGTTTTGCAAACTTTTTTATTAATGGATTTTGAGCAATTTCTCCAGTTCCAATTTTTAATTCAGGAAAGGTAAAATTATCTAACAGGCCTTCTTTGTCATAAACGTATTTAGGTTGTATAGAGAGGGAGCCAACGGTGTAGTCTGCCAACATATAAATTTGATCCGTTTTAAACTTTATTTTTCTTGGGTTATCGTCATATAACTCTATATCATAAACAAAATCTAAGTATGGTCTTAAATGTGTTGTATTAACGCCTGGACAATAAACGGCTTTCCAGGAAAACAAGATATCCGATGCTAAAACCGGACTGCCATTTGGCCATTTAGCTTGTTCCCTAATCTCAAAAATAAAATCACGTCCTTTATCAGTTGTAACAACCTCTTGTTCTGCTTTAGCTAAAACAGGTATTAGTTCAAGTGTTTCGCTTGAATATTGCATCAAGCTTTGGAAAATGTTTGCACCTGCAACAGAGGATAAGCCATCACTACTTGTTGCAAGGTTAAGCCCTTGCAAATCAGATAATGCATGAACTATAACTTGATCTTTATAGATTTTTCCTGAATTTGTAGTGCTTTTACATGCATTTAAGGTGAAAATTATAGCAATACATGCCAATTTAAAAACGGTTTTGAACATCTGTATGTTTGTTTTGTTTAATTAGATAGGTAAAAATATTATTTTAAATCAGAATGAAAACAATATTAATAGCCGGAGGAAGTGGGTTAGTTGGAAGCCGTTTAATGGAAATGGCTCAAAACAAAGGATACCGGGTGTTAATTTTGAGCAGAAAAAAGCAAAAAAGAGGGGGGTATTGTTATTGGAATCCTCAAAAAGGGAAGTTAGATGAGGAAGTGATCAAGTCTTGCAATTACATTATTAATCTCGCTGGTGCAGGGGTTGCAGATAAAAGATGGAATTCTAAGAGAAAGAAAGAGCTTTTAGAAAGTAGAATTCTTTCAACAAGATTGCTCGTAGAATATCTAAATTCAAAAGACCACCACATAGAATTTTATTTAGGGGCTTCAGCTATTGGTTATTATGGTGATGGAGGAAATAATTGGCAACGAGAAATGGATGCTTCAGGAAATGATTTTTTAGCAAGCATGTGTCGTAATTGGGAAAAGGAAGTTGATAACATTGCTAAGACAAATATAAATGTTGTTTTGCTAAGGATTGGTTTAGTTTTGTCCAAAAAAGGCGGTGCTTTAGCGAAGATGAAAACGCCTAATAAAATTGGAATTGGAGCATATTTTGGAAATGGGCAACAGTGGTACTCATGGATTCATATTGATGACTTATGTGCAATGATCTTCTATTGTTTAGAAAATAAATTGAACGGAATATATAACGCAGTGTCACCTCATCCGATAATAAGTAAGAACTTGTCTAAAGCCATTTCTTTGGCACAAAAAAGACCTTTCATACCAATATCAACGCCTAAGTTTTTAGTAAAAAATACTTTAGGAGAAATGTCGACCTTATTTTTTAATAGCAATAAAGTGAGTGCTGGTAAAATTGAAAATACTGGATTTAAATTTCAGTTTGCTAACATTGATGAAGCTTTAGCACACCTTTCATAATTGATATTTGAGATAAAAAGCACTTAAATTTCAAATTATAAATTTTGTAATTAGGAGACCAGAGACCATTTTATTATCTTTTCGAAAATAATACTTAGCTATGAAAAAGAAGTTTTACTTTATTGCATGCTTTTGTTTGATGACCTTTTTGATAGGTTGTAAACAAACGAATAAAACGAAGGTTTTAAGTGCAGAGAATATAGAAGAAGCTTTGCAGGAAAAATTAATTGTAGCAGAAGATGGAGCGGTAATAGAACTTCCTGAAGGAGTCTTTTCATTTACAAGATCAATATCATTAGATGGTATTCCCAACGTAACGATTAAAGGTGCTGGAAAGGATAAAACAATTTTGTCTTTTAAAGAGCAGCTTTCAGGGGCAGAGGGCTTGTTAATAAAAGCAAATGGCATTACACTTGAAGGGTTCACCATTCAAGATTCGAAAGGAGATGCCATTAAAATTCAAGATTCGGAAAATGTAATCATGCGTGACTTAAACGTTACGTGGACAGATGGCGCTAAAGAAGAAAATGGAGCTTATGGCTTATATCCTGTTTCTTGTACTAATGTTTTAATGGAAAACTGTGAAGCAAGCTACTCTTCTGATGCGGGTATTTATGTGGGACAGTCTAACAATGTTGTGGTTCGAAACTGTGTGGCGCACCATAATGTTGCAGGTATCGAAATTGAGAATTGTAGAAATGTAGATGCTTATGATAACCTTGCAGAAAATAATACCGGAGGGTTTCTAGTTTTTGATATGCCTAACCTGCCTCAACCTAATGGAAATAATGTAAGAGTTTACAATAATATTGTTCGAAATAATAATCATAAAAATTTTAGTCCTGAAGGTGGCGTGGTAAACATCCTTCCTCCTGGAACGGGGATGTTGGTGGTTGGTCATCGAAACATTGAAATTTTTAACAATACTATTGAAGGCTATAAGACATTAGGCTTGGGAATTGTAAGCTATGTGTTTACAAGAAGAAAGTGGAAGGTAGATGGTAAGTATAGTCCTTATTATTCAGGATTGTCCATTCATGACAATACTTTTAAAAGGAAAAAAGGAATTGTCGTGGATATGACAAAAGAGTTCGGACAAATGATTAATGGAATGTTCCCTGGGAAAGGAGCTTTAGACATTGTTGTTGATGGCATTTTTGATCCAGAAATGGAAATAAAGGACGGTAACTTAACAGGGGACAATAAAGTATGTATAAGTAATAATGGAGAAGATATTAGATTTGTAAATCTTAACGCTGCAGAAGCTGAAAACCTAAAAGACCTTAGAAATTCTTTTGATAAAGATGCTTCAAAGTTTGACTGTGAATTTAAGGTTGTTACTGATGACCCAGGTGCATGGTTAAAGGAAAAAGAGTTGTAATGAAAAGAAAATCAGGCCTAATAGTATTGCCTCTTTTTTTTGCATCATTGTTGATGTTTAATCAATGTGCAACCAAAACTACCGGCGTTAAGATGGATATTGCAGCAAAACCTTTTGAACGCCTTTCAGAGTATCAATTCTTCAATGATGAACTTGAAACACTATCTCCTAATGAGCGTGTTTTGCCCTATGAAATTGTTACAACACTTTTTACCGATTATGCTGAAAAAGCACGTTTTGTATGGATGCCCGAAGGCAATAAGGCGACTTATACTACAGACCATGTCTTAGACTTTCCGATAGGGACGGTTTTAATTAAAAACTTTTATTACGATCATGATAGTAGAGATCTTAGCAAAGGAAGAAGAATAATTGAAACGCGTTTATTGGTGAAGAGGCAAGAAAAATGGGATGCCTTAACGTATGTTTGGAATGATGCTCAAACAGACGCAACATTAAAAATTGCGGGGGGTAGCACAGAAGTAAAGTGGATCAATGAAAAAGGGAAAACAATGCAAGTCAATTATGAAATTCCTAATAAAAATCAATGTAAAGGGTGCCATGAGTATGATGGAAAATTAATACCCATTGGGCCTAAGGTGCGCAATTTAAATATGGATTTTGAATATGCGGATGGAAAACAAAACCAATTAGCAAAATGGGCGGATGTTGGATATTTAGAGGGTTATAATCAATCGGCAGCGCATCCTAGAGTTGCCGACTGGAAAAATCCTAAAAGTGGCACTTTACATGAACGTGCAATGGCGTATTTAGATGTAAACTGTGGACATTGCCATAATCCTAACGGGCCTGGAGGTGTTTCCGGTTTAAATTTAACTTACAATGAGCCAATGGGTCCTAATCTAGGAATTTGTAAATCTCCTGTTTCAGCGGGGAGTGGTTCAGGGGGCAACGACTTTGATATTTATCCGGGAGAGCCCGACAAATCTATTTTAGTTTATCGCATGGAGTCCACTCGTCCGGGTGAAATGATGCCAGAAATTGGTAGAATGCTTGTACATACTGAAGGTGTAGCACTCATTAAAGAATGGATTGCTGCCATGGAAGGAGATTGCGGCAAAGCCATTATGAATTAGAACTTTTGCTGCAAAGGAGTAAAAGTTAAAATCAACCTGTTAGGTCCAACCTAACAGGTACATTTCTCCACCTGTGTTAAAATAATATTAAGCCCATAATTTATAATTATTGTACTTTAGTTGGTTGTTGGCTTTGAGCCAGACATTTAATAATCATTAAAACTAAACACGATGAAAAAATTAGCAGCAGAATTTATTGGCACCTTTTGGTTGGTACTAGGAGGTTGTGGTAGCGCCGTATTGGCCGCAGGGGTAGCAGACGTTGGCATTGGCCTCGTAGGTGTATCCATTGCATTTGGTTTAACCGTTTTAACCGGAGCCTATGCATTAGGCCCTATTTCGGGAGGACATTTTAATCCGGCAGTATCTTTTGGCTTGTGGATGGGTGGCCGCTTTGATGCCAAAGAATTACCTTCTTATATAATCGCTCAAGTATTGGGAGGTGCCGCAGGTGCTGCCATTTTATATTTAATTGTAAGCAGTGCAGACGGCTTTACAGGGTTTTCTGGCGCAGGTGCCGGAGCATTTGCTACTAATTTTTACGATGCCAATGTTTATGGTGTAAATTATGGTATGGTAGGTGCCCTTGTTACAGAAATAGTAATGACATTTATGTTCCTCATCATTATTTTAGGGGCGACGCATAAAAATGCAAATGCAAAATTTGCGGGTCTAGCCATTGGTTTGGGATTAACATTGATTCACTTAATATCTATACCTGTAACTAATACTTCTGTTAATCCAGCAAGAAGTACTGCCGTAGCGATTTTTACAGGTGGAATGGCTATAAAACAACTTTGGTTGTTTTGGGTAGCACCCATTGCAGGGGCCGTTTTAGCAGGTATTGTTTATAAAGGTTTTTTAGAGACAGAATAGTTATTAAAAGTGATAAAGCTTTTTAAAAACTTAATTATACTGCTGCTAATTTTAGCGGCAGTATATTTTTTAGGGCCTAGGCAAAAGATACCTGTATTAGAAGCAGGTTTACCTGAATTGAATATTCCTATTGAAGAGTTGGATAGACATGTCGCTGATCGAGAAGCTGAAATTGACAATATAAAACCCAATAATAAAGCCTCTATTTTTTGGGCTGACAGTATCAAACAAAAAACACCATATAGTATTGTTTATCTACATGGTTATTCTGCTAGTGCAGAAGAAGGTGCTCCCTTGCATAAGGAAATGGCAAAGCGCTATGGCTGTAATATGTATCTGCCTCGATTATATGGACATGGTGTAAGGAGCGATGATGTTTTTGCAGATATGACACCTGAAAAACTAATGAATTCAGCTAGGGAAGCAGTAGCCGTGGGTAAAATTTTAGGGGAGAAAGTCATTTTGTTATCCTGTTCAACAGGAGGGACATTGTCTTTTTTTATAGCATCTGAAAACAAAGAGATACATAGTTTAATTACCTATTCTCCTAATTTTGATCTAGCGGATAAAAATTCTGAACATCTTATTAAGCCTTGGGGTCTGCAGTTGGCACGTATGATGTTTGGAAGTAAATACAGAGAATTTGAAGCCAATGAAGAAGTAAAGAAATATTGGAACAATCGATATCGTCTAGAAGGGCTTATAAGTCTCAAAGCATTAGTTAAAAGCACTATGACACCTGAAACATTTCAAAAAATAAGTCAACCAGCTTTTATAGGGTATTATTATAAAAATGAGGAGGAGTGTGATAAAATTATTTCGATAGAAAAGATTAAAACCCTTGGCAAGAAACTATCAACTCCTGATGAGCAAAAAAGAATTATCGCATTCTCCAATGTAGGGTCACACGTAATAAATTCTCAACTTTTTTCCCAGGATTTGGAAAGTGTAAGGGAAGAGACTTTTAAGTTTTGCGAAGAGGTCTTAGGGTTGGTGCCCAAAGTTCAATAGTAAACATACGCAGATTTTAAGGTTTAAGTTTGTAAGGAGGAGTTCCAAGAAGTATTTTAGATGGATAGCGTTTCTTTTATTCTAGATTGTAGATGGGGAATTACCTCTTCCCCGAACCATTTGTTTTTTGCTTGCCATATGTTATTTCTAGGAGAGGGATGAGGCAGTACAAAATAGGCGGGCAAATATGATTTATAGTTTTTAACGGTTTCTGTAAGCGTTCTTTTTGCCTTTTCCTTTAGATAATATTTTTGAGCATATTGCCCAATAAGCAAGACAAGTTGTACTTGGTTCATTTTTTCAAGTAATGCATTGTGCCATAAGGGAGCACATTCTTCTCTTGGAGGGAGATCGCCGGATTTCCCCTTTCCTGGATAACAAAACCCCATTGGAACAATCGCAATTTCTTTTGTATTGTAAAAAGTTGTTTTGTCAATGTTCATCCAGGATCTTAAATTATCGCCGCTTTTGTCTTTCCAAGGAACACCACTATCATGAACAATTCTGCCTGGTGCCTGCCCAATAATTATAATTTTACTTTTGGCATTAGCTGCTAAAACAGGTCGAGGATCATGGTTTAATTGATCAGCACAAACAGTACATCTTTGTATTTCTTGAATTAGGCGATCCATACAGGCAATAATATTACAATCTTTGTAGCATTATTATTTATAAGTAATATTATATCCTAATCCAACCCTTATTCCTAAGTTAAAATTCCTTGAAGCTGAATAATTGGGGTGAGCAGTAAAATCGGCAGCATTAATATCAGTAAATCCAAAATAGGTTCTCAAAGAAGTAGTGATAAACAATCTATCCATAACATAAAAATCAACACCAGGTTGGATGATAAGACCTACATCTAAGGTCTTGAATAAATCCTTATCATCATTCGGGCGTTCATCATAGGAATAACTAATGATGTTTGCAGGAGTAAGTGGTCCTGGTACGGGGAAACTTGTTATTTCATTTGTTCCAGCTACTACTTCAAGATTCGCTGAATTGAGGATGCCCAGTTGAATTCCAGAGACCAATGAAAACCTAATGTTTTGAGTATTATTAAACGCGTCTTTTTTAGCGCCCAATGACATTCGATATAATAAACCCAAATTAATATAAGAAAGGTCTATTTCTTTGGTGACTTCAGTGGAATTCCCATTAATGCGAAAGACATCTTCATAGTTTTGTCCAGCTTTAGTATAGCCCAATTCAAACTGAATTCCTGAAACCTCTGTAATCATATACCCTAATTTCAAAGACGAATTGATGCCAAGTGTCACTTTATAGTCTGGTTCGAGCGTATAACCATAGGTGTTTTGATTAAGTATAAAGGTCCCGTGCCCCTGTAGTCCAACTCCAATGTAAAAGCCCTCTTGCCCCTGTATTTTAGGCGCTGCACAAAACGAAAAAAGCAATAAAAAAAGGTAAAAATTTTTCATGTTTAGACTTTTATCAAAGATAGTGCTCCAATTTTAGGATGACATTAAGCTAATATTAGTTGCATCCTATAAAAATGTTTCATTTTATAGAGGTATATTTTTAAAGTTGGAGCGGTATAATTATCATTACATAATGAACCCAATTTTACTATTTATTCTAATCTTAATTGCTCTGATCATAGGTGGGCTTATTGCTTGGTTGTTAGCTAATTCAAAGAATAGGTCAATTTTATTCTCACTGGAGGAAAGAAATAAGACGCTTAGTCGTGATATAGAAAATAAAGAATTGCTTATTCAGAATGAACAAAAAAAAAGGGAGGCGTTGAATTTGCAATTAACAACAGTAAGAGTAAACAATGAACATTTAGAAAAAAAATTAAGAGAACAACTTAAAGAAATAGAAGAATTAAATACAAAACTTACTTCAGAGTTTGAGAATATTGCCAATAAAATTATAGATAACAGAACTGAAAAGTTAAATCAGCAACATAGCGAGCGGTTAGATCAAATTTTAAAACCCTTTAAAGAGGAAATTAAGGAGTTTAAATCGAAAGTAGAGCGTACTAATAAGGATAATTTAGAACGCGACATTGCTTTGAGAGAACAACTTAAGCATTTGCAAGAATTGAATGTGCAAATGAGCAGCGATGCTAAAAATCTGGCAAAAGCATTAAAGGGAGATTCTAAAACACAAGGAAATTGGGGAGAATTAATACTTGAGAAAATACTTGAGAAATCAGGACTTCAAAAGGGACGTGAATATTTTATTCAGGAGAGTTTAAAAAATGAAGAAGGGAAGCGACTACAACCAGATGTGGTTATTTCTTTGCCGGAGAACAAAAAACTTATTATTGACTCTAAAGTATCTTTGGTAGCTTATGAAAAATATATTAATGCGGAGGATAAAATCGAGCAACAAAAACACTTGAATGATCACTTAATCTCCATAAAAAACCACATAAAATCATTAAGTGAAAAAAATTATCAGAAGCTTTATGAGACAGAAAGCCCTGATTTTGTTTTAATGTTTATGCCTATAGAACCGGCATTTAATCTTGCAATCAAGCACCAACCGGAATTATATAATAATGCTTTAGAAAGAAATGTAGTAATTGTGAGTACATCTACTTTATATGCTACATTAAGCACTATTGCAAGTATTTGGAAACAAGAATATCAGAATAGGAATGTGTTAAAGATTGCAAAAGAAAGTGGTGCGATGTATGACAAGTTTAAAAACTTTGTCGATGATTTGATAAAGATGGGCGAGTTGATGAACAACTCTAAAAAGTTCTATGATGCAGCAATGAATAAATTGGTTGATGGAAAAGGAAATTTAGTACGTAGAGCAGAAAATATTAAGGCGCTTGGCGCTAAAGCGACAAAAGCGTTGCCAGAAAAAATTGTTGAGCGTGCTAATGAAGAGGAGGATACAATAGATGGCTAAAAGACAGCGGATATATCAACTAAGTAAGTCAACCATTATAAGAAGCTTGCAATGTGAAAAGTCACTTTATTTATATAAGAATCATTACAAGGAACGAGATAAGGTTTCCATTTATCAGCAAGGGAAATTTGATAGAGGGCATTATGTAGGTGAATTAGCACAGCGACTATTTCCGGGAGGGAAAGATATGAGCCCTCCAACACCTTTTCAATGGGACCAATCTGTAAAGGTTACAAGATATTATGTTGAGCAAGAGCACTCCCCAATTTATGAGGCAGCATTTATATATAATGGAACATTAGTAGCCGTTGATATTTTGGTTTTTAATAATGGGAAATGGGATGTTTATGAAGTTAAGAGCTCTCTAAGAATTTCAAGAACATATTATAATGATGCGACAATCCAGTACTACGTATTAAAGAAGTGGGGATTAAAAATAAATAAATTTCATTTTGTTTTTGTAAACAGAAAATATAGGCGAAAAGGGGAATTAGACTTGGATAACTTTTTTATTGTTAGGGATGTTACGGACAAATTAGAGGCTAATTTTTTGGAGGCAGAGCAAATGATAGAAAATGCTAAAAGCGTATTGCTTTTAGATACCCCTCCTAAAGTAGAAATTGGAAAACAATGTTTTAAACCCTATCCATGTGACTTTTTTAATAAATGTTGGGAGGCAAAAGTTAAAACACCACTTTTTAACGCAAAGAGTTTTGATCAGAAGGTTAAAGTTAGCTTGTTAAAGCAAGGGTTTAGCTCAATATCTAATTTAAAAGAAGACCAACTACCTTTAAATTACGATAAACGATTATACTTGGCTCAAAAGGAAAACATTGTTATTAAGGATTTAAATAAGATTAAGACTTTTCTGGATAAATTTTCTGAAGAATTACTTTTGATAGATATGGAGGCATTTCAACCTGCAGTTCCTCCCTATAATGGCATAAGCCCTTATGAAAATGTTCCTTTTGCTTATGTTGTTTATGAAGATAATAATGGACAACCTGCTTTAAAATCAACCTATTTTTCAAAAACAGATTTTATTGATTATAGAGAGGAATTTTTGTCTTCTTTTTTAAAAGCTACTGAAGGAGATCAACGTATTATTGTTTATGGAGGTGATTTAGAGAAAAGACTTTTAAATAAACTTAAGGCACAATTCCCAAATTATAAAGATGAAATTGAAAACAGACTAAATAGAGTTATTGATATTTCAGAGGTTTTTCTAAAACTATATTATTATCACCCAAAAATGAATGGAGGGTTTTCATTAAAAGATGTCATCGAAATTTTTGATCCTTCATTTTATAAAAATTCTTTTGTTAAGGAGGGAAGGGATGCTGCAGTGATCTATCAAAATATGTTTTTCGATAGTAATGAGACAAAAAAAGAAAAGTCCAGAAGAGAACTTCTGGACTATTGTAAAAAGGATACGTATGCCCTTTATATTATTTATAGTGAATTAAGAAAACAACTATTGTCTTAAATGAGCAGGAACACTAATGTCTTCTACCTTATTTAAATCAACACCTCCATCTTTAATTCTGAATTCAACTCTTCTGTTCAATTGTCTTCCCTGAGGGCTATCTCCAGCGACAGTTTCATTCTTTGCTACTGGTGTTTCTTCTCCATGACTAAATGGTCTTATTCTATTAGCCGAAATTCCTCTAGCAGTTAAATAAGAGATAGCAGATTGTTTTCTTCGTTCCGCCAGTGCAACATTGTACTCATTACTACCTTTAGAGTCAGTATGTGCGTGAACTTCTAAAGTATAGGACGGATTCCTAGTTAAAATTGAATATATCTTATCTAGCTCTCTTTTACTTTCTGCTCTTAAATAAGATTTATCAAAATCAAAGAAGATATTTCTTACTTTAAAATCCTCTTCAACTGTTGCTACCGGAGTTGGCGCACCACAACAAGAAGCAGCCATATCTCTTAGATATTGGATGTCCAAAACTCTGGCATTCACAAAACCAATATTTCTTGCATTTGAAGCAACCGCCTCAGCGCTGGCTTTGTCGGTAAATCCACCAACATAATATCTGTTAATGTCTCCGAAAACAGTGGTGCTGTAAACACCATTAAGCCCTTTAAACGAGCTTTGTGGAACATAGCCTTCCACTGCGGCAACTAATACAACATAATTTCCTCTATGTTGTGCTTGCATTAACCCTACTGTAAGAGCTATAAATGCTAATAATGTAACGATTCTTTTCATTTTTAGAATATTTTAAGTCAAAAATAAGCCTTCGATCTATTTGAAGGTAATAATTATTGAAAAACCTTGGAAGGTTTAAATTCATTTAACCTTAATGCAAACCAAAGACTAAATGTAATAAGTCCTATAATTGTAAAAATTAGTGTTATCAAGAACCAATCAATATACCAGACATAATACAATGAGTTAAGTCCAACAAAAATCATAATTAGTCGAATAAATTCAGCATACTTTGCCCAACTTTTCCCTTCCATAATTGCGCCACTTATTAAAATCGAAAATACAATGGCTACAGCGCATAATATTTTAAAAAAAAGAGAAAGACTTTCAAAATGGTACATGAAAGCAACGGTGCCTCCAAGTACTAAAATGAATTGTGCCAACACGTATCTCATTAACGGTTTGCTGGCCTTTAAGTCATACTTTTGCCTATTACTTTCAGGCTCTGAAGCGTACTGATATTCCCTCATTTCTTTAGGCAACCAGCCGGGCTTGGCAAACAATAACTTAAGTTTGTGCTTCCAGCCTTTAATTGATTTTGAAACAAAAAACATCTCCTGATAGTAATGAAAGTTAGCCCATAATGGGTTCCAACTATTTAGTTGTTTTGTTATACCATATGAAGGTGCTTCTTCTTCTTCAGCGTAAGTTCTAAAAAGTCTATCCCAAATAATAAACATTCCGGCATGGTTTTTATCTAAATATTGAGGATTAATGGCATGATGCACTCTGTGATGAGAAGGCGTATTGAATATAAATTCAAACCATGAAGGCATCTTTTTTATAGTTTTAGTATGAATCCAAAATTGGAATAAGCTATTGACTAAGCTTGCTACGCCAAAGGTTAAAATATCAAAACCTAAAATTGGAATCGGGAGAAAAATAAAAAATGCTAGTAAATCATGAAACCAAGATTGCCGTAGAGCAACCGAAAAATTATACTCTTCACTTTGATGATGCACTAAATGAGCACCCCAAAATAAATTAGACTCATGTCCTAATCTATGTGCCCAATAAAATAAAAAATCGTAGAAAAACAACAATATAAGTACAGACCACCAGGAGAAGGGAATATTTAATAGGGCAAATTTCTCATAGACAAACATGAATGCTCCAAGTAATAAAAATTTTGAAAACAAGCCTACAATCCTACTTCCTATACCTATGTTGAGATTTGAAATGGTATCATTTAATCGATAATTCTTTTGCTCTTTCCTTTTGGAAAAAAAAACTTCGGCACCAATCAATAATAAGAATATAGGAACAATAATTAATGCGTAATAAGACATTACTTTCTCTAATTTTCGATAATATAAAGAATTACCTATGAGTGTAAGATGATAAAAATCAAGAAAGACCTACTTAAGAAAGAATTAAAAAAGGGCGCAAGCGTTTTCAGCTAAAATCCTAGTTGATTAAAGAAGCGCGTATCAAAAAGCTCATCTAAGTAAGCATTTCGGGTAGAAAAACTATAATTATCTCTACAGGATCCAGAACCACTTCTCATAAGACTTAAGCAAAAGCCATTTGTATTGGATCCTTCTCTATGGTCGCGACCAAAAGCGCAATGTCCTAATTCATGGAAGACAATAAATTCTTTAAAGAGAGAACTCGCAGATCGCCAAAAAGATTGATCAACCCTTACATTACTAGGGTTAGAGGAACTGTAACTGCAAACTCCTGCAACACCTTCACTGTGTATTTCTGCTATTTGTCCTGTTATTCTAAGACTTTTCAAATCTACTGAAACACCCCTTGAGGCAGCTTCTTCTTCAAATCGTTCAAAATAAGGCCACAATTCTTCGGAGACACCCGCATAGCCGTTAATTTCATTAACCATTTCGTTTACATCCATATCTCCTTTGCAGGCCACTAAAGAGGCAATAATTAATATGAATGAAATGACATTTATGCTTTTTGTCGTTATCATTGTGCTAGTAAATTTATGTTTCTATAACGACGACTATTATGTACTTTAGTATGTCTTATCATTTTAAATATGAATTTTTTAGTGCGTATAATCAAGTCTTTAATTTATAAAATCATCTTAAGAAAGGTTGATTTTCAGGAAAGCGTGGAAATAACTAAGGTTATTAGTAAGGGCGTTGGGATTTCTTGGGTATTGATGGATAACATTATGCTTTTTAAGAACAAATTTCCACTTCCATATGCGATCAAAGCTATTAATGTGACTTATTATAATGAAAGCGGCCAAAATATTGGTTTTATGGACTTTGAGGGAGAGATAAAGCTAAAAGCCTTTTCATCAATTGAACATACGCTCGAAAGTAAAATGAGCAATGTAACAGCGCTTTTTAATGTAGCGCGTTTTGCACTTTTTGATCATGTCAAGATGGATGTTCGAGGCTATTCCATTATTAAGCTTCTATTCATGGAATTCAAAATTCCAGTGGAAGATATCATTGAAATGGATAAAGGACGCGTTCAGTTTGCAACAGATGATGAGTTGGAAAAAAGGAAAAAACGCAAACTCAAAAGAAGGGAACAACGTAAGAAGAGATTAGAACAAATGGCTGAAAGAAAAGAAGCCTTAAAGAAAAAGAGAGCAGCGGCAAAAAAAGAGAGGCCGTCTCAACAAGAAGAAACGGCCTCTGATAATATTGATTTAGAAAAACCTAAGCCTGAGCTTCCAGAGCAGGAATCCTCAACACCTGACCAGGATAAATCTTATCTGGATCAGTAAGCATAGGCTTATTAGCTTCAAAAATAACTTTATACTTCATTGGATCGCCATAGTACTTTTTGGAAATTAATGATAAGTATTCTCCTTTTTCTACTGTATGAAATTGCGCCTCAGGCACTTCGTCTTCACGCACAATTAGATTGTCATGTACTTCAGCAACTCCTTCAACATTACCAACAGTAAGAATTACTTTTTCTTTCGTTTCTGTTGTGTCTACTTCTCCACCAATAAATACTCTGTCATCATCAATACGAATATCTGCATCATGAACCTTTAGCCCATACTTGCTTAATTCAGTCATCAATTCGAAAGCATTGGTACTTTTCTCTTCTTCAGTTTCAACCTGTGCTTGTTTTTTCTTAAACAACTTTGCACCAGCATTTTTTACAAATTTGAATAATCCCATATTTAAAATAATTTAATTGTCAATAATTTTTGATCGCGCCTAAGGTACAAATTTTAGTGTCTTTTTGTTTAAAAAATATCTTTAATGTGTTTGATCCAGTCTTTGAGTCGTTTGTAAAGAATTATCTTATTACGATAAGATGTTAATTTGATCTTCTGTAATAATTACAGGTTTAATCTCTGTCTTCTCAGTTCCTGTATCTGGACCATTTTCTAATCGCAACACTCCTCTTGGGCATACTGCAGCACAAATTCCACATCCAACACACGAAGCTCGAACAATATTTTGTCCTTTTTGAGCATAAGACCTTACATCAATACCCATTTCGCAATAGGTAGAGCAGTTCCCACAAGAAATACATTGTCCCCCGTTGGTTGTAATTCTAAACCTAGATAGGAATTTCTGCTGTATTCCCAGAACTGCGGCCATTGGACATCCAAATCGACACCAAACCCTACTTCCTAAAATTGGATAAAAACCGACACCAATAACTCCTGAAAAGGCAGCACCAATAAAAAAACCGTAGTGTTTACTTACTTTATAGCTATCTAGAAATAAGAACTTACTGTGCCCGGTAAATCTAGTATATAATACTAAAGCGGTCATTATAAAAACGAATACAAGTATGGAATGTATCATCCAACGCTCTACTTTCCAGGCCTTTAATGACTTGTCAGACAATTGCCTAAAAGGATCACCGGCAGTTTCTGCTAATCCCCCGCATCCACATACCCAAGAACAATACCAACGCTTACCAAAAAAATAAGTCAATAGCGGAGAGATAATAAATATCATTGCGATACCTAATATCAGCATAAATAAGCCTAGTTTTCCGCCGTTAGTAAGATTGTTTAAATGCCAATCGAAAAAGAAATCATAATCCAATGGCCACATATTCTTTATATCCGTTCCAAACCAATTAGTTGAGAGCGGTTTGTTTAGGCGCTCAAGAATTTCAGGAATTAGAAAAGCAAATGCCGTTTGGAAAAACATAACTGAAATTGTCCTTATAACTTGATATTGATTATGTCTGTACTTTATAATAAACTTAACACCCATAATTAAAATGGCTAAAGTATATATAGAGCCATATACAAACCATTGACTAGCAGGTTTTGCTTTTAATGCTATACTTAAAGGGTCAAAAAGTCTAATCAACCCCTCTAAGTATTGAGGATACCAATACAATAGGACATAAAATCCTGTAATTACAATACCTGCCATCCAACCCAAGGCGCCACGTGAAGTAAAAGACTTAAACCAAATATGATTGTTTTTTATACCTGGAACAGTCCCTTTATAAGTTTGATGAATAAAAATTGCGGACCCTAAGGTAGAAAGGGAAATTGCTCCAATGAGCATGAATGGGTTTTCAGCGAAAGAAGTATTTAGTAAAGCAACAAATCCAATTAAGAGACCTAAACTTAAAAGTAATAATGCTATCTTTTGAATTGTATTTAAACTTGGTGCGGGGTTGCTAATAGACAAACTTATATCAGTATGTTGTTGCATTTTACTTAATTAAGGTGTTGATTAATTTTTTTACGGATCTGTTTCCCTTGGAAGTGATTTTTTGTGGAGCGTCTTTATTGAATGTTTTAATTATTTCGTCTTCATCCATGGTATAGAATTCAGGATCGAAGTTGCAGGTTTTTAAGTTTTCCAAGACGTATTCAATCGTACACTCATCTTTTAAAAATTGATTAAATGCATGGTGTCTATAGCGATAACCAAAAGCATTCATTCCAATAAATTTTCTGGAGATCTCATCATACACTATATGAATACACTTTTTACCATCTGGATGCTCCCAATACAAAGATTTTAAAGGAGGTTCATTTTTAGGTAAAACTGTTCCATAAGTTTGGTATTCAATATCTAAAAACTTTGCTGAGTTAAACCAATAGCCAGGATTGTATTTGATTGGTTGCCCACAAATATTATAGGCAGCGGTAATACCCTGCATTTTACCTGTATACCAAACTTGCTCAATAGGCCTTCTGCCTGATAAAGGCACTTTAAATTGCGCACAATCTCCGGCAGCATAAACATTCGGAATATTCGTTTCCATGTTTGAATTTATTAGAACACCTCTGTTTATTTCCAATGCTTGGTCTTTTAAAAAGCCAACATTAGGATGTACTCCGGCTGTAAGACCAACAAATTGACAGTCTATAATTTCGCCATTATTGGTTTCGATAGCTTTTACACGACTATTTTTATCCGGTATAATTTGCTTCAATTCTGTAGAAAGCCTAAGGTCTAGACCGTGTTCTTTAATATGTCTATTAACAATTGCTGATTCTTTAGGGGGAAGCACATTGTTCCAAAAGCTTGTTTCTCTAACTAATAAAGTAACAGGTATGTGTCTGCTATGTAACATCTCTGCTAGTTCTATGCCAATTAATCCTCCTCCAACAATTACACCTCGATTGATGTTGTGTGTATATTGTTCTATATATGCTAAGTCTTGATAATTATACATACCGGTCACACCTTCTAAATCTTGTCCTGGCCATCCAAATTTATTAGATGCGGCCCCTGTTGCGATTAAAAGTTTATCATAATTAACAGGCTTTCCTGTTTCAAGAAATAGTTGTTGGTTTGTATAATCTATAGAGGTTACTTTATCTTGTACAAGATCAATTCTATTTTTCGACCAAAACCAATCTTCATATGGTTTGGTATGTTCAAATTTCATGTGTCCCATATATATATACATAAGTGCTGTGCGAGACCAGAAATATTTTGTTTCAGAAGATATAACTGTGATTTTATAATTACTAAGTTTCCGAATATGCCGTGCAGCAGAAATTCCGGTTATTCCATTTCCAATGATCGCTATATGCATATTATTAAGTATCTTACTTTTTTCGTGATGACAGTATAAATTGTTTTAATATATAAATCGTTCCATTTATGAAGACTTTGTTGAAGATAATTCTATTTCTGGTTATAGTATTGGGGACTGTTTTTTTATTGCTAAATGAAAAAGATATTTCAATAGAGGAAGCAAAAAAAGTTTTAACGGATGAGCAATCGCAATTTGTTGAAGTGGATGGGATGGATGTTCATTACAAGATAGAAGGAACGGGTTTCCCAATTGTGCTGGTACATGGAACAGGGGCAATTCTACAAACTTGGGATGCATGGACAGAGGTGATGGTAGAAGTTGGCTTTCAAGTAATTAGAATGGATTTAATGGCCTTTGGTTTAACAGGTGTTCCAAAAAAGGAAGATTATTCAACTATGGCTTTTGTAGATTTCTTAGATAAGTTCTTAGAGGTAATTGAGATCGATAGCTTTCATTTAATAGGAAACTCTTTAGGGGGGCATATTGCATGGCAGTATGCATTGGATCATCCCGAAAAAGTTGCCAAATTGGTTTTAATTGCTCCTAGTGGAATGTTTAAAGAGGGAGGTAATTCTTCATTGGTTTTTAAGATGGCAGAGAGCAAAACATTATCAAAATGGCTTTTAAATATCGGTACAAAAATGATGGTAAAGAACACCTTGAAAGAGTGCTATTTTGATGATCAAAAGATTACAAAAGCAAAGATTAACCAATACCATACTGCGAGTCTTAGATCAGGTAACAGACAAGCTTTTTTAAATAGAGTGCTGGCCGTAAAAGAAGAAAGAACAGACGAAATAAATCAAATTAAAAATCATACATTGTTGCTTTGGGGAGATAAGGATTTATTGGTCCCGGTTGAATTTGCTCCAATTTTTCATGAACGACTTCCAAATTCTAAGCTAATGATTTATGAAAATATGGGTCACGTACCGCAAGAAGAGATCCCTGAAAAATCAGTAAGTGATGCATTAAGATTTTTAGCCAAATAGTGAGAGAAAAGTTAGCTGGAAAATTTGGCGATTGGGCATTGCTTATTGGGTTAAGTATTGTCTGGGGTTTTTCCTTTTTATTTATTAAAAGAGGTTTAGTGGCTTTTGACCCTATGCAGGTAGGGGCATTGCGTATTTTTTTAGCATTTGTTTCTATAGTCCCTGTTTTTTTCATTAAAAAAATGACGATCAAAAAGGAACATATCTTTCCTTTAATATTATTGGCACTTTTAGGAAGCGGAATTCCACCATTTTTATTTGCGATAGCCCAACAAAAAATTGATAGTGGCGTAACGGGGATTTTAAATGCAACTGTTCCATTGTTTACACTTTTAATAGGGGCTGCACTGTTTAGTCAAGTGTTGAAAAAGAATCAATTAATAGGTGTTTTAATAGGATTGGCTGGCGCGGTTTTAATTGTGCTTGTTAGAGCAGATGGCTCTTTTGAATTTAATTTTGCATATGCTTTGCTAATAATAATCGCGACACTTTGTTATGGTATAAACGCCAATCTATTAAAAAAATATGTACATGAGATAGACCCCTTAACTATTGCCGTTTATGCTTTTGTTTTTATTGGTCCTTTCGCAGGGGTTTATTTATTAACTACAGATTTTTTTGAAGTGATGAATACGCATCCTAAAGCATGGAACAGCCTTCTTAACCTCTTTTTATTAGCCTTTTTGGGAACTTCTTATGCTTTGGCAATTTTTAATGTGTTGGTGCATAGAACCTCTGCATTATTTGCTAGTACAGTTACCTACATAATTCCTATAGTTGCAGTATTGCTGGGTGTTATGGATGGAGAACAGCTTGGTTTAATTCATATTGGAGGACTAACATTGATTTTAATTGGAGTTTATACTACCAATAAATAGGAAGGGTTTTATTAGTAGGTAAGCATGCAAGAATTAAATGGAGCTAGCGTTCTGTTGCTCTTGAATAACAACAACATCATCATCTATATTTTTAAATCTTTCCATGAAATTAGCCTTTTCACTTTTACGTGGGGTATTTAAGTCTCCAAACTTTGGGCAATCGCAGCCCTTTTTAGTGGAGCTACAAGATGCCAAACTCAAAACGGTGAAACTAAGAATGAATAACTTAATTTTTTTCATGTTCTAATAACGATATCCTTTGTGATAAATTATACTCTATCTTTAACAAAGTTAATAACTTCAGCTATTTATTTTTTTCGCGAGGGAAGATGATATGAGCATTCAAGAATTAAAAGGGAAAACGGTTTTAGTAGGAGCGCTGAACTGGGGATTAGGGCATGCCAGTAGGTGTATGCCGATCATTGAACGTTTGCTGACATTAGAAGCTAAAGTTATATTGGCTAGTGATGGGGATTCTTTGCGGCTTTTAAAAGAACAATATCCGACTCTGAAAGCGTTTGAACTACCTTCTTATAATGTCAGGTATGGGAGTCATGGAATGGTAAGAGAAACATTGCTTTTAGTACCAAACTACATTAAAGCTATAAAAAGCGAGCATAGTGCGATAGATGCCTTAGTAAGCTCTTTTGCAATTGATTTAATTATCTCTGATAATCGATATGGCCTATGGAGTAAAAAAGTGCCATCCGTTTTTATTGGACATCAATTGGCTATTTTACCACCAAAAGCATTTATGTGGGGAAGAAAGGTGGTTTATGACCTGCAAATGCAATTTGTGAAAAAGTTTAATTATTTGTGGATTCCCGACTTTGAGCAAGAAGGAGATTCTTTGTCCGGAAGTTTGTCTCACAAATATGAACTTCCCAGAAATAGTCATTTTATAGGTGCTGTTACTCGGTTTAAGAAGGCGGTGAATATAGAGAAGACACCCCCTTACTTAAATGACTTAGATATTATAGTGGTTTTGTCGGGTCCAGAACCCCAAAGAAGTTATCTGGAACATAAAATTATTGAGCAAGCAAAAAAAATTGAGGATAGAAAGTTTTTGATTGTTTGTGGCCGAACCGCTTCATTTGAAATTCAAGAGGAGAAGCATCTCACTATCTTATCTTATCTAAATGCAGAAGCATTAAACAGGGCCATTCTTAATGCTAACACAGTAATTGCTCGATCTGGGTATAGCACTATTATGGATTTAGCTTATTTGGAAAAGAAAGCTATTTTGATTCCAACTGCAGGGCAAACAGAGCAAGAATATCTAGCGGATAGGCTAAGGAAACAAAATAAAATTGTCGTTGCTCATCAGGGAAAACTCAATTTAAAAGGTGCTTTAATAGAAGTAGAGAAAATTCAAGGTTTCAAAGGCTATAAAATGGAGCACAATTTGTTAGATGAGGCACTAAAAGCAATTCATTGGGGATAAGAAATACAGCCTGTTTTATTCCCAATGATGCTTTTCTAAGTCTACAGAAGAACCATAAAAAAGCTGAGTCGTTTGCTCAAAGGAAGCGGTATAATCGCTCACATAAAATTTATGTGGCTTAAGTGCTGATACATCATTAATCAATCCTTCTTTCGAAAGTACATTATTTACATATGTAGCGGTAATCTCATTAGTGGCCAACACTTGTACGTTTCTATTGTTTCGATCATAATATTGCTCAATCTGTCTTTTTATTAAGGGGTAATGCGTACAGCCTAAGATAAGCGCTTCAATATCTTCCAAGATATCATTATCTAAATATTCTTTTATGAGGAGATCGCTTATATTGCCATCAATATATCCTGATTCTACCATTGAGGCCAACATAGGAGTGGCCAATGAGTATACTTTACAATCTTTTTTCTGTGCCTTTATTTTATTGTAATACACATTGGATCCAATAGTACCGAGGGTGCCAATAACGCCCACCTTTGAATAGTCTTTGTCTACGATTTCTTTTACGACAGGATCAATAACATTAAAGGCAATGGCTTTATTGAGAGTTAATTCTTTGACTAGCTCGTATGCTGAAGAGGAGGCCGTATTGCAAGCAATTAATACGGCTTTACAATTATGTTGTAATAAAAATTCTGTGATGGATTTAGAATAGCTTTTAATTAAATCAGGAGATTTATCTCCATAGGGGAGGTGAGCGGTATCTCCAAAATAAACCAATTGTTCATTGGGCAAAGCTTTTAAAACAGCATTGGCGACCGTAAGGCCGCCAATTCCTGAATCAAATATTCCTATAGGTTGTGATTTATTCATATAAATCAAATCTTCCGCACCGCTCTTTCTAACAAGTTAAGGGTGGGAATGTCTTGTTACTATATTCCTAATTTAGTTTTTACAAGAGAGATAATATTATCTGACTCTTCAGCAAAAAGTAAAGACCCTGAACTCGAATCAAAGATATAGGTGTATCCATTTTCTTTAGCAACAGACTTAATGGCTTTGTCTGCTTTTTCTAAAATAGGAGCATACAATGCTTCTCTTTTTTTAGAGATTTTTTCTTGAGTCGATTGTTGAAACTCTCCAATTCTTGTTTCTAAATCTTGAATTTCTTTAATTTTTAATTCTTTAGAAGCGTCTGTCATCATTTTCTCTTGCTCTTGAAACTCTCCAATTGCTTTTTGATATTCAGTTAGCATTCCTTGATATAACATTTCCAGCTCTCCGGCATATTTCTCTAATTGTGCATCTGCTGGTTTAATTTCCGGCATTAGGCTTAGAATTTCTAAGGAATTAACATAACCAAACTTATTGGCTTTCAGTTGGGCAAACGAATTGGTTACCCCCACGGTAACAAGTAAACACGCTATTATTACTATTTTTCTCATTTCAAATTTTTTGCAAAGTTAATTAATCAAATATGTTTTGTTTTAATGTCCTAATCTTCTTAAAACCAATTCACTTAAATCATGTTTTGTATTGGTATATAAGAGTGTTGCTCCACCCGAAGCCTTGTCTAAAATAAAGTCAAAGGCTCGGTCTTCTGCAATCTTTTGTACTGCATCGTAAATTTTATCTTGTATTGGTTGAATCAATTCTTTTCTCTTTTTAAATAGTTCTCCTTCGTATCCGAAATACTTCTTTTGCAAACTCTGTGCCTCTTTTTCTTTTTCGTAAATTTCTTTTTGTCTTTGGTCTCTTAATTCTTCTGTTAAAAGGAATTGCTCCGCACGAAATTTTTTAACCAACTTATCGACAGCTTTAAACGATTGGTCAATTTCATATTGCCATTGCTGCGCTTGATTGTCTAATTTTTTTTGAGCGCTTTTATAATCCGGCATATGATCAAGAATAAATTCAGTATCTACATAAGCAAATCTTTGTGCATTAGTAGTACTTGCAAAGGCACAAAACAAGGTTAGAATTAATACTAATTTCTTCATTGTTATTCTTTTTAATTTCTATTCAGGCTCAAAACCTAAGATGATCGTAATCTCTCCATTTTTACCTATGTAATCAAAGAATCCACTTGCATTTTCAATAGGACTCCCAGTCACATCATCAAATCTAATGCCATAATCTAACCCAAGTAATCCAAACATGGGTAAGAAAGCCCTTACACCAAAGCCAACACTTCTATTTAACTTGAAAGGATTATATTCTCTAAAATTAGGATAGCTGTTTCCTGCTTCTACAAAAACCAACCCGTAAACTGTTGCAGAAGGATTTAGAGAGAATGGATATCTAAGCTCTAGAGTAAACTTATTAAAAATAGCATCTCCACCGGTTTGAGAATACTCGTTATACCCTCTTTGTGATATAGTTTCGGTTCCGAACAAAGTAACATTACTTGGGAGGCCATTACCTCCTACTTCGAAGCGTTCAAAAGGTGACAACCCTAGTTTGCGGTTGTAAAACCCTAAGTATCCAAACTTGGCAGCTGCTTTTAAAACTGGCTTTTTATCTTTTTTACTTCTACCAAGACTTGTATACCATTCAGCAGTAAAACGCCATTTATGATATTCTACCCATTTGAATTTTTCTTCACTTGATAGATTAGGATCATCATAATCTAACCCTCTCATATAGCTGTATGGAAGTGTGAACTGAACAGAAGTTGTAATGTTGGCGCCATTTCTTGGGAACAATGGCTGATCTAAAGAATTACGAGCCAAAGTTAATTTAAAGCTTAGGTTGTTAAAGTTTCCGTTAGAAACAGTAGTCCCTTCAGAGGCAATAAACTGACTTAAGTTTTCCAACTTATAACTTTGATAGCTAAGCAATCCTTGAAAGATAAAGTTGTCATCCGGCTTTTTCAAACGCGTGCCGATACCTACTGAAAGGCCATTGGTAATTTGCCTTCCTTCAACATTATTATCGCCATCTAGATCCTGAAAACGCTGCCTAAAAGCAGAAAGCGTAAATGCGTTAGGTTTTTTGCCGCCCAACCAAGGTTCTGTAAAAGAGAAATTGTACGACTGGTATCTTTTTCCGTTGCTTTGCACCCTTATCGAAAGCTTTTGGCCATCTCCTGTTGGTAAAGGAGACCAAGAACCTTTTTTAAACATGTTTCTCCAAGAAAAGTTGTTAAAAGAAAGCCCTAAAGTTCCAATTAGCCCCTGACTTCCTCCCCAACCTGCAGAAAGCTCAATTTGATCGGCAGACTTTTCTACTAAAGAATATTCAATATCTACAGTGCCATCCTCTGGGTTTGGAAGTGGTAAAACGCCCATCTGTTCGGCATCGAAAAAACCAAGGTTTGCCAATTGTCGCTGCGAACGAATTAAGTCTGTTCTACTAAATTTTCTTCCCGGTTTGGTATAAAGTTCTCTCCTGATAACATGGTCGTGGGTTTTGTCGTTGCCTTTGATAATCACGTTTCGAATCGTTGCCTGTGGACCTTCATTGATTCTAATTTCTAAATCAATACTGTCGTTTACTACCGCTATTTCCGAAGGGTTTACAGAGAAAAATAAATATCCATCATCATAATACAATGAACTTACATCTGCTCCGGTTGGATCGAGATTTAACTTTTTATCGAGTAATTCTCTGTTATAGATATCTCCCCTGCGTATGCTCAATACTTTGCTCAATGTTTCATCACTATACTTGGCATTCCCTTTCCAATAAATGTTTCGGAAATAGTATCTATTACCTTCTTCAATCTCAATTTCTATTTTTAAATTGCTTTTATTGACGTAATAGACGGTATCTTTTAAAATGGTAGCATCCCTATACCCAATAGAATTATAATAATTGATGAGGGCTCTTTTATCAGCTTCGTAGCTATCTTCATTAAACTTAGAGGCTTTGAAAGAGAGATTTACTCTATCGCTTAAGAATTTTCTGGTTTTCTCAATATTGAGATCTACAATATCCCCTACCGTCTTTTTAAACTTCTCTTTGTCTTTAAAAACACGCTTATCATCGGGTTTAAAAAGCTTGAAATACACTTTTTCTCTGGTCTCTGCCATGGCTTTTTTCATCTTCGCCAAATCCCCCTCTTCTCTGCCTATGAAATCGATGTTTTCAATTTTTACTTTTCCGCCTTTATCAACGTCAACATATACCGTAGTGCTGTTAACATATAGGCTGTCATCTATTGAAGAGATTTTTATATCCGGATTCAAATACCCTTTTTCGGCATAAAAATCTTCTAGTATGTTTTTAATATTGGATTCTACACCTCCCGTAAACGGCCTGTTTTTATAGCGTTCCAGCTTTTCGTCGATTTCTTCTTTGTGGCCTTTCTTAATGCCATTTAAAACAAACTTAGAGACACGCGCTTTTTCAGTAATTACAATATTAAAAAAGGCATATTCTCCCTCTACTTTATCTAATTTCAGCTCCACATCCGAAAAAAGCCCTTGTTTCCAAAGGTTTCTAATTGCTTTGGCGGTTTCTTCTCCGGGGATTTCAATTTCTGAACCCAATACCAGTCCGGAAATGGAGCGAATAATACCATGGTCCAAATACTTGGCTCCGGTTACTTTGATCGCTCCAACTTTGTAGGTTTTTGGAGTGCCGTAATTTATAATGTCATTTCTCTCGGGGAGTCCCTCTTGAGAATACCCAACCAAACATAAAATGATTGCTATACTTAAAAATAATCTCTTCATTACACTGTTATCTGCTCACTAATTTTTCCAAACCTTCTTTCTCTATTTTGAAAGTCCAAAAGTGCATTATATAAATCATTTCGTTCAAAATCGGGCCAAAATTTATCTAAAAAATAAAATTCGCTATACGCTATTTGCCAAAGGAGAAAATTGCTAACTCTGTGTTCTCCACTGGTTCTAATTAATAATTCGGGGTCTGGAATATTGGAAGTATATAAATGATTTGAAATCCATGCCGGATTAATATCTTCTATTTTTAACGAGCCTTCTAGACTTTCTTTAACGGCTTGTTGTACCATAGTGGTAATTTCTGACCTAGAGCTATAGCTAAGGGCTAATGTTAAGGTCATGCGAGTGTTGTTTTTTGTGCGCTCAATGGCCTCAAACAACTCTGCTCTGCATCTTTTGGGGAGATCGTTGGGGTTGCCTATGGTATTGAGTTTAATATCGTTTTTAAGCAAGGTTTTTAGTTCTTTTCGAATAGTACGTACCAGCAGTTCCATTAATGCAGTAACCTCCAGTTTAGGACGATCCCAGTTTTCGGTAGAGAAAGCATACAATGTAAGGTGCTCAATGCCTAATTCTGCGCTGGCTTCGGTAATTTCCCGAACCGCTTTTACGCCATTTTTATGGCCAAATACGCGATTTTTACCACGTTGCTTTGCCCAACGGCCATTGCCATCCATGATTACTGCAACATGGCGAGGCAGATTGTCTAAATCGATCTTATCTTTCAATGGATATTCGCTCATTCTTCTTTATCTCCCGTGCGCATAATCTAATCCTAGAATGCTGGTTTTTGGACATTTAACAGTGTGAAAAGTATAGGTAATGGCAATACCATAAAAATTAAACCGGTCAACATCTTTTGAGGTGCCCCTTTGCTTACCGATGCTGCCAATGTTATTCTCCGACCTGTCTGCCAATGCTTGAGCCGTAGCATTTAACAATGCCGGATCTTGATATACGTCACTTACATCGTCAATATAATCGGTAAAAGTTCTTCTAGAGCTAAATTCTACATTGATGGACCAATTTTCGTTGATGCCGTATTTAATGCCTCCACCAAATGGAATTGCAAAAGAGTAGGTATTGTATCTATTGTCTTCGGGGCCTTCAAAAATATATTGCCCTTCGGTGCCTACTTCTTGCAATTTTATTTTCTGATCGTTAAAGTTGGTGATGGGGTTGTAATAAAACATGCTTGCCCCAGCAAACAGGTAAGGGGTAAACATGTGTTTTCTATTGCCTAAAATGTATTTGAAAAAATTCATTTCAAATAGGGCGGCCAGTTCGAGAATATCGGAGCGAAAGTGCAAATTACGGGCATTGGGATAGGGTTGGTCGTTTTTAGCATCGGTAGCTTCAACACGGCCGTAATTGACATTGGCCCTTACCGCCATTCTGGTGTTGATATTGTATCGGTATAAAATACCACCTGCCCAGCGCAATTCTTTGAAGGAATATTTAGGGTTTAAATCACCAAAATAGTTGGCACCGCCTATCCACGCACCCACCTCATTTTCTTGAGATTTGGCGACCGTAGTACATAGTAATACCATTATAAGCAATGTCCCTTTCAAAATATTAGACAAATAGCTCGCAAAGATAGGCAATAAACGCATAATAAGTTTGATGATAACTTTAAACCTGGGTTCGATGAATAATTTAAGATACAGATGTTCAAAAAATGTAATAGACAAGGCACTTTTTTGCAACTTTATCGGGATAAAGTAAGGAAAAGTAACGCAGTATATTGTTTTTTTTGAACAAAAACTAAGTTTTCCACTTATTAAATAGCCATCTACTTCCCAAATTTATTTGACTATTTATAAGCGGTCTGAATCAAAATAATTCATTGAACCCAGGTTTTAACGTTTGTTAAAAAGAGATATTGCAAGTATTGTAAAGTAGTTGGGTGCTTTAAAGTGCCTTTTTATTTAATGTCTATTCTAATGCTTTTAAGACATTTTTAACCCAATCATAGTTGTTTTGGAATTCGGCATAAGATGGATAACTTTCTGCCAATTCTTTCCAGAGCTGCTCACATTGCAAAAAATATTTTTTAGCAGTAATTGGATCTTCCTTTTGATTGATATAAAATCGACCCAATTGGGAATATGCAATAGCGAGCCCATTTTTAAAGTTGACATTATTGGGATATGCGTCAAAAAGTTCTTTAAAAAGGATGGTTTCTTTTTGAAAAAACTCAAGGGCTTGGTTAATGTTGCCAAGTGCGGTATGTGTTTCTCCTAGTTTAGAATACGAAATAGCGAGCCCATTTTTAAAGTTGACATTATTGGGATATGCGTCAAAAAGTTCTTTAAAAAGGATGGTTTCTTTTTGAAAAAACTCAAGGGCTTGGTTAATGTTGCCAAGTGCGGTATGTGTTTCTCCTAGTTTAGAATACGAAATAGCGAGCCCATTTTTAAAGTTGACATTATTGGGATATGCGTCAAAAAGTTCTTTAAAAAGGATGGTTTCTTTTTGAAAAAACTCAAGGGCTTGGTTAATGTTGCCAAGTGCGGTATGTGTTTCTCCTAGTTTTTCATACGAAATAGCGAGCCCATTTTTAAAGTTGACATTATTGGGATATGCGTCAAAAAGTTCTTTAAAAAGGATGGTTTCTTTTTGAAAAAATTCAAGGGCTTGGTTAATGTTGCCAAGTGCGGTATGTGTTTCTCCTAGTTTAGAATACGAAATAGCGAGCCCATTTTTAAAGTTGACATTATTGGGATATGCGTCAAAAAGTTCTTTACCGATATTGGATCGTTTTTGAAAAAACTCAAGGGCTTGGTTAATGTTGCCAAGTGCGGTATGTGTTTCTCCTAGTTTTTCATACGAAATAGCGAGCCCGTTTTTAAAGTTGACATTATTGGGATATGCGTCAAAAAGTTCTTTAAAAAGGATGGTTTCTTTTTGAAAAAACTCAAGGGCTTGGTTAATGTTGCCAAGTGCGGTATGTGTTTCTCCTAGTTTAGAATACGAAATAGCGAGCCCATTTTTAAAGTTGACATTATTGGGATATGCATCAAAAAGTTCTTTAGTTAAATCAACGTCTTTTTGAAAAAACTCAAGGGCTTGGTTAATGTTGCCAAGTGCGGTATGTGTTTCTCCTAGTTTAGAATACGAAATAGCGAGCCCGTTTTTAAAGTTGACATTATTGGGATATGCGTCAAAAAGTTCTTTAGTTAAATCAACGTCTTTTTGAAAAAACTCAAGGGCTTGGTTAATGTTGCCAAGTGCGGTATGTGTTGATCCTAGTTTAGAATACGAAATAGCGAGCCCATTTTTAAAGTTGACATTATTGGGCTCTAATTGGCAACATTCTGCTACGATGCTTGACGATTGCTTATAATAATCTTCTGATTTTATTAAGTTGCCCGTTGTTTGATAAAAAGCGCCAATTCTTTCTGCTAAAACGTTTAGATTATAGTCAATTTGGTCAAAAGTGGTCAAGACATGTTCACTCCATTCAATAAATATTTGTGTCTCTTCATAATTACTCGTATTTACAAAATGGCCTATACTACCTTCATATTCAAGTTTAAACAATAAATTGTCAATAAGTGGTTTACAATCTTCAAAAAGATGGGGGTTCTTGTATTTACAGGTTTCCTGTACTACTGGGCTTATTTTAATCTTTTTTTCCCTTTCGTTAAATTCCAGCCATCCTTTTTTATAAAGATGAAGAATAATTTCTTTTAAATTTTCCTGGTCGGTGATAACCTGTTTCAATAGGCTGTAAGGGATAAAAACAGCCGGCAATGCCGTTAAATTGGCTAAGACTTGCTGCTCTGCAACATCTAAATTATCTAAATCATATAAGGCTGCTAATACGTCTTCTGGTTTTTCCAAGTTAAGGTTTAAGTTTTTAGTCCAGTTGGTTTGCACCTTAGCTTTTACATCAACATGGAACAGTCCTTTGCTTGTTAAATCTTCGTATAAGTTGTGTAATGTATATTCAACTTCTAATTCGTTTTTTTCTTGTAAACTTTTGGCCAATATTTCGGTTACCAAAGTATTTCTACCAACGGCTTCCAGTATTTGTTCTAAAAGCGCATGCTCATCTTCACTTAAGGAGCTTGAGTAATAGTGCTTTTTGAATAAACGTGTAGCAGCTTCTTTATCTAAAGGTGGTAGTCGATGATAGTTGGCTTCTTTGAAATTATTGATTCTACTGGTTAACAGTAAATGGAAGTTTTTGCATCTTTTCAATTCGAAGTAAGTGGCTTTAAGATCACTGATGTCATTGGCGTTATCGATTACCAGAAGGTTGGGACCTTCAAGGTTTGCCATGACTTGTAACAACAGGTCAATTTGTTCATCTATAGTGGATTTTGGAGGAAAATCTACATTCATTGCAGCGCTAAGAGATAATAGGGCGTTGAAAATTCCATTGTCTGCAAAAACCCAGGCCAGATGATTGTAGTCTTGCTTATATTCATTGAAATATTTAGCGGCTAAAGTAGTTTTGCCGATGCCTCCATTACCATTTACCAGCAATAAAGGCGCTTCGTTATTGTTGGATAGTTTTGCTCTTAATTGTTCCAGTTCGTCTTCTCTACCAATAAAAACATTGGGCGCAGAAGGTGTTTTAGTTAGAAATTTAGCAATCTGTTTACTGCCGTAGTTATGGTTATGAATTTCGGTTGTATCACCAACATGAGAATTGGTAATTGTTGAATACGCAGTAACATTTTTACCATTAATAATAGAGACGGCGCTTTCTATTTCATTATTAATCTCTGTATTAGACTGTTGGGCTTCTTTAATTTCATCTAGTAGATAAAGTAAACCAGCTCGAATTTTATTTTTTTCTACCTCAGCATTTTCAAAATTGACCACATTCTTATGAATCCGATCCATAATGTCTTTATGTCTGCCAGCTTGTATGATGAGGGTGTTTAATTGAGGGCTGTTTTCTAAAAGCGGTTTTAGTTGCTTAATTGCTTCTAAGATCTTATTCTCGCCAATTAAAGTTCTTACTTTATCGAGGTAGTGTTGTTGGGCCATTTATTTAAAAAGTGGTTGTTTAATAAAACGTGCACTTTAAATTTAAACATTAAATTTTAAAGCCAAATGATTTAATTCCGGCTGTCTTCTCCCCAGCGCAACTTTTCGCGCAGGGTTTTTAGATAGTGGTTTTCAGGCATTCTTAGTAATTTAAATTTGAAGCGCTCTTTTTTGATGGCTAGCTGATAGCTTAAATCCGCTGTTTTATAGCGAGAGTCTATGGCACATAAAAAATTATTGGCGCGGCTTTCGACTTCAAAAGAAACCACTGTATTATCGGGGATAATCATTGGGCGCGCATTTAAATTGTGTGGCGAAACGGGTGTGATCACAAAATTATTAGATCCCGGAAAAATAATAGGCCCACCACAGCTCAAAGAATAAGCGGTAGAACCTGTTGGGGTCGCTACAATTAAGCCATCGGCCCAGTAAGAGTTTAAAAACTCTCCGTTTAAAAACACATGAATGGTAATCATGGAGGAGGAGTCTGTTTTATGCAATGAAAATTCATTCAAACCATAGTTAATCTCTCCAAAAAGCGGTTGGTTGGTTTCTACATGAATAAGGGTTCTTTCGTCAATAGAATAGGTGTTGTTTTCAATGGAATTAACCAATTCAAGTACCTGGTTTTCTTTAATATCTGCCAAGAAACCTAATCTGCCGGTATTGATTCCAGCAACAGGAATACCACTTTCCCCAACAATTTGAACCGTATCTAAAATGGTGCCGTCACCACCAATACTGATAATCAGGTCTATGTGCGTGTCAAGAGTATTTTCAAAGGCTTCCACTTCTTTGGGTAAAGTGGTTTTACTGGCGAGCGCTTCTAAATAAGGGCGATGTATTAAAACGCGATTTTTTCGCTCAATCAGTGCTTTTATTAGCCTTTCAACCAATACTAATTGATTGGGTTTAAAATGCCTGCTATAAATGCCGATGGTCATAGTTGTAATTCCAATTGAAGTGTAAATATACGGGGAATCTAATAAGATTTTAATAGGAAGATGTGAGCGACAGTTTTAGGAGGGTTTTTAACGACGCTTGGTTAATCGTGAGCGTTTTAAATATCTAAATAATGCATTAAGGAGTCCAAACGTTCTTTGAGGCCTTCTTCAAAATTGGATTCGTGATAAGTGGCTTTCACTTCGTACTCAAAACGTTCAAAAGTTTTGATAATCTCCTTGAGATCCACTTTGTTGATTTTTAAATGCACTTCTAACTTTTTTGCATTGTGTGATAAAGTTAAAAAGGAACTAATAATACTGGCATCGTTGGATTCTACAATCCGTGCAATTTCAGAAAGGCTATAATCATTGTTGTTCATTTCTAAAACAATGATACCTCCGTTTTCGCTTGCAGACGTTTTTGTTCCGAAAAGTTCAATTACTTTTCTGCGGGTGGCAATTCCGATGAATTCTTCTTGGGCATCAATTACAGGAACGTAAAAGAGATCTGAATGACTCATCAATTTTACCAATTCGAAAAAATGATCGTCTTCATTGATAAATGTTTTCTTTGTAGAAAGTTGTATTTGCGACAGAGGTGTTTGGTCGTCAATAACTTCTAACAATCGATTTTCACTTACAAAACCTAAAAATTGATTTTCTTCTACCAAGGGTAAAATGGCAAATCCATTAGCAGCCATTATATCCAGCGCAAAAGCAACATTGTCTGTTGTTTTTAAATATGGAATACTATTATCTATGAATTGAATCGCTTGCAAAGCACTTGTTTAGTGTAACAATAAATATAAGTCCTTTAACTGTATAAGTTAAGTAAAAATTGTTCTAAATGCTTATTAAATGCTTGAGGCCTTTCCATCATTGGTGCATGGCCACACTGATCTATAAAGACCAATTGAGCATTTGGAATTAATTTGCAAAACTCCTCGCCAACAAAAGGAGGCGTTATAATATCGTTTTTCCCCCAAATTAGAAAAGTAGGTGCGGTTATCTTGCAAACTTCTTCTGCCATATTATGACGTACCGCTGATTTTGCCATAGTCAGAACCCTCAATGCTTTTTCTCTATTGTTTACAATTTCAAAAACCTCGTCTACCAGCTCTTTGGTAGCAACGGCAGGGTCATAGAAAGTCTCTTCGGTTTTGGTTTTTATATAGTCGTAACTTCCCCTTTTAGGAAAGGTATCGCCAAATGCCTTTTCAAAAAGACCACTACTCCCTGTTAATATTAGTGATTTAACTCGCTCGGGTCGCTTAACGGCATAAACCAAACCGACATGTCCCCCTAATGAATTTCCTAAAAAACTCGCTTGCTCATAGCCCTTAAATTCTATGAATTTTTCTATGTAATTTACAAGCCCTTCAACAGTGGTTTCTTTTCTTGGAAGCGTATATAGAGGTAAAATGGGGACTACAATTTGATAGTCTTTTTTAAAGTAATCTATCAAATCTTTAAAATTGCTGAGTGCTCCAAAAAGTCCATGCAAGAGAACAATTACTTCTCCTTTGCCCTCTTCGACATATTGAAATTCACCTTCTTCTAGAATATTATAGCCCATTTGCGTACAAGAATGAACAAAATTACCGATGGTAATTAAATCCATTCAATAAGAAAACATTAAGATTCCGCATCGAAATAATTTATATTTGGCCAAATAATATTGTTTGATGAATAAAGAACTACTTTTTTTATACTTATTGTTTATTGGGTTAAGTGTTGTTGGTCAACAAAAAAATGAAGATTTACAAGAGACCAATGGAGGCGTTTATTATGGCGGAACATTTAAGTACAATGAGGATGAGTTTTTAAAGAGTCTGAATCCATTAAACATAACGGAAGTTACTGGACATCGCATTGCAGAGCAGATTTATGATGGCTTGGTTGCCTTTGATCAAGAGAATCTAACTGTAAAACCTTCATTAGCCCATAAATGGGAAATAGAAAACGAAGGTACTTTGTTTACTTTTCATTTAAGGGAAGGCGTTAAATTTCACGATGATGAATGTTTTCAAGATGGACTTGGAAGAACAGTTACGGCCCAAGATTTTAAGTATTGTTTTGACAGGCTCTGTTTTTATAACCCTTCAGAAAATCAGGGCTTTTGGATTTTTAAGGATTTAGTAGTTGGAGCTAATACTTACAATTATAGTTCTAGAATATTGGATTTAATTATCCCTCCTATTGAACGATTGACAGGGAGGTCTTTAAAAAATGCCATTATTGATCAATATGGTCTTGAAAGTGCAAAAGGGGTTACTGGAATAAAAGTGTTAGATGATTATACGCTGCAGATTCAATTGGAACGTCCGTTTTCCATTTTCCTATCGAGATTGGCAATGAGCTTTACTAAAGTTTATCCGAAAGAAGCGGTTGAAAAATATGGGACTGATATGCGGGTAAAAGCTGTTGGAACGGGACCTTTCAAGTTGAAGCTATTGCGTGAAGAAGAAGTTGTTTTTTTAGAAAAGAATTCAAATTATTGGGGGAAGGATGAATTTGGAAATCAACTACCTTATTTGAACAATATTAAAGTGTCTTTTATCAAAGAAAAAAAGACAGCATTTAATCTTTTTACCAAAGGGGACTTAGATATGGTATATAAGTTGCCTTTTGAAATGAAAGAGGCAATTATTGATGTAAATGGGCAATTGAAAGAAGAATATTCGAAGTTTGTGTTGCAATCGAAGCCTTCTATGACCATTCAGTATTACGGGTTTTTAAATCAAGGAGAGATTTTTAAGGATAAAAGAGTAAGGCAAGCTTTTTGTTACGCAATAGATAGAGAAAAGATTATTGACTTCACAGTGAAAGGGATGGGATTTCCGGCTATTTATGGATTTGTTCCTCCAGGAACAGGCTCTTATGATGCCACCAAAATTAAGGGGTATAATTTCAATCCTCAAAAAGCTAGGGCTTTAATGACAGAGGCAGGATTCTCTAATGGTGAGGGATTCCCTAAAATGACACTACAGCTTAATAGTGGAGGTGGTCGCAATGAGCAAGTGGCAGAAGCGATTCAAAAAATGTTAGAAGAACACTTAAATATTGAAATTGAGTTATTAATGGTTCCATGGGCACAGCACATAGAGGCAATCGAAGCAGCTAAAGTAGATTTTTGGAGACTTGGATGGATTGCCGATTATCCTGATGCAGAAAACTTTTTGAATTTATTTCATGGAAAATGGGTGCCAGAAAATTTAGCCGTAAAAACATACATTAATTCGTTTAGGTATCAAAATGAGGAATTTGATAAATATTTAGATGAAGCGCTTAAATCTACTAGTGAAGCAGAAAGAAATAAATTTTATTTATTAGCAGATCAAATTGCTATCAATGATGCGCCGGTTATGCCGATTTATTACGATAAGGATTATCGTTTGTTGCAACCTTATGTGAAAGATTTTTTTCAAAATGGAATGGAATACAGAAACTTAAGAGCAGTTTATTTCGTTCCAAACTAAAGCATTGTAAAGGAAACACATCAAATGAGTAGCTATAACCTGCTTTTAAACAAATTGGATGCTTTTATCCGTAAGTTCTATCTCAACAAGATTGTTAGAGGAGGGCTCTACTTTATAGGTCTTTTATTAGCAATTTATTTGATTTTAAGTGTCCTTGAATACAAGCTTTTTTTCCCCATAATTACCAAAAAGATTCTTCTTGGGACAAGTTTAATTGGCATATTAACCGCCTTTTATTTTTGGATATTAAACCCTTTGTTGAGGTACTTGAAACTAGGGAGGCGTATTAGTCATGAACAAGCGGCCCAAATTATAGGTAGTCATTTCTCCAACGTAGAAGACAAGTTGCTGAATGTATTACAACTTAAAAAGCAGTCTCAAGATCAATCAGATAATGATTTACTTTTTGCAAGTATTGAGCAGAAGGCGGAGAAGATTAAACTGGTCCCTTTTGCTAAGGCCATTGATCTGTCAAAAAATAGAAAGTACTTACCTTATGCTTTACCGCCACTGTTAGTTTTACTTTTTTTAATTATTGCAGCGCCTAATGTTTTAAAAGAAAGTAACGAGCGATTATCACGTCCTAATGTAGAATTTGAAAAAGAAGCGCCTTTTAGTTTTGTTGTAAAAAATGCGGATGAAAAAGTTTTGCAATACAGTGATTTTCAATTAGAAGTAATGATTGAAGGAAGGGTGTTGCCTAAAGAAGTGTCGATTGTTTTAGGAGAACAAAAAGTAAAAATGGATAAAAAAGATGCGGGAAGCTACTCGTATCGCTTTTCTAATTTACAAGAAGACGTAGTTTTTTATTTAACCGCCAATGAATTTAATTCTAAAAAATATCAAATAGAGGTGCTTCCTAAGCCTTTAATGACCTCTTTTATTGCAGACTTAAGGTATCCTTCTTATACAGGAAGAGTAAATGAAAAGCTCAATAATGTTGGTGATTTGGAAGTGCCTGATGGTTCTTTTGCAAAATGGATATTTAATACGGCTAGTACAGAAAAAGTTGAATTGCTTTTTGGAAAAAATCATTTGGAAGCTGATCGACAAAGTGAGAATGAATTTTTCCTGAAAAAAAGATTGAGGAAAAACGAATCTTATACCGTTTATATTTCAAATGGTGAAATCGAACGTGCAGATTCCGCAAAGTTTCAAATAACCATTATTCCTGATGAATATCCTACAATTGGTATAAAACAAATAAAGGATAGTACAGATAGTGAATATGTCTATTTTATTGGGGATGCCGCAGATGATTATGGTTTTACGGAATTGAGATTTCATTATACAGTAATGCCCGAAGTGGAGAATGCTCCTTCTGTAACTGAGTCAATAGATATTCCTTTTGATAGAAGCAAGACCTTAATTGATTTTACGCATTATATAGATATTGCGGCATTAGAATTACTTCCGGGAGACAGGTTAGAATACTACTTTGAAGTGTGGGATAATGATGGAGTAAATGGAAGAAAATCTAGTAAGTCTCAAAAATTTGATTTTAGAAAACCCACAAAAAAAGAATTTAAACAACAAGAACAGGAGAACAATGATCGCATAAAGGGAAACCTTACAGATGCCGTAAAAGAGGTTAACGAACTTTCAAAAGATATAGAATCTTTAAAAGAGCGTATGATCTCAAAAAAGAAAATGAGTTGGGAGGATAAAAAGGCAGTTGAAAAGCTAAAACAAAAACACGAACAATTGTCAAAGCAAATGGAGGAAGCGATTGAGGATCTTAAAGAAAATAAAAAGAATCAAGAGGAGTTTAAAGACGTCGATGAGGATATATTAGAAAAACAGGAACGTATTCAAGAGTTAATGGAGGAGTTGCTTACTGATGAAATGAAGGAAATGATGCAAAAGATAGAAGACATGATGGAAGCTTTTCAGCAAAACAACTCAATGGAAGATTTGGAGGATTTTGAAATGACCAATGACCAATTAGAACAAGAGCTTGATAGAATGTTAGAGCTGTTTAAAAAATTGGAGTTCGAACAAAAAATGCAAGAAACTATTGACAACTTGGAGGAATTAGCTCAAGAACAAAAGCAATTAAGTGAAGAGACAAAGTCTGGAGAAAAGAATAGTGAACAATTACAAAAGGATCAGGAAAAATTAAATGAAAAATTCGAAGATATTCAAGAGGATCTAAATAAGCTCAATGAATTAAATAAAGAGCAGAAGAAACCAAGCGATTTAAATGAACAAAATGAACTGAGTGAAGAGATTGAAAATCAGATGCAACAAAGTTCCGAGCAACTAGAAAATAAACAGAACAAGAAAGCAGGGCAAAATCAGAAAGGCGCTTCTGATAAAATGCAAAAAATGGCTCAAAGTATGGCTGGTATGATGAGTGCTGCAATGGCAGAGCAAACCATGGAAGATATAGAGAGCTTAAGGCAACTATTGGAAAACTTGGTTAAACTATCCTTTGAGCAAGAAGATTTAATTGAGGAAGTAAAAAATACGGAAACAGAAAACCCAAAGTTTATCTCCTTGGTCCAAGATCAATACAAGTTAAAAGAAGATGCTAAATTGATCGAAGACAGCCTCATAGAGTTAAGTAAAAGGGTTTTTGAATTGGAAGGGTTTATAACAGATGAGCTTCATAAGATGAATAGAGAACTTAAACAAAGTATTGATGAACTTGAACAACGGAGAAAAACAAAAGCTACTGCTAATCAGCAGTATGTAATGACCTCTGCTAACAATTTAGCATTAATGCTTAGTGAAGTGATGGAACAAATGCAGCAAAGTATGGCGCAAAAGATGCCAGGAAATCAGCAATGTGAGAATCCCGGTGGTGGTGGAAACTCTATGGTGCCTTCTTTAAAACAAATGCAACAACAGCTTGGAGAGCAAATGAAAGAAATGCAGGGAATGATGAAACAGGGGAAAGATCCTAAAAAAATGGGAAAGAAATTTGCAGAGTCCGCCGCACAACAAGCTAAAATTAGAGAAGCCTTAAGAAAAATGAAAGAAGGCATGAGCCAAGAAGAAAAAAATAAGAGCGGAATTGATGAATTAATGAAAGAAATGGATGAAAATGAAACAGATTTGGTAAATAAACGTATAACCAACGAGATGCTCAAAAGACAAGAAGAAATTCTAACTAAAATGTTAGAGTTTGAAAAGGCAGAAAGAGAGCAAGATAAAGAGGAGAAAAGAGAGAGCATTACTGGTGAAGAGAAGGCAAAACAGTTACCACCAGCAATAGAGGAGTATTTAAAAAACAGAAAAGCGGGAGTGCAGATGTATAAAACTGTTCCACCCTCGTTAACGCCGTTCTATAAGAATTTAGTAGAGCGGTATTATAAAAATATAAACTAGAGAGACTTGACAACTTCTACACTTAATGCAAATATTGCTTCTAATAAAGAAGAACAAGACAATTTATCTAAATCGATGGAGGAAATTAAGAAAATAAGATTCTCTTCGTGTTTTTCCAATTTGTCATTAGTTGAGACTTATGTGGAAAGAATGAAAGAGGACTACAATATAGCTGATAACTTATACGGCAACATGCTATTAGCAGTGGTAGAGGCGGTTACCAATGCTATTGAACATGGCAATTGCAAGTGTGATCAAAAGGATGTTGAATTTAGCGTATATAAGAATAGCCAAACCATTAAATTTAAAATAAAGGATGAGGGGCAGGGTTTTGATCCTGCATTGGTGCCTGATCCTACACATCCCGATAACATTGAGGAGCCTTCTGGAAGAGGAGTCTTTCTAATTAAAAAACTAGCAGATTTAGTGGTTTTTTCTGATCAGGGCAGCACTGTAGAAATAGATTTTAAAATCTAAATTTTTACTTGCTACTTGCCTTAATTATGATTTATTTCCACTTTGAAGAAATTGAGCCGCTTAAGCTAGAAGAAAAGCAACTTTCCGAATGGATAAAAAAAATAGTTGAGCTTCATCACCAAGAGATTGTTACTTTGAATCTCATTTTTTGTTCTGACAATTATTTATTGGGTATAAATAAACAATACCTTCAACACGATTACTATACAGACATCATCACATTTGACAATTCAGATGATTCAGGTCTTTTGGAAGGAGATCTTTATATAAGTATTGATAGAGTAAAAGACAATGCTGGTCAACTTAAAATTTCTTTTGACGCAGAACTGAAGAGAGTTGTTATTCATGGAATATTGCATCTTTTGGGTTTTAATGACAAAACCGATATGCAACAAAAAAGGATGCGAGAGAAAGAAGAAGAAAGCTTAAGGTTGTTTAATAGCTAACGCTTGAAAAGCTTATTTTTATGGTGACAACATAATTGGCTATGGCGACTTGGGATGGATTATCTAAAAAACAAAAAGAAAAACAAACAATAAGTTTTAAAGAAAGTCTAGCATCTCTAAAAAACATCGTTCCTTTTTTAAAGCTTATTTGGTCAATAAGTAAACCTTTAACCCTCGGAAATATTGTACTTCGAATTATCAAAGCCATTTTGCCTTTAGCACTTTTATATGTTGGCAAATTAATTATTGATGAGGTTATTGTGGTTGCAGAAAACGGTGGCAGCTTGCAAACATTATGGACGTATGTAGGCATTGAAATGTTTTTAGCCATTTTATCTGGGATGCTTACTCGTTTAATCAATTTAATCGATGCACTTCTTGGAGATTTGTTTGCTAATGAAACTTCCAAACGTCTGATAGATAAGGCCGCAGCTTTAGATTTGCCACAATTTGAAAACCCGGCCTTTTACGACAAGTTAGAAAGAGCAAGGAGACAAACAACCAATCGAGTGGTTTTAATGACACAAGTTTTAACACAATTTCAAGAAATGATCTCTGTGGTGGCATTATCATTAGGATTAGTAGCCTTTGAGCCATGGCTTTTGTTTATTTTAATGGTGGCAATTATTCCCGTTTTTTTTAACGAAACCTATTTTAATAAGTTTGGATATTCTTTGGTTCGAAGTTGGACGCCCGAAAGAAGGGAGCTGGATTACTTACGATATATTGGTGCAAGTGATGAAACAGCTAAAGAAGTTAAAATTTTTGGCCTTTCTTCCTTTATAAAAACTAGGTTTTCAATACTAGCAGAGAGGTATTATAAGGCCAATAAAAATTTAGCAACAAAACGCGCCCTTTGGGGTAGCTTTTTTAATGCACTAGGGGAAATAGGATACTATTTTGCATATGTTTTTATTGTTTTAAGAGCTGTTGGGGGAATCATAACTATTGGTGACCTTACTTTTTTAGCTGGATCGTTTAACCGGCTTCGTAATTTATTACAAGCCATGCTTACACGTTTTTCAAGCATAACAGAAAGTGCTCTTTATTTACAAGATTATTTTGAGTTTGTTGAAATTGAGCCTCAAATAAAATCAACAGAAAATGCCTTGTCGGTGCCAAAGCAATTTAAAGCAGGTTTTGTTTTTGAAAATGTAAGCTTTAAATATCCTGGGAGTGGTGTATATGCACTCAAAAATGTAAGTTTTAGCTTGAAAGCAGGAGAAAAACTGGCATTGGTGGGGGAGAATGGTGCAGGAAAAACAACATTGGTAAAGTTAATGGCGAGATTATATGATCCTGAAGAAGGAAGGATTTTGTTAGAAGGCAGGAATTTAAAAGAGTACAACCTTCTCGAATTAAGGGAGCGAATTGGAGTTATCTTTCAGGATTTTGTTAAATTTTATTTTACGGCAAATGAGAATATAGCTATTGGAGATATTGAAGAAATCGATAACGATGTTCAAATAATGACTGCCTCAAAAAACAGCCTAGCAGACGAGTTTATAAAAACGCTACCCAATGATTATGAGCAAATGTTAGGGAAAAGGTTTTCAGGAGGCATAGAACTTTCTGGGGGGCAATGGCAAAAAATCGCCTTGGCAAGGGCCTATATGAGAAAGGCAGAATTACTCATCTTGGACGAACCAACAGCAGCGTTAGATGCAAGAGCAGAATTTGAAGCATTTGAGCGTTTTGCGAAGCTTACAGAAGGAAAAACGGCGATTTTAATTTCACATAGGTTTAGTACAGTGCGTATGGCCGATAGAATATTAGTGCTCAAAAATGGACAAATTGAGGAATTAGGAAGCCATGAGGCATTGTTGGCAAAAAAAGGATTGTATGCAGAACTATTTAATTTGCAAGCCGCCGGATATAAGTAGGAATATTCAGGAATAACCCAGTTTTTGATTATACCTATTGATGCATAAGGAGGTGACCTCATTTTGGTAGCGTAAAGAATTGATGGAGATTGGTGTTAAAAAATGAAAGCTGTCTGAACTGCGCTACGGCGCGTGAGTTATTTCATTTTAGCCCATTGTAATCAATTTAGCGTAACCAAAATGCAGTCTTGATGTTTTGTCTCTTTTGTATCAAGACAAAAGAAAACGAAATCATGAAATTGGTCAATTATCCCGTTTTTAAGCCATAAAAATAGAAGTATGGATAATTTTGAAATAAATGAATTCAGAAGTAATGCAATAATATTAGCATGAAAAGTAAGCCCTGCCAAGGAACTTATCTAAACGAAATCAATAGAGCTGTTACAATTGAGTATGTCTAAATAGTCACGGATTCTATTTATTGGCCAACTGTCCGCATGCCGCATCGATATCCTTACCTCTACTAACTCTTAAAGTAGCATTCACGCGCCTTTTATCTAAGTAGGTCATAAATTTTTGTCTGTCTGAGACACCTGTTTTGGTAAAAGCCGCATCTTGAATAGCATTATATTCGATAACATTTATTTTGGCAGGTACTTTTAAACATAGGTCAGCTAGTTTTTTTGCATCCTCCAAACTATCGTTTACTCCTTGAAGAAGAATATATTCAAATGTGATTTGTCCCTTTGTTTTGGAATAAAAATAATTTAAAGCATCTATAAGAACAGCTAAATTATTCTGATCGTTAATAGGCATGATCTTGCTTCTTTTAACATCATCAGCAGCATGTAACGAAAGCGCAAGATTAAATTTAACATCATCGTCTCCAAGCTTTTTTATCATTTTTGCTATGCCGGCAGTAGACACGGTAATGCGTTTGTTAGAGATATGTAGTCCTTCTTCAGCGTTGATTTTTTTGATAGCAGCGATTACTTGATTATAATTTAGAAGTGGTTCTCCCATACCCATGAATACGATATTACTTAGCGGGCGACCTAAATGCTTTAACGCTTGTCGATTAATCAATACGACTTGGTCGTATATTTCAGCGAAATCCAAATTTCGAATTCTTGGCATATAACCTGTAGCACAAAACTTACAACTTAAACTACAGCCAACCTGTGAGGATACACAAGCTGTTGCTCTATCCTCAGTTGGAATTAACACCCCTTCTATTAAGTGATCGTCATGTAATTTAAAGGCAGACTTTATGGTACCGTCTGTACTTATTTGTTCCTTGTAGATTTTAATATTATTAATAATAAAATGAGTTTTAAGGGTAGCTCTAAAATTCTTAGATAAATTTGTCATTTCATCAAAACTGACCGCACTTTTTTTCCATAGCCATTCATAAATTTGTTGTCCACGAAAACGCTGCAAGCCAAGCGCAACAACTTTCTCTTGAATTTCTTCAAGGCTGAGTTTTCTTATGTCTAACTTGTTGTTTTCTTTTAGCAAATTCATTAAAGCAAAATTAGTCTAAATTTGACCACTAAAATTAATTGGACATAAACATATGAGAAAAATATCTGCAAATTATATCTGTCCTGTTGTCTCTGACCCCATAAAGGAGGGAGTTGTGGTGGTTCATAGTTCAGGTGAAGTATTAGAGATTGGAGCAAGATCGGATTATAATTTAGAGGAAGTAGAAGTTCTTGATGGCATTATTGTTCCAGGTTTTGTAAATACACATTGCCATTTAGAACTAAGCCATATGAAAGGAAAAGTAGATACGGGAACTGGATTGTTGCCCTTTATTGAAAGTGTGGTGAAAACAAGAGGAGCTTCCAAAGAGGAAATTCAACAAGCAATTAAAGATGGAGATCAAGAAATGTACGAAAATGGAATCGTAGCTGTTGGAGACATTTCTAATCAAATAGATACTTTTGAAACGAAACAGAACAGCGCACTTGCTTACTACACTTTTGTTGAATGTTTTGATTTTTTGCAAGAAAAAGAAGCTCAAAAGACATTTGATCAATATAAAGCTGTTTATGATCAATTAAAAGTACAAGCATTTTGTAAAAAGAGCTTGGTGCCTCATGCACCATACTCTGTGTCAAAAAAATTATTTCAGCTCATAAATGAACAGAATTGCAAAGCGGAGGAATCAATCAATGGTGGAAATACAACTATTTCTATTCATAATCAGGAAACGCCTCCAGAAAATGAACTGTTTATAAACAAAAAGGGAGGGTTTATTGATTTTTATAGTGCCTTTGATATTGATTTGAGTGACTTTAAAGCACAAAATAGAACAGCCATCCATTACGCGCTTGAACACTTGCTTACACAAAACAACAATTTATTTGTGCACAACACTTTAACAACAAAGGAAGATATTAAAGCAGCAAAACAATTTTCTCCAAATACCTTTTGGGCCACCTGCCCTAATGCTAATCTATATATTGAAAATCGATTGCCTAATTATCAAAATTTTATAGAGGAGGATGTAATGGTTACGATTGGGACAGATAGTTTAACTTCTAACTGGCAACTTAATATCTTAGAGGAAATAAAAACCATTAGTAGGTATCAATCCTATGTTGATTTTCATACTTTACTAAAATGGGCCACCTTTAATGGTGCCAAAGCCTTAGGGTTTCAGGAACAATTTGGAAGTATTGAAATCGGAAAGTCACCGGGATTAGTACATGTTACAGGAATTAAAGACTGGAAACTAAAGCAGAACGCAAAAAGCACCAGATTAATCTAAACAACTATTAAATAAGAAATTAAGCGTTATCATCAATTTAGCCATCGATATAGGAAACACGAAGAGTAAGATTGCTTTTTTTGAAGCAGGAAAAATTATTCATAAAGAACAATCAAAAACAAAATCTTTAAATTGGTTAAAAAAAATCTGTAGAGAATGGAAGCCTCAAAATGTTATTTTGACTTCAACTGCTCATTACGACAAAGAAATAGACGATTTTTTAGAGCGGCATTTCTTTTACATCAGATTATCCCATAAAACAGAACTTCCAATAATTAATAAATATGCTACACCAAAAACATTGGGTAAGGATCGCTTGGCAGGAGTTGTAGCGGCTTCAGCGTTATATGCAAAAAAAAATGTTTTGGTAATAGATGCTGGCACTTGCATAACTTTTGATTTTATAAATAATGATAGAGAATATTTAGGGGGAAGCATTCACCCTGGAATTACTATGCGTTTTAAAGCGCTTAATAATTTTACAGATAAACTACCGTTAATTAAAAGATCAAGTGATTTTGAATTAATTGGTAATAGTACAGAAAAGGCTATTTTAACTGGTGTTTTATATGCTGTTTTAAAGGAGATTCAAGGAATGATTGAAGATTATATGGGAAAATACAATGATTTAACAATAATATTTACTGGAGGGGACGCTTCCTTTTTTGTATCTCGCCTTAAAAATAAGATATTTGCACACCCAAATTTAGTATTAGAAGGATTAAATGAAATACTCAGATATAATGCAGCGCAGATTGATTAGGTTTTTAAAAGGCCTTCTAATATGCTTTACTTTTATTAATATTTATAACGCTTCGGCACAAGAAAGCTCTGTTTATAGTCGCTTTGGGCTAGGGTTTGTGAACGACCAAAACAATATTGTAAGTCGTTCAATGGGAAGTCTAAGTGCCTCCTATAATAGCGAAGAGAATTTGAACTTTATAAACCCAGCGTCTTATGCAACGTTAGAATTAATTGCCTTTGAAGCGGGACTTTCTGGTTATACAAAAAGGATAAAAACATCGACGGAAAAAGAAAAAATTGGAGGGTTTGACCTCTCTTATTTATCCTTTTCTGTACCTATTAAAGAATATTGGACATCGAGTTTCGGATTAATGCCACTTTTTGGTAGGAGTTATGCATTTAAAGACACTACTCAAATTGCTGGAACAAATGCTTCAGCTAGCGAAATTGAAGGAGAAGGGCTTATTTATGCCGCTTATTGGGGGAATGGTTTTAAATATAAAGACTTCTCAGTTGGATTTAATATTGCCTATTTATTTGGTAAAATGACCAGTAATACCATCACATATGCTTTAGATGAAGATGATGTTGTTGATTTGTTTTCCTTTACGAGCTGGAAGTCTGTAGAGTTAAGAGCTAATGGACTTTATTGGAATGCAGGGGCAATATATAAAGCTCCAATTACAAAAAAGGTAAAAGCTCATTTCGGAGTTTCAGGAAGGGCTAGTGCTGATTTAAGTCGAAAATCAGGACTGGATAATGGAATTTATTCTTTTAACTCAAGAGAGCTTATTGGTCGCGGAGAGAGAGAAAACTTAGATGATTTTTTAGGAAATCTGTCAGAATCCTCTTTAGATACGGTTAGTCAAGCACTTGGACAAGAGACAGCGCTTAAGTTACCCGCACAGTTTAACATTGGTGTTACTTTTGTTTCCAAAGAGTTTTGGAAAGCGGGAATAGATTTTGGATGGATGGGATGGTCCAATTTTGAAGATTTTGAAGGAAATGGCAATCAGCTCTCAAATTCTATTAAAATTTCTGTTGGAGGGGAGTATTTTCCAATTGGGTCTAAGTCAAATCAACTAAAATCAAAGTTTTTTTCTCAGCTTAAATACCGTGCTGGTGTTAGGTTTGAGAAGACTCCTTATACCGTCAATGGAGAACAAATAAATGAGTTTGGCATAAACTTTGGATTTGGTATACCAATCGTGAAGAATTTTCAAAATGAAGAAGGCTTTATCGAGTTTAAAGGAGTTCATTCTTTTAATTTTGGATTTGAAGTTGGATCGAGAGGAACCACATCAAATAATTTAGTTAGAGAGAACTTTTTCAGATTTAATCTCGGACTGTCTTTAAACGATAAATGGTTTGTTAAAAGAAAGTATTATTAAAACGAAACACATGAAAAAGCAATATTTTACAATTTGGTTAGTAGCAGTTATTTTATTGGTAGGATTTTCCGTAAAATCATTTGCCAGTGATGAGGGTAACTATACAAAAAAAATGATAACAAGCTCCTTAAGCAAGGGAGATTGCGATAAGATTGGCCCAGATAGTATTAAAACAATACAAAATTATTCATTGTACAGAGAGTTCTTTAAACAAAAGAATTACGATGAAGCAATGAAATATTGGAGGTATATATACAAAAATGCACCCGGGATAAGAAGACAAGTCTATACTGACGGAGAGAAGTATTTTGTGTCTCAAATAAAGGATAACAAAGGAGAGGTAAAAGATGCATATGTTGATTCTCTAATGGCATTGTATGATCAAAGAATAAAATGTTATGGCAACGAAGGCTATGTTTTAGGTAAAAAAGGATATGACTTACTTAAGTATAGATCTTCAGCTAAAGAAGAAATTAAAAACCTATTGGCAAAGTCAATTGAAATTGAAAAGAATAAGACGCCTTTTCACATTTTAGTACCATATTTTAAGTTGGTTTTAATAGATGTAAGTGCAAAGAAGGTAACCCCTGAAGAAGCGCTGTCAATTAAAGAAGAAATATTTGCAATCGCTGATGCTAATAATGAACATCCAAAATATGCGGATCGATATGCAAAAGTAAAAACAGATATAGATAAATTATTTTCAGAAAATGATGTTGTTGGGAGGTTGTTTGACTGCAATGCTATGATGGATACATATAAGGAACAATATGCGACCTCGTCTAACGATGTAAACACAGTTAAGACGCTATTGTCTAAAATGAGTGGTTGCAAATCAGATCCTTTTTATGATGAGTTATATGTTAAGTTGGCACATTTAGAACCTACGGCTGATAGAATCTTAATGCTAGCAAGTAGAGAGATGAAAGCAGGTAATCATGATGCAGCATTGCCAATGATACAACAAGCTATAAACATGGAAACAGATGTAGTGGAAAAAGCAAAATTAAATTATAAGCTAGCAGAAATTCATTATTCTAAAAAAGATTTTCAAACTGCAAGAAGTTTTGCTAAAGAAGCCATCGCACAGAATCCTAATTCAGGAATGCCTTATATTTTAATCGGTAAGCTTTATGCTTCAAGTGGTAAGCTTTGCGGTCCTGGAACTGGCTTTGAAAGCCAAAAAGTAATTTGGCCTGCTTTGGATTATTTTTATAAAGCAAAAAAAATGGATCCATCAGTAGAAGAAGAAGCCAACCGCCTAATAGGCAAGTATTCTTATTATTTGCCAGAAAAATCTGAATTGTTTATGATGGGATATAAACAAGGAGACCCCTTTAAAGTAGGATGTTGGATTCAAGAAAACACAACAGTTAAAACAAAATAGTTTGTAGTTATAAACTCTAAGAATATTCTTTGATCCCGGTGCATTTGTACCGGGATTTTTAATATAAGAATATGGATAATTCTGAAAATGTAAGTAGCTCTAGTTTTCCTTTCAATTTTTAAATAGCTTTATTTTGAAATGCATTTCGTCGTAGATATTGTACCATTCGTCGAAAAAATTGCGTGCAGTTAAAAAGTTTCTTTTTTTTGGAAGCGCTTAGCATAGGTGCAACAAAATAAGTTGACATATTGAAATCAAAAAGATAAATTTATCTTTTTGATTCAGCACTAAGCAGTAACCATAACGGTAGAGGCGATATAAACAAGTTTTATGGGTAAGTTTTCCAAGGGTGAAATCCCCATGAATAAATGTGTTTACGGTATTAGAATAACAAGTGTTTAAAAGTTATTTTTAATATCAAGGTATTGCTTAATATATTGCGTTTTTATTTTCAGTAAAATGGGAAATACAAGATTTAAGTCAACAGTATTTTTTAAAAGTATGACCTATTGATTATGGCTATTGACATGTTTAAAAATCAATTAGTGTCTTCATTAAGCGAAATGAGCTTAGTCAATTGGCTTAGTAACTGCCTTCAGACAAATATTCTATTATATCATTGGACGTTAGCATCTTTTTTGGAATTGGCTAATATGATTAGTGCTTCTAAGAAAGACATAAGAATTTTTTCCACCTTTGAATACAATTACAGTTGTAGGCAGAGGGCATAGGATAGAATATAAACATTAAAGAATTGCAAACTATGAATAGATCAACAACCAGCGAACAAGTTAATTTGAATAAAGTAACTGCTGATCATTCAAACGTTATAGAGAAGTATAATCTTAATAAGTATCAAAGAACTTTAAAGAGTATGAGACAAACTATTTTTGGTAAAAACAAGCATTTGTCATCTGCAAAAGAGACAGAGGCAAAGCACTTTGTTGATTCAGATTTTTGGAGCACAAAAAGGAACAATAATTTATTATCCTTTTTACGAATTGTTGCTGTCCTTATAATTTTTTTAGGGTCTTCAACAAACGTTTTTTCACAATCGGCTACTATAAACGAGTTTTCTCGTGATGTTCCTATTTATGCTGGACTGACAGAGGAGTTGGTAACCGTTGAGCTTACAAACCCAGGCATTGACTTTACTGTAGCTACGATTGTGTTTGATTTAGATACCGGGATAGCACTTGTTCCTGGATCTGTAACAAATATATCTGGACCAACAGTGATTTATACAGGAACGGATTTAAATAATCCTGTGTTTTCCTTAACCTCTTTTGATTCTGGAGAAACGGTGCGGTTTTCTTTTAGAAGGAATTCAAATTGTGATGGTAGAGACTTTCAATATGGGGGAGGAACCTTTTCTTTGAGTTTTGAAGTTTTTGATAATGGAGTTGTGGTTCCAATTATAGGTCCAATTTCAAATACTACAACAGATCAAGTTATTTATGCAACGGATCAAGATGTTATTGCAAGTAATTCAGGACCTGTTTGTGAGGGAGAAGAATTGCGTTTATACGCGGATCCCTCTATACAAGGTGCCACTTATTTTTGGACTGGCCCCAATGGTTTTAGTTCTACAGAAGAAGATCCGGAGATAGATGGCGATTCTATCACTTTGGCAGACGCAGGAGAATATAGAGTCGTGCTTTCAAAAGACGGATGCGCCTCTATAGATACTGGCGTTACAACGGTTGTGGTAAACCCTGCTCCTACTGATCCAACCCCTTCTAGTGTGCCTGTCTGTGAAGGCACAGACGTACAAATATTAGCTGGCGCAGTAGGTACTCCAGATAGTGTTATCTGGGATGGCCCATTGAACTATAGTTCTACAGATTTAAATCCAGTGCTTACCAATCCTACGGCAGCACGTAGTGGGGAGTACTGTTTGATTGCCTATTATGATGGCTGTCCTACGAATGAGGTATGTGCCTTAGTTACAGTCATCTCTCCGGATGCTCCGCCGATCCCTACGAACAGCGGCCCTGTATGTAATGGGGACAGTGTACAATTATTTGCCAATGCGCTTGCGGACACTTTTATCTGGAATGGTCCTGGCGGCTTTAGTTCAGATTTACAGAATCCCTGGGTGAGTCCTGCGATAGCGGGGGAATATACGTTGGTATTAAAGACATGCTGGCTGCGAGTCAGATACAGGTAGTACCACGGTGGTAATTTATCCGGTTCCATCAGCTCCAGTAGCTACGAATAATAGCGCTTTATGTGAGGGGGAAGATTTACAATTATTTGCTTCTCCTACGGTGAGTGGAGCGACGTATACGTGGAGTGGTCCTAATGGTTATAGTTCTACGGATCAGAATCCAGTGGTAATCGGCGCTACGATCGCGGCACATGCTGGTAATTATACGGTGGTGATCTCTATCAACGGTTGTCCATCTCCTTCCTCTGCTCCTACGACGGTGGTAATCCATCCAATTCCAGCAACTCCAACCCCTACGGACGATAGTCCACAGTGTGAGGGGGAAGATATACAATTGACGGCGAATGCGGCCGCAGGCACGGATAGTGTAGTGTGGAGTGGTCCTGATGGTTATAGTTCAACGACCTTAAATCCACTGCTTAGTAATGTTACCTTACAAGATGCTGGTGATTACTGCGTGGTGGCGTATGATAATGGCTGTGCCTCTGCGCCTGGTTGTACATTAGTAGAAGTTACAGAGATTCCAGATCCCCCGCTGCCAAGTAACAGTGGTCCTATTTGTGCTGGGGACAGTGTGCAGTTATTTGCAAATGCCTTTGCGGATAGTTTCAGTTGGAGTGGACCTGGGGGTTATAGTTCGACATTAATGAATCCTTGGGTGCCTGCAGCAGCAGCAGGAGATTACTGTTTACAAATCACGATTGATGATTGTACCTCCCCTGCCGGTTGCACGGAGGTAATACTGAAGCCTATACCTTCAGCGCCTATAGTTACGAACAACGGACCTTTATGTGAGGGGGAAGATTTACAATTGTTTGCGAGTCCTACGGTGAGTGGTGCTATTTATAGATGGAGTGGTCCGGATAATTATAATTCAACGGATCAAAATCCTGTGATCATTGGTGCTGTTTTGGCAAATGCTGGTGATTATGTGGCGACGATCACTATAGATGGTTGTACTTCCGATACATCGGTAGCGACAACGGTGATAATTTATCCTATTCCGGCAACACCTGCACCAACGGACAACAGTCCAAAGTGTGAGGGTACGGATGTACAATTACAATCCAATACAGCTGCTGGTACGGATAGTGTACTATGGAGCGGTCCTGATGGCTATAGTTCCACGGCTTTCAATCCTATATTAAGTAATGTCCAATTAACAGACGCTGGTGATTACTGTGTAGTGGCTTATGATAACGGCTGTGTCTCAGAATCTGCCTGCACTTTGGTAGAAGTTACCGAGGTTCCCGATGAGCCTATACCTACCAACAGTGGCCCAGTGTGTACTGGAGATAGTGTACAGTTATTTTCAAATGTAATTGCAGATGTGTATACATGGAGTGGTCCTGGTGGGTTTACGTCCAATTTACGAGACCCTTGGGTGAGTGTAGCACAAGCGGGTGATTACTGCTTGACCGTTTCTACGATTACAGTAGGGACAATGGATACATGTACATCACCAGTTGCTTGTACGGAGGTGGTATTAAAGCCTATTCCACCAGCACCAATAGTATCTAATAGTGGACCTGTGTGTGAAGGGGAGAATATCGAGTTGTATGCAGACCCTAGTATACTAGGTGCACAGTACTTCTGGACGGGTCCTAACGGCTACAGTTCTACCACGGAGGATCCTATCTTGCTGGATGTGAGTTTATCGGATACGGGCTATTATGTAGCAACAGTAACGGTAGACGGGTGTACGTCTCCCCCTGATAGTACGGAGGTGATTATTTATAATTCTCCTGTGAATGTGACTTTCAGTGGTCCATTATCAATTTGTCCTTCCAATGATAACATCGGGTTGTATGTGATTGACAACCCTGAGGCGAATGTGGTGTATACATGGACGGTTTCCGATCCAGGTCTAGTGACGATTATCGATGGTCAAGGTACGGACAGTTTAACGATTCGCATCAATGGATTAGGAGGCATTGTACCTATTCCTATTGAGATATGTGTACAGGGTGAGGATACGATTACGACTTGTATCGGTGAGGAGACGTGTGATACGTTCTTTATTTCCCCCCCTCCAGTTGCAGACTTTGTATTTCCCCCTACGATCTGTGCGGGTGCGGAGTTTTCCTTGAGTTTCACTGGTTTTTCCAGTGAGGAGGCTATTTACAGCTGGGACTTTAGCCCAGCGACGCTGGTAAATTCAAATTTAGACAGCAGTGTAATCTGGCTGCGCTATGATAATTTTGGTACGTTCAATGTTACTTTGACGGTGAATGATGGGGGCTGTGTGGATATGGTGACCAAGCAGCTGTCTATCAATCCTACGGATATGGAGACGACCGCCGATATTGGCCACATCGAGGACTGTGTTACGCATATGGACGGCTCTATTGATGTGACGGTGACCGGTGGTCGCCCTGCCTATTTCTATATCTGGGAGGGTCCGAATGGCTTTGGTTCTACGTCCGAGGATTTAACGGGCTTATCCGCGGGGACTTATAGTGTTCGAGTTACTGATCTTGCGGGTTGTATTCACGACAGCGAGTTTACAGTGGAGGAGAAGGCCACAATTTTAATTGAGGATGTGGCGAGTGATGCGTCGTTGTGTGGTACGGACAATGGTACGGTGACGACAACGATAGTAACTGGTAGTTTTGGTCCTTTTAGTTATAATTTATTAGATGAAAATGGCGTGCTAGCCTATAGTGGCAGTTCCTCATCATTGACGTTTACCAATACTGGCGTGTCCAGTGGCAGTTATACGGTGGAGGTGATTGATGAGGGGGACAGTGTGTGTCCTGGCTATTTACCTATCGTTGTAGAGACGGTCGGGGGGCCTTCAGTGGTCATCTTAGATGAGGGTTCAGATGACTGTGATGGGATCAGTGATGGCAGTGTACGTTTCCGTACTTCCGGTGAGCTACCTATCGCTTATGAGCTGGTGGACGTCAATGGTGTGGTATATAGTGGAACAATAAATATTAATAATGATATCGTACAAATTGGTGGTCTTCCAGCGGGGATATATCATTTGGAGGTTACGGATGCGAATGGCTGTGTGGAAGGCACGAACGGTACTATAGAGGACGGGGGTATCGCCTTTAGTGTGGGCGTTACGGTAGACAGTGCGAGCTGTGGTAGTACAGACGGTAGTATCTTGCTTACGGTAGTAGGCGCTTCCGGCAGCGAGACGTATAGCTGGACGGGTCCAGCTGGCACGAGTGCGAGTGGTAATAATCCTACGAACTTAGCAGCGGGTAACTATAGTGTTACGATCAGTGATGGTGGCTGTGATACGACGCTATATATCTATATCCCCAATACGAATGGTCCTCAGATTGGTATAACGGTAGACAGTGAGAATGTCTGCGCAGAAGACACGCTGGGCAGTGCTACGTTGGTTTTTAGTGGTAGCACGGTATTTTTAAGTTACGATGTACCTGGCGTTAGCTGGGGGGATATCGATTATGAGGATACGGTAGTATTGAGTGGTTTAGCAACAGGCGTATATGAGGTCTATGCGGAGGATGAGTTTGGCTGTCAGTCGGGCAGTGTATTTGAGATTACGGGTCCTGAGGAATTAAGTGCGGAGTTAGAGCCAGTGAGTCCTAGTTACTGTGGTGTGTTGGATGGCAAGATTTGTTTAACTGCCGAAGGAGGTACGGCACCTTATGTGGTGAGTATTAGTCCGAGTGTCGGGATACTCCCTACGCCATTTATGGAGAATGAATTGACGTGCATTTCGGGTTTAGGAGCAGGTAATTATACGGTTACGGTTACGGATGTGAATGGTTGTACGGTTTCAGAAGGGGAGGTAGTTTTAGATCCAGACCCTTGTGTAGACTGCCGTGATTTTGATGTTTTTGATGTGGTGGTAGATGATGAGCACTGCGGCGATAGCGATGGGGAGTTTTGCGTGGAGCTGACGGGCGGTACGGCGCCTTATAGTTATGTGGTTACCAACCGCAATAGCGGTGTGGTAGTGGGCAGTGTTACACAGATGGATAGTCTATACTGTGTGAATGGTTTATCTGCGGGTATTTATGATGTAAGTGTTACGGATGCTACCGGGGAGTGTATAGCTACGGCTTCTAATGAGATAGAAGCTGTTGAGGACGGAGCTCCTGAGGTACGTGCCGTAGACTTCATTTCTGCGAGCTGTGGCGGTTTAGATGGTGGTGTTACGATTCGAGTGTTGAATGGAACGTCTTTATTTACGATTACATTATATGATGAAACAGGGACCCAGGTGTTACAATCTACGAGCAATGCTGGGGAGTTAGTTCAAGGCGGTTTAGGCGGTGGCTGTTATAGTGCTGAGGTAGAAGATGCTACAGGCTGTGTGGATGTTATCGAGTTTTGTATCGAAGAAGGAGGTGTAGATTATAGTGTAGGAGTGAGCATGGTTGAGCCTAGTTGTTATGACACAGATGGTAGTATTACGTTGAATGTCGTAGGCGCTAGTGGCAATGAGACGTATAGTTGGAGTGGTGTTACGGGCAGCTATCCAGGCGGTTCTACTTTGACGGAGCTCTCGAGTGGTATTTATACGGTTACCATTGATGATGAAGGTTGTGATACGACAATAAGTATAGAATTAATAAACAGTGATGGCCCTTCACTAGTGAGTAGTGTGTTGAGTAGTGCGGTATGTATAGGGGGCAATGAGGGCTCTTTTGAGTTTACAGCAGCGTCAGCGAACAGTGGGCCTGTGTTAATAGGTTATGTAGTAGAAGGCGTAGAGAGCGGTGTATTGACGGCCGGTCAGACGATAACGGTGAGTGATTTAGAGGCTGGTGATTATGTAGTTACGGTCATCGATGAGTTGGGCTGTGAGGCGAGCAGTGTAGTTACAATCACGGAGCCTGAAGAGATCGATGTAGACATCCAGGCGATAGCAGAGACGGACTGTGATGCTTATGATGGTTTGGGTTGTATCACTGTGACCGGGGGTACGGGACCTTATGTGGTAACATTGACAGAGGGTAGTGGTATAGTTCCTGTGTTACATCAAGAGGGAATAGAAGGATGTATGATTGGCTTAACAGCTGGGGACTATGCCATCCTTGTTACGGATGCCAATGGCTGTAGTGCAGTAGGGGACTTTACGATTACGCGTCCAGATACGTGTATTGACTGTAATGGATTTGGACTGGAGAGTATAGTGGTAGTGGATGGGCACTGCGGTAGTGATGACGGGGAGTTATGTGCTACGGTAGTAGGAGGCACGGCGCCATATAGTTATACGGTTAGGGACTTGGTGAGTGGCAGTGTAGTAGGCAGTATCACGATGAGTGGTACGGAGTACTGTATAGATAATTTACCGAGCGGACAATATATAGTAGAGGTAGTGGATGCTACTGGGGAGTGTACGGTGATGGGAGAGAATGAGATCGAGGCTATCGGCGCTCCTAATTTGACTTTAGATAATGGTAATACGACGCAATCTGAATGTGGTTTAGACAATGGTACGATCGGATATAAGGTCACTGGCGGTACGGCACCGTTCACATATGATTTATACGGCTCTGACGGCAGTGTTATCGTTGCGGATGCGAATGTTCCGGTGACGGGTAATTTAACAGTGGGGGATTTAACCCAGGATTGTTATACATTGATACTAGTAGATGCGAATGGCTGTGAGGAGTTGGAAGAGGTCTGTTTAGAGGAAGGCCCTGTGAACTACAGTGTTAGTGTGAGCAGTGTGCTTCCAAGTTGTGGGAATGCGAATGGGAGTATAAGTATTAGCACGGTGGGCACGAGTGGTAGTGAGACGTATAGTTGGAGTGGTCCTAATGGCGATTTTGTTAGTGGATCAAGTGCTGGCGGTTTAGAGGCTGGTGTCTATATGATTACGATCAGTGATTTATGTGATACGACATTAAGTGTTACGTTGACCAATAGCGATGGACCAGTAATAGAGGCGACTCCTGTTCCTGCTACGTGCAATGGTTATGAGACGGGTAGTGTGGAATTGCGTGTTTCCGCTGGCAACTTTCCTACGCTGGGTTATACGGTGTTTGGCGTGGGCAGTGGCTTGATCAATGTGGGTAGTCCTGTGGTGCTGGATAGTTTACCAGCAGGAGATTACGATGTGTTGTTGATTGATGAGCTGGGCTGTGAGAGTTATACGGTGTTTACTATTGAGGAGCCTGCGACGTTAGATGTGGATATTTCTCCTTATGATGAGACGGTATGTGGCGCTGAAGATGGTTTGGGCTGCTTTACGATCAATGGGGGAAGCACACCATATACGATAAGTTTAACGAGTGGCAGTGGTATATTGCCATTGATCTATGAAGAGGGAGAGGAGACGTGCATGATTGGTTTGAGTGCGGATAGCTATGGTATTTTGGTAAGTGATCAGAATGGATGTACGGCAACTGGGGACTTTGAGATATCGAGTCCTGATACGTGCATTGATTGTGGCGACTTTGGCCTAGAGAGTATTGTAGTGATTGATGAGCATTGTGGATTAGGGGATGGCAGTATATGCGCTACTGTAGTAGGCGGTACGGCACCATATAGTTATACGGTTACAGATTTAGGCAGTGGTAGTGTAGTGGGCAGTATAACGATGAGTGGTACGGAGTATTGTATTGAAGACTTACCAAGTGGACAGTATGTGGTAGAGGTGGTCGATGCTACTGGGGAGTGTATAGTGATGGGGGAGAATGAGATAGAGGCTATCGGGGCTCCGAACTTAATCTCTACAGGAACAGTAACGTCAAGTGACTGCGGAGCGAGCAATGGATCTTTTGGATATATAGTGAGTGGGGGCACGGCGCCTTATAGTTATAATTTATATGATGCAGAAGGTAATGCGATCATTACGAATGGTTTAGTCCCTCTGAGTGGTAGTTTAGCTGCTGGCGGTTTATCGTCAGGCTGTTATACGTTAGTGCTGAGTGATGGGAATGGCTGTGAGGAGATTGAGGAAGTGTGTATCGAGGAAGGCGGTGTTGATTATTTGGTTACGGCTTCTCCATTACCGCCAAGTTGTGGTAACAATGATGGCAGTATTATTTTAAATGTGGTAGGCACGAGTGGCAATGAGACGTATGAATGGAGCGGTCCAAGTGGCGTTTTTTCTGCGACGACACTTGCTACGAATTTATCTTCAGGGTTGTATACGATATTGATAGATGATGAGGGCTGTGATACGATGTTGACGGTTTCATTACCGAGCAGTGATGGTCCTACGGTGAGCGGTGTGAGTGTGGCTACGAGCTGCAATGGATCAGAGACGGGCAGCATTACGCTTACGGCTGGCAATGGCAATACGCCGGTGATCGGTTATGTTGTCTTTGGGGTGGGCAGTGGCCCTATTAGTGCTGGAGTTCCCGTGTTGATAGACAGTTTAGCAGGAGGCGACTATGATGTTTTGGTGATTGATGAGCGTGGCTGCGAGGGTTATACGACGGTAACAGTAGAAGAGCCAACGACGATAGATATTGATGTTTCTCCGACCTCTGAGACGGACTGTGATGCGAGTGATGGCTTGAGCTGTCTTACGATCAATGGTGGGGTAGGTCCTTATGTGGTGAATATCGTTAGTGGCAGTGGTATCGTTCCACCACTATTTACGGAAGGCTTTGAGAATTGTCTGATTGGATTAACTGGAGGGGATTACGATATCTCTGTTACGGATGTTAATGGCTGTGGTGCTATGGCGAGCTTTGTTATCGATAGTCCGAATCCTGATAGTTGTATAGATTGCAATGGTTTTGGTTTGCAGAGTATAGTAGTCGAAGATGAGCACTGTGGAGAGGGCGATGGTGTTTTATGTGCTACTGTAAATGGCGGTACAGCGCCTTATAGTTATACGGTTACAGATTTAGGGAGTGGCAGTGTAGTGGGAAGTATTACGATGCCTAGCACGGAGTACTGTATTTCGAATTTAGGTAGCGGTCAGTATGTGGTAGAAGTGGTCGATGCTACAGGGGATTGTATGGTGTCAGGAGAGAATGAGATTGAGACGATCGGTGCCCCTGACTTGGTAGACAATGGTAATACCGCAGATACGGACTGTGGTTTAGAGACAGGCCGATTGGGCTATATGGTAACGGGCGGAGAAGCCCCCTTTACCTATAGTGTATATAGTTCAGATGGCAGTGCAATAGTTACGAATGCGAATGTTCCGGTTACGGGCAATTTAACGGTTGGCGATTTAGGTGCGGACTGTTACACTTTAATATTAGAAGATGCGAATGGCTGTCAAGAGGTTGAAGAGGTATGTATAGAAGAGCGAGGGGTGGATTATACCGTATTGACTTCTTCGACGACGTCATCTTGTGGTCAGAGCAGTGGTAGTATAACGGTGAATATAGTAGGAGCAAGTGGTGGCGTTACCAGCAGCTGGAGTGGTCCATTGGGTGACTTTACGGTTGTGGGCAATACGGCGAATAATTTACTGGCAGGTATTTATACTATAGTAATTGATGACGGCGGTTGTGATACCGTAGTTACGGTAGTGGTAGATAATAGTGATGGCCCTACGGTGAGTAGTGTGGTTACGGATGTTAGTTGCAATGGTGGCGAGACGGGCAGTGTTGATCTTACTGGAACTGCGGGCAGTGCTCCTTTGTTGGGGTATGTGGTCTTTGGCGAGGGTAGTGGATCTATGAGTGATGGAGTTCCTGAGACGTTGACGGGCTTAAGTGCTGGCACTTATGAGGTTTTAATAAAAGATGAGCTGGGTTGTGATGGCTATGGAGTGTTTACGGTAGAGGAGCCTCCGACTTTAGATGTGGATATCGCTCCACAGGAGGAGAGTGCTTGTGATGTGTTTGATGGGGAGAGTTGTATAACGATCAACGGCGGTGCTGCTCCTTATACGGTGAGTTTAGCCGGAGGCACAGGTATAGTTCCAGTGAGTTTTACGGAAGGTCAAGAGGACTGCATATTTGGATTAAATGAAGGCAGTTATGATTTAATAGTTTTAGATAATAATGGATGTAATGCTTTAGGTAGCTTTGCGATTGACGGTCCTGATGTATGTATTCAGTGTGATGATTTTGGACTAGAGAGCATTGTGGTGGAAGACGAAGCTTGTGGGGTGAGCAATGGTACGTTGTGTGCTACGGTAAGTGGTGGTACGGCACCATATACTTATACGGTTACGGACTTAGCCTCCGGGACGATAGTAGGAACGACGACGATGATGGGCACGGAATATTGTTTGGCTCAGTTAGCTGCAGGCCAATATACGGTAGTGGTGAGTGATGCGAGTGGCAATTGTACGGTACAAGGGGAGAATGAGATCGAGTCTATCGTCTCTCCAGGATTGATATTAACAGACAATGGTAATTCGTTGCCAAGTGAGTGTGGATTAGACAATGGGGAGTTGGGTTATTTGGTAAATGGAGGCACGCCTCCTTATACGTTTGATTTATATATTTCCGGTGTTGGTACGCCACTAGTGGAGAATTCCAATGTTCCGCTTACGGGTAATTTAACCGTGGGTGATTTAGCACCTGCGTGTTATACGTTGATTTTAGAGGATGCGAATGGCTGTTTGGCGATCGAGAATGTGTGTGTAGAAGAAGAAGGGATCGATTATACGGTGAGTGTAACGACTACAGCTCCGACATGTGGAAATACAGATGGGGAGATTGTACTAACGACGAGTGGTTTAAGTGGTAGTGAGACTTACAGCTGGACGGGTCCTGATGGAGCCTTTATAGCGGGGGCTGTTGCGAGCAACTTACCAGGGGGTATTTATATGGTTAGTATCGAAGATGAAGGCTGTGACACCACACTTACGGTGGTGTTATCTAATAGCGATGGCCCTATGGTGAGTGCGGTATTGGATGCAGATGCGAGTTGTCAGGGCATGGAAGATGGAGTGATCACGATAACGGGTACAGCAGGCAGTGCTATGTTGAATGGTTTTGCGATCTCAGGTGTAGCGAGTGGTAGTATCACCGATGGCGTACCGATGCGTTTCAACGGCTTGGCCGCAGATGTATATACGGTAGTGGTAGTAGATGTTTCCGGTTGTACTGGTTTTGGTCAGGTAACAGTGGGCGAGCCTACGACGCTGGATGTGGATATAGCGATGCAGCAGACTTCAGATTGTGATTTACTGGATGGCGGCGCTTGTATAACGGTGACGGGAGGTACGGCCAATTATACGGTAAGTTTAACGCCAAACACAGGCACGGTGCCTTCAGAATTCACAGAGAATATCGAGGGCTGTATTACCGATTTAGGAGTGGGCACTTATAGTATATTGATAGCAGATTCAAATAGTTGTAGTACGACGTCTGAATTTACGGTGACGGCTCCGAACTGTCCACGTCCAGATACGATTAGGTTTACATTGCCGTTGGATGAAGTATTGACATCTTGTGATGACACATTGGAGAATGATGCTGTGGCACCGTTTGCGAGCACGGAGTTGTGTGATCCTAGTGAGACATCAAGTATTTATGGTAGCTGGGTGGCGACAGACGATGCTTGTTTAACTTATACGAGCAATGATAGTATAGTGGGTAATGGTTTAGATACGATTTGTGTGGTGACCACAGATAGCATGGGCAATCGAGACACGACGATTTTTATCTCAACGATAACGCCACTGATAGATACGGTAACGGTTACGATCCCACAAGAGGATAGTGATACGGTATGTGTAGAACATGAAATTGGCTTTGGAGGCGGTGATTTCTTAACAACGCTTTGTGATGGCAGTACAACAGGAAGTAGCAGGTATGGTGATTGGTTGGTGCTGGATGATTGCATCGTTTACAATACGAATGATCTTCCTGGTAACGGATTGGATACAATCTGTGTGTTGACCTATGATAGCAGCTTGATGATGTATGACACTAGTATTGTGATTATCAACATTCCATCGGTAGTAGATACGATCTGGTATGAGTTGCCAGTGGAAGATAGTATCACGGTCTGTGATGATGTCTTTGAGAATGGGGTATCAATGGCCGATGCCAGCTGGTTATGTTCAGGCGGTACAGTGGGCAGTAAGGCCCCATGGGGTAGCTACATCGTAGATCCAGCAGGTTGCATCACTTACTATAGTGAAATGACGGTAGGTAGATATGTCGATACGATCTGTGTGGTGACTTATGATAGTACAGAAATGACTTATGATACAACTTACTTTATTCCTACAATCACTCCTGTAATAGATACGATAACAATAACGCTTCTTCAGGATGCAATAGATACGATCTGCTTCTCTACAGAGGCAGGGTTTGGCGTAGGGGATGTCTCTACCACATTATGTGCGGGAGGTACTACCGATAATAGTATATATGGCGATTGGTCTGTGCTGTCAGTAGACTGTTTAGAGTATAGCAGTAATGATTTACCTGGTACTGGCGTCGATACGATTTGTGTGTTAACCTATGACAGTAGTCTAATGATGTACGATACGACAATAGTAATTGTTAACATCACGCCTATACTAGATACGATATCTTTTGAATTGAATGTTTTAGATAGCGCTACAGTATGTGATATGGTATTTGAGAACGGCGTTGAAACAGCAAGTGCGAGTTGGTTATGTACGGGAGGTACAATGGGAATAAGTGCTCCATGGGGTACCTTTGTTACAGCACCTGCTGGTTGCTTAACTTTCTATAGTGCTACCACAGTAGGTAGAGCTGTAGATACGATCTGTGTGGTGACGATCGATAGCGCGAATATGACGTTTGATACGACGTACTTTATTCCAACGATAGTCCCTGCACCTGATACGGTGATAGTAACGATACCACAGTATGAAACAGATACGGTATGCGGTTCGCATGAGAATGGCTTTACGGCCATAGGATCTTTAACAACCCTTTGTGATGGAACTACATCGGGTTCAAGTCCTGAAGGTGCTTGGACATTGGTGGATGATTGCTTGGTATATACAGCAGACAATGAGCCTGGTGAAGGCGTCGATACGGTTTGTGTGTTGAGCTATGATAGCAGTTTACAGATGTATGATACGACGATAGTGATTGTCAACGTACCAAGAACACATGATACGATATACTTTGAACTACCTACAGATAGTACAATTACGGTATGTGATTTGGAGTTAGAGAACTCAGTAGACAATGTATTTACTACGCAATTATGTGATCCATTTGACCGGTCAAGTGATTATGCGGAGTGGTTTGCGACCAATGAGGGTTGTTTGACCTATAGTTCAGGGTCCATCTCAGGGGATTATTTAGATACGATCTGTGTGATTACGGTGGATGATAATGGAGAGACAGATACGACGATGTTTATATCGAGTATTACTCCTAGAGGAAATATCGGGGATTACGCCTGGGAAGATTTTAATAGAAATGGTATACAGAATGGTAGTGAGCAGGGTATAGAAGGGGTGAGCGTGTCGCTATTAAATGTTAGTACGGGCATGATCATCGGAAGTACGACGACGGATAGTACAGGTTACTACCTGTTTAGTAATGTAGCGAAGGGAGATTATGTGGTGCTCTTTGATGTGAGCACGAATGCTGGAGGGCTCGGTTATGAGTCGACCTTACAGGATGTTGGTTTAGATAGTTTAGATAGTGATGTGAATAGTACAGGAGCTACAGATACATTTAGTTTTGATGCTGCCAATGGAGATGACCTGACTATTGATGCTGGCTTCTTTATCCCTGAGGAAGTAGATACGTTGTATCTTTCTTTAGGAGTAAACCAGATGTATATGTTATGTGATAGTGTATTAGAGAATGGGGTGAGTGGCCCTACGACAACGGTATTGTGTGATGCCGGAACGGTGAGCAGTACATACGGTAGTTGGAGTGTTAGCGAGGTAGGCTGTTTGACTTATACGAGCAATATGCTAATTGGAGATTATGTAGATACGATATGTGTGACGACCACTGGAGTGATCGGTAATATAGATACGACGATCTTTATAGTTACGATACTGCCGACAGCAGATATAGGCGATTATGTATGGGAAGATGAGAATGCAGATGGGGTGCAGGAAGTTACAGAGATTGGAATTTCAGGGGTCTATGTTTATTTGATCTCTTCTGCTACAGGAGATACATTAGCAATAGATACGACAGACGGAACTGGAGGCTATTTATTTGAGGAAGTAATTGGTGGGGACTATATAGTTGCTGTTGATGCTAGCGGTACGGGCCAGGATTATTTGTATAGTCCACAGGATGCTACGGCGGATAGTTTAGATAGTGATGTGAATAGCATGACGGGACAAACTGCACCGTTCACATTTGATCCGCTGACTGGCGATGACTTAACGCTCGATGCAGGTTTGTATATCGCTCCAGATCCTGTGGATACAATTTATGTGGTGATGTTAGAAGACAGTGTAATCAGTGTTTGTGACAGCATGTTGGAGAATGGGGTAAGTGGTCTTACAACAACAAGTTTATGTGGATCAGGAGCAACGAGTAGTACTTATGGTAGCTGGTTAGTGAATGAGTCTGGGTGCTTGACTTATAATAGTGGCAGCCTTTCTGGGGATTATGTAGATACAATCTGCGTATCAACAGAAGATGTTTCTGGTAATGGCGATACAACAATATTTATAATAACGATTCTTCCAACGGCTCGACTAGGGGATTATGTATGGCACGATTTAGATCGTGATGGTATTCAGGAAGCTGGTGAGCCTGGAATAGAAGATATCCGTGTCTACTTATTAGATGGTGTTACAGGAGATACACTACGCAGTACACAGACGGATATGTCAGGGTTTTATCTGTTTGGAAACGTGTTGAGTGGCGATTATGCTTTATTGTTTGATGCTGATCCAACAGGAGTGCCTTATAAGGCGACGCTTCAGGATGCTACAGTAGATAGTTTGGATAGTGATATAGATACGTTGACTGGTCAGACAGTAGCATTTAATTTTGATCCATTAGGAGGAGCAGATTTGACAATAGATGCTGGTTTTTACGATCCTCGTCTACCGGCCGATACGGTCTACTTTAGTTTGTTAATCGATAGTGTAATAACGGTCTGTGATAGTATGTTAGAGAATAATGTGGATGGCTTTTCCACGACACAGCTATGTGACCCACTAGCAAATAGTAGTATTTATGGCAATTGGTTTGCGGTAGATACTGGTTGTTTGATTTATAGTAGTAATCTATTGGGCGGGGCGTATTTGGATACGATCTGTGTGGTGACGATAGATCAAGAGGGAGATGTCGATACGACAATATTTATCTCTACAATATATTGTGACACGATATATGCTTCTGTGGATAGCACGATCTGCGAAGGGGAAAGTGTGACAATTGGTAGCAGTGTGTTTACTACTACAGGTACAACAATAACGACGCTTACACAATCGAATGGTTGTGATAGTGTGGTAACCTTGAACTTGACGGTGAATGAAATTGATAGTATAGCAGTAGACAGCACGATCTGCGAAGGGGAAAGTGTGACAATTGGTAGCAGTGTGTTTACTACTACAGGTACAACAATAACGACGCTTACACAATCGAATGGTTGTGATAGTGTGGTAACCTTGAACTTGACGGTGAATGAAATTGATAGTATAGCAGTAGACAGCACGATCTGCGAAGGGGAAAGTGTGACAATTGGTAGCAGTGTGTTTACTACTACAGGCACAACAATAACGACGCTTACACAATCGAATGGTTGTGATAGTGTGGTAACCTTGAACTTGACGGTGAATGAAATTGATAGTATAGCAGTAGACAGCACGATCTGCGAAGGAGAAAGTGTGACAATTGGTAGCAGTGTGTTTACTACTACAGGCACAACAATAACGACGCTTACACAATCGAATGGTTGTGATAGTGTGGTAACCTTGAACTTGACGGTGAATGAAATTGATAGTATAGCAGTAGACAGCACGATCTGCGAAGGAGAAAGTGTAACAATTGGTAGTAGTGTGTTTACTACTACAGGTACAACAATAACGACGCTTACACAATCGAATGGTTGTGATAGTGTGGTAACCTTGAACTTGACGGTGAATGAAATTGATAGCATAGCCGTTATTGTTGAAACATGTAATGCTGCTGATACAGGCAGTACGGTCGAAGTTTTGGCTCAAACAAATGGCTGCGACAGTGTGGTGACCACAATAACAGTATTATTACCAACAGCAACGTCAACAGTAAATGCAACTACCTGTGATTCATTGGAAGTAGGTACAGTAATAGATACACTAGTGGGTGGCGCGTCAAATGGCTGCGATAGTATAGTGACAACAATTACGACACTATTGCCAACAGCAACATCAACAGTAAATGCAACAACTTGCAATCCGTTGGAAGAAGGCACTTCAATAGATACGTTAGTGGGTGGCGCATCAAATGGCTGTGACAGTATAGTGACAACGATAACCACTTTACTACCAACAGCAACGTCAACGGTAAATGCGACAACTTGTGATCAATCAGAAGTCGGTACAACAATAGATACGTTAGTAGGTGGTGCATCAAATGGCTGTGACAGTATAGTGACAACGATAACCACTTTACTACCAACGGCAACGTCAACAGTAAATGCAACGACTTGTATAGCAAATGAAGCAGGTACAGTGATAGATACATTAGTAGGTGGCGCGGCAAATGGCTGTGATAGTATAGTAACAACAATAACTACTTTACTACCAACAGCAACGTCAACGGTAAATGCGACAACTTGTGATCCATCGGAAGCTGGGCTAACAATAGATACATTAGTAGGTGGCGCTGCAAATGGTTGCGATAGTATAGTAACAACAATAACTACTTTACTACCAACAGCAACGTCGACAGTAAATCTAACGACTTGTGATCTATCAGAAGCAGGTACGGTAATAGATACCTTAGTAGGTGGAGCGGCAAATGGTTGCGATAGTATAGTGACAACGATAACCACGTTACTACCAACAGCAACATCAACAGTAAATGCGACAACTTGTGATCCATCAGAAGAAGGCACAGTAATAGATACATTAGTGGGCGGCGCATCAAATGGTTGTGATAGTATAGTAACAACGGTGACTGCCTTACTACCAACAGCAACGTCGACAGTGAATCTAACGACTTGTATAGCAAGTGAAGCGGGCACAGTAATAGATACACTAGTGGGTGGTGCGGCAAATGGCTGTGATAGCATAGTAACAACAGTGACTACCTTGCTACCAACGTCAACGTCAACAGTAAATCTAACGACGTGTGATCCATCAGAAGAAGGCACAGTAATAGATACATTAGTAGGCGGCGCATCAAACGGTTGCGATAGTATAGTAACAACGGTGACTACCTTGCTGCCAACAGCAACGTCAATAGTAAATCTAACGACTTGTGATCCATCAGAGGAAGGCACAGTAATAGATACGCTAGCGGGTGGTGCGGCAAATGGTTGCGATAGTATAGTGACAACGGTAACCGCTTTACTACCAACAGCAACGTCAACAGTAAATCTAACGACATGTGATCCATCAGAGGAAGGCACAGTAATAGATACGCTAGTGGGTGGTGCGGCAAATGGCTGTGACAGTATAGTAACAACGGTAACCGCTTTACTACCAACAGCAACGTCAACAGTAAATCTAACGACATGTGATCCATCAGAAGCGGGTACAATAATAGATACGTTAGTAGGCGGTGCATCAAATGGTTGTGATAGTATAGTAACAACGGTGACTACCTTGCTACCAACAGCAACGTCAACGGTAAATGCAACGACTTGTGATCCATCAGAGGAAGGCACAGTAATAGATACGTTAGTGGGTGGTGCATCAAATGGTTGTGATAGTATAGTAACAACGGTGACTACCTTGCTACCAACAGCAACATCAACAGTGAATGCAACAACTTGTGATCCATCAGAGGCTGGTACGGTAATAGATACGCTAGTGGGCGGCGCATCAAATGGTTGCGATAGTATAGTAACAACGGTGACTACCTTGCTACCAACAGCAACGTCAACAGTGAATCTAACGACATGTGATCCATCAGAAGCGGGTACAGTAATAGATACGCTAGCGGGTGGCGCATCAAATGGTTGTGATAGCATAGTAACAACGGTGACTACCTTGCTACCAACAGCAACGTCAACAGTAAATGCAACGACTTGTGATCCTGCAGAGGCTGGTACGGTAATAGATACACTAGTGGGTGGTGCATCAAATGGTTGTGATAGTATAGTAACAACGGTGACTACCTTGCTGCCAACAGCAACGTCAACAGTGAATGCAACGACTTGTGATCCTGCAGAGGCTGGTACGGTAATAGATACGTTAGTGGGTGGTGCATCAAATGGTTGTGATAGTATAGTAACAACGGTGACTACCTTGCTACCAACAGCAACGTCAACAGTAAATGCAACAACTTGTGATCCATCAGAGGCTGGTACGGTAATAGATACGCTAGTGGGTGGTGCATCAAATGGTTGCGATAGTATAGTAACAACGGTGACTACCTTGCTACCAACAGCAACGTCAACAGTGAATCTAACGACTTGTGATCCATCAGAAGCGGGTACAGTAATAGATACGCTAGCGGGCGGCGCATCAAATGGTTGCGATAGTATAGTAACAACGGTGACTACCTTGCTACCAACAGCAATATCAACAGTAAATGCAACGACTTGTGATCCTGCAGAGGAAGGCACAGTAATAGATACGTTAGTGGGTGGTGCATCAAATGGTTGCGATAGTATAGTAACAACGGTGACTACCTTGCTACCAACAGCAACGTCAACAGTAAATGCAACGACTTGTGATCCATCAGAGGAAGGCACAGTAATAGATACATTAGTAGGCGGCGCATCAAATGGTTGTGATAGTATAGTAACAACGGTGACTACCTTGTTACCAACAGCAACGTCAACAGTAAATGCAACGACTTGTGATCCTGCAGAAGTGGGCACAGTAATAGATACGTTAGTGGGTGGTGCATCAAATGGTTGCGATAGTATAGTAACAACGATGACTACCTTGCTACCAACGGCAACGTCAACAGTAAATGCAACGACTTGTGATCCATCAGAGGAAGGCACAGTAATAGATACATTAATAGGCGGCGCATCAAATGGTTGTGATAGTATAGTAACAACGGTGACTACCTTGCTACCAACAGCAACGTCAACGGTAAATGCAACGACTTGTGATCCTGCAGAAGTAGGTACAGAAGTAGATACAATAGTGGGAGGTGCAGCCAATGGTTGTGATAGTATAGTAACAACAATAACTACATTAAGAGATCAAGTAGATGTAACAATCGTTCCTGGAGACACTACTATTTGTCCTGGTTCAGAAGTAACATTAAATGCAAATAGTACTACAGCAATTGGATATCTATGGAGTACGGGAGATTTAGTATCAAGCATAACTGAAAGCCCATTAGTAACAACAACTTATATTGTTGGAGTGATTAATAGTGCTGGCTGTTTAGACAGTGATACTATGACAATAACAGTTGATAGTACTTTATGTATTGACTGTTTAGATCTTCCTGATAGTGCAACAGTGACGTGTGATCCGGTAACAGAAACAGGTGATTATTGTTTGTCAATGCCATTCGGAGAATTTGTTGGGTATGATTTGTATATAGATGGGGAGATACAACTAGATCTACCATTTATTTGTGACATAGATACATCAGTTAGATATGAGTTCAGAGATGCGATAGCAGATGGCGATTATATAGGAGATGATTTCTTTGTGGTTCGTTGGATGATCAACGGTGTAGATGTAGCCGATCCGAATTTCAATTACAGCACCTTAACAGAATTAACCACATATATGCAGACGATGGATCCTGCGGGTAATTGGACGCTTGTCAATGGTAATTCGATAGAGGGTGGAAGAAATGCGAATGATTATGGAGTAATGGAGATTTTCGTTCCAGCAACAGGAATAGCATTAGAATTGTTTGAATTGAGGTTGCAAAGTGAGGGTACGTTAATAGAGAACTTATCATCAGGTTGTCACTGGATTACATTGGTAGACAAAGACAGTCCTGAGTGTATGGATAGTGTTTATGTATGTGTAGAGTGTGCAGAAATAGATACTATTCCGATAATCGTAGCTCCAACAGCAGATACGTTAGGATTGTGTTTAGGTACAACCTTTGACTTTACTAGTCCAATTACAAGCGGTACTGTATGTGGTCAGGGTAGTAATGCGACTGTAACAGCCGATAACACGGAATGTATAGAGCTGGTCATTAATAATGTTCCATTGACAGAGAATGACACTTTATGTGTAGAACATTGTAGTGGTGCAAGTTGTGAGACAACAATTATAGTCTTGATTCCAGAAGAGGTGATTACGGTCGATACGATCTATCGTGATGTACTTCCAACAGATACGGTGATAGAGGTATGTGTAAGTAGTGAATTAGATATCGATGGTCCACTTACAAGTGGTACGGTCTGTGGTCAGGGTGCTAATTCAACAGCGACTGCAGATACCACCGAATGTGTATCAATCTCGATCAATAGTGCCCCACTAACATCGAATAATACACTGTGTGTAGTGCACTGTAACGATACGGACTGTGATACAACGATCATTATCTTGATCCCTGAAGATCCGATTACGGTAGATACGATTTATCGAGATGTACTTCCTACAGATACTATGATAGAAGTATGTGTGACCAGTGGCTTAGACATCGCTGGCCCACTTACAAGTGGAACAGTATGTGGTCAGGGTGCTAACTCAACAGCAACTGCAGATACCACAGAGTGTGTAGCTATCTCGATCAACAGTGCACCACTGACATCGAATAATACATTATGTGTAGTACACTGCAACGATACGGACTGTGATACAACCATTGTTGTATTAGTGCCTGTAAATCCAATTACGGTAGATACGATCTATCGAGATGTACTTCCAACAGATACGGTGATAGAGGTATGTGTAAGTAGTGAATTAGATATTGATGGACCGCTTACAAGCGGTACGGTCTGCGGTCAGGGTGCTAATTCAACAGCGACTGCAGATACCACCGAATGTGTATCAATCTCGATCAATAGTGCCCCACTGACATCGAATAATACACTGTGTGTAGTACATTGTAATGATACAGACTGTGATACAACGATTATAGTCTTGATTCCAGAAGAAGTGATTACAGTCGATACAATCTATCGTGATGTACTTCCAACAGATACGGTGATAGAAGTATGTGTGACTAGTGGCTTAGACATCGCTGGTCCATTAACGAGCAGTACAGTATGCGGTCAGGGTATTAACTCAACAGCAACAGCAGATACCACCGAATGTGTATCAATCTCGATCAATAGTGCCCCACTAACATCGAATAATACACTGTGTGTAGTACACTGTAATGATACAGAATGTGATACGACGATCATTATCTTGCGTCCTGCAGTAGAAATCGATACGATCTATATACCGGTAGGAAATAATCCGTTAATTGATACGTGCTTGGATGCTACGATAGTAGAACTTACCGCACCATTTGATAGTGCCGTAGTTTGTGAGGATGATACGATAGTTACTTTAATGGTAGATAGTGATGATGCTTGCATCACCTTAATGATTGATGATCCAGCTGATTTTAGAGGAGTTAATACATCGTGTGTAGTACACTGTGTAGATGGCTTGTGTGATACCACAATCATCATAGCGATTAAGCCGGTGACAGATACAATTATTACACCAGATACGGTATTGTGCTTGGATGATGTAATAGATCTTCCTGGATCGATTACGAGTACTGTTATTTGTGATCAGGGCACAGCAGATACACTAGTGTTTAATGATGGATTGGGTTGTGATAATGGCGTGGTGGTTGCACCAACGGATCGAACAGATACGCTGCAGTTGTGTGTGATTCATTGTGATGCTTCTTTGGGTCTTTGTGATACGACCATAATTGTTGTATTACCTGAAGAAGATAGACCTGAAGCGGTAAATGATGAAGTAGTGACCACCTTCAATACTCCTGTAACGATTCCTGTCCCTACGAATGATATCAGTGGAGATACGATCATCGTGATCGGTGTGCTGGATCCAACAAGTGGTGATTTATTACCAACGACAACAACTGTAAATGGTGGAACAGCAGTAATAAATCCTGATGGAACGATTACTTACACACCAGCAACCGACTTTGAGGGTGTGGATAGCTTCCAATATGTGATCTGCGATGAATCAGCTGATACGTCGTTGTGTGGTCCGAATGATGTAGATACGGCATGGGTGTTTATTACAATAGGTGCATGTGAGATCACGCAGGTGATCACACCAAATGCAGATGGCTTTAATGAGACATTCTATATTCCTTGTGTAGAAGGTAGAGAGAATGTAGAGTTGATCATCTTTAACAGATGGGGTAATGAGGTGTACAGATGTAGTGATTATGAGAATGTAAATGATCCATTGACAGGCTGGGATGGCACCTATATGGAGCGTCCACTTCCGGATGGAGTGTATTATTACATACTAAGGTGGAATGAAGGGTTACAGCGACAAGCGTTATCAAGTTTTATAACGTTACAACGTTAATAATAGGTAATAATGGGAGCGAAGGTTACTTCGCTCCCTATAATAAAAAAGGAAAAAGATGAGATATATGAGAATTAGTCAAATCGTACTTGGAAGTATCCTGATGCTAATGAGTTTAAGCGTCGTGGGTCAACAAGAGCCTCAGTACACGCAGTTTATGTTCAATAAGCTACCGATCAACTCGGCCTATACAGGGGCTAATGAGGTATTAAGCATTCGCGCGTTGTACCGTAATCAATGGACGGGCATCGAGGGTCATCCTCAGAATGCGACGTTTTCGATTCATAGTCCTTTGAAGAATGAGGATTTAGCCTTAGGCTTTAACTTTGTGAATGACCGTTTAGGGGAAGTAAACCAAAATTGGTTGAATGTAACGTATGCTTACCGAATTCCAGTAGGAGCTGGTGGAGCGACAAAATTAAGTTTTGGTATTAATGCGGGTATATTATATTACAAGCATTGTTTAACTTGTTTGATCAGCAATGATGTAGGTGATCCTTCCTTACAGGATGATGTAAGTAAGGTAATGCCGGATGTAGGCGCAGGTTTTTATTTCTATAATCCGGACAAGTTCTATGTAGGTTTTAGTGTACCGAACTTCATTAAATCAGAATTGTACAATGAGGAACAACCTCGATTATCGAATGGCTTAATAGCTCAACGTGTACCACACATGTTTGCAATGGCAGGAGGTGTGATTAATTTAGGTTCTTCAGGTACGGTAAAGATCCGTCCTCAGGTGATGTTTAAGCACATCTTAAGTGGAGAATACAAGAGTCCTTTTTCTACGGACTTTAACTTAAGTTTTTTATTGTTTGACCGCTTAAACATCGGTGCTACATATCGAACAACGTTTGGCAATCGAGAGGAGAAGGAGAAGTTGACGAATTCGGATAGTTTTGATGCGATGTTGGAGTTTTGGGTGACGAAACAATTTATGATTGGCTATGCCTATGATTATACTTTAACGGAGTTGAATGATTTCACTGGTAGTGGAACCCATGAGGTGATTATGGGCTTTGACTTTAGTTTTGATAAGAGTAAGATTATAACGCCAAGATATTTTTAACTTAGAAAAAGAGATACTAAATAAAACATAATAAAGATGAAAATAGAAGCCATACAAACGATACGAAGTAGCATATTTTTATTGCTGTTGTTATCTATGACGAGTAGTTATGGACAGGGGAAGCTACAGCGTGCCAATGAGGCTTATGATAAGCTAGCGTATACGCCAGCGATCGAGTTGTATCAGGATTTACTGAGCAAGGAGGATAATTTTGAGGCGATGTGGAAGCTGTCAGATTGTTATCGATTGACAAATCAATACGATGAAGCGGAGTATTGGTACAGCAAGGTGGTACAATATTCAGAGGCGGAGCCTGTACATTTATTGTATTATGCTCAGGTACTACAGATCAATGAGAAGTATGGCGAAGCGGTGAAGTGGTACAGTCAGTACCGTGAGTTTGTTCCTAGTGATAGCCGTGCAGACAATGAGATGAAGGCTTCTAAGGGTTACCGGCAGTTTTATGAAGATGCGAGTCGCTATACCTTAGAGCATATGCCTTTTAACAGCAGTGTGTATGACTTTGCTCCCAATTACTACAAAGAAGGAGTGATTTTTTCTTCAAGTAGAGATAGTGCGCAATCGTTGAGTCGTGTACATACCTGGATCGGGGAGCCTTTTTATGATTTATACTATGTAGAGCAAGAAGGGGGCGAGGAGAGTGACAACTGGAGTAAGCCGAAGACGATTAAGGGCAGAGTGAATACGAAGTACCATGAGGGTCCTATGACTTTTTTAGAGGGGGGCAGTAAGGTATTGTTTACGAGAAACAACTATGACAATCGCGGTGTATTTGGCAAGGTGGGTAAGAGTAGTGATAAGATTGTGAAGTTGAAGATTTACTCGGCGGACATAGAGGGAGAGAAGTGGACGAACATTGGGGAGTTTAAGTACAACAATGATGAATACAGTGTGGGTCATCCAGCGGTGAGTGCAGATGGCAGTTATTTATATTTTGTTAGTGACATGCCTGGCGGTTATGGTGGTACGGATTTATATGTATGTGAGGCAGAAGGCGTTGGCAGCTGGGGAGTACCGATGAACTTAGGTCCAGATATCAATACGGAGGGCGATGAGATGTTTCCTTATGTGGACAAGGACAATGAGTTGTACTTTGCCAGTGATGGCCAGGGTGGCTTAGGTGGTTTGGATATCTTCCGAGTGAAGGGCAGTGGTACAAGCTGGGGAGCAGTGAAGAACATGGGTGCACCGTTGAATAGTAGTCATGATGATTTCAGTTTGATCTTTAATGAAGATAAGTCAGGTGGCTTTTTGACGAGTGATCGTCCTGGCGGCTATGGCAGTGATGATATTTATAGTTTCACCGATGAGGGTATAACATTGGAAGGTATCGTAGTAGATGCGAAGACGGATGAGCCAATCTGTGGAGCAGATGTATTGTTGATGTATGAGGGCGATGAGATCGGCAGCAGAAAGGTAGAATGTGATGGGGAGTTTGAGTTTAATGTACTGCCTGGTAGGGAGTATCGTTTGGAAGGCTGTGCGGAGGGTTACGGTTGTGAGTTGAAGGAGGCGAGTACGGTAGGCGTGAAGCCAGGGGGTAAGGTCTATGTAAAGATCCCCTTGGAGCAGGAAGAGCCCTTGGATTTAGAGGTATTGGTGATTGATGCGGATACGCGTAATCCAATACCAACGTCGAGTGTGTTGGTACAGAGTTTATGTAGTGAAGATAAGCAGGAGGGGAGTAGTGATATAAGTGGGAAGAGTTATTATGAGGTAGAGGTGGATTGTGATTACAATGTAGGGGCGACAGCAACGGGCTATGGACCAGGGAGTGTAGATGTGACGACAAGAGGAGCTAGTGGTACAGTGAAGGCGATCGTTCCATTGCCGAAGTTACAGACGATAGTGGTAGACCCGAGAGATCCTTATGTACAGCCTGGTGAGCGTGGAGGAGGTATTTTATTACATCATATCTACTATGATTTTGATCAGAGTTATATTAGAAATGAGGCGGAGATAGATTTAAGTGTGGTAGAGGAGTTTATGAGATTGAATGGTGGAACGATAGTAGAGATAGGCTCTCATACGGATGCGAGAGCGAGTTATGCATATAATATTGCTTTATCAGAGCGTAGGGCAAAGGCCGCTGTAGATTGGTTGGTACAACGAGGAATCTCCAGAGATCGATTGGTAGCGGTCGGCTATGGGGAGACGCAGACGGTGAATGGATGTGTGGACAATGTGCCTTGTAGTGAGGAGGAGCATCAGCGAAACAGAAGAACAGAGTTTAGGGTGATTGGCAATGGTATTGATCAGCGAAGTATAGAGCGAGTGGATATCATAGTAGATCCATGTACAGATTGTCCTTTTTAACTACCGTAGGCATGTTTTAAGAAACAAAAAGAAAACAACGAATAAATAGAAAAGAGCCATTCATTTGAATGGCTCTTTTCTATTTACATATCCTTTGGATTAAGGAAAGAGCAATCAAATTATCATAATCTAATAATAAATGGTTTTTGTTTCACTGAATTGAAGCAACTATCTTTGGTTTAAATAAGTTTCACTTTCATACGGGAAATTCATAGTAATGAGATGAAGAAGTCAATATTATATCAAAAAGCGCTAAATCTTGAGTTTCTTACTATCGAAGAAGGGATCTTTTTGTTCGAGCATGCTTCAACTGCAGAGTTAATGTCTATCGGGCACCAATTAAGAATGATACATAAACCCGATAATATTGTTACATGGATTATAGATAGAAATGTAAACACTACTAATGTTTGTGTAGCTAATTGTAAGTTTTGTAATTTTTATAGAAAACCGGGACACGAAGAATCATATATTACCGATATAGAGACATACAAAATTAAGATTGAGGAAACCATTCGATATGGAGGGAACCAGCTTCTTTTGCAAGGAGGACATCATCCTGAATTAGGGCTCTCATTTTATGAGGACTTATTTAAAGAGCTGAAATCACTGTATCCTGAAATAAAATTGCACGCGTTAGGTCCTCCAGAAATTGCTCATATCTGTAAATTGGAAGGGCTTAACCATAGTACAGTTTTACAAAGACTTAAGGAGGCAGGGTTAGATTCATTGCCGGGAGCAGGAGCGGAAATTTTGAATGACAGAGTACGAAGACTTTTAGCAAAAGGGAAATGTACAGGAAAGGAATGGTTAGATGTAATGCGTGCAGCACATCAATTAAGACTTACAACTTCTGCAACAATGATGTTCGGGCACATAGAAACCATCTATGAAAGAATGGAACATTTAGTTTGGTTAAGAGAAGTTCAATCAGAAAAACCCGAGGATGCTGATGGCTTTTTGGCTTTTATTCCATGGCCTTATCAAGATGAGGGAACACTCTTAAGAAGAATGCGTCGAATACGTAACCAAGTTACTGGTGATGAGTACATTAAAATGATTGCGCTTTGTCGAATGATGTTGCCAAACATTAAAAATATTCAAGCTTCTTGGTTAACTGTAGGAAAAAAAGTAGGACAATTGTGTTTGCATGCTGGGGCAAATGATTTTGGGTCAATAATGATAGAAGAAAATGTCGTTTCTGCTGCAGGGGCACCACATCGATTTACGGCGAACTCTATGCAACAGGCAATTAGAGAGGCAGGCTATATTCCCCAATTGAGAGATCAACATTATAATTTTAGGAAACTTCCAGAGAAAATAGAAGAACAAGAAATCAATTATTGATTTACAGCAAATATTTATATATTATTAACAGTATTAAAAATATTGTTGATTCATAGATATAATTTTTTTTAATATTTGTATTGGATAAGCCCAGATTTATGAAGCAATTTTTAGCAGCCTTATTTGGTTTAATTTTTTTTGCTGGAATATTGCAAGCCCAAGAACGTATTGTTTCTGGGATTGTAACGAGTAGCGAAGGAGAACCCTTAGTAGGCGCAACGGTTATTCTTAAGGGAACTTCAGTTGGAACTTCAACAGATGCTGAAGGACGTTATGCAATTGGGGTGGATATAGATTCGGCTACATTGATTTTTTCAATAATTGGATATGAAAAAAAAGAGATCGAGATTATTAGTCAATCTGTCATTGATGTAAGTTTAAAAGAAGGACTAGAGTTAAAGGAAGTGCTAATTGTGGCTCAAGCAATTGAAAAAGAGGAAAGTTCTCTTAATTATGCAGTACAAAAAGTTGAGCCAAAAAATATTGTCAAAGCGAGAGAAGCAAATTTTGTTAATGCATTGGCAGGTAAAATAGCTGGAGTTCAGATTAACTCTGCAGGAGGACAGGTTGGTTCTGCATCGAGAATTGTACTTAGGGGAGCTTCGTCTTTAACGGGCGACAATAGTCCATTATTTGTGATTGATGGAATTCCTTTTGACAATAGTTTTAATAACGGTCAACCCGAAGTGGTTGAGCGAAACTTCTTTAACGGTAGCGGTGCAAATAGAGCCTTAGACATTGATCCAAATTCAATTGAGTCAGTATATGTTTTAAAAGGGGCAGCAGCAGCAAATTTATATGGAAGTAGAGGGGCCAACGGTGTAGTCATGATTACTACAAAGAAAGGAGAAAAAAAACAGTCTTTACCAAAGGTTTCTATTAGCAACGTTATAGGTCTGAACAAGCCCGTTATAAGGGGGTTTCAAGACCAGTACCTTCAGGGGGAGGATGGAGAATATACCAATGGGCTGCCAGTAGGTGCAGGAGGGTACCAGGAAACTTCGGGGTTAACACCTACAACAAATTCTTGGGGGCCTCATAAAGATAATGTCGCTCAAGTAGTTTTAGATTCTATTGGACAACCTCAGGTATATGACCCTAGAGAAGAATTTTATCAAACAGGGATTTCAAATGAACTGAGCTTTAATATAAGCGGCGGAAAAGATAATACCACATATAATTTGACATATTCTTTCTTAAAAGAAGATGGAATTGTTCCAACAAATGAATATAAGAGGCACAACATAGGAACGGGTTTCTCAATTGATTTAAGTGATCATATAACATATAATGGAACGTTCAGTTATATGAATTCTTTTAACAAAAGATTGAGTGAAGGGCAATCAGAAAGAAGTTTCTTGTTTGCACTAAACAACTGGCCTATTAGTCATGATATCAATACTTTTTATACGGAAGATGGGGAGTATTATACTTTTACAGATATTTTAAATAACCCATTTTGGTTGGCGGAGAACAATGGTAACTTTAGTACAGTAAATAGATTCTTTAATAGCCATAATCTCGATTTTAAAATAAAACCATGGTTAACAGTAACAGAAAGATTTGGTATAGATCGGTTTCACAATCTTATAGAAGATAGAGTTAACATTGGTACACGTGATGATGATATAAGAGATCCAGACGGATTGGAGAATGGGAATATGTATAATGCAAATATTATAGATAGGGAGTTTAACAATGATCTAATTATAAATGCGAAGGGATACGTAGGGGCAAAAAAGAATGTAAAGATAGGTGGTTTAGTTGGAGTTAATATTTTATCTCAACAAACAAAATGGGACCTGACAAGGGGAATAGGATTAAACCTTCCTGGGTTTTTTGATATTAGTAATGCCATTCAGGTATCGAATTTTCAATTCGATGAAGAGAGAAAAAAGGTGGGGATCTACGGTGCATTAGATTTAGCGTTTAAGGAGATGGTGTTCTTGTCATTTAGTGGTAGAAACGATTGGTCATCGACACTTCCTGAAAATAGTCGATCGTATTTTTATCCGGCAGCAAGTGCGGGGATAGAATTGACAAAAATGATTGGATTGCGTAGTAAGAAGTGGTTTTCATATGGAAAAATAAGAGGGTCTTGGGCTCAGGTTGGAAACGATGCACCGCCTTATTTAATAGAGCAAATATTCACACCTTCTGATATTGAAGGTATTACTTCGCCTTTTGCAGGGCAAAACCTTTACGAGTTAAATAATGAAGAAGCCAATCCCAATTTAGTAAATGAGTTAGTAACGGAATATGAAGTTGGAGGAGACTTTCGCTTTTTCAATGAACGACTAAAGGTGGATTATACTTTCTATGATAGAATAAGTGATAATCAAGTACTCATCCCTGAGGTTTCTGCGACAACAGGATTTATAGGAAGAGTGGTAAACGCTGGGGAAGTAAAAAACAGAGGCCATGAATTGACTGTTTTTGTGAGGCCAATTGAGTTAAAAAACGGATTTAATTGGGACTTTCAATTCAACTTTGCCAAGAACTTAACGACAATAGAGTCCTTAACCGATGGAATTGAATCTATTGTTTTATATGAAGCCTCAGATGGGCTTCCAAGCATTCTTGCAAGTGCAGAACATGGTTATGGAATAATATGGGGGCAACAATTGGCAAGAACAGATGATGGAAGAGTGATAATTGATGATGATGGGCTTCCCGAATTTGGTGATATTGGAAAAATAGGCAATGTTCAACCCGATTGGACAGGAAGCTTAAGGACAGATATTACATTTAAGGGTTTAACCATAGGAGCTTTATTGGATATGCGAATTGGTGGCGACGTATTTAATTATGATTTATTTTATACCACCTTCTTTGGTACTTCAAGCATAACTGCTGATAGGAATACGGTAGCAATATGGGATGGGGTAAGACAAAACGGAACAGATGATGAAGGAAATCCTGTATATGTCGAAAATGATATTCCTGTGGTGAAGGATGAGTCTTATTATTCATTCTTTTATTCTGATGTAGATGAATTATTTGTTGAAGATGCAAGCTATCTGAAGTTAAGAGAGTTGAGTTTGGCGTATAGTTTGCCAAGTAAATGGTTTAGAAATTCTCCATTAAGTGGAGTTGCTTTTTCATTGATTGCAAGAAACGTTTGGATAAAAAGCAACTTTACATATTGGGACCCTGAAGGTAGTTTAGATGGTGCAGGCAATGGGCAGGGGTTTTATCATTTTGTAACGCCTGGTACAAGAAGCTATGCGCTGGGCGTAAATCTGAATTTTAATTAATCAATAGCGATGTTTAAGAGGAAAGGCATAAAAAATATATCGAAAGGCATCATCACTATGATAATTATAGGAATGATATCAGGATGTAATTTTTTAGACTCCAATACGGACCCTAACAACCCTGTTGATGTTCCTGAGTCAGGATTGTTAGCAGGTATATTAGCGAATTTTTCTTTTGAAGTTTTGGGAGGAGATCCTTCGTATATTGGAAATGGATGGGTGCAACATTCAGCATTTAATCTTTCTGCCAATAACCCAGGTAATTTTGATAATTATAGTCTCAATGAAAATGATATCAATAATTTTTGGGCCTTCTTTTCATACGTAGATGTCATGCAAAACTGTAAAGTATTAGTTGAAAAGGCAACGGCCAAAAATGCATTGGATTATGCAGCGATAGCAAAAATTATTTGGGCATGGAACATGTCCATAATAACAGACCTCTTTAACAACGCCCCTTTTTCAGAAGCATGGCAAGGTGCGGATATTCCCTTCCCAAAATATGATACACAGGAGGAGATATATGTATCCATATTGAGTCTCTTGGAAGAAGCCATTAGAGATTTAGATAGTGGTACCAGAAATGTGCAAGTTAATATTGCGGACGGAGGGGATCATGTTTATGAAGGAGGAGATGAAGAATGGCGAAAACTAGCAAGAACTTTACAAGCGCGTTTATTTATGCACCTAGTTTATGCACCAGGCTATAACTCGATGGCAATAGCGGACTCTGTATTGCTAAAGTTAGAAGAAGGTTTTACAAGTGCTAGCGATAATGCAAACTACATGTACTTCGATTCTCCAGGAGCTAAAAACCCTTGGTCGAATAATATGAATTTCATTAGGGTGAGCTATCAATATGCTAATTTGTTATTAGACAAAGGTGATCCACGTTTATTTGCACAAGCGAGATTAAATGATGAAGGTTTTTACGAAGGACACTTAAATGGAAGTCCTCCAGTCTTTAGAGAAAGTGTATCTGCTATAGGAAGCTTCTACAATGCAGCAGATGCAGCATTGGAATGGATGACATACGAGGAAGCATTGTTTTTGAAAGCGGAAGCCCATTTGATTAAAGGAGAAGCAGGGGCTGCGCAAACAGCTTATGACGAAGCCATAAGAGCTTCAATAACTAAACTAAGAAGTAAAATGGTAGACGGAGCACCACTCTTTATTCCAGAAGATGTCCCAGACGAGCAAACCAAGTCAGATTCGGTGGGAAAACTAATTGAACAGTATTTGATTGATGAAGGAACGTTAAGTATAAACCCTACAGAAGCATATGAACAAATTATGACTCAAAAATATATAGCGCTTTTCTTACAGTTTGAAGCGTACAATGATTGGCGAAGGACAAGGATTCCACTACTTAGTCCAGCAGAAAATCCATCTATAGGAGGATTGACGCATCCTGTTTTACGTTTCCCATACCCTGTAAGTGAAATTTTATACAATAGTGAAAATTTGAATATGCAAGAGGTCACAACAGGGAGTGGTGCGTTGACAACGCCTGTTTGGTGGAACAGTCAAATTGAAAATTGCACACTTTGTCCATGATAAATTAATACAATGAAAAGTTTTAAATTATATGGTACGATAATTTGGATGCTTTGCATCTTAGCTGGGTGTTTAGACAATGATCAGTTTTACAATGTCTCTACAAGTGAGGCGGTGATAATAGAAATCCCTTCAGATAAAAATTTTGTAAAAGATCAAACAGACACGGTTTCACTAACTATAAATTTTCTTGATGGATCATCTCCTCAAATAGCTCAAGAGATTAATGTGTATAAGCGATTTAATCAAAAAGGATCAGATTCTATTGAAAATAGAACATTGATAGCATCATTTACAGAATTGCCTGCTACTATAGATCTAACAATAACAGATCTTTTGGATGGAAGCTCAATAAATGCAGAAAACGAAATAAATGGTGGAGACCAATGGTTCTTTACTTATGAGGTAGTAACTAATAGTGGAGCTTTACAAGTAACAAATGGAAGCAATGCTGTTACATATACATGTATTTCAGATATAGGGGGTACTTTTAGTTACGTTAGTACGAGTCTAATAGATGGTGAAGGGTTTGATTGTGATAATATAGCTGGTGAAGTGACTTGGACAGACCTTGGAGGAGGAATTTATGAAACAACAGATCTTTCGTTTGGTTTATTTGAGTCCTGCTATGGTGATGAACCTGCATTTGATGAGAGTTCAAGAATAATAGATGTATGCGGAAAGTTATCTGCTGATGGCGAAGATCAATATGGGGACGCTTATGACTATATGGTAGTAGAAGTAGATGGTCAAAACCTTACTTTGTATTGGTACAACACCTATGGAGATGAAGGTCTGGTAGTGCTTACTAGAAATGATGGTAAAGATTGGCCATTATTAAATTGATTTAGTTAACGAAAGTTTTTATACTTTCAAATGCTCGGAAATAAGAAACGGTTTGGTGTAAATTTTAAGCTGTTCTTTTATTTTAACGTTAACACCTCTTTTTCATTGAAAAAAAATATTCTAACCAATCAAATCTCCCTATATTCGCACAAATTTTAAAGCTCGATAGAGGGTTTTTATGATGAAAAAAGGGTCGCTTAGTATATTTTTAATTTTATTCTTTTTAGGTGGAAGTTTTCCATCTTTTGCAGCAAAGAGTGATAAAGATCATGGACAGAAGGAGGAACATCATGAACATGCGGAACACGCGCATGATGATGCAGGTCATGGAGAGGGAGAAACGGATCCAATAGCGGCGATCATGCATCATATTTCAGATGCTAATGAGTTTCATATTTTAACCTTAGGGGAAAAACACATCTCTTTACCACTTCCAGTTATTGTATACAATAAGGACCACAAAAAATTAGACATGTTTATGTCTAGTAAGTTGGCGCATGGACATGAGCATAAAGGGTACCACATGTATCATGGTAGGGTGGCAGCTACAGACCATTCTAAAATCATTGATTTTTCAATTACGAAGAACGTGTTTACAATGTTGTTGGCATTACTAATTATGTTAATTGTCTTTTCAAGGGTTGCCAAAGCTTATAAAGATAGAGAGGGCAAAGCTCCTAAGGGGTTGCAATCATTTATTGAGCCCATTTTTCAATACATCAGAGAGGATGTTTTAGAACCCAATTTAGGACACAAAGCGGATAAATACTTGCCGTATATTATGTCCATTTTCTTTTTTGTATTGACATGTAATTTAATGGGATTAGTACCTTTCTTTCCAGGAAGTGCTAATATTTCGGGAAATATTGCTTTTACAATGACTTTGGCAGTATTTACTTTTATAATAACTCAAATTAGCGGGAATAAAGATTATTGGACGCATGTTTTAGCTATGCCGGGGGTGCCAAAGTGGGTATTGGTAATTTTAACACCAATTGAAATTCTGGGACTGTTTACAAAACCATTCGCATTAATGATGCGTTTGTTTGCAAACATTACAGCAGGACATATTATTATTTTGAGTTTAGTAAGCTTAATATTTATTTTAGGAGATATGGGGAAAAGTGTTGGTGGAACCATTGGAGGGATCGGTATCGCTTTTCCTTTTGTGCTTTTCATGAATGCAATCGAGCTATTTGTTGCATTCTTGCAGGCATATATTTTCGCACTTTTATCGGCAATTTTTATTGGTGCTGCCATTGAGGAGCATCATCATTAATATTTTTATTTGAAACAAAAATTTGTAAACAGAAAACATTTAAATTATGACAGGTTTAGCAGCATTAGGAGCAGGTTTAGCAGCAATTGGAGCTGGTATCGGTATTGGCTCAATTGGAGGTAAAGCTATGGAAGGTATTTCAAGACAACCTGAAGCTAGCGGAGATATTAGAGGTGCAATGATTGTTGCAGCAGCTCTTGTAGAGGGTGCAGCACTAGCAGCTATTGTAATATCTTTCTTGGTAGCATAGTTTTAAAAGAATATATAAAGCGCAGAGCTGTCGCATGATGGCTCGTGCACTTATTTCTAATTTTTAAACTATAGTTATGGTATTGCTATTTGATGCCAAATCATTAATTACTCCAGATTTAGGATTAATTTTTTGGACGACACTTATCTTTTTAACCTTTTGGTTCTTGTTAGGCAAGTTTGCTTTCAAGCCAATAGGAGAAGCATTAAGAAAAAGGGAGAAATCTATTGAAGATGCGCTCTCCTCTGCCGAAAAAGCAAAAGAAGAATTACAACTTTTACAAGCAGATAACGAAAAACTATTGCGTGATGCTAGAGAGGAAAGGGGCTTAATTCTTAAGGAGGCGAAAGATATGAAAGAAAGCATAATTGCTGAAGCTCATGAAAAAGCTAAAAAAGAGGCAGATGCAATCATTACTGAAGCAAAAGCAGAGATTGAAAATCAAAAAAATGCAGCGATTGCGGAAGTTAAAAATGAGGTGGCAAAGATTTCTTTAGATATCGCAGAAAAAGTTATCGGTAAGGAATTGAGTTCTGAGAAAGATCATCAATCATTTGTAGACGGACTAGTAGATCAAATTAAATTGAACTAATGGCAGAAGTTAAATTATCAGCACGATACGCCAATGCTCTAATTAAAGAAGCACAGGAGAAAAATGTGCTTGATAATGTTTTTAATGATTTTAAAATCATTAAAGAAACAATTAGTACAAGCAGGGATTTGAAATTAATGCTCAAAAGTCCAATTATTAAGTCTGATAAGAAAAAGGAAATTTTAACACAAGTATTCAAAGGAAATATTTCAGACCTTACTAATGAGTTTATAAACGTTCTTGTTAGTAAAGGAAGAGAGGGTTTCTTAGAGGATATTTCCAATGTGTTTTTTGAAGAATACAATACCTTAAAGGAGATTACCTCTGTTGAAATTACCTCAGCTGTTAGTTTAACAGATACTACAATAACAAGTATAATTGACAAGCTAAAGTCCCAATTGGGATTAAAAAATGTAGAAGTTTCTACAAATACAAACAAAAATATTTTAGGAGGGTTTATTATTAAAATCGGAGATCAAATTTTTGATTCCAGTATTGCTAATAAGCTAAACAATTTAAAACGAGTTTTAATAAACTGATAAATAGAATAAAATGGCAGCAGTAAGACCAGATGAAATATCATCAATTCTAAGAGAACAACTAAGTGGCTTTAATTCAGAAGCAACATTAGAAGAGGTTGGAACAGTCCTTCAGGTTGGTGATGGTATTGCACGTGTTTATGGATTAACGAAGGCGCAATCAGGAGAGTTGGTCGAGTTCGATAATGGCTTAAAAGCGGTAGTGTTGAACTTAGAAGAGGATAATGTAGGGGTTGTTTTAATGGGACCTACAGAAATGGTAAATGAAGGAGATACTGTTAAAAGAACAGGACAAATTGCCTCCATCAATGTGGGAGAAGGTATGTTGGGAAGAGTGGTCAATCCTTTGGGAGAGCCTATAGATGGCAAGGGGCCAATTGCTGGAGAAACGGTTCCAATGCCAATTGAAAGAAAAGCACCAGGGGTAATTTATAGACAACCAGTAAATGAGCCTTTACAAACGGGAATTAAAGCAATAGATGCTATGATTCCAATTGGAAGAGGGCAAAGAGAGCTTATTATTGGAGATAGACAAACTGGTAAGACAGCAATTGCCATTGATACGATTATAAATCAAAAAGAATTTTACGATAGAGGTGAACCTGTTTTCTGTATTTATGTAGCATGCGGACAAAAGGCATCAACCGTTGCGGGAATTGCAAAGGCATTAGAAGAAAAAGGAGCAATGGCTTACACAGTAATTGTGGCGGCAAATGCTTCTGATCCAGCTCCTCAGATTTTTTATTCTCCATTTGCAGGATGTGCAATTGGTGAATACTTTAGAGATACGGGAAGACCAGCATTGATTGTTTATGATGATTTATCAAAACAAGCAGTTGCATATAGAGAGGTTTCCTTATTATTGAAAAGACCTCCGGGAAGAGAAGCATATCCGGGAGATGTTTTTTACTTACATTCAAGATTACTGGAGAGAGCTGCAAAATTGATTGCAGATGATGGTATTGCTTCACAAATGAATGATCTACCAGAGCCATTGAAGGGTAAAGTAAAAGGAGGAGGCTCTTTAACAGCGCTTCCTATTATTGAAACACAGGCAGGAGACGTTTCTGCATATATTCCTACAAATGTTATTTCTATTACGGACGGTCAAATTTTCTTAGAATCTAATTTGTTTAATTCTGGTGTAAGGCCGGCCATTAATGTAGGTATCTCTGTATCGAGAGTTGGAGGTAGTGCCCAAATAAAATCAATGAAAAAGGTTGCAGGAACATTAAAGTTAGATCAAGCTCAATATAGAGAATTGGAAGCGTTCGCCAAATTTGGTTCAGATTTAGATGCGGCTACAATGTCAGTATTAGAGAAGGGAAAAAGAAATGTAGAAATTCTGAAGCAGGGGCAATATTCTCCAGTTAGTGTAGAGAAGCAGGTAGCTATTATTTATTTAGGATCTAAGGGGTTGCTTAGGAATATTCCGGTTGAGAAAGTAAGAGCGTTTGAAGAGGATTTGTTAAACCAACTAGAAGCAAAGCATCCTGAAGTTTTAGAAACGTTTAAATCAGGTAAGCTAGATGATGATGCAGTTGAAAAATTGAAAAATCTTGCTTCAGAAGTAGAGAAAAACTATACAGCATAAATAAAATTATTTTAAGCATCGAAAAATGCCGGCAAATTTAAAAGAAGTAAGAGGTAGAATAAGTTCTGTTAAGTCTACTCAGCAAATTACAAAGGCCATGAAAATGGTTTCTGCAGCTAAGTTGAGAAGAGCAACAGAACGAATTACAAAGATTCGACCTTATTCATTGCAATTAAATAAAGTATTATCCAATATAATGGATAATGTTGGTGATGATGTTGAATTGAATTTCGGAAAGGAAAGACCTGTAAAGAGAGTTTTAATAGTTGCAATAACTTCAGACAGAGGACTTTGTGGTGCGTTTAATACAAACGTTGTTAAGGCAACTAAAACCCTTTTGGAGGAAAAATATACTAAGCAACATGCTCAAGGAAATGTGGAATTGATGTGTGTTGGGAAAAAAGGATATGATGGATTAAAGAAAAGCTCTGCGTCAATCAATACAACGTTCCAAAATTTATTTAGTGATCTTACTTTTGCTAAGGCAAGTGAAGCATCTGAATATATTATGAATGCCTTTTTAAATGAAAGTGTTGATCGTGTGGAGGTAGTATATGGGGAATTTAAAAATGCAGCTGTACAGTTTACAAAAGCAGAACAGTTTTTGCCAGTAGTTTCTCAATCTGGTAATACTGAAGAAAAACAAGCTACAAAAGCAGATTATATCTTTGAGCCAGGTAAAGAGCAAATTTTAGATGAGCTTATTCCTAAGATCCTTAAAACACAGTTCTTTAGATTTTTGCTAGACACAAATGCTTCAGAACATGGTGCACGGATGACTGCTATGGATAAGGCGACAGATAATGCAGGAGAACTTCTTAAAGAATTGAAATTAACTTACAATAGGGCGCGTCAAGCCGCTATTACTACAGAAATCTCGGAAATCGTTAGCGGGGCAGCAGCTTTATCTGAAGAATAACAATTTTTTTAATTGTTGTATCATTGAATTTTTAGAGCAAAAAATGTTTTTGCTATCTTTCATATTATGAAGCATCTTTTACAACACATTGAGGCACTAATTTTTGTTGCGGAGCAGCCTATTAAGTTGTCTGAAATTATAGATTGCTTGAATTTAGAAGTTGGCGAAGATGATAAAAAGCCCAAAATTACAGAAAAAGAGGTGCTTGAGCTCTTAGAAGAGCTGCTTCTAAAATATAACGATGAGACGTATGCTTTCAAAATTGAAAAAACAGGAGGTGGGTATCAATTTCTAACAAAGAAGGCATATTATGAAATTACTTCAGCCTTTTTAAATCAGAAAATGAAAAGAAGGTTAACCAACGCAGCAATTGAGACACTAGCTATTATTGCCTATAAGCAACCAATTATAAAAAGTGAGATAGAAAAGATTAGAGGAGTTAATTCAGATTATACCGTTCAAAAGCTGATGGAAAAGGAGCTGGTTGAAATAAGTGGAAGAAGCGATGAACCAGGAAGACCGTTATTATATTCTACGAGTCAATTCTTTATGGATTATTTTGGAATTAATGATATAAGTGATTTGCCAAAGCTAAAAGAATTTGCACAACTTGAAAATGAAATTGGTGAAAAAACCGATATAGAAACTGTTTCTTTTAGTAATGAGCAAAAAAGGGAAGAAAACTAGAACACCAGCCAACTCTTCAGTTGAAGAGATGCGATTAAATAAGTTTATCTCAACTTCTGGGATATGTTCAAGGAGAAAAGCTGATGAATTTATAAGACAAGGTTTGGTTCGAGTAAATGATTCAATCATTTATGAAATGGGCCATAAAGTCAATCCCAAAAAAGATAAAGTTTTTTTTAAAGGAAAGCGAGTATTTGGAGGGAAAAAAGTATACATTCTACTCAATAAACCAAAGGGATTTATAACGACTACTAAAGATGAACGCAATCGAAAAACAGTAATGGATTTAGTTGCTAGTGCAACAAAAGAACGGATTTATCCTGTTGGCAGACTAGATAAAGATACTACAGGTTTATTACTTTTGACAAATGATGGGGAATTGGCTCAAAAACTTTCCCACCCTAGTTTTGAAATTGATAAGATATATCGCGTAGAATTAAATAAAAAGGTTTCAATAGAAAACATCAATGAAATACGATCCGGAATAACGCTTGATGATGGCCCTGTAATAGTTGATGATGTTCAATACGCAGATAAGCAAGACAAAAGAATTGTTGGCGTTCAGATACATCTTGGAAGGAACAGAATTGTTCGACGAATATTTGAACATTTTGGATATTCGGTTAAAAAACTAGATAGAGTTTTATATGCAGGCTTGACTAAAAAGAAACTTCCACGAGGGAAATGGCGATTTTTAACTGAGCAGGAGATAATTCGACTAAAACATTTCTTATAAGTACCTAATAACATCTTCCATCTTTGAAGATTTAACGATAAACTGGTCATACTTTAGAACGGACATAAAGCTTTCGCCATCATTTAAACTACTTTGCTGTCGACGAATAATTTGGTTATACTCGGGACATCTTTTAGCAAACGCCAAAGAATAGATGTTTTCTTCTGGCAGATATTCTAAAATCAATAATTGATCATTCTCAATAATTTTATCTATAAACATTAATACAGGGCCTTTAACAAAAGGTTCCATTGTTTTTTCCATATAACCTAATGGAAAAAGGGGATATAGTTTCTTTTGAAAACACACATTTTTATCAAGTAGAACACTAACTACATAATTTATTTGCTTATTTAGTTTGTCAGTATAAGTGGTAATCTTTTTTCCATATTTGAAAGGTCTCCATTTTCCATTCCAATCGTAATAATGATGTTCCCCTAATTTTAACTTATAATCAAACATTGATGGCTTATTGAAAATATAGCCTGGATAATAAAACCTATGATTGTTTTGTATGGCATATTCGATTTCTAGAAGCATAGTATAAGTTCCCAAACTGTATTTAGCGTAGTTTGGATCAAAAACACCTAGTAAGCTTGCTATACTGTGATTGCCTTTGTCAAAATAACTAAAAGCTATAAGCTGGTCTCCATCATATACGTTAATTTCAAAAGTCTGAAAAACACTACTGAAAGTATCTGAATAAAGAAATTGCCGCAAGCTATCATAAATGAAACCCTTAAACCTTGTTTTGTGAATTTTATAAAGCGCTTCCTTTTGCTTTGTTATAGAAGCTCTTTTTACCTCATATCTAAACTGATCTTTATTCTTGAAAAGAAGTTTACGGTATTTTTTAGGAAAACTATAATTGTTTAGACCAAGACGTATATTGATAACGTCAAACAAGTTTCCATCCATGCAAAGCATCTTAGATCTAAATAGCATAATGCTATTCCTAAACCAGCCGGCGGCTAGATATCTATCCAATCTGTTTGGAGAAAGCGAAAATGGATAATAGTATTGAACCAACATAATTTAAAATCAATTCAATATACAAAAGAATGTGAAAGCATGTTGATTTAAGCGGAGAATTGTGGGAATTATTGACTTTACTGCATTCAATTTCAGCTAAGATATTTCATTAAGAGGTACATTTCTTAATTGAGCAAGCATTGCTCTTACAGAAGTAAACGAAACAACCTTATCTTTAAAATATTGCAGGGCATATTCTTTCTCTTTTTTTGTAGCATTTAAAGAATTCATCATATTTAATAAATGCATTTTCATGTGGCCTTGCTGGATGCCAACAGTTGTCAGCTGTTTAATAGCTGCAAAGTTTTGAGCCAATCCAGAAGCTGCAATTATTTGCATTAGTTCTTTTGCATTTGGGTTGCCAAGAAGTTGTAAAGCTCTTTTTACTAACGGATGTAAAATAGTTAGTCCACCAACTGTTCCAATTGCCATTGGTAAATCAATCCAAAATTTAAAAGTATCATTTTCTAGAGAGATATGGGTTAAACTACTATAATGTTCACCTCTACTGGCATAGGTGTGACCACATGCCTCGACAGCTCTAAAGTCATTGCCTGTTGCAATAACAACTGCATCAACACCATTGAAAATACCTTTATTATGCGTAGTTGCTCTATGCGGATCTACTTCCGCGATTCTAACAGCGTCTTTTATTTTTTCCGCAAATTGCCATGACGTTAAACCATTTATCTCACCTAGAGCTTCAATAGGGCATTCAACAGTTGCACGGGCTATACAATCTGGAGTATAGTTGGAGACAATAGACATAATAATATGTGGTGTTTCCTGAAAGCCTTGATGTTTGGTTAAAATATCTTTTAATAGAGAAGCATATTCTTCCAACACAGTATTAATAAAATTAGCACCCATACTATCTACAGTATCAAAACTAACTTTTAGTTGAAAATAGTTAGGTTCTCGATGTGTCATATCCACCAATTCAATATCCAAAACTCCACCACCACGTGCATCCATATTTGCAGTCAAAAATTTACCACCTTCAATTAGGTGACTTTTCAACTCTGGAAAAAAAACTTTTAAAGCTTCGTGATTGTTTTTTAATTTGAAATGAACTTGACCTATCTTTTTTACAGATAAAATTTCTGTTTTAAAGCCACCTCTTTTTAACCAAAATTTAGCGGCATTACATGCTGCTGCCACTACTGAGCTTTCTTCAATGGCAAAAGGCAAACAATATACCTTATCATTAATTAAGAAATTAGGGACAATACCAAAAGGCAGGTAAAAATTGGTTAAAGTATTTTCACTAAACTCATCATAAATCTTTTGTATATTTTCATTAGTATGCCAATAAGTACTAAATTCTTTTGATACTTCTTCATTGCCTTCAAAATAATTGTCGACAAGCCATTTAATCTTTTCTTTTTTTGTAAGCTTAGAAAACCCGTTAATGACTTTATCCATAGGTCTAATTTTTAATTGTTAGAAAAGAAGAAGCCATTTTATATCCTTCTACTTGGTAAGTCAAATATTCATCTAAGGCATCATAAGATTCGGCTGCATATTTTAATAAAGAGGAAGCCTGGCCATATATACTATTAGCCTTTAATTTTCTGTTCAGATAATATCCATCTAAGAAGTTTTGAATGCCTCCAGAAATAATGAAGTTTCTACACAATCTCTTATCTTTCCCTATTTCGTCAATTATAGTATTTGTATAATTAACCATTTCTTCGGCAGGATGACCTACTTGAGTGAGGTTTCGATATATTTCTTTTTTTTGTTTATCAGCTCTTAGAAGCTCTAACTTTGAAAAATTAGTTCCTCCAAAAGCAGCAAATTCAATAGCTTCAAGAGGTAATTGTATAAGCGCTTTCACACTTTTAGGCCCCATTCCTTGCCCCACTTCTTTAACAATAACTTTTAGCGAAGTTATATTTAGAAAGGTCTTAATTGTTGTTATTGCAGACTGTTTTAAATGATCTCCTTCGGGTTGCAACCATTCTTGCAAAGGGTTGATGTGAATGATAATGCCGTCCGCATTTAGTTTCTGTACTAACTGTTCTATTTTAAATGTTTCCGATTTTTTTATTAGTAGTTCAAGTTGTGCAATCCCAATATTTGCATAAAAAGGGAGGTCGTGGCCAATTTCTTCTCTCCAATTAAAATCTTGCAACCTTGTATTGTCTTCTAATATTGGTCGACAAGAGCCTAGACCCATCCCCATGCCAAATTTTTTGCATGCTCTAGCTAGGTTTTTATTGATTTTAAAGGCTTCTTTAGTTCCACCTGTCATGCTTGAAACCCAAATTGGAGTGCTTAGTTTTTTTCCTAAAAATTCAATAGAAATGTCTAAATCATTGGGATGAGGAGCAAATAGTGGCTCGTAATTGAATCGTTTGTCTTGATTAAGAGAATGAACTTGTGCTTCAAAAGCCAATTTAATGTGGTCTTTTTTTCTTTCTTCTAGAGAAGAAGTCTCTTGATTGTGAAGCGACCTTTTCATATTCTACATTACAAGTATATGGCATTTAAATCTAAAGTAGACCAATTAATTATTATTTTATCTTAAATACAGAAGTTGATTAGAGTTCTTTTATAGACTTAATAGCAGTTTCTATATCGTGCATCCATAAAGGTTGTTTTGATCTGAACATCCATCCACATACGTGGAAGGTTGATTGCTTTCCTTCTAAAACAGCTAATTTAAATATTAACCTTTCATCTTTAATAGTGCCACTAATTTGTGACTCTTGAATAGCGAATGAATTATAAGAATAAGTAGTGTCATATTCTTCATACGGATCAGTTATGTTTTCTATTAAATCTGTTTTTAGTGAGTCAAATAAAAAAAGAGACTCAATAGAATCTTTATTGTAGACATCAACTATAAAGTAAATATCTCTATATGAATTTCTTGCTTGAAAAGGAGCTCTAGGATGTATGTGTTTTCCCTTTTTTAGATAGGGTGGATAATTGATCGAAAACCCTTCAATGTCATTTTTATAGAATTTAAAAATGTCGCCATATTTACATGAGGCAATAGAAATAATAATTGTTGCAACAATTAATAGCTTACTTTTCATCTTTGGCCATGATTTGATCAGAAAAAAGGTTAAACTCATAGAGGGTCTTTTTAAGGTATTTTTTTCGTTCTTTATCCTTAATGAATTCTTCAATCGGATCGATATTTTCAAGCTTTTTAAATATTGGTTCTTCTTTTCCAACTTTGGATATCGGTGCAGTTCCCCACTTGTCTCCTTTTAGTCTATATCTTTCTTTTTCATGTATAAAACAAAATTGATTATACATATATTCTTTTAGTGTTTTCCCTTGTCTATCATACCAATAACTTTGAAGAACAGGGATGTTAGTAGCCTCTTCACTAAATAGGCTAGGGCCTTTATTTTTGATTTTGCAAGCACTTAATATTGATTGGTAGATCAATCTAGAACTGACCGGATTGTCTATAGTACTTGGTTTTGTGTTTTTGTTATCAAGCCAAAAAAGTGGCACTTTGTTGCCTCCATCGTTCACGTTAGAAAAGTGATAATGCCAATGTTGATCGCCAAAATTATCTCCATGGTCAGAGCAAAAAACAATTAAATTATCATCGTCTTGATGTATTTTTTTTATAAAATCATCTAATTTATCTCTAATTAATTCCCAAGCAGTTCTTTGTCTTGCTTTTAAAAGAGTAGATATTTTTTGTGGAATATATTCTTCTTTACTTTTAAGGAAAGATTGATTGATAGTATGATATAACCCTTTTAATTCTTCAATTCTTCCGTACCATGATGAGGCTGAAGTTTTAAAAGTTGGAGCAATATGATAAGGAAAATGAGTTTCCATCATGTTAATGAATGTAAAGGTTCTTTGTTTCTTCTTTTTTTGCTCAAAATATCTTTTTTCAGCAAGATCTAATACATCTAGATATGTATTTTGCAACCAGGTCTTTGCTACATCTAAGTCCTCTGACATTTTTTGCATTAGAAAATCCTTAGAGAGAATCTGATTTCTTAGTCTAGGTTTCCCAATTAAAAGCAGTAGTCTGTGTAAAGTTTGAAATTTGGGGTCTAAACTTTGCCAAATCTTGTTTACCTCGTTAAATCCTCTTTGTACCCCAAAAATATCTGTAGTTACAATATTGGCTGTGATTTGTTTTGTATGATAACCATCAGAAGATAGCATTTCTGCTAAAGTTGGAACCTTTTTTGAAAGCCCCCTTGATTGAGTAGTTGCACCATGTTGATGAGGCATTAATCCTGTAAAAATACTTGAGGTTGCAGGTAGAGTCCAACAACCAGCAGATCGAGCTTCAGTAAATGCAGAAGCATTTTTCTCCATATAAGGCATTCCTATTCCCTTATTATAAACAGAATCAAACCTTAAACTGTCTGCAATAATTAAAAAGATGTGCTTTGGCTTCGTCATACTTTTGAGTTGGGCAAAGTTATCATTTTAGCTGATATCAAAAATCACAAGTATGCCCAAATTCTTTTAACCATTTTTCATGTTGCCTATAACAAGGCATTTTATCAGATACGATTTTCCAAAAATTAGAGTTATGGTTCATTTCAAAAGTGTGAGCTAATTCATGAATAATGACATAGTCTATTACATCTTTGGGTGCAAAAAGCAATCGAGAAGATAAGCTAATATTTTTTTTTATACTACAGCTTCCCCAGCGACTGTTCATATACTTTATCGATACATTGTTGATTTTTTGACGAAAATGCTTTTCGTTTAAAATGTCTACTCTTTCAATAATTTGAGATTTGTAGTAGTCTGTAAATACTTTTTGCGCCAGTTTTTTTATTAAAACGGGTTCCTTTAAATTCAAAGGGCGATATATTATAAAATAGGGATAAGATAACTTTCCACGCATTTTTTTTCTATTCTGATCAATAATCTTTATAATCCAATTGTCATTATAAATTTTGAAATCAGCACCATTGATGTATTTATTAATTCCAATTTCTTTATAAAGTTTTTTTTCAGTTATCTTCTTCTCTGCCCAAGCAAGCATTTGGTTAAAATGCTTTTTTTTATCTGATTTAGAATACGAACTTGGAATTCTAAGGTTTATTTTTTCTTTTAGTAAAGAGATTCTTGTTCCATTTCGTTTCTCTAAATAAACGTGTATTGGAACGGGAATTTTATTTAAAGTTATAATATACTTTTTATGTTTAATCGTATCTAATTTGAAAGGTTGAAAAATGCTTGAATGGAATGTCTTCTAATTCAACATGCTTTACATAAGCTAATATTGGTCCCTTTCGGCACCATTTTATAAATGCTGCTAAGTTATCAGATTCCCCAATTGCTTCAATATAAACAGAGCCGTTATTTTCGTTCTTTACGAAGCCATTAATACTATATTTTTTAGCTTCTTTTTTTGTGTTAGCTCTAAAATATACACCTTGAACTTTCCCAAATACAACAATTTTAACTGCCTTCATCTGTATAATTCTAATTAAGCTTTTTATCTTGCTTAACTCAAAGGTATAAATATGTCTAAACACGTAGATATTTTAGTTGTTGGATCTGGAATTGCAGGTCTCTCTTTTGCAATAAATATGTCTGAAGCACATCCAAACAAGCAAATTCTAATCTTGACAAAATCCAATGAGGATGAAAGTAACACAAAGTATGCACAAGGAGGTATTGCGGTAGTATCAGATTTTGATACAGATAATTTTCAGAAACACATTGAAGATACGTTAGATGCTGGGGATGGCCTTTGTAATAGGGAAATAGTAGAGATAGTTGTTAAAGAAGGAAGGCAGCGTGTAGATGAACTTATTGAGTGGGGAGCTAGATTTGATAAAAATGCCAAAGGAGAATACAAACTTGGTAAAGAAGGTGGGCACTCTGAAAATAGAGTTTTACATCATAAAGATATTACTGGATGGGAGATTGAAAGAGCTTTGCTAGACGAAGTCCATAGTAGAGATAATATTGAAATTATAACACATCATTTTGTAATTGACATTATAACACAGCATCATCTCGGCAGGATTGTCACAAGACTTACTCCTGGAATTACTTGTTTTGGAGTTTATGTTTTAAATCTTAAGAGTAAGCAAATAGAGAAAATTGAGAGTAAGATAACTGTATTGGCAACAGGGGGATTTGGTCAAACTTATCGACAAACAACCAATCCAAGTATTGCTACAGGTGATGGAATAGCAATGGTGTACAGGGCAAAAGGAAGACTGGCAAATATGGAGTTTGTCCAATTCCATCCAACATCTTTATACAAACCAGGGGAGAGCCCTTCTTTTTTAATAACAGAGGCTGTTAGAGGAGATGGAGGAATATTAAGGACTAAGTCAGGCCGAGACTTTATGCCAGAGTATGATGAAAGAGGAAGTTTAGCTCCAAGAGATATAGTTGCTAGAGCAATAGATAATGAAATGAAAATTAGTGGTGATGAATTTGTCTATCTAGACTGTACACATATGGACAGAGAAAAGTTTGTCAACCATTTTCCCAATATTTATGAAAAGTGTTTAGACGAAGGTATAGACGTTTTTAAAGATATGATCCCGGTTGTGCCAGCAGCACATTATGCATGTGGAGGAATACAAGTTGATGAATATGGAAGAACCTCCATAGATAATTTATATGCTTGTGGTGAATGTACTTGTTCTGGGTTACATGGGGCTAATAGACTTGCTTCAAATTCACTGTTGGAGGCAATAGTATTTTCACATCGAATTTATCTAAGTGCAAAAGAAAAAATAGATAGTATTTCATACAATTTTAACTTGCCTGAGTGGAATGCAGATGGAACGACAGATCCAAAGGAAATGGTTCTAATTACGCAAAGCATGAAAGAGCTAAAAGACATTATGAGCAGTTATGTTGGGATAGTTAGAAATAATAGAAGACTTAAAAGGGCCTTAGATAGATTGAGCTTATTATACAATGAGACAGAAGCTTTATACTTAAATACAACACTTTCTCCTCAACTATGCGAACTGCGAAATTTGATTACAATTGCATATCTAATTACACGAAGTGCTGCTATGAGAAAGGAAAGTAGAGGATTACATTTCACAACAGATCACCCTAAAAAACATGATTATTTAGAAGATACTTTACTATAAAGAAATATAGGTTGCTTAATTTTAAGCATCTATGCTAGATCGCAGGAAGGTAGAAGTTGTTGTTATTTCTGATATCCATTTGGGAACGTATGGTGCCCATGCCATTGAGTTAAACAAATACCTAAAAAGTATTGATCCTAATATACTTATTATAAATGGTGATTGGTTAGATATATGGAATTTCAGCAGTGGGTATTGGCCACCAGAGCATACTGAAAACTTATTTATTGTTTTAGAATTTATTAAAAAAGGGATACCTGTTTACTACATCACTGGAAACCACGATGACGTTATTCGTAAATACTCTAATTATAAACTAGATACTTTTGAATTAATAGACGAGCTTGTTCTTGAACTAGATGGAAAATCACATTGGATTTTCCATGGAGATATTTTTGACATATCCGTGGGAGGAAAAGCAAGGTGGCTTGCAAAATTAGGAGGACGAAGTTACGACTACCTTATTAGACTTAATATGTTGATTAACAAGGCTTTAGTTAGCATGGGGAAAGATCGAGTTTCTTTGTCAAAGAGTATCAAAGATAATGTCAAGAAAATCGTCAAATCAAAAGTTACAGATTTTGAAGAAATAGCTTGTGAGCGTGCAATTAAACATAACTACGATTATGTTATATGTGGACACATTCACAAACCTCAAATAAGAGAATTTAAAAATGATGAAGGGAGTGTAATGTATCTAAATTCTGGAGATTGGGTAGAGAGTTTAACTTCCTTAGAGTATTATAATGGAGAATGGAAATTGTTTTACTATGACCATGATTTTAGATATAAAAATGTAAAAGTAAATGGTGAAGAGACGCCTATCTCACATGGTTAAAAACAATTAATTTGTCCCACATTTCATTCTTTGGCATCTATTTTGAATATTTACATTAAATGAAAAGAATATTACTTGTCACATTTGGTACATTTTTACTTTTATCAGTAAGTGCTCAAACGTCAACAGACAAGATGTCAAAATTTATTGATGTCATTAATAAGTTCTATGTTGAAGAAGTGGATTCGGATACGCTTGTAGAATTAGCCATAAAAAGAATGTTGAGAGAGTTAGACCCACATTCAAACTATTACACTAAGGAAGAACTAAAGAAAGCAGACGAGCCCTTAAAAGGGAAGTTTGAAGGAGTTGGAATCCAGTTTAACATCTTAGATGACACCATTCTTGTGGTAAATACCATTTCAGGTGGACCGTCTGAGGGTGTTGGAATTTTAGCAGGAGATAAAATAGTAATAATTGATAATGATACTGTAGCAGGAATTAGTATAAAAAACAAAGGTGTTGTTGATCGATTAAGAGGACCCAAAGGAACAAAAGTTGATGTACGAATTTTTAGGCGAGGAGAAAAAGAACTATTAGATTTTACGATTACAAGAGACAAGATTCCAATATTTGCTGTCGATGCTTCATATATGGCAAATGATGAGGTAGGGTACATTCGCTTGTCGAGATTTTCGGCAAAATCTACAGAAGAGGTTAAAAGAGCAATTAATGAGCTTAAAGGGCAAGGAATGAGGAATCTTATTCTTGATCTGACTGGAAATACAGGGGGATATCTTAGACAAGCTCATGCAATGTCGGATTTGTTCTTGGAAGATGGGAAAATGATAGTTTTTACAGAAGGAAGGGCATATAAAAAAGATGAAAAGCTGGCTACTGAAGATGGGAATTTTGAAGAGGGGAAGCTGGTAATTATGGTAGATCAGCGTTCTGCTTCAGCAAGTGAAATTGTTTCTGGCGCAGTACAGGATTGGGACAGAGGAATAATTGTTGGGCGGAGAACTTTTGGTAAAGGATTGGTGCAAAAGCCCTTTTATTTGCCAGATGGATCTGCAATAAGACTAACAATCGCCAACTATTATACACCAAGTGGAAGATTTATTCAGAAACCTTATGACGATGGCAGATCTAATTATAGGAAAGAAATAAATGAACGATTTGAATCTGGGGAACTAATTGATGAATCAAAAATTCAATTTCCTGATTCCTTAAAATACAAAACTAGTGGAGGACGGACTGTTTATGGAGGAGGAGGAATAATGCCAGACATTTTCGTAGCCATAGATACCAGTCAAAGTTCAAAGTTTTATAATAAACTTATCAGAAAAGGAATCTTAAATAGTTTTGCACTAAATTATGTAGACCAAAACAGAGCTTTTATTGAGCAAAAGTATGTTGATTTAGAAGGCTTTGCAAACGATTTTTTGATAGATGAAGAATTATTAAATGAATTATATGCTTTTGCAAAAACAAAAAAAGTAGCATCAGAGGAAGAGGATTTTTCAAATAGTTTAGAGTTTTTAAAAGTACAATTAAAGGCTTTGATAGCAAGAAATTTATGGAAAACAAATGCGTACTTTCGAGTTTTTAACGAAAAAAACCCAATCTATCAAAAAGCATTGGAAACAATAAGCAATAAGAAACTTTACAAAAAACTTGGAATCAATAGTTACTAAACAAATAGATTGAATATGCCTGATATTAAAATGATTTCTTGGAATGTGAATGGTATAAGAGCATCTGTGAAGAAGGGGTTTTATGACATTTTTGAGCAATTAGATGCTGATATCTTTTGTATTCAGGAAACAAAAGCTCAAGATGAGCAAGTGGCGGAGGCATTAAAAGAGATAAAAGGATATCATATTTTTTATAATTCAGCTGAAAAAAAAGGATATTCTGGAACGGCAATCATATCAAAAAAAGAGCCAATATCTGTTCAATATGGTATTGGAATTGAAGAACATGATAATGAAGGGCGAGTTTTATGCTGTGAATTTGAACAGTTTAATTTCGTAGATGTTTACGTTCCAAATAGTGGAAGTGGGTTAAAAAGATTAGATTATAGATCAACGTGGGATGTGGCTTTTGCAAAATATCTTTCTTCTTTAAATAAAAAAAAGGCGTTAGTAGCAACTGGGGATTTTAATGTTGCACATCAAGCAATTGATTTAGCTCGACCAAAGCAAAATTACAATAAGACATCGGGATATACACAGGTTGAAATTGATGGACTAAATAATATCCTAGATATAGGATTAGTTGATACCTTTAGATTACTTCATCCTGACAAGGTGCAGTATTCTTTCTGGAATCAAAGATTTAGAGCCAGAGAACGTAATGTTGGGTGGAGGATTGATTATTTTTTGATTTCTGAAAATTTATCACCAAAAGTACAATCAGCATCAATCTTAGATGATATTTACGGATCTGATCATTGCCCGATAGAACTTTCAGTTCAACTATAAATTTTTTCTTTTTGGCAGATCGTTAAGAACGCTGTATTTTTCATTCTAAATGAGAAATGAAAAAGTTGATTTCTTAGCCACTCCAATCGAGTATTTAAAAGGAGTAGGCCCCGAAAGAGCCAAAATTTTGAAGGATGAAGTGCAAATTTTTACTTTTAGAGACCTTCTTTTTTATTTTCCCTATAAATATATTGATAGGGGAAAATTTTATAGTCTTTCGGAAATAAGAAATATTTCTTCTGCAGTACAATTAAAAGGGGTTTTATCCGATCTTAAGGAAATTCCTTTGCGTGGAAGAGGAAAGCGACTTGTTGCAAAATTTTCAGATGAAACCGGAACGGTTGAACTTGTCTGGTTCAAGGGAGTCAAATGGATTAAGGAAGCATTAAAACCTAATAGAGAGTATGTGTTATTTGGAAAGCCTAATGTTTATAAGAGCAAATTAAATTTCCCACACCCTGAACTTGAACTTGCAGAAGAATTTAATAAAAAGAAAAGCGATGCTTTAAGACCATTATACCTTTCTTCCGAAAAAATGAAAAATAAAGGTCTTGATAGTAAAGGAGTATCCAAAATTATAAAAACCCTTTTGTCGAAAATTAACAGTGTGCAAATTCCAGAATTTTTGCCTGAAGAACTTATTAAAAAATATCGTTTATCTACCCGTTTTTTTGCGTTGACAAGAATTCATTTTCCAATGAATATTAATGAACAACACTTAGCAGAAAGGAGATTAAAATTTGAAGAACTGTTCATTTTACAACTACAAATTGTAAAATCAAAAATGAATCTTAGCAGGGAAAAAGGTCATCAATTTGAAACAAAAGGAAAATTATTAAAGAAATTTTTACACGAAATTCTGGAATTTGATCTTACTGGAGCTCAAAAAAAGGTCATAAAAGAAATAAAAGAGAATCTAATGTCTGGATTTCAGATGAATAGATTACTTCAAGGTGATGTAGGAAGTGGGAAAACAGTAGTTGCTTTAGCAACTGTATTGCTTGGGGTTGAAAATGCTTTTCAGACTTGCCTAATGGCACCAACGGAAATTTTGGCTCAACAACATTTCAAAGGTATTGTAGAACAAACCTATTCTCTTGGTATAAAAGTAGAAATATTAACCGGCTCAACGAAAGGCCAAAAGAGAAAAGAAATTTTAAATCGATTAAAAAATGGGGATATTGATTTACTAATTGGGACGCATGCTTTAATTGAAGATAAGGTTGTGTTTAATAATTTAGGCATTGCTATTATTGATGAACAACATAGGTTTGGTGTTTATCAGAGATCAAAATTATGGAGAAAAAATGAGATTGCTCCACCACATATCTTAGTTATGACTGCAACACCAATTCCAAGAACGTTGGCTATGACTTTTTACGGTGATTTAGATATTTCAATTATTAATGAATTGCCTCCCGGACGGAAACCTATAAAAACTGTTCATAGATATGATTCAAATAGATTAGCTGTTTTTTCATTTGTTAGAGAAGAAATAAAAAAGGGCCGGCAAGTATACATTATATATCCTCTTATAGAAGAATCCGAGAAACTAGATATGAAAAGTTTAATGGATGGATATGAAAGTATATGTAAATCGTTTCAAGAGCATAAAATAAGCATCGTTCATGGAAGAATGAAAGCAGAAATTAAGGCTTTTGAAATGAATCGATTTTTGAATAAAGAGACGCAGATAATGATTTCAACAACGGTTATTGAAGTTGGGGTAAATGTTCCCAATGCTACGGTGATGGTTATAGAAAATGCTGAGCGTTTTGGTTTATCACAATTACATCAACTTCGAGGACGTGTTGGAAGAGGAGGGGATCAATCTTATTGTATTTTGATGACAAATTATAATTTGTCATCGAATGGAAAAAAGAGAATATCTACTATGGTTAGAACAAGTGATGGTTTTGAAATTGCAGAAGTAGATTTAAAGTTAAGAGGCCCAGGAGATATTTCTGGTACTAAACAAAGTGGAGATATTTCTTCTTTGAAAATTTCTAATTTGGCTAAAGATGGAATTATATTAGAAGAGGCTAGAAAATCTGCTATACAAATACTGGAAAAAGATCCTGCTCTTACCAATATATCGAACAACAATTTAAAGGCGTATTTGGAAAAGCATTTTAAGAAAAATGACTTTTGGTCAAAAATTTCTTGAGCTTATTTTCTTCTTTTCTTTGCTGGGGGCAATATTCCCGATTCTGTCTTTGGCATTTTGCCTTTTTCAATTTTTTTTTGCTCTTTGATCATACTTTCTTGAGCAGGACATCCATGTTTATTGCATCCAGAAACTAAACAATAAAAGAAGAGGATCACCACAAAGTAAGAAATAGAAGATCTAATCATCTCCAAATATAAAAAGTTTTTCGACGCTTAAACGTCCTTATTTAATAGTGAAGAATTCCACAATCAGTGTAAAACTGTTTATAACTTTGGGGTTTTCTTGAATAATTATCCACAGAATCTCTGTTTTATTTGGATTATTCGATAATGGATATACCTTTGCTCGTACGTTAATATTTTTTTAATTTAAAACAAATTAATAATGAATAAAGGAGAATTAATAGACAGTGTAGCTCAACAATCTGGGCTAACAAAAACAGATTCAGCAAAAGCTGTAGATGCTGTATTAGATGCAATCACAGGATCACTAATGAAAGGAGAAAAAGTAAGCCTTCCAGGTTTTGGAACTTTTAGTACTTCGAAAAGAGCTGCAAGAGATGGAAGAAATCCTGCAACTGGTGCAACGATTAAAATAAAAGCTAAGACTGTTGCTAAATTTAAAGCAGGAAAAAAATTGGATGCTGCTGTAAATTAAGTTTTTCTAAGAATTTTTAAACCTCCATTCTTGAATGGGGGTTTTTTTGTTTCTATTAGTTAACTTATCAACGAATTATATCATTTGTTTTGGTAATAGTGATTTAATATTATATTTAATTTTGATTGAATATTTTAGCTGATTCTTGAATTAGATATATGATAAAAACAGATATATGTATTGTTGGCGCTGGACCTGTAGGTTTGTTTGCAATTTTCGAGGCTGGATTGCTTAAAATGCATTGCCATCTTATTGATTATCTTCCTCAAGCGGGAGGACAACTTTCGGAAATTTATCCTAAAAAGCCAATTTATGATATTCCAGGATACCCCGAGGTAATGGCTCAAGAATTAGTTGATAAATTGATGGAACAAGCAGAGCCTTTTAAACCAACATTTACATTAGGTGAGAGGGTTGAATCTTTCGAAAAGCAAGAAGATGGATCTTTTATAATTGAGACTGGAGAGGGAACTAAAGTGCACTCAAAAGTAATAGCTATAGCTGGGGGATTAGGATGTTTTGAACCAAGAAAACCAGCAATTGACAATTTATCAGATTTTGAAAGAAAAGGAGTTGATTATATAATTAAGGATCCAGAAAAATATAGAGATAAAAGAGTCGTAATTGCAGGAGGAGGAGATTCTGCATTAGATTGGACAATGTATCTTGCTGATATTACAAAGGAATTAACATTAGTTCATAGAAGAACAGCATTTCGTGGAGCTCCAGATTCGGCAGAAAAAGTACAAAAGCTCAGTGAAGAAGGAAAGATTAATCTAATTTTAGAATCAAGTATAACTAATATTTCTGGAAATGGGAATCTAGAACAATTGACAGTAGCTCATAAAGCTGGTGGTTCTACTGATATTTTAGCAGATCATTTTATTCCTCTTTTTGGCTTAAGCCCTAAATTGGGCCCCATAGGTGAATGGGGTCTTAATATAACTAAAAATGCTATAGATGTTGATACCTTAGATTATTCTACCAATATAGATGGAGTTTATGCAATTGGTGATATTAATAACTATCAGGGGAAGTTAAAATTGATTTTATGCGGGTTTCATGAAGCTGCAATAATGATGCATAGCGCTGCTAAGATTGTCTTTCCTGATAAAAAAATCAGTCTAAAATATACAACAGTAAATGGTGTGCAAGGGTTCTAAGAAGCAATTGAGTGGAAGAAGAGAGCATTACCATATCAATTCAAGAGGATAATGGAAGTTTAAGACAACTTGAGGTTCCGCTCGGACTTTCTATGAGCTTAATGGAAATTTTGAAAGCTAACGGTGAGCCTATTGAGGCTACTTGTGGTGGAATGGCACTATGTGCAACATGTCATATAGAAGTTTTGCAAGATAATTATGTTGGAGAACACTCAGAGGATGAATTAGATATGTTAGATACATTACCAAATGCAACCGATAATAGTCGACTAGCTTGTCAGGTTCAGGTAAACAAAGAATTGGATGGCATTATTATAAAGCTTATGGGAGAATTGGTCTCTTAAGAAAGTTCAATAACAGCGTTATTATTTCGATACCTTATGGTCGACGGGGCCACCCCAAAGTTTTCAGGAAGAGCAATATTACTACAAGTGTTCGTTATTGCAATTTTAATTATTGCTAAGTGATGAATAGTATGTTCTATATTATGCACAATTTCTCTCTTAAGATTAGAAAAAACCTTAATGGAAGATTCATTATCACCATAATTAACGCTAAGGTTTAAGGATTTATCCCCATTAAGGGATGAAAGCCAGTTTTTTACTTCTTCTAATACTAAAACAGCTACCGATGTTTTATTTTCAATAACAGAATTACGTTCTCTTAATTCATAATCAATTTCACCAGTTTCAACCTGTTTCATTAAACACAAAAAACAGTCTATTATATGCCTCGTATGCTGACCTATAGAAGAACCAGAGATAATTTTTATTGGCATAGAGTATTCTTCATCAGAAATTTGATCTAGAAAAACATTTAAATCCGAAAGAACGTTTTTAGAAAGGTTATATATCTCCATAGAATGCGTAAGGTAGTAATAAATAATTGATATTTGTCAAGTAATTGTTTAACATTTAGAAACAATTCTTAAATGATATTAATACCTCTAAACAATAATTTTGTAGATAAAATAGTTCCATGATAGGTATCGACGATATAGCTATATATATCCCAAAAACTTACTTAGAAATAGAAGAATTAGCCTTCAATAGAGGTATTGACCCTAATAAATTAAGGCATGGCTTAGGATTAGAAAAAATGGCAGTTTGCCCACAAAATGAAGACGCTGTTACTATGGCAGCAGAGGCTTGTGCTCAATTGATAAAAAGAAATGCCCTGTCATTAAGCGAGATTGGTAAAATTTATATTGGGACTGAGAGTTCAATTGATGGTGCAAAGCCAATCGCGTCATATGTTTTATCTATGTTGACATCTTATTTTGGATTGGAAAAAGCACCCACGAATATAGATGTAATCGATATGACTTTTGCTTGTATAGGAGGAGTAGATGCGCTAGAAAATGTGATGAATTGGATAGGGGCAAAAGATGACAGAATTGGAATTGTCATTTGTACTGATGAAGCTAAATATGTGCTTGAAAGCTCTGGAGAATATACGCAAGGTGCAGGTGCTGTGGCTATGATCATAAAAAATAATCCGAGATTGTTAGAATTAAGAGATGCTTGGGGAGTCTCTTCTAAAGGAGTACATGATTTTTATAAACCTTTAAGAAGTGTTTCAAAGAAAAAACTAGTAAAGTCTATTTTGGCTCAACTAGACATTGTTCAAACAATTGATGAACACGCGGTTAGTCGATTGGAAATTCCGGAAATTATTGAGAAACATTCGAACAAAATAGACATTCATACAATGACTCCAATATATGATGGGCAGTTTTCGAATCAATGTTATATAAGTCGACTTAAGGAAGCTATAAACCATTACAAAAAGGAAAATCAAATAGAAAACGTGACTTCATATTGGCATAAATTAGCTTTTCACTTACCTTATGCAGCACATGGGAAAAGAATTTTTATTGAGATTTTTTACGAAGAGAACAAGAGGTTGTTTGATGAAGAGATTGTTGCAATTGAAGATGTAAAAATTAGGAACAAAGCAATTTCAAAATCAAAACTATATAAGTCCTTTTATATTGATAAAATATATCAAGGAAGTATTGCATCATCTCAGATTGGTAACATGTATACTGCATCCATATTTGCATCATTGATGAGTTTATTATTAAATGCATATCAACAAGGTGAAGAGCTGACAAATAAAATTATTGGTTTTTGTAGCTATGGAAGTGGCTCTAAGTCAAAGGTCTTTTCCGCTAAAGTTAAAGAGAATTGGAAAGAGGTAGTAGCTACTTTTGAATTAGAACAAAAATTATCGAATAGAACAAAAATTTCTTTTCAGCAATATGAAAAAAACCACATAGGAGCGTCTATTAATTATGAAAAAGACCAGGGGTTTTATCTTGCCAAAGTAAGCAAGGAATATGAGCGTTATTACAAGTATAAAAAATAATTATTCTTCAAAAGGGACATTGTATTTACTTATAATATTATTATCCTCATCAATAATGCTTAGTTGAACATATTGGTTATTTACAATAGTTACTTTACCAAAAGTATTTTTATAATTTTTGTTGCCGACGCCGTTTCCTCCTTGATTCCAAATTTTTCTTTTATAGTTATAATGAGCGGTAATTTTTCCAAAAAGATTAAAATAATAACCAAACTTACTTGAGGAAACACTTAATCCACTTGCCGTTAATTCAGGTAAACCAGCATTTTCCCCATTATCTATAACACTGTGATGTATATCGCCACTTAAAACAATAATGTTTTTTAAACCTTCTTCTTTTAAGAAGTTATAGAAATCTTCTTGTTCATAAGGAAATGCAGCCCAAAAACTACTTGTTGTGGCCATTAGTTTTGATCCCGAATAGTTTTTAAACTTAATTTTTTGAAAGTGTTGAGCAGCTTTAATTAATTCAATCATTTTTTTGTTTAATGGAACACCACTAATAATGAATTTCCAATCAGCAGTTGAATTTTTAATAGCTGATTTCAACCAATTCATTTGTTTTTCACAGAAAAGACAAGCTTCAGGTGAAGGAGTAAACTTCCATCGTCTATCGAATTTCCCTAAAGTAAAAGAAGAGCTAATGGGAGTTTTTCGTGCAGAACTTCTATCTAAAAAAAAGAATTCTACATTTCCATACTTAAAACTGTGGTAAAGGCCCTCACTAGTATCAATTAAATTGTATCCGGGAAAAAAATCTATATAACCTTTTATTACATTAGTTCTCCAAGAAGGAGGTAGGTCTACTTTTTTAAATTCAATTTCTTTATCTCTAAAATTGTTCTTTTTAGAAGTTGCTATTTGATTTAGATTATATCTACTTGCATTGTTTCCAATGTAATCGTTGTCATCATAAACATAATCGATAGGGATATTATGTAGTAATTCTCGCATGGTTTTTTCTTCATATTTTTTTTGATATGATTCTGCTACTTTCCTGTATTCTTTAGAATAATCTGTCCCAAACAACTTTGTGGGATAAGTAAAGTCACCTGTATGTATAAAAAAGGCAGGATTGTGTTTACGAATGGCATCGAAAACTTTCATATTATCCGTTTCTTGACATGAACCTGTCACAAAACTATAATTGCCTTTTTTTCCTGTTTCAGGAAAAGTTGTAAAGTTGTCTTGTATGCTGTCCTTTAATTCACCATAGAATAATTCATAGTGATAGAGAGTTGCAGGTTGTAACCCTTCTAATTTTAATATAGTTGAATTATCTATATTTCGAGTGGCATTTTCTTTAAAATATAAAATGCTTTCGGTGGAGGTGTTTTTAAGCTTTATAGCGATCTTTTGTTTTCCAATGGGCCTTAAGTAAATATTTACAGAAGTGTCGGTTGTTCCGCCAAGAATAGGTCCATGTGTAAAATATTGTGATAACGAGAGTTTACAACAAATTAAACCAACTAACAAGCAACCAATCTTTTGTGAAATCATATCTTTAGCAAAGTTATATGAGAAGGATTCAAAACCAGGTAAATTTTTTTAAAAAAATGACAGTTCCAAAACTTTGGAATATGGCCCTAGTTTATATATCATACAAGCTTTCAATGTGGTTAAAGAAGCCTATTCAATGGGGGCTTCCTTTTTCCGTGTCTATTGAACCAACAACGAGTTGTAATTTAAGATGCCCTGAATGTCCAAGTGGTCTGCGTTCATTTACAAGGCCTACAGGAATGCTTCAACAAGATCTTTTTGAGAAATTTATAAATGATATTTCAAAAAAAGGCTTGTACTTAACTTTCTATTTTCAAGGGGAACCCTATCTCAACCCGAAGTTCTTAGAAATGGTAAAATATGCCAACTCGAGAAAAATATACACTGCCACTTCTACTAATGCGCATTATTTGGATGAGGAGAATGCGAAATCAACAATTGAATCAGGTTTAGATAGACTCATTATTTCAATAGATGGAACAACACAAGAAACATATATGCAGTATAGAGTTGGTGGGAAATTAGAAAAGGTGATTGAAGGTGCTAAAAATATTGTTAAATGGAAGAAGTTAATGGCTTCAAAGACGCCACATGTGATTTTTCAATTTTTAGTAGTTAGACCTAATGAGCATCAAATAGATGATTTGTATCAATTAGCAGAAGAGATAGGTATTGATGAAGTGATTTTGAAAACTGCTCAAGTTTATGATTTTAAAAATGGAAATGAATTAATTCCTTTAAATCAAAAATATAGTCGTTATAAAAAGAACAAAAATGGGACCTATTCTATAAAGAACAGCTTAGAAAATAGTTGCTGGAAGTTATGGCATTCATGTGTAATTACTTGGGATGGGAAAGTGGTGCCTTGTTGTTTTGATAAAGATGCAAATCATGTTTTGGGAGATTTGACCAAGCATTCGATTGCTGAAATATGGCAAAATGATAGCTACAATAGTTTTAGAAGGAAACTAACAGTTTCTCGCAAAGAAATTGATATATGCACAAATTGCAGTGAAGGTTGCAAAGTAAATTTTAGCTATAAGTTATAGTAAATAGTAAAAAGGCTGTCAACTTAAATAAGTAAGTCTAACAGCCTTTTTAAACAAAACATATAAATAAAAGATTATAAAACCACTTCTTTTTCTTCCACCATCTTTCGAAGGTTAATAAGCGCATATCTCATTCTTCCGAGAGCTGTATTTATGCTTACTCCGGTCATCTTTGCTATTTCTTTAAAACTCATTTCAGCATAGTGACGAAGGATGACGACCTCTTTTTGCTCATTTGGCAACTTATTTAATAGATCTCTTACCTTCTTTTTAGACTGATCTTTAATAAGAGTTTGTTCAGCATTGTCTTCAGAAATTTTTAGAACAGAAAAAATATCAAACCCATCTTCTGTAACAATTGAAGGTCTTCGCTTTAATTTTCGAAAATAATCTATGCAAAGGTTATGAGCAATTCTCAGCGCCCAGGGTAAAAATTTTCCTTCTTCTCGATAGTTGCCAGCTCTAAGACTATCGATAATTTTTATAAAAGTATCCTGAAAAATATCTTCGGCAAGATACTTGTCTTTTACAAACATATAAATAGTGGTGTAAATCTTAGCTCTATGTCTATGAATAAGAATCTCAAGTGCAGATTCTTCTCCAGAGATATAATTTTTTACAACTTGATGATCACTCAAAGCGCGCGTGTGTACAGAACTCATACTTAAAAGTTTTACGTATTAATTAAGTGTAGATGTTAGTTCTATATATTTGCTTTAAGTTTGTTAGAATAATTTTATTAAATAGATTTCAATTCATGATAGTTTAACACAAGCTTCATGCCAAAATTCAAAATGAACATTTTTCAAGAAAAAACATCAAAAGAATTTATTCTTGTAAAAGGAGCTAACATGCACAATCTCAACAAGATAGATGTCAGTATTCCAAAAAATAAATTAGTGGTCGTTACAGGTGTATCAGGGTCTGGAAAATCGTCCTTAACAATAGACACTTTATATGCAGAAGGACAAAGGAGGTACATAGAATCTCTTTCAGCTTATGCAAGGCAATTTCTTGTGAGGTTAGATAAACCGGATGTTGAATATATTAAAGGATTAGCACCTGCTATTGCTATTGAACAAAAAACAAGCACTGGTACAACACGTTCAACTGTTGGGACTTTGACGGAAATTTATGATTATTTGAGATTACTTTTCTCTAAGGCAGGAGAAACCTTTTCGCCTGTTAGTGGAAGAAAAGTGATCAAATATGAGGTCAGTGATGTCCTAAAATTTATACAAAGCCATAACGAAGGAAGTAAATTTCATGTGCTAATTGATTTGAAATTTGATGATGGTATCGAAATTCAAGAAGAATTAAAATTCCTTTTGAATGAAGGATACTTAAGAATTATCTCTGGAAGTGAGGTCTATAGAATTGATGAAATCATTGATAATGATGCTTTATTAGAAAAAATATCAAAGAAGGAGATACAATTATTAATTGATCGGTTTTCATATAAAAATATAGAAGAAACGATCAACAGAATCAAAGATTCCATTCATACTGCTTTTGAAGAAGGAAATGGAAGATGTATTATTGAAGAACTGGAATCTGGGAAAAAAGAGCATTTCTCAAATACCTTGGAAGCTGACGGTATGAGTTTTGAAAAACCTACGGAGCAGTTTTTTAATTTCAACTCTCCTTATGGTGCATGTAAAGAATGCGAAGGGTTTGGAACAACGATAGGTATAGATGAAGACCTAGTCATCCCTAATAAGACGTTATCAGTATATGAAGGAGCCATTGCACCTTGGAAGGGAGAAAAAATGAGTTGGTGGAAAAATCAATTGATAAGAAAAGCCAATCTGTTTGACTTTCCTATTCATAAACCTATTATTGATTTATCTGAAGGACAAAAGAAACTGTTGTGGACAGGGAATGAATTTTTTCATGGGTTAAATGATTTTTTTAGGGAGCTTGAAGAAAACGCATATAAAATTCAATACCGCGTTATGCTTTCAAGATATAGAGGGAAGACAAAATGTAGAGAATGTAACGGTTCTAGACTAAGAAAAGAAGTCGAATATGTTAAGATCAATAATAAATCGATCGGAGACTTTTTAATTCTACCGATTAAAAAGCTTAAAGCTTTTTTTGATAAAATAGATTTAAATAAATATCAAAAACAGGTTGCGGAAAGATTGCTTTTGGAAATAAAGCAAGGATTAATTTCTTAGAAGATGTAGGGTTAGGTTATTTAACTTTAAATAGAGTGGCAAATACACTTTCCGGGGGTGAAAGCCAACGTATTCAGTTAACCAGATCTTTGGGGAGTAACTTAACGAGTTCTATCTATATTTTAGACGAACCTAGCATTGGTTTACACCCATTTGATAGTGAACGGCTTATTAATATTTTAAAGCACTTGCGTAATTTAGGGAATACCGTTATTGTTGTTGAGCATGAAGAAGACATTATCAGGGCTGCAGATTATTTGATTGATATTGGACCTGAAGCAGGACACTTGGGAGGAAATGTTGTTTTTGAAGGAGATATAGAGGCCGCTCTTAATGACAAATCGAGTTTAACAACGAAATATCTAAATGGTGAGTTATCCATCGAAGTTCCACAAAATATTAGAAAGCCATTTAATTTTATTGAAGTAAAAGGGGCACAACAACACAATCTAAAGAATATTGATGTTCAATTCCCTTTAAATGCACTAACCGTAATTTCTGGTGTAAGTGGTTCGGGAAAAACAACATTGGTAAAACAGATTTTATATCCAGCTCTTAAAAGAGTTTTTGACACTTATCCAATTAAACCTGGCGTATATAAGTCACTAGAGGGGGCCATTGACCGTATTAGTGCAATAGAAATGGTTGATCAAAACCCCATTGGTCGATCAAGCCGATCAAACCCTGTTACTTATATTAAAGCATATGATGTCATACGTAATTTGTTTTCGAAACAGCAACTATCAAAAGTAAGGGGCTATAAGCCAAAGCACTTTTCTTTTAATGTAGATGGTGGTCGGTGTGATAACTGTAAAGGAGAAGGAGAAATCGTAGTTGAAATGCAATTTCTTGCAGATGTGCATTTGAAATGTGATGTATGTAAAGGAAGTCGATTTAAAGAGGAAATAATAGAAGTCAACTATAATAACAAAAGCATAAGTGATGTCCTAAATATGACGGTTGATGAAGCTGTTTTGTTTTTTGATGGAGTCAAGGAAATACGCGAAAAACTGTTACCATTACAAAAAGTAGGATTAGGTTACGTGCAACTTGGGCAATCATCAAGCACTTTAAGTGGAGGAGAGGCCCAAAGAGTTAAATTGGCCTCTTTTTTATCAAAGGGAAGAAAAACGGAACCTATATTGTTTATTTTTGATGAACCAACCACTGGCTTGCATTTTCATGATATTAATAAACTTCTGGGAGCGTTTAATGCGTTAATAGAAAAAGGACATTCCATTGTTGTAATTGAACATAATATGGATGTCATAAAATGTGCAGATTGGATAATTGATTTGGGTCCTGGAGGTGGAGACGAGGGGGGTGAATTGCTTTATCAAGGACCTATAGAAGGAATTAGGAATATTAAAGCTTCAAAAACAAAGGATTTTCTGAAAGGGAAAGTCTAATAAGCCCTTATAAAACGGTCCTAATATTACTTACTAAGAAGAACAAATAGAATAAGATTAACATCCAACCTTGCCACCTATTTACTTTTTGAGAAAGCATCATTACAAAAAACAACATAGTTAGTGCAATCATCACAGGGACACTAAAGGTTAACATTTCTGGAGGTACTTCTAATACGGAAATCATGGATGGAATGCCTAGTACAGCAAAAGAATTGAAGATATTTGAACCGATAATATTTCCTACGGCTATTTTCAGATTTCCTTTTTTTGCGGCAGCGATACTGACAAGGAGTTCGGGTAATGAAGTACCAAGACTAACTGCTGTCAATGAAATTACCTCTTTGCCAATGCTTAGTTTGTTTGAAATATTGATGATAGAGCGGATATTGTAGTCGGCAGATAAATAGATAGCTACTCCACTTAATAAGAAAACAATAAAAGCTGCAAAGGGTAATTTGGTTTCTTCTTTCTCTACATCATTTTCTTGATCCTTCCCATCTCTTAATGTGTAAAGAAGGAATAAAATAAGGCCAGTAAAAACAGTAATACCGTCAATTAGGTCAAATTTAAGATCAATCATCATAATGGAAATAATAAATGCTGAGCTTAAAAGAATAGGCATTTCCACTTTTATAACGTCAAAACTTACATCTATACGCCGAGTTGAAACGGCAATAAAACCCATAATTAAGGATATATTCGTAATGTTTGATCCAATGACATTTCCAATTACAATTTCTGAAGATCCTTTCATCACAGCTATAATTGATGAGATTAGTTCCGGTAAGGAGGTGCCCAAGGCAACTAAGGTCACACCAATAATGAATGGGTCAATCTTGAGTGCATGTCCAATCTTTTCGGCAGATTCAATAAACTTATCTGAGGCAATAACCAGTGCAATCAAGCTTACTGCAAAAACTCCAATCCAAAAAATTAAAGAATCCATCGCTCGAAAATACGAATTATAATATAGCTACTTCTGTTCGCTTGAAACTTTGTTACTTTGTTAATCAATGAAGTTATCTAAAGTTCTAAGTTTGAAAGCGAAAAAGATAAATTTGCAGACCGAACGGAGGACTTTAAACAACTTCAATAATTCATTTTGATAATTTATACATCTATAGCGATTCTTTTAACGGTATTTTATGTGTTACTCATCCTTTATTATTATCATGGATGGGTGAGACTAGAAGAGGTAGAATTAGAAGGAGCTTTACTAAAAACAAAAGTTACCGTTGTAATACCAGCGAGAAATGAAGAGCAAAATATTAAGGCATGCATTCAATCCATTTTAAACCAAAATTATTCAAAGGAGCTTATAGAGGTTATTGTAATTAATGATCACTCAACAGATAATACGAGAAGGATTGTAGATGCCTTTGACGTAGAGCAAGTCAAGGTTTTTGACTTGCAAGATTTGCTTCAATCCTCACAACCAGAAATTGCATATAAAAAACGAGCTATTGAATTAGCTGTAGAAAAAGCAGCCGGAGATTTAATAATTACTACCGATGCAGATTGTATTTCTGGTAAAAATTGGATCACCTCTATTGTCGAAGTGTATGAAAAAGAAGATTACAAACTCATTGCGGCGCCCGTGGTTTTTAGGAATAATAATTCGTTATTCGAAAAATTTCAAGCATTAGATTTTATAAGCATGATTGGAATTACAGCAGCTTCTATCAATAAAGGATTCTTCAATTTGGCTAATGGCGCCAATTTAGCATATGAAAAAAAAGCTTTTGAAGAGGTAAGTGGTTATAAGGATATAGATCATAAGGCATCAGGAGATGATATGTTATTGATTTATAAAATTGCGCATCACTTTAAAGAGAAAGTAGCCTTTTTGAAAAATAGGGAAGCGATAGTTTCTACCAATGCCCTACCAAATTTGAATGAATTTATTCAACAGCGATTCAGATGGACATCTAAATCGTTTAGTTATCAAGATAAAAGAATTACGTTTATTTTAGGGATGGTCTACTTTTTTAATGTGACGCTTTTAGTTAATTTATTGCTATGTCTAATGGATAAACTAGATTGGTACTTTTTATTAGCTCAACTGGGATTTAAAATGTTCGTGGATTTTCTTTTTCTTTTTAAAGTTTCAGATTTCTTTTCGAGCCGAAAGCTGATGCGCATTTTTGCAGTTAGCCAGGTCTTACACATTATATATATAGTTGCAATTGGCGCATTAGGCAATATATTGCAATACAATTGGAAGGGCAGAAAATTGAAATAGGAATTTGTATTTTTGCGCTTTTCATGACAACTAACAAAATAGAATCACCGGCATCTAAAGCATGGAAACGGCTTAAGAAAAATTATCTTGCCATTCTTAGTTTAGGAGTCATTGTTTTATCAATTATTATAGCGCTTTTTGCACCAGCAATTGCTGCAGATTCAACCCCAAATGCTAATGATCAAGTATTGGAAATTGCCAATGAGTCTCCTGGTTTTAAAATTGATATGTTATTGATTCGAAAGAATCGAAAAGAAAAAAAGACAGGGACCTTAAAACGCATCTTTATTGGGCAAGAAAACCTATATAAAATGGTGCCTATTTTAAACTATAATTTTGATAGCACTCAAATTATAGCGGAAGTTTACAGAGGGAAGGAATTGCCAAGCGAACAAGAGGAGTTTGACCTTGTAGAGGTATTATACCCTTTATCAATAACAGATCAGACCGTCATAAATGATAATGGTACTAAATTGATATTTAAGAATATTAATGAAGAACAAAAATCTGCTAGAATTGACGACATGAGGGAGAGAGTGGAGGAAAAAGCAATTGGAAAAAGAAAATATTTGTTAGGAACAGATAATTATGGAAGAGATATACTAAGTAGGTTGCTGTTTGGGCTACGGGTGTCCATTTCGGTAGGTTTTGTTGCTGTCTTTATTTCGTTATTTATAGGCATTTTTTTAGGAGCTATTGCAGGATTTTATAGAAATCAATTTGAAATACAATTGTCGGTCTTAAAAATTCCGCTTCTTGTAATTTTTGTTTTTTTTCTAATCTTTTTTCTCATAAATATTAAAATCTCAATTAGCTCAATTCAAAGTTATGTGCGACTGATTGTTATAATTGGGTTGGGGATATTCGTTTTTTACAATGCCCGTTTACGACTCAAATTGCCTTTAGATGATATCATTATGTGGTTTATTAACGTGGTGTGGTCTATTCCAACTATTTTATTGGCGATGGCGTTGTCTTTTTCACTAGGAAATTTCATAGACGGTTTTTGGGTAATATACATAGCAGTTGGATTGTCTATGTGGGTGGAGGTGGCGCGTATTGTACGTGGTCAAGTGCTGAGTGTTCGTGAAATGGAATATGTACAGGCTGCGCGCAGTTTAGGGTTTAATACTAAGAGGACTATTTTTTTGCACATCTTACCAAATATTGTAGGACCAATAATGGTTATAACGGCTGCAAACTTTGCGGCAGCAATATTGATTGAGGCCGGATTGAGTTTTATTGGTATTGGTGTACAACCTCCAAAGCCATCTTGGGGAACTATGTTAAGCGAGTATCGCAATTATCTTACGGTTCCTGGGAAAGCATTTTTAGCTTTATCTCCCGGAATTGCAATTATGATTTTAGTGCTGGCTTTTAATCTATTGGGTAATGGTTTACGAGATGCTTTTGATGTTAAAGGGAAAGAGATATAAATACTTCAATCAACTAAATTTACTTCAGGTTCTAGTTTTATTCCAAATGTTTCAAATACCGAACGCTGTACATTTTGAGCATGATTCCAGATTTCTTGCCCTGTCGCATTTCCATAATTGACAATCACTAATGCTTGGTCTTTATGTGAACCTGTATTGCCTACTCGCTTACCTCTCCAACCGCATTGTTCTATCAACCATCCCGCTGGAATTTTAACAAACGATTCATTCACAACATATTGAGGTGCAGATACTAGCTTTGGGCCATAAGTACTGTTTTGTAAGAAGTTCTTATCAATAATTGGATTTTTGAAAAAACTCCCTGCATTACCTATTTCATTTGGATCGGGTAATTTTCCCTGTCTAATTTTGATGACAGCATTACTGATGTCTTTGATAGTCGGCTGATTAATATTCCAGTCTTTTAAAGTTTTTTCAATGGCGCCATAAGACGAATTAATTACAGGGTTTTTTAAGAGCTTTAGGGTAACTGAAACAATGCAAAACTTGTTCTTGAGCGGACCTTTAAAAACACTATATCGATAATCAAAAGCGCAATCTTTTAAGGAGAATTTTTTAATATCTCCATTTTCTAGATTGAGTGCTTCTAGTTCTACAAAAACATCTTTAATCTCAACACCATATGCTCCAATATTTTGCATTGGAGCTGCACCAACAGAACCAGGTATTAAAGAAAGATTTTCAATGCCTCCGTAACCATTATTTACGCAATACATTACTAAGTCATGCCATATTTCCCCTGCCTTTGCACAAATCCAAACAGCATCATTGGTTTCTTTTAATACTTCGATTCCTTTTAAAGAAAGTTTTACTAAAGGAGTAGAAACGATAGCATTCATGAACAAAATATTACTGCCTCCTCCTAAAAAAATTGGATTAGAATGGATCCCAATAGCGGCTTTTAAATTTTCAATTGAATTAATATCTACAAATCTCTCCGCACATGCATCTATGCCAAATGTGTTATACTTTTTTAAACTTATATTTTTGGAAAAGGGCGTGTTAGACATTATTTAGCAGCTAAATTTTTTATAGTTTTAGTGTGGTGTTCAATGTGGTAAAGCACAAAAAAAAGCATTTCTAAAATAGAGATTTTCCCTATAATGGGATGTGGCATTCTGTATTGCTCTAAATCTCTTTCATTCCATCTTTCAATTTGACTGACAAGCTTATCAATACATTTGTTCCATTTATCGATTGCCTTCTTTTTATCTTTTGGAAAAAAAGGCTTTGGTGTATAAGGTAGAGCGGCTTTTGCTCCATTAGAAAGCTTACTTTGATAGCGAGTTACAATGTCATCATAACCCTCAGGATCGGTTTTAGATATGCCCATTAATAGACTAAAAAGCGGCTTTGGAATATAAGCCATAGATAATGAAATAGGATTCGTACTACGGATTAAATGATCGATGTTTTCTGCAATTGACCACTTATCACCTTTGTCTTGGTTAAAAAGATCATTATTGATGGATAAAACAATATCTGAAAGTTCTTGTTGTCTAATAATCAGATGTTTTATTATATCATCTTTTGATTGAATTTTCATTAATTGAATGATTTAAAAGTCTAAATATACCAAAGATGTGGTAGTCGGATATTTATTTTGGGAAAAATGGTTTTGTGCAAAAAACAAAAGGCCGGCTACCCACCGACCCTTTGCTACCAACCTGATGAAAAAGCCTGAAACTTAACTAACCAATAAGTATCAGTACCCTTATGATTTCAAATAACGTGCCAATATGAAAGATTATTATATGTTTTGATATTTTTTTAATAGGTTATAGATGTAATGATTTAATTTTGTTTTTTTCTATATAGTTGTCATGGTAGATTAGATTATGAAAAAAGAGTGGATAGAAACACCAATAGGAGTGCTTTGTGTAATAAGCAAGGATGATTATCCAATTTCTATATCTTTTGCGAATATGGAGAAAGTCGAAAAGGTTGATGAAAAAATGCTTTCTAAGACGATTCATCAACTAAAGGGTTATTTTGCTTATGAAAGTAAAAATTTTGATGTCAATTTTGATCTTTTAGAAGGCACTGAGTTTCAAAAAAAAGTGTGGAAGGGAATAGCTCAAATACCATTTGGAAGGACAAAAACTTATGGAGAGATAGCGGTACAACTAGGAGATATAAATGGAAGTAGAGCAGTTGGATTGGCAACAGGAAAAAATCCTATTGCTATTATGATTCCCTGTCATAGAGTTGTTGGTGTAAATGGAAGCTTAACTGGATATGCGTGGGGAATTAAAAGAAAAAAATGGTTGTTAGAATTTGAACAATCTATTCAGCAAGGAACATTGTTTTAAAAAAATAGAGATGCAATTAGATATTTATCAGATAGATGCTTTTGCTAGCGTGCTTTTTAAGGGAAACCCGGCGGCAGTTTGCCCCTTGGATGATTGGATTTCAGATGAAATGATGCAAAATATAGCATTAGAAAACAATCTTTCAGAAACGGCTTTTTTTGTAAAGCAAGCCGACGGAATATATCGAATAAGGTATTTTACACCATCGGTTGAAATTGATCTATGCGGCCATGCTACATTAGCATCAGCACATTTAATTTTTAATATTTTAAATTTAGAAAAGGAGCAAATTGTTTTTAAAGCAAATAAGGACGAATTGAAGATTTTTAATAATGAAGGAAGAGTAGTCATGGATTTTCCTTCAAACAGCCCTATGAAAACTGAAGTCCTGCCTGAGTTTGAAAAGGCTTTAAGAAAAATGCCTATAGAAGCATATTGTAATGAAAGTACATATTTACTGCTCTTCGAAGATGAAAATGATATTGCTAGTTTAAATCCTGATTTTAATAAGTTTTTTGATCTTGATAAAGATATTGTTATTGTAACTTCAAAGGGAAATGATTGCGATTTTGTTTCAAGAGTTTTCGGCCCCAAAGTGGGGATTAATGAAGATCCAGTTACAGGGTATGCACATACCTTGTTGATCCCATTTTGGTCTAAAAGGTTAAATAGAAACACTATGTTTGCAAGGCAAATTTCTAAAAGAGGGGGCGAATTATTTGTCGAAAACTTGATGGATCGAGTAATTATATCTGGAGAAGCTTGTCTTTATTTAAAAGGAGAAATATATGTATGATTGAGTTTGAAGAGTGTACGCTAGAGAATGGATTGACTCTTATTCATCACTATGATAAAACGACACCCTTTGTTCAGGTAAATGTTTTGTACAAAGTTGGGGCAAAGGATGAGTTGAGCGATAAAACCGGGTTTGCTCATTTATTCGAGCATTTAATGTTTGGAGGGTCTAAAAACGCCCCTAATTTTGATGCTCCGTTGCAAGAAGCTGGGGGAAGTAATAATGCCTTTACCAATAATGATTATACCAATTATTATGATGTGGTACCTGCCGAAAATTTGGAAGTCGCACTTTTTCTAGAGGCAGATAGAATGAGCAATCTAAATATCAATGAAAAAACATTGAATGTACAAAAGAGTGTAGTTATTGAAGAGTTTAAGGAGAATTATTTGAATCAACCTTATGGAGATGTTTGGCACATTATAAGAGAAATGGTTTATGAGCAGCATGCCTATAAATGGCCAACAATTGGACTAAATATTGAACATATAGAAAAAGCGCATTTAAATGATGTTCAGGAATTTTATAATCAGCATTATACACCTTCAAATGCAATTTTGACTATTGCTGGAAACGTTTCTTATGATGAAGCTTTGGAAAAGACAAAAAAATATTTTGAGAACATTGAGAAAAAAAGCAACGTTAAAGGGATTTCTATAAAAGAACCCATCCAGACCAATAGAAAAGAAAAAACGGTTGTTAAGCCAGTTCCAATTAGCAATTTATATATGGTTTTTAAAATGCCAGGCAGAATGGAAAAGGGCTATTTGCAAGCAGATGTTTTAACAGACGTATTGTCAATGGGAAAGACATCGAGACTATATAGAAGACTTGTAAAGACAGAAAAAAAAGCATTACAAGTAGATGCCTATATATCAGGTAGCAAAGATACAGGGATGTTGGTTATAGAGGCAAAATTGATAGATCGTGTACGACCAGAAGAGGTGGAGGCAATTATTTGGGAGGAGATAGATCAGCTTATAAGAAATGGAGTGGAGCAAGGTGAGTTACAAAGAATCAAAAATAAACTGATTACGTACATGAGTTTTTCAGAAAACGATTTGATGTCTAGAGCAATAGGGTTGAGTTATTTTAACATGTTAGGATCAACAGAGCTCTTTAATAAACAAGTGGAAGCCTATGAGGATATTGAGTCAAAAGAAATTGTAGATTTTGTAAAGGAATATCTTCGAAAAGATAAATGTAGTGTTCTTAACTATTTAAAGCTAGAAAAATAGATTTATGACAACACAATTTCCAGCAATACATCAAATTGATAGAATAGTTATTGAAGAACCTAAGACAGGCTCTTTTAGTAATCAATTGCAATTTTTTGCATTTAATGGTGCTAAAAACAATATCATAAGAATTGACATTGTCTTTGATGCAGGAAGATGGACTGAGAATTGTCCTCTGGTTTCAATGGCTTGCTCAGCATTGATCAAATCGGGTACATCAAAATATTCTGCGGAAGAAATTGAGCAGCAAATTGATCAATTGGGATCTACGATCAAAGTATCTTCAGGATATAATTCTTTTACCTTTTCGATCTATTGTATTAATAAGTATTTAGAAGAAACACTTTCTATCTTTAAAGAAATAATTTTTAACTACGAGTTTCCTGAGGAAGAGCTTCAATTATATAAGCAAAAGGCAATTGCTCGATTGAAAGTTAATCAAACAAAAAATGATTATATCGCAGATGCTTTGTTCAAAAAAAGTGTTTTTGGAAATAGTCACCCTTACGGTTATGAAACAGAGGAAAGTGCAATAAACAAGTTAAATCGACTGACATTAATTGAATATTGCAAAACAAATTTTCATTTAAGCAAATCTACTGTTTTTATATCTGGGAAATACGATAAAGGTATTTTAAACATTGTTGAGAGCAAATTAGGAGAGGGCTTTCTTTCACCAATGGATACTGAAAGAATTGAGCATCCAATTATTTCGAGTGCCTCTAGAAAAATTACTGAAAAAATACAAGGTGCTGTTCAGTCAGCTATAATTATTGGAGGGCTTACTATTAATCATCAGCATGAAGATTATTATAAACTAAATGTTTTAAATACGGTTCTTGGAGGATATTTTGGTTCAAGGCTTATGAAAAACATTAGAGAAGACAAGGGCTATACTTATGGAATCTATTCGGAAATTCAAAACTTTAGAAATGCATCTGTTTTCAGTATCTCAACAGAGACCGACAATTCTTATACGCAGCAATGCCTAGATGAAATATATAAAGAGATTGGGCGTTTGAGAAATGAGCTTATTGCGGAAGAAGAATTGGATAGGGCTAGAAGTTATATGATGGGAAGGTTATTAAAATTGACGGATGGTCCTTTTGTTAAAATGAATACTTTTAGGAGTTATTTTGTAACAGAAAGAGCGCTTAAAAACATTCAAAAATTAGTAGCTTGCGTTAAAAATGTAGATGCCTTGGCTCTTAGAGAGGTCGCGCAAAAACATCTAAATACAGATTTATTATATGAAGTGGTTGTTAGGTAAGTTTTTAGTATTAATTACTTGTTTTTTCGTTAATGACATCTATGCTCAAGTAGCGGCACCTGAGTTGACTTGTGTAAGGAACTTCCCTAATGTCCAAGATGGTGATGCAGAGTTGTTTTGGCAATTGCCTTCTGTAAGTTGCGGAACCGTTATTGGTTATATAATATTTTCATCTTCGAATAGAAATGGACCTTATCTGCCTGAGTTAAATGTTTTAAATGCGAGTCAAACCTCTGTAACTATTGCAAACAAAGGATTTGGGTTTTCAGGAAATGTGCCTCCTGACGATACAGTTTACTTTTTTATGCAAACTTTAACCAACGGATGTAGTCAAACACCCCTTAATTCAGATACCTTGAGCAATGTTTTTCCTCATCCAGAGGTTCAACCTAAATATGTCAGTGTTGAAGGAAATCAAACATGTGTTTCTTGGGAAAACACTAATAGAGAAACTGTTGAGTTTGTAGTCTATGCTGGACCTGGCTTTACGAATCCGTTAGACACTGTCGATTGGCCCAATACGATCTATAAGGATAGCCGAGATCCGAATGCTGGTCCTTATACTTATTATATTAGAGAGCGAAGTGCATGTGAGGACAACGATCTCACAGATTTAGAAGGGAACGTATCTTTTAGTGAACCACATAATTCTATTCTTTTAAAAAGTGGAACGCCAGATTTGTGTAATAGAAGTGTATTGTTGGAGTGGAATGCTTATAATAACTATGCTGCTGGTATAGTCAATTATGTAGCTGATATTACCCATGTTGTTAGTGGTGTTGTAACAAAAGAGCAAGCATTGATAGCGCCTAATACGGTATTTTACACGGTAACTGATTTAGAGAATAACGAACAACTTTCTGCTAGAGTCGGCGCTATCTTGCCTTCAGGAGATACCGCGTGGAGTCAGATTGTTGGTCCAACAACTATTTCTGTAGCGGTTGTTCCAGATGATGCATATATACGATCTGCTATGATTACTTCTGATACTATAATTGTAGATTTTTATGATTTTGATCCTATAGGATCAGCTACTGGGGGGAGAATGTTAGAGAAAAGTACTAATGGAGGGCTTACTTTTGTTAATAGTGGAGCTCGAATTGGAGATGTTACACCAGCCCCTCCAGTTAGAATAGTAGAGTATATAGATCCTATTGTGAGCCCAGAGGTTCAGGAGTATAGCTATAGGTTTGTTGCTACTGGGTCATGTCCCGATGACATATTTTATAGTGGGACCCTGAATACCATGGTTCTAAATCTAGTTGAAAATATCGATTATAATGTCAGCCTCTTTTGGAATGAGTTTAATATTGATAATGGTACACTTGTAGATTACACGATTAACCGCTATCGAAATGGTGTATTAGATGGAACACCATTGTCAGTAAGTACAGCAGGGTTTACGGATTTAGCAGTTTTTGATCCAACAGATGAAGATACATGGGATACGGTTTGTTATGAGATAATTGCCAATTATGATATTGCGCTTCCAAATGGTTTTAATGAACAAGGGCTTACAAATATTGCGCTCCAAAAATGTATTTTCCCGGAAAAGAAAATTATTTTGCCCAATGCATTTGCTCCGCTAGGCACAAACCGGTTGTTTAGGCCCATCTTGCAATTTATAAGAGATGATGAAATTGCTTCTTTTTCATTAGAAATCTATAATAGAGGAAGTCAAAAAATATATGAAACAGACAATTATCGATTAGGCTGGAATGGTTTCCACGATGGTAAACTAGCAGAGATGGATAATTACATCTATTACGCTAAGATAGAACTAACTAGTGGCGATTTGGTAGAACGTTCTGGAGCACTTTTAATGTTGAAATAACCCTAGCCCTAGAAGAAAGTATGTATGCCAGATCATTTATAAAACGATTGCAATAGCAGAAATTTCTACATTTACATGTTTGGGTAATGTTCTAACGGCTACAGTTTCACGAGCTGGGGCTTCAGCTTCATCAAAATAACTGCCATAGACATTATTTACCGCTGAAAAATTCTCCATATCACTTAAAAAAATACTGCATTTAATCACGTTTTTGAAAGTCATATTTGCAGCTTTTAAAATGGCCTTTAAATTTTCCATCACTTGTCTTGTCTCTGATTGAATATCCTTGTCGATCAATGCACCAGAAAAAGGATCTATCGCAATTTGTCCCGAAACATATAGCGTATTGCCTGTAAGAACTGCTTGATTGTATGGCCCAATTGGGTCGGGCGCTTCATCTGTATATATAATTTGTTTATTCATAATCTATTAGCTAATTGATGGCTTTATTTTTATAATATTAGGCATTATATTTCTTATAAATGTTATCAGCATATTGCATCTCGTTTTTGTAAATATAGTCAACCATTAATTGCTTGACTTTCTCATCATGTTTTGAAAACAACTCATAACCTTTCACTAAAATATCTTTCCCTAGTAAAATACCATCCACTTCTTTTTGCGGGTACACATGACTTTTCTTTTTCATAGTTTCTACAACACTATCTAAAATAAGTATTGTCTTACTAATTAATTTTGTATTGGTCATTATTTTAAATAAGTCTTTCACATCTTTAATGAAATTTTCAATGTCTTTTTTGGCTAGGTGGGTCATAGTAATTTCAAAAGCTTCATCGCTAATAGGTAAGCTAATATTATCCTTGATTGCCTGGTCTGCCATTTTTGCTTCAAAGTCTTTTGCTCCGTGAAATGCAGAAAGTCCTGCCATACCTGCTTTCAGAGCAGTTGGAAATTGTCTTCCAAATTTAAAGAGGGCCGCAGACATGTTTCCTAATAGTCCCCATATCTTTTTTGGAGATCGAACGTAAGACCCAAGCCCTGCAAATGCATCTTCTAGCTCCTTCCTTTTAGCTGCAGGAGGATAAATACTCTCTAAAAAATAAGTTTTTATCTCTTTAATCAATGCTTCATTCAGACTTTCAGGCAAATCTGGAAATTGTCTTTTTAAGTAGTCAAACTCATAACGCTGTGCTACAATATCTCTGAATTTATTGATAATATCATTGTCATTAATTATATCAGTACTCATTGTTTAAAATTTAAAATGAATATTTAAAATTGGTCATTTTCTCAGAAATGTCCCATAACTTTTTTGCTAAGGTTATATCATAAGCAGCTTTTCTTGCTTTTTGTTTAGAAGGATAGCCTCTCCATCTCATAAACTTGGGGCCAATATAATCACCTCCATATACATCTTTAGCAGTTGCGGCATATAATGTTGGCATCGAACCCATTTTTTCACTTTGGGCTATTACTTTATTTGTAAACCACAAAATTTTTGCTTCCAACTTCGCATTTTCCAGTTCTGGCCCTCTTTGTTGCAGATTCGTATTAGAATATCCTGGGTGCACAGTAACACTTATAGCGTCATAACCATTTTCTTCAAACCGCCTGTTTAGTTCATTGCTGAATAGAGCATTTGCTAGTTTACTTTTTCCATAGGCATGCCATTTATGATATTTTTTATGCTCGTAGTTGATGTCATCAAATGTGTGATTACCTATTCTATTAAATTCGCTACTGACTATAACGACTCTAGAGTTTTTTGTCAATTTCAATTGGGGAAGTAATTGACCAACCAATAGAAAATGACCAATATGGTTGGTGCCAAAATTCATTTCTATATCTTCTATTGTTTTATAAAAGGAAATACCTCCAATACCTGCATTATTGACTAAGATATCTAGCTGATTAAATTTAGCTTTAAAAGTAGCAGCAAACTTTTTTACCGAATCGAAATCAGAGAGGTCTAGTTGAATAAATTCTAAATCAGCATTAGGGAGTAGTTGCATTATTTCATTGAGGCTTTTTTCAGCTTTGTGTTTTGATCTACATGCCAAGATAACTTTAGCATTGTTTTTAGCAAGATAATAAGTCGTTTGAAAGCCAAGGCCACTGTTCGCTCCTGTGACAATAGCAATCTTTCCAGATAGGTTTGGTATGTCTTTTTCAGTCCAACTCATTTTAAATACTTTTTATATCATGTTTGCTATTTTGCATTACGTTTTTAAGTGTCCATTCAATTTTTTTCTTAAATGGATGTTTTCGCTCTTTACAGGATTTAACCAAGCAAATCTCGCAAGAATTACTTACGCAAGCATCTGCATGTATAAAGGATTCTAAGTCATTTTTAAGCACACCATTGATACTTTTTTCTATCGATTCTATTTCATCGTGCGCTTCCTCTACATTGTAATACCAGGGGATCGTAGCATGACAATCAACATGAAGACTGTCGCCGTATTTAATAATTCTTAGATTATGAATGTCGACCCAGTTTTCTCTTCGTTCTATATTCAATTGTCGCACAACGCTTTCTAATAGTTCAAAATCAGCCTCATCCATTATGCCTGCAATTGATTTTCTTAAAATAGAAAGCCCTGAATATATTATAAATATAGCCATTGTTATAGCAACTAAATTGTCTATCCACCAAAGTCTGGTAATTAGGATTAATATTAATCCTAAAATTAATGCAATAGTAGAGTACGCATCTGTTTTTAGATGTTTCCCACTTGCAATTAATGTAACGGAGCCAGTTTTAATACCCTTGTTTTCTGCCATCCATCCAAGAAAGTAATTTATGAGCCCAGCTAATCCAACAATGACGATTCCAATGTCTAAACTGTTCAATGTAGAAGGTCTAAAAAAGCCAAATATAGACTTAAGAATAATTGCAATACCAGCTAAAATTATTAAAGTGCCTTCAATGCTTGCAGAAATGAATTCAATTTTTCCATGTCCATAAGGATGATCTTCGTCTTTAGGTTTGGTTGCTAAGATTAAACTATACAATCCAAAGGCCCCTGCAACAATATTTACAATACTTTCAAGTGCATCTGACAATACTATATTGGAATGCGTGATGAAATAGGCACCAAACTTTGCAATTAATAAAACAAAGCCTGCAATTAATACAAGTACTTGTACCTGAACCTTTGAATTATATTTAATTGCTTTTATCAATAGCTTCGTTCTGTAATAAAATTAACCAGATTGTATAAGCTTGATTTCGACGAAGATGGCGGTATGCCCTCTAAGATGTCATATGCTTCCTGCTTATAAAAATTCATTCTTTTAATTGAATATTGTATGCCACCACTAGCTTTAACAAAAGAGATAAGTTCATTGACCTTCTTTTTGTCATTGTTGTGTTTTTTTACAATATTTTTAATCCACTTCTTATCCTTTTTTGAAGCGTTGTTTATTGTATAAATTAGAGGAAGGGTCATTTTTCTTTCTTTTATATCAATACCGCGTGGTTTTCCAATCTCTTTCTCTCCGTAGTCAAAGAGGTCATCTTTAATTTGAAACGCCATTCCAATATTTTCACCCATCTTTCTCATCAATTTGATAGTCTCTTTGTCTTTAGATACGGATGCAGCTCCAACCTCACAAGCCGCCGCAATCAATGATGCTGTTTTGTTTCTTATAATTTCATAATAAATCTCTTCGGAAATATCAAGTTTTCTGGCCTTTTCCATTTGTAAAAGCTCCCCCTCACTCATTTGTTGTATCGCATTGGATAAAATATGGAGGAGGTTATAATTTTCTGTATCTAAAGAGTGCAGTAAGCCTTTTGCCAAAAGATAATCGCCTACTAATACAGCTATTTTATTTTTCCAAAGGGCGTTTACAGATAAAAAACCTCTGCGCTTATTTGCGTCATCAACTACATCATCATGTACAAGAGTTGCAGTATGTAAGAGTTCAACTAATGAGGCACCAACAAAAGTAGCATTGTTTACCGTTCCGCACATTTTTGCAGTTAAGAAGATAAACATTGGTCGAACTTGTTTTCCTTTTCTTTGAACAATGTAATAGGTGACTTTGTCTAATAAAGGAACGTCACTTTTCATTACTTTCTTAAAATGCTGCTCAAATTCTTTAAGCTCTTGTTCTATTGGTATCTTTATATCGGAAATTTTTCCGCCCACTAATTATTATTTATGATAAAGTTCGATGTTGTACTTTAAGTAAATGTCACAATGGTATGAACATAATAAGAAATATTAAAATTGAAGGTGATGATAATAGATCAATGCTAACAGATATTTACTTTGATAAAAAGATAAATTCGCAGCCTATAGTTATTTTTTGTCATGGGTTTAAGGGTTTTAAGGATTGGGGGCATTTTGATCTAATTGCAAGAGCGTTTGTTGAGGGAGGATTCGCTTTTTTGAAATTCAACTTTTCTCACAATGGTACAACGGTTGATTCTCCCGAAGAGTTTAAAGATTTAGAAGCCTTTGGCAGGAATACCTATTCAAAAGAACTTAATGACTTAGGTAACGTTATTGATTTTGTGGTACATGATGAAGCGTTCATACCTGAGCAGGTAGATCGCTCAAAAATATATTTAATTGGACATAGTAAGGGTGGAGGGGCAGCCATTCTAAAAGCAAATGAAGATAAACGAGTTAAGAAAGTGATTTCATGGGCTGCTGTAGGTAAATATGGCCGTTTATTTGAAAGTGAATCAATTTTAGAAGAACTGAACCAGAAGGGGGTTTTCTATATTCTTAATGGAAGGACCAAACAACAAATGCCCCTATATAAATCATTTTATGATGATTTTGTAAAAAATATAGATCGGTTGAATATTCCTGCGGCCGCTAAGAAGATAAGTGTCCCTTGGTTAATTGTACATGGAAACAATGATAAAGCGGTTCCTTACCAGGATGCTTTAGCGTTGCATAAAGCAAATGCTGCCAGCACCTTATTAACTATTAAAAATGGTGACCACACTTTTGGGGGCAAACATCCTTGGAAAGAGAAAGATTTGCCTGAAGATTGCCAGAAAGTTGTTAATGCAAGTATTTTGTTTTTGAAAGAATAAAGATTTAACTTTTGTTATTTCGTCTTTTCCCCTTTTTCGAATGCTGCTGTTTTGAATTATTTTGATTTTTTGCCTGAGTGTTTTTAGTATTAGGCTTCTTTTTTCTTTTCTTTCTTTTTCGATCAGCTCTATTTAAGGTACTCAAAGAAATTTGGCCGACTACGTCTTCAAAAACATGTTTTTCCTCTTCAATAGTAGAGGCAAAATCTGATAAGTCTTCTGCTTTCTTATTTTCTTTATTCAGTGCAAGTATTTCCTTAGCCTTTTCAATATCTATTGGATAATAAGTGGGGCTTCCTTTATATTGGTAATACATAATGCCCTTTAATATGTCAGTTTTTACAAGGAAGGCTTCTCCTTTTTCCGTAATTATCTTTTTCGATTCCTTTTCTTTTGGAAAGCCTTTCAGTGCATCTAAATAAGTATCTAACTCATAATTTAGGCAACACTTAAGTCGGCCACACTGTCCTGATAGTTTTGTTTGATTAATGGATAGATTTTGATATCGTGCAGCAGAAGTATTTACAGACTTAAATTTAGTCAACCAGGTTGAACAGCATAGTTCCCTGCCGCAAGATCCAATTCCACCAATTCTTCCCGCTTCTTGACGCGCTCCTATCTGTCGCATCTCAATTCGAACTTTGAACTCGTTGGCCAATTTTTTAATTAATTCCCTAAAATCTACACGTTCATCTGCCGTATAAAAAAAGATGGCTTTTCGTAAATCTGCTTGGTATTCAACATCCCCAAGTTTCATGTTTAAATTCATGCTTCTGGCAATGACTCTTGCTCTTAGCATGGTCTCTTTTTCTTTGCTTCTGGCTTCTTTAAGTTTTTTCATTTCAGGATCTTTTGCGACCCTAATAATTTCCTTAATATCCTCAGAGGTTTCCTTTATACGTTTTTTCTTCATTTGAAGTTTTACGAGCTCACCGCTTAAAGAAACTTTTCCAATATTATATCCAACGGAAGACTCCACCATTACATAATCTCCAGTAGTGATGTATTGGCTTTTTTTATTTCTAAAGAAACCTTTTCTCGCTCCTTTTTTGAAGCTTATTTCATGAATGTCATATGTTTTATCTAAGGTATTTGATAGGTCTGCTAACCAATCATATACTTCTAGTCTCGAACACCCACCACTTGAACAGTGACCATTATTTTTACACCCTTTTGGAGACGTTCCATTTTTAGAAGAACCACATCCTTCACACCCCATAATCTTTCATTTTTTCAATTGACCACAAAATAATTTATTCTTTGAAATTATTTTGTTCTTTTTATAAACGGAAATTAGCAGAACTTGTTTTAAAAGATCTTTTTTAGGAGGTTGTTGAAGTTGATCCTTTCATTTACTACTTTTTCAACATTATTGATGGCTATCCGTTCTTGGGACATAGTATCTCTTTCTCTTATGGTTACGGTATCATCTTCTAACGTCTGATGATCAATAGTAATAGAATATGGAGTGCCTATAGCATCCATTCTTCGGTAACGTTTTCCAATAGAGTCTTTTTCTTCATAAATGGAGTTGGTCTCAAATTTAATTTGATTAAAAACTTCCCTTGCCTTTTCATCTAATCCATCTTTTCTGACTAATGGTAGTATAGCTACCTTAATAGGACTTAATGGAGGGGGGATTTTTAAAACCATTCGAGTGGTTCCTTTTTCTTGATTTACAACTTCTTCTTTTAAACTTTCACTAATGACTCTTAAGAACATTCTATCTAATCCGATGGATGTTTCTACAACATAAGGCACATAGCTTTCATTAATTTCAGGATCAAAGTAACGTAGTTTTTTACCTGAATATTTCTCGTGGCTTCCTAGGTCAAAGTCAGTTCGTGAGTGTATCCCTTCCAGTTCTTTGAACCCAATTGGAAAGTTAAATTGAATATCTTCGGCAGCATCAGCATAATGTGCTAATTTTTCATGTTCGTGAAACCGTAGATTATTAGGGTTTGTACCTAAGGCTAAGTGCCACTTCATACGCGTTTCTTTCCAATAACTAAACCATTTTTTTTGCTCACCCGGTTTAATAAAAAACTGCATTTCCATCTGCTCAAATTCCCTCATTCTAAAAACAAACTGTCTTGCAACAATTTCATTTCTAAATGCTTTTCCTATTTGGGCAATTCCAAAAGGGATTTTCATTCTTGCCGTTTTTTGGACATTAAGAAAATTAACGAAAATACCTTGAGCAGTTTCGGGTCTTAAATACAAATCAGAGGCATCTTCTGCAACAGAACCTAACTTTGTTCCAAACATTAGATTAAACTGCCTTACTTCTGTCCAATTTTTACTGCCGCTAAGAGGACAGGCTATTCCTAAGTCTTCAATGAGCGGTTTAAATTTTGACAGGTCTTCGAGTGCCTCAACTAATCGTTGTGTTACCTCTTCTTTTTTTCTTAGGTTTCTTTGAATATTAGGATTGGTCACTCTAAATTGATCTTCATCGAAACCATCTCCAAAACGCTTTTTCCCTTTGGTAATTTCCTTTTCAATTTTAGCCTCAATTTTGGCAATATATTCTTCTACCAAGACATCTGCTCTATATCTTTTCTTAGAGTCTTTGTTGTCAATCATTGGGTCATTGAAGCTATCAATATGCCCTGAAGCTTTCCAAGTTGTTGGATGCATAAAAATGGCAGCATCTAACCCAACAATGTTTTCATGCATTTGCACCATTGACTTCCACCAATATTCTTTTATGTTGTTTTTAAGTAAGGCACCATAGGGGCCATAATCATAAACCGCACCTAAATTGCCATAGATTTCACTTGAGGGGAAAATAAATCCATATTCCTTACAATGTGCAATAACTTTATTGAGTTTGTTTTCTTCTGCCATTGTGCAAAGATACTTTTTGAGGTCATATTGTAGAATTTTACAAGTAGAATTTTGAGTACTTTTTAATCAAAAAAATAGTTAGTTAAAAATGAAATAGCTAACTCCTATGCCCAGAAAAAAATTATCTATGCCAATATTGGGCTCCTGCAATCCTGCATTTGAGATATGTCTGAAGCGAATTTCATAGGTCAAAAACCATGTCTTGTTCCCAACAAACTGATGTAGTCCAGCATAAAAGTTATCAGAAAATATAAACCCATTCGCTTGTATACCAGTTTCTGCATTTATATAGTGAGGTCCAGCCCCTAAGCCAAGATATGCAATGCCAAAATTTGGGCTTATTAAATACTCATAGGCTAATCCGAGATTTATTCCCGCTTCAAATAGAAAGTCTGATGGTTGATTGGGAATTGCTTTTACAAGGTTAAATTGGGGTTGAAGTAATAGTGCTAATTGGTGCTTGCCTGTCTTCTTTAGAAAAGGAATTCTGTAATTTACTTGTAGTATTGTCGGGGCATATCCCCCTCCAATTTCTGAGGGAAGGGTTTCTTCTACAATGGTAAAATTGGCCAAAATGCCAATGCTTGGTATCTTATTGATAGGTTTATCCTGAGCATTTATACTCGTTGACCAAAGCAACGGTACAAATATTACTAAAAAGGAAAGCTTTGTTACATTCATATGACAGGTCTCTTCAATATATGAAAGATATAAAATATGTAATGTATGAATCATTGACTTTTGTTAGGAATAAGTTGTTATTTTTAGCGCAATGATATCTAAGAGACAATTATTCTTGCAAAACGTTGCTCAAACAAGCGACGAGCCATTAATGATCGAGGTAGAGCGTGCAAAAGGTGTTTACATTTTTGATAGAAACGGGAGATCATATATTGATTTAATTGCTGGAATCAGTGTTAGTAATATTGGTCATTGTCATCCAAAAGTAGTTGAAGCTATACAAAATCAATCGGCGAGATATATGCATACAATGGTTTATGGAGAATATGTATTGAGCCCACAGGTAGAATTGGCAAATTACTTGACTTCTTTACTTCCAGAAAGCTTGAACAGTGTGTATTTTGTTAATAGTGGGGCAGAGTCAACTGAAGGTGCAATGAAAATAGCCAAAAGGTTTACTGGCCGAAGTGAAATAATATCTTTTAAAAATGCCTATCATGGAAGCACTCATGGTGCGCTAAGTATTCTGGGAGATGAATATTTTAAACAAAACTATCGCCCTTTATTACCTAATACAAGATTAGTTGAATACAACAATTTTGACGATTTAAAAAAGATCACTTCAAAAACTGCTGCTGTTTTTATAGAACCCGTACAAGCAGAAGCAGGCGTAATTCAACCCGTTGAAGGTTATTTAGAGGCGGTAAAAGAAAGATGTCTTGAAACGGGAGCATTGTTAGTCTTTGATGAGATTCAAACCGGGTGTGGAAGGACGGGAAAGTTGTTCGCATTTGAACATAATGAAAAAGTGATCCCAGACATATTATTATTGGCAAAGGGGTTAGGAGGAGGGATGCCTATTGGTGCATTTATCGCTGACAAAAAAGTCATGGATGTTATTAAGGATAATCCTATTTTAGGACATATTACAACATTTGGTGGACATCCTGTTTGTTGTGCCGCAGCACTGGCTTCCTTGAAAGTTATTTGTGAAGAACAGCTTTATAGTTTAGTCGCTGAGAAAGAAAAATGGTTTTTGAAATTGTTGAAACACCCTAAAATCAAAAAGATTCATTCAGCGGGTCTTATGATGGCTTTATATTTAGAAGATTTTGAGGAAGTTCAAAGAGTAATTAATTCTTGTTTAGAGCAAGGTTTAATTACTGATTGGTTTCTTTTTGCAAACAATTGCATTCGAATTGCTCCTCCATTAATTATCTCAAATGAAGAAATTGAGAAAGCTTGTAATATTATTTTGAATGCTTTGTCTTTATAATAGATGAATCATTTAAAAAGACCCTTTTCTTTCATCTCTTTTAAGGAGTTTTCATATCTGTCTTCAGCAATATCTTGGTTTAAAACCCATTGAGTAAATTTCGAAATACCTTCTTCAAAAGTAATAGAAGGTTTAAAGTCTAGGGTGTTTTTCAAAAGGTCTAAGTCTGCAAAATTATGTCGTATATCTCCCTTTCTATATTGGCCTGAAACAAAGTACTCTGTATCTATTTGATAATTTTTAATGAGTGCTTCAGTTACTTCTAATACAGAAGTGGCAATGCCAGTGCCAACATTAATGGCTTTGTAATTCGCAGAATTGTTTTCTAAACCTCTGATAGTTGCTTCAACAACATCATCAATGTATACAAAATCCCTGCTTTCTTTTCCATCCTCAAAAATATTGATTGACTTTCTTGATCTAATTCGAGTAGAAAAGATAGAAAGAATTCCGGTATAAGGGTTTTTTAAAGATTGTCCTGGCCCATAGACATTTTGGAAACGAAATGCTAAAGCGGGAATATTTAATGACTTGCAAGTAATTAATACAGACCTTTCTTGATTATACTTTGTTAAACCATAAATAGAATTAGGGTGTATTTGAGCACTTTCATCCGTTGCAATAGCTTTTAGGATATTACCTGTCTGTTTCGATTTAGGTTCGAAAATACCTTTGTCAAGATCTTTTTCTAGCCGACTTTCAGGGTAATGAATCTGGCCATTTTTTTCATCTACGTACTTCCCTTCTCCGTAAACGGCTCTCGATGAGGCAACTAGGACTTTTTCTATATGGTGCTTTTCATTGGTTAAGTGATGCAATAGGTGGGCAGTTCCTGTAACATTTACATCAAAGTACTTGTTTATTTCGTACATGGATTGCCCTGTACCAGTTTCAGCAGCTAAGTGAATAACAGCATCCTGATTAGGGAGTACCTTATTCCAGTCGTCCTTGTTTGAAACGTCACCTAAAATAAAATTGGTTTTATTTTTTATAGACTGAAATAACTCAGAAGTTTCAGGAGTTCCATGAATTTGTGGACTAAGGTTATCTAAAATAGTAACATTGTAGCCCTTATTTATAAGCTTTAAAGAAAGATTGCTCCCTATAAATCCTGCCCCACCTGTAATTAAAATATTTTTCATTAGCCTTTTATATTCTTAGCAACCATTTTAGGGTCTGCTTTAATGAATTTTTAAAAAAACCATGACGTATCATAACAAGTTTTCTTTTTATAATATTCATTTGCCGCAAATTTATGAAATCTGTCAATATCATTTCTGTTTCATTATCGAGTAGATTTTTTTCTCTCAAACGTTGCAAAAGCGCCGCTGCTTGGTTTTGAAGTTTTACAAAATAATTTAGAAAGTTTTTATTTGTAACCATGCTTCTTATGTCTTCTGAACGCTCTTTCTTATGTGGATTGTTGGCTCTACTTGTATTTTTGTCATGAATTCGATGCAGAATTGTTGGCTCCGAAATAGATGCTATTCTTCCCTTAGCTGCAGCTAAAAGTGCTAGCCAATGGTCATGTAACAAAGCTTCATGAGGAATGTTTTTGCCAAGATTCAACAAAGGCTTATTTATAATAGTTGCACAGCCATAGGGAACATTTTGAACTAGCAATCTATTTAAAGAAATAAATTTTGAGTTTAACCCATCTCTTTCCCAAAGAGATTTATGGATAATATGGTCATTTGAATCAATCACTTTTAGATCACTGAAAACATAAATAGGAATATTTGGTGTTGTTTTTTCAATCGCTAAAATTTTTTGAAGGCTTATTTCCACTTTATTATTTAACCAAATATCGTCTTGGTCACAAAACAGAATATATTTAGCGGTTGAATAATTCATTAAAAGAGAAAAATTCCCTTTAGCTTTTTGAGTGTTTATTTGTCCTTCAATTATAGTAATTTTATCAGGATACTGACCTAAATAGTAATTTAAAATGGCTCTGCTGTTATCAATGGATCCATCGTCTCTGATATATAAATGCCAATTAGTATGAGTTTGAGTTAAAATAGAATTTAATTGGCGTTCCAAGAAAAGGGCACCATTATAAGTAGCTAATAATATGTCAACCTTTATACTCGGATTCACCGTATAGATATAGTTTCTTTAATAAGAAATCTCCATGGAAGTAAAGCATCTTTTTCTGCATAATCAATTCCTATCCTAGGTGTTGTCAAAATATCCTTGTTTCTAACCTGAATACCCTCTTCAATCCAAATAGTATCTTCTTGTAGGTCAATTCCATAAAAAGACTTATTAATACTTAAAGCTTGTGCAACTTTACCTGGTCCGTCACAGATATTTTTGTTCATGTTTTGATTTCTCCTTTTTTCAATAATATCAATTCCAATTGTTGGATGAATACCTCTAATCAATACCGCACAACCATGATCTTTTTTTCCAGTTACAACATTAAATAGATAATGAATTCCGTAACAAAGATACACATATGCTTTTCCTCCATAATCAAATAGTATTTCTGTTCTTTTGGTTCTTTTATTATTGTAAGCATGGCAACCTTTTTCAGAGGCATCATAGGCTTCGGTTTCTGTGATATATCCACCTGCGACAAACCCATTTATAGAGGTAATTAGCTTCTTACCCAATAAAGATTTAGCAACCTCTACAACATTGTCGTTTTGATAAAAATCTAAGGGAAGCTTATATGCGTTTATATCTTTAATCTTAGTACTCAATTCTTATATCTTTAATATATCTTAGCTCGAAGATAAAGCTTGTGGTATTATGTCAAAGTATGGAAACCTATATTTAATTCCTCATCCTATTTCAGAATATAAAGACGATGAAGTAAATCAGTCTGTTAAGAAAAGGGCTATGCGATTAAAGTTTTTTATTGTGGAGCGAGTAAAAACTGCGAGGCGTTATTTAAAGGCTATTGATAAATCAATCAATATAGATGAATTAACTTTTTTTGAATTAAACAACCATACAAATAAAGTAGAAATAGAGACATATTTAGAACCCTTACTAAGTGGTAGTGACGTAGGTTTAATGTCTGAGGCGGGATGTCCGGGAATTGCAGACCCAGGATCTAAAGTGGTTAGAAGAGCGCATTTTAAAGGGATTAACATTATTCCTTTAATTGGTCCATCGTCTATTATTTTGGCCCTTATGTCTAGTGGTTTAAATGGGCAAAATTTTACGTTTCATGGTTATTTACCTAGAGAAAGGTTTGAGTTGAAAAAGAAAATTCAAAAATTAGAAAAAGAGACATTACGAACAGGGTATACACAAATATTTATGGAAACACCCTATAGAAACAATAAATGTATGACTACAATCCTTGATAGTTGTAAAAGTGAAACTTTATTAGGTATTGCCTCAAATATTAATACAGAAAACTCCATCGTTGAAACACATCCAATAAAGTATTGGAAAGTTAAAACTCCAGATCTTCACAAAAAGCCTACTATTTTTATGATTGGAAAGTAATGATTGTAATTGATGACATTATTATTAGTGATGATTTAAAGTTGCAAAAATTTGTTTGTGACCTTAATGCATGTAAAGGAGTTTGTTGTATTGAAGGAGAAGGGGGAGCTCCCTTAGAGATTGAAGAGTTGAAGGAATTAGATGAGCATTACGACAAAATAAAACCCTTTATAACTGAAAAAGGAGCAAAGATAATTGAGGAAAAAGGAAAGTATATTTTTGAGAAAGACGATGAATATACAGGCTATGGGACTCCTTTAATGGATGATAAAGGGGCCTGTGCTTATGTAAATTTTGATTCGAAAGGGACGGCATATTGCGGAATTGAAAAAGCGCATAATGAGGAGAAAATTCCATTTCGTAAACCCATAAGTTGTCACTTATATCCTGTTAGAATTAAAGTTTATAAAGGGTTTGAAGCGGTTAACTATGAAGACTGGGAAATTTGTGATGCTGCATGTACTTTGGGTGAACAATTAAAAATTCCGGTTTATAAATTCTGTAAAGATGCTTTGATAAGAAAATTTGGAGAAGAGTTTTATGAAACATTAGAGACAATTATTTCTAATGAGGAGGACAATAAAGGTGTTTGAATTTGGTTTAAAGGCTTTCTAATTTCTCCCACATATCAGGCAGCTTTTTCATCAAAGCAATCTCTGTCCATTTTTTCTTGGCTTCTTTAGCAGGGGTTCCAATGTAAATTTTACCCGCTTCCAAGTGCTTATTAACTCCAGACTTGGATAGTACAACGCAGCCTTCTCCTATTATAATAGATTTGGCTATTCCAACTTGTCCCCACAAAACAACATTATCTCCTAAAATACTTTTCCCATCAATACCACATTGAGCTGATATTAGACAATTTTTGCCAATTATAACGCCATCACCTATCATTACTTGATTGTTGATCTTTGTTCCACAGCCTATTCTGGTAATTCCAGATATCCCTTTATCTACTACACAATTGCTGCCAATCTCGACGTGATCTTCAATAACAACACTGCCAATAGTATGCATTTTATCATAGCGTTTTCCATCTGCATGTTCTCTTAGCTTATAATAGAAGGCATCAGTACCGATGGTGGTATTGGCATGAACTATCACATTATCACCAATAATGGTATTTTCTTTTATAACAACGTTTGGGTAAATGATACAGCCATCTCCAATTTTCACATCTTTACCAATAAAACATCCTGGCATTATGGTTGTGTCGTTGCCAATAGAGGCAGATTCGCTGCAATAATATGTTTGTTGATTAATTAAATTATCTGCGGCTCTAAAGGGTCGAAATCTTTTTGCTAATATGTTATAATCTCTAAAAGGGTCTTCAGAAATCAATAAAATTTTCCCATCAGGGCAATCAAATTCTCTATCAATAATGATGGCCGTTGCTGAAGAGTTTAGAGCTTCGTCATAGTATTTATAATAATCTACGAAGGTAAGGTCGCCAGGATCTGCTTTGTGCATTTCATTAATACCAACTATAGAAGTATTGGGATCTCCTATTAATTTGGCATTTATATATGATGCTATCTCATCAGCCGAGTGTGTTCTATCAAATTTCATTCATACAATTTAAGCAAAAGTTATAAAAGAGACTATTTCAACAAGTGAAATTTTATGTCTTTGATGGTCCTTAATTATTTCTTTTATTTTTGTTGGAAATTGAGAATATGCTTGAAACTGCGTTAACAAAAAAACATATAGAATTAGGAGCTAAAATGGCTGAGTTTGCTGGTTATAATATGCCTATTGTATATGCGGGCATTAAAGAAGAGCACCAGTGTGTTAGAGAAAAAGTGGGGGTGTTTGATGTTTCACATATGGGGGAATTCATCGTAAAAGGGGAAGGTGCATTGGATCTAATACAAAAAGTTGTTTCAAATGATGCCTCTAAATTGGAAAAAGGGCAGGCACAATATGCTTATTTGCCAAATGACAAAGGAGGGATTGTCGATGATCTCTTAGTATATCATTTAGATGATGATAACTATATGCTAGTGGTCAATGCGTCAAATATGCAAAAAGATTGGGATTGGATTTTAAAACACAATACTGAGAATGTTGAAATACATAATATTTCTTCTAAAACAACACTTTTAGCAGTTCAGGGACCTGAAGCAGTTAATGCTTTACAATCCCTAACTTCAATCGATTTGGCTTCCATTAGCTATTATCGATTTGTTAGAGGTGATTTTGCAGGGAAGGAGAATGTAATCATTTCGGCAACAGGATATACTGGTTCTGGTGGATTTGAGCTGTATTTTAAAAATGAGTATGCCAATGAAATTTGGGATCAAATTTTTAAGGTGGGAGAAGACTTTGGAATTCAGCCAATTGGCTTAGGTGCAAGAGATACTTTACGTTTGGAAATGGGATATTGTTTGTATGGAAATGATATTAATGATACAACTTCACCTTTTGAAGCTGGCTTAGGGTGGGTTACAAAACTTAAAAAAGAAGGCCCCTTTGAATATAGATCATTATTACAAGATATCAAGGACAAAGGGATTAACCGAAAATTGGTTGGATTTGAATTGTTGGATAGAGGAGTGCCTCGTCATGATTACCCAATTTTAAATGTAGAGGGAAATGAAATTGGCATCGTTACTTCAGGTACACATGGCCCCTCTGTTGATAAAGCTATTGGTATGGGTTATGTCTCTAAAGACTTTGCAAATCCGGGTTCAGAAATCTTTATTGGTGTTCGTAAAAAAAGACTTAGAGCGAAAGTGGTTAAATTGCCTTTTTATAAATAGAATTACTTAATCAAAACAAATATGATTGCGACAACAACTATTAAGTTTTTAAGAGATTTAAAAAATAACAATAATAAGGAATGGTTTGATGCTAATAGAGATAGGTATAAATTGGCAAAAACCAATATGGAGGAAGTTACTCAAAGTCTTATTGATCAGCTTTCTAAAATTGACAAGTCTATTGAAGAGACGACGGTCAAGCAATCTATCTTTAGAATTTTCAGAGATGTGCGTTTTTCAAAAGATAAGCGTCCGTATAAAATCAATATGGGTGCTTTTGTCGTTGGAGGAGGAAGAAAGAGTGGTAAAGCAGGCTATTATTTGCACATAGAGCCAGGCAATTGTTTTTTAGGAGCTGGTATTTACATGCCTCCAGGGCCAATGTTAGCAAAGGTTAGACAAGAAATAGATTACAATCAGAAAGAATTTAAGAAAATAATGGGCTCCAAGAGGTTTAAAGATATTTGGGGAGATTTGTGGAGGGAAGACACACTAAAAACAGCTCCAAAAGGTTATCCAAAGGATCATCCTGCTATTGAAATACTAAGACTTAAAAGTTATATAGCGTCTAAAAAACTAAATAACAAGGAAGTGCAATCCCAAGACTTTATTAAAAATGCCGTAAAAGATTATAAAGCGGCATTGCCTCTAATTGCTTTTATTAATAGGAGTTTTGATTAAGGACTAAAGGTAGTCTTGTTCTCACCGTTTTACATTTTGTGTTTTCTCTTATTCCTAATAAAAAGTGATTAAACTTTGAATGATAGTTGAAGAAGAGATAGAAGAAAGTGCCGTATCATTTTCACTCGATATAAATCTTAAAATCGAAAAAAATACCTTGATTGATAAAGTGGAATATTGCACCATTCTTTCACGAATAAAGAATACCTTAAAGGTCTTGGTCTTGTTTTATATGGTACAACATTTGTGATATTTGATTAAAAGAAGAGGATTTGCTTAAAGGATTCATTGTTTTTATTGCACTTTTATCTACTACATGTCTATTAATGGGGGCTCAAGTAATTGATGGAAAGGTAATAGATGCTTCCAATAATGAACCATTGCCATATGCCAATATTTCTCTTAAAAAAGCGGGCTATGGAGTAATTTCAGATGAGAAAGGTGTATTTAGGCTACAATTTGATCTATCTAATAACAAGGATACTTTAGTTGTAAGCTATCTGGGTTATGAGACTCAATATATGCCCTTAAGCAAGATCCAAAAAGAAGAAACTATAAAATTATATCGTTCTGTCTTTAAAATAGAGGAGATAGTTGTTACGCCAGTTATTATAGATAGTATCTTGAAAAAAACATATAATAGTTTTTACAAAAATCACATTCATACTAATACTGTCTCGCAAGGGTATTATAGAGAACAAATATTTGAAAAAGAAGAGTGTGTTCGTTTAGGAGAAGCTGTTTATGAGACTTTTTTGTATAAAAAAGAAGATGAAACTTTTGCAACGACTTTACCTTATTTGGCCAGGAGCATTGAAGATTCTTCCTATTTAAAAAAGGTTAATCACATTTTTAACAACAGACGTGAGCTTATCAAGTTTGGAATCGATAATATATTTGAAGGCTTAATTTCAGAAGGGTTTAATTTGAAAAACTACCATAAATTTTTAGGTGAAATCTTTTTCAATCAAAAGAAAAGTGGTTTTAAAATCAGTTATAAGTTAAGAGACAAGTATAAGCTAAATACCAGAGATAACTATTTTATCAGCTTTAGTATAACAAAAAAACATACACCAATTGCAGATGGACACTTACTTGTTGATGAAGAAAATTATGGTTTGGCTAGTTTTCAAATTAAATTTAGAGAAGAGGAAAATTTGACTAAACTTTTAATCCCTCCAAGGTTTAAAATAATAATGAAATTATTGGGTTATAGCGTTCGAATCAATGATTATGAAGCCAAATTGTACAACAAGTTTCAAAATGGGAAATGGTATATAGGCAATGGAATACAAATTTTGCAGATTGACGTGGCTAAAAGAGGAAAATGGATAAGTGGAAAAATGATTAATGAGCTTTATGAGCTAAAAAACGAAACACATAATCTGTCTATTAAAGACATAAAGAAAAAAGAGATAAAATTAAAGGACGTTAGAACAAATAATTTTGACTCATCATTTTGGGGAAACTATGCTTATGCCCCTTTACAAGCACAGCACGACAAATACATTGTACATATTAAAGAGAACAATAAAAGGTTTAACGGTGAGGTGCTTACCAAAAAAGTGAAGAAGAAATTAGCAAAGAAGTCAAAAACATCACCTTCTAAATGACCCTTTCATTTCCTCCATCAATTGGGAGCTGCGCTCCTGTCACTTTTGAAAAGGTATCACTTAGTAATTCAGCGGCCAATGTGGCAACATCATTAGATGTCACTTCTCGCTTTAAGATATTATTGGTTTTATAATCCTCTACACTCAAACCATAATGCTTAGCTCTTGCATTTAATACTTCTTCCGTCCAAATTCCCGTATCATAAACAGCATTAGGATGTAAAACATTTACTCTTATGTTTTTACCCCCTAGTTCTAAAGCTGCTACTCTAGCCAATTGAGTGAGCCCTGCTTTAGCGGCAGAATAAGCGGCGGCTCCAGGTCCAGGAGCAGGAACATTCTTGGAAGCAATAATTACAATAGCAGGTTTAATACCCAATTCCAAATAAGGAATACATGCTTTTATCAATTTCTGATGACTGGTAAGATTAATTTCGATACTGTTTTGCCATGTTTTACCGTCCATTTCTTTTAGAGGCATGCTCTTAGGAAACATACCAGCATTACTTACAATCATATCTATCCCACCAAATTGATTGACTCCTTTTTCAATAGCATTGTTAATTTGTCGGCTCTTTGTAACATCACATACAATTGGCAGTACCGATGGGTATTCTTGAAAAGTGGTGCTTATTTTAGGTTGCTTATCTATGGCTATTACAGTTGCACCTTGTTGTATTAACTGTATAACACATGCTTTCCCAATACCGCTTGCCGCACCTGTGACTATTGCAACTTTCCCTTCAAATTTTAACAATGCTGATTTTGCCTTCTTTAATTTGGCTTGCTCAAGCACCCAATATTCCATTTCAAAAATGTCTTTTTGTGGAAGAGCCTTCCATCCACCAAGTATTTCAGCTTGTCGTATAGATTTAATCGTATGATTGGTAATGTCCTTTATAATATTAAGTGATTTGACATTAGGTCCAAAATAAATAGTTCCATGATCTTTCCATACAGCCCAACGTGGTGCTGGATCTAAGCAAGTAAGTTTCCCGTCGTTGAATTTTTCAAAATACTTATTGTAATTTATTTCAAACTGCTCAATTTCCTTAAGGGGCTTTTTATCAAGAATGGCGGGAATACGTTTTGTTCTTATAACATGATCAGGAGTTAAAGGTCCCCTGGAAGTAATTTTTTTTAAAGTTGTTAATTGGCTAAAGTCGTTTGAATAAGGACTGTTGTTTAATTGTGCTAAAATCGGTTTGCCCCATATTTCAGCAATCTTTTTTCTAATTGCAGCTAATTGTAGGGTATTGGTTTTTCCTTTTTTCGTTTTTATTGTAAATGAAGCTTTTTGCTTTTTAAGATAATCTTCAGCTTCAGATACTATTTGAATCATATTTTCATAACTGGTTTTTGCATCATCGGCAAAAGTGAATACTCCATGATTCAATAATACCATTCCTCTAATTTTACTCCAATCCGTATTTTTAGTCTGTTCATAGATAGCTTTTGCTAAAATAAACCCAGGCATGACATATGGAACAATTATGATGTCCTCTCCATATAATTCTTTGATTTTATTTTTTCCGTTAGGAGTATTTGATACTGTAACTACTGCATCAGCATGTGTATGGTCAACAAATTTAAAAGGGATAATGGCATGTAAAATGGCTTCTACTGATGGGTTAGGAGCAGCTGGATTGGTCATAGCAGCTCTCTGAAATTTAACCATATTAGTATCGCTTAGATTATTGAGCTTGGCCATTTTAAATAGGGTGTCAAGTTTTACTGGAGCAAACCCTTCTGCTTCAATGGTCGCTAAATCCCAACCACTTCCCTTTACGTATAAAATTTCTTCCTCTTCTTTAAATAGATTTTTTTCTCGCACTTTTACTGAAGTGTTGCCTCCTCCATGGAGTACTAAATCTGGTTCCTTTCCAAGTAGTCTCGAAGAATATACTCTTAATTTAAGAGGGTTGTTTTTTAATTTCTTAGCAGCTTTATCACTCCAATAGCTCTTCATAATATCAATGGTTTATTTGGCTCGCATAAATGTACTAAACTTCTCAAATCTTCATTTATGAATCTTTCTTCAAAAAAATGTAGCGGATATGTTCTTATGTATATTAAAAAATCCTTAATGCTTCCTGCATTTATGACAAAGTGGGTATATTGATGACTTCAAAATTTAGAAATGACAATTACAACATCTTTCCCAAAAGATAAAATCAAAATTTTATTGCTTGAAGGCGTACATCAGCGTTCAATTGAAGAGTTAAATAAAAGAGGTTATTCCAATATTGATTATCATAAATCGGCAATGTCGGAAGAAGAATTGCTTGCTTGTATTGAAGATTATCACATAATAGGTATTCGGTCGAAGACGCGTATTACAGATAAAGTTATTGAGAAGGCTCATAAACTAATGGCAATTGGTTGTTTTTGTATTGGTACGAATCAAGTAAATCTTGAAGCTGCTAAAGAAAAAGGAATAGCAGTTTTTAATTCACCGTATTCAAATACGAGGTCTGTTGCAGAATTAATTATTGCAGAATCTGTTATGCTGTTGCGAAGAATACCAGTGAGAGATAAAGCTGCCCATAAGGGAGAATGGTTGAAAGATGCACATGGTAGTTATGAATTAAGAGGGAAGACGATGGGCATAATTGGTTACGGCCATATTGGTTCACAAGTAAGCGTTTTAGCAGAGGCTATGGGGTTAAAGGTTATATATTACGATGTAGAACCTAAATTGCCACTTGGAAATGCTAGTGCAGTTGCTAGTTTAGAAGAACTAATGCAAACTTCAGATATTGTTACATTACATGTCCCTGCTACCCCACAAACTAAAAATATGATAACTGATAAGGAGTTATCATATATGAAGGAGGGCAGTTTCTTTTTGAATTTAAGTCGTGGAACGGTTGTCGATTTAGAAGCCTTAAAGAATAGATTAGTGAGTGGTCAAATTGCAGGGGCAGCGGTAGATGTTTTTCCTTTAGAGCCTAAGGCAAAAAATGAAAAATTTTCTAGTCCTTTGCAAGAAGTAGACAATGTTATTTTAACACCGCATATTGGCGGTTCTACTCAAGAAGCACAGGAGAATATAGGAATTGATGCTGCGCATAAATTATCTAATTATATAGATACTGGTTCTACTATAGGCAACCATACAGTTCCTGCTTTAAATTTACCTACACATCAAGGAGCTCATCGAATATTACACATTCACAAAAATGTGCCTGGGGTGCTATCAGAAATTAATAGTAAACTTTCTGGTTTAAACGTAAATGTTGTTGGGCAATATTTGAATACTAATGATAAAATTGGCTATGTTGTTTTAGATGTAGAAGGTGCAACTTTAGAGGCGTTGGAAGTGACCAAAAATGTCGACAATACAATAAAAGCAAGAATTTTATTCTAGTTTTTGTGCTATCCTTTTGACAAGAGGCTGTAATCTTTTGTATCTTGTCTTTATGAAGAAAATTCTGATATTTTTATTAGTTATAGTTGCTGTGCTATTCATTAGCAAGCTAATAGTTTCTGAAAAGCTGCCAATGGGAGATAGCTATAAAGAGGCTGATCAGGTAGCGAGATCTATGTTGCTTGCAGTCAACGATTCAGCTTGGCAACAAACTGGAGCTGTTTCGTGGATTTTCATGGGTAAAAATAAGCACTTGTGGGATAAGGAGAGACATTATGCTAAGGTGGAATGGAAGGACTACAAAGTGCTTGTAAATCTCAATAATCAGGAAGGTATTGCTTATAAGAATGATGTTAGGCTGGAAGGAAAGAAAGCAGCAAAGGCGATCAACAAGGCATGGAAAGATTGGTGCAATGATTCATTTTGGTTAAATCCAGTCTCTAAAATTTTTGATGCTGGAACAACGCGTTCAATGGTAAAAGTAAAAAATGGTAGAGAGGGGGTAATGGTTCAATATAGTGCTGGTGGGGCAACACCAGGAGATAGTTATGTTTGGCTGTTGGATGAAAACAATTTGCCAGTGGCCTGGAAGATGTGGGTAAAGATTATTCCAATTGGTGGTTTGGAGGTTCCATGGAGCAAATGGGAAAAGACAGCAACTGGAGTTAAAATTTGTACACTCCATGACGGTCTTTTAGACATAGAATTATCAGAGGTCAAAACTGCCTATAATTTGGAGGAACTTACCGAGGGAAAAGACATTTTTTCAGAGTTATAGCTCATGAGTTTGGAAATTTTGTTCGAAGACAATCATTTAATTGCTGTAAATAAGCCTGCAGGAATGTTAGTGCAAGGCGATAATACCGGAGATGAACCTTTGGTAGAAATAGTTAGAAATTATATTAAGGAGAAATACAATAAGCCCGGCAATGTTTTTTGTGGGTTAATTCATAGATTGGATAGACCGGTTTCAGGGATAGTGTTAATGGCGCGCACTAGTAAGGCGTTAGAGCGAATGAACAGACAATTTCAAGAACGTCAAGTTCAAAAAACATATTGGGCTGTAGTTGAAAAAGAGCCATTAAATAAAAAAGATAGGCTGATAAACTATTTAAAAAAGAATCATCAGCAAAACAAATCCTATGTGTTTTCAAGTGAAAAGCAAGGGGTAAAAAAAGCGGTCTTGAATTATACATGGCTAACCAGCTCCGATAGATATCATTTATTAGAAGTGCTTCCTTTAACAGGGAGGCATCATCAAATAAGAGTTCAGTTAGCAGCAATGGGGTGTATTATTAAAGGAGATCTAAAATATGGAGCTAAACGATCCAATAGAGATGCTTCGATTCATTTGCACGCCCTTAAATTGAATTTTATTCATCCTGTAAAAAAAGAACCTATTCAAGTTGTTTCGAAACCACCTAATAGTGATGAGCTTTGGACTTTTTTTATTAAAAAGAGAGGGCTATGAGTCAGCTAAAATGGTGGCAAAAAACAACCATCTATCAAATCTATCCTCGTTCATTTCAGGACAGTAATTATGATGGTATTGGAGATTTACAAGGGGTTATAAATCGTTTAGACTATCTGAATAGTTTAGGCGTTGAGACTATTTGGCTGTCCCCATTTTTTAAAAGCCCACAACAAGATTTTGGATATGATATTAGTGATTATAGAGCAATAGCATCTGAATATGGTCACATGGAGCTAGCAGAAAAACTTATATCAGAGGTTCACAAAAGAGATATGAAGGTTGTTTTTGATATGGTGATGAATCATACTTCTATTGAGCATCATTGGTTTAAATCTTCAAAACTTCCTAATAATGATAAGATGGATTGGTACATATGGAGAAAGGGCCGGAAAAATAACTCGAAGCCCCCTACTAATTGGAAATCTATGATAGGAGGAAATGGATGGCATTTTGACAATGAACGAAAAGAATGGTATTATGCATCCTTTCTGCCATTTCAACCAGATCTCAATTACCACAATCCAGAGGTTAAAGAAGAAATGTTTAACACTGTACGCTTTTGGATGAAAAAAGATGTAGATGGATTTCGTTTAGATATATTTAATGCAATTTATAAGGATGATCAGTTTAGAAATAATCCATTTAGTCTTAAAGCAATTCCCACTGAAAAAAATGCAGATGGGTTTTTCCAAAAAACAAAATATACGATCAATAATCCATTGAATTTTGAATTCGCTAAATCTTTACGGTCAGTTGTTGATGAATTGAAAGACAAAGACAGGTTTTTAATTGGAGAAGTATTTGGGAGAAATGAAACCATTAAAAAGTATTTAGGAGAACAAAACGATGGCCTCAATTTGGTTTTTCATTTTGAAATGCTTCATTATAAATTCAATGCCTCATATTTTAAGAAGCTTATAAAGAAGATGGAAAGTCTCTATCCGTTTCCCAAAATCCCTGTGTACACTTTTTGTAATCATGACCGAAATAGAAGTATAGAGAGAATTAGCAATGATTCCAATAAAGCAAAACTTTTAGCCCTATTCCAATTAACTGTTAGAGGAGTGCCCGTTATATATCAAGGAGAGGAAATTGGTATGACTCAAATGAATATTCCTTTAAAAAAGGCCAAGGATCCATTAGCAATTAAGTACTCATGGATTCCACAATTTATTATTAATCTTTCACCAACTGCTTTGAATAGAGATGGCTGTAGAACACCTATGCAATGGACTGGAGAAAAGAATGGCGGTTTTTGTTCAAACAATGTTACCCCCTGGCTTCCTGTAAATTCAAATGCGAATGAAGTAAATGTAAAAGATCAATTGAAAGACGAAAGCTCACTTTTGAATTGCTATAAACAATTATATGATTTGCGTAGAAAAAGGGTAGAATTAGAAGAGGGGAGTATAAAGATTCTTGAAGATGTTCCTAAGGGTGTTTTAGCTTATTCGAGGTCAATAAGGGGTGCAAAGGAGGTTGTAGAAGTTTTTATAAATTTTAGTAAAAGAGAACAACAAATCAATTTTACCGATAAAAGGATTATTTATTCTACTAATGAAATAGCTCATTCTTTCTTGCCAGAGTTAACTGGTATTATTGCTATTTCTTGTTTATAGAGTAGTGAATATTTTGTCAGCATAAAGGCAATTAGAAACAGTATTAGTTCAACCCTTCAAGATGGTTTGCACAACTGAGTATGCTGATTCACTTGCCCCAGGAACAGTAGCACCGTTGTCTGGTGAAAAAGCTTCTCCTGCAAAATATACCTTGTCTGCCAGAGGCTCTTGAAGTGTTTGAATTATAGAGGAAGATTTTCCCTTAAAAAAGGTATATGACCCCTTAATATAGGGTTCTTTAGACCAGTTTTGAACAACATGCTTCACATAATATTTAGAAGCTTTTCCATTGAATATATTGTCCAACTCTGATAATACACTATTTATTATTTTCTCATCGCTTTCTAAATCAGTATAAACTGAGGCTTTTTCTCCAACAGTAAAAAGTCCTAAAATATTTCTCTCAGAAGGTTTTTTAAACGCAGCATCATAAAATATTTTGTCAGCGGCACTGAATTCTTCTATTATATTACCAGTAAAAAAAATATCAGGATAAAACCTCTTTGAAAATTCAATAAAGACTTTTAACCCATCGGGCATGTTCATTTTATTAAGTGCTTCTATTTTCTCTTCTGGCAAGTCGGGAACAAAAGTAATTGTGTTACTTTTTAGTATGCTTGTAGGAACTGTTACCAAAATTTTGTCTGCTTCAAAAGTTTCGTTATTTGTGTTTGTAACAACAACTTTGTTCTCTGCATAATTAATCTTAGTTATCGGGCTATTGTAAATGATTTTGTCTCTGATATCAGGAATCATGTACTTTTCGAAAAAACCAAACCAAGTAGTATTTCTGAATTTGTTTTCGCTATAAAGAAAACTTGCCCAATCAAAACTCCAAAAAATATTTAAAAACCATGTTGATATAGTCTGAGGATTATACTCTATAGTTTCCACGTCATTATTTACAGAATCATTATCAACCAATCTACCTAACACAGAAACATCTTCATGAATCCACTCAGCTCCTAAGTCAATTGGGAAATCGGCAAAATTACTTGCTCTTTTTAAGCGACCTCCAAATGTAGAAGAGGCTTCAATTATCTCAAAATCGATATTAAATTTGTTAAGAAAATATCCCGCTGTCATTCCTGCAGCACCTGCACCAATAATAATTACTTTCCCATCAAAATTTATTTCTGGATTGGGTGTCATGCCTTCAATATCATCGCTACAAGATAAAATTAATGACATGAGTGGCGTTCCTATTCCAAGAATAGTACATTGCTTTATAAATTCATTTCTTGTCATCTATTTTATTATAATATTAGGTTGTCTTAACAAGTAAAAAGTTATTAGGTTAAATCATTCTATCTTTAAAAGCTGGTTTTCCTTTTTTCATCCCTGCTTTTAAAGCAACTCTTTGGTTTGGGGTCGCAAACATCCAGACCTGATACAATCGTTCTCTACTTAATGCTTCTATCTCTGATGATTGTCTATTTTTTGTAAAAAGTGTTTTACATGCTCTTATAGCATCAGGAGATTTACTCGCTAATAATTGAGCGTACTCAAGGGCTGCTTCTTTAGGATCATCTGCTAACCAGGTTACTAAATTCATATCGTAGGCCTCTTCTCCTGAAAGTACTCGGCCAGTCATGGCCAAGTCTTTAATTTTATCAAGAGGTAGTTGCTCATTCAATGGAATAGTTCCTGACATATCTGGAATAAGACCATATTTCATTTCCATCACTGAAAGCTGTGCTTTCGGAGCACAAAACCTAAAATCTGCAGCCAATGCTATTTGAATACCTCCACCAAAGCAATTTCCATGAATAGCTGCAATTACCGGCATAGGAAGCTCGCGCCAAATCCAAGCGACTTTTTGAAAAGTGTTCGTCTTTTGCCAGGGCCATTTAAGAAACTTCGGAATAGCAGAAGCAGGGGCTTTGCCAACACTTGCAAAATCTAACCCTGCGCAAAAAGAAGGACCATTGGCTTGTAAAATAACAGCTCGTATAGATTTGTCTTTCTTTAACTCTTTGGCAGTTTTAATTAATGCATCAAACATTGGCATATGTAGCCCGTTGTGTTTCTCAGGACGATTTAGAGTTACAATAGCAATGTTTTCTTTCTTTTCAACTAAAACTAAATTTTCCATGATTTCAGAATTATAATTCTTGTAAAGCTAGTGAATATAACTTCTATTTATCTTACAATTGTAAGATAAATCACGGCTTTATTCTTTCCAATTGATAGAAATCATTACAGGAAAGTGGTCTGAAAGGCCTACGGTTTCTCCATAAATTTTTTTAGAACCTTGTTTCCAGGATGGCCCCATACTAATAGTTGATAGTCGATTTATATTTACTTTGTCGTTATCATTATTTCTGACGAAAATAAAATCAGGGAACCTATAATAAATTCCTTTTTCAGCAGGAATAGATTTTTTATCGGTTTCATTTCTTTCATCCGATTGTACATAAGCTTCATTTGCATCAAATAGCCTAATCATGGTTTGATACTGATTATTTGCACTAGATTTTGATGTATTAAAATCACCACAAATGAATTGTGGTACCCCAGCTTTTTTATATGGATCAAGTAATAAAGCACGAATCTCTAAAAACTGGCTGTTATTAATAGAACCACCATTATTGTGTGTTCCTAAGACTTGAAAAAGGTGGCCATTATGTTCTCCTTCCAGTAACAAAGCACCCTTTCTTGCTAATCTTCCATCTCCTGTATAATGTTTGTATTGTATCTCATTTTTATAGATCATTGGTCGATCACATAAAATCCAGATGCCACTATTTGCTTTAAGAGATAGGAATCTTTTGTTTGCAGGACCATACTCATAGGGAAATTTTTCTTTCAAGTGCTTCCAGATTTTTTTTCTAACAAAGGCATGAAACGCTTCTTGAAATACAATAATGTTATAATCTGATTTACTTAATTCTTCAATAATACTTTTGGCTCTTTTTTGTTTTTTCGTTTTATGATACACGAAATATGGAAGCATGTGTATGTTCCATGATAGGATCTTTAAATCTTCTGTAGAAGTGTGATTTTGAGCATTTGTTGTTTTATTTATGAGAAAAAAACATAAAAGAAAAAGACATATAGATCTCATTGTATTTAATTTATTCTGTTTTGTCGAGTTAAGTTAACTAGCCTTTTTCGCAACTTGTATTTGTATTTAAATATGGAAATTAATTAGAAATAATATTTGTGAATAAAATTAATCTTTTCTAATTATCGTTGGATAAACTCAGAAGTAAAATTTATTTTAGAAGAGGAGCTTATTATACCAAATAATGCTTGAAACAGAGAACGAATTCTTTTTATCTAATTGAAATAATCAAACAAAAGTGTAAATTTGCAGCCCATTACAACGACTTTTCGTTGAGGGCCCTTAGCTCATCCCGAAGCTTCGGGAGGTTAGAGCACCCGATCCGTTATATGAATGTATAAAAATGCCTTTTTGTTGTTATATCATTTATTCCAGAGCTTTAGGCAAGTATTATATTGGGGAAACGGTATCATTTGAGGAGCGGTTAGTACAACACAATTCAGGTTTTTTTAAAAATGCTTATACATCAAAATCAAATGATTGGGAAGAATATTTGATCATTTCATGTGAAAGTCGAAAAGAGGCAAGAAATGTAGAGCACTTTATAAAAAATATGAAATCAAGAAAGTTTATAGAAAAGCTAAAAGGAAATGATAAATTGATTAAAGCAATAGTTGAAAAAGCTAATAAGCAATAAAAGCGATTGAAATAATCAAACAAAAGTGTAAATTTGCAGCCCATTACAACGACTTTTCGTTGAGGGCCCTTAGCTCAGTTGGTTAGAGCACCCGACTCATAATCGGTAGGTCGTAGGTTCAAGTCCTACAGGGCCCACTTTCCTTTTCAAAAAAATAGCATGCAATTACCAGAAATACTCATCTTCGATTTGGGCGGAGTAATCATTAATTTAAAGGATGAAAAACAATGGTTTCAAGAAGATTTCTACCCTCACTTAAAACAAGAGAAACTAGATATGCTCAATGAAAGCGATTTTTTTAATCAATATGAATTAGGTCAAGTTCCGTCAAAGCATTTCATTTCACAACTTCAAAGCATAGCTTATAAACCTATTTCTGCTGAAAAAATAAAAGTAATTTGGAACAAAAGGTTATTGAATATTCCTTTTGAACGCATTAAGCTAATCCAACGACTAAAACAAAAACATCAAATTTATTTGTTAAGCAATACTAATAGAATTCATATAGAACGAGTAATAGAGTATTCTATAGCAACTTTTGGTTTTAATTTATTTGAAGAACTTTTTATAGAATGCTTCTATTCCGATTTTTTGAAGGTGGCTAAACCAAACACTGCTATATATGAGGTGGTTCATAAGGCTATTGGAAACCCTTCTAAAAAAGATTGTCTTTTTTTTGATGACAATGTCGATAATATTAAGTCGGCAATAAGTTTTGGATGGAATGGCCTTATAATAGATAAAGATATTACGGAACTTATCTAGAAAATGTATTTTTGGATTTTTTAGAAGCTGTTTAAAAGCTTCTTAAAACTAAATATTTTACAAATGGCATTAAGTGAACAGGAAATTGTTAGAAGAGAGGCCCTTCAAAAAATTATTGATGAGGGAATCAATCCGTATCCGGCAGAAGCATATCCAGTTGATTCTTGGTCAACTGATATTAAAGATGCCTTTAATGGAGAAAGGAATGAAGAAGAGATCGTTACTATAGCAGGGAGGTTAATGCAGAAAAGGATTATGGGTAAGGCATCCTTTGCTGAGATTCAAGATAGCAAAGGTAGGATTCAAATTTATGTTAACAGAGATGAAATTTGTCCTTCAGAAGATAAGACACTTTACAATACTATTTTTAAAAAATTGCTTGATATTGGTGATTACATAGGGGTTAAAGGGTATGTTTTTAAAACTAAAGTTGGGGAAACTTCTATTCATGTAAAAGAGCTAATAGTTTTATCAAAATCATTAAAACCTTTGCCAATTGTTAAAACGGATGCAGAGGGAAATGTTCACGATGCTTTTACAGATCCAGATTTAAGATATCGTCAACGATATGTCGATTTAACAGTGAATGATGGGATAAAAGAAATTTTTATTAAAAGAAGTAATATCATTAGCGCAATGAGAAACTTTTTTAATAAAAGAGGCTATTTAGAAGTAGAAACCCCTGTGCTTCAGGGTATCCATGGTGGGGCAGCAGCTAGACCTTTTGAGACACATCATAACACACTGGACACAAAACTGTATCTAAGGATTGCTAATGAGTTGTATTTAAAAAGGCTAATTGTTGGAGGGTTTGATGCAGTTTATGAAATAGGCAAGATGTTTAGGAATGAGGGTATGGATAGAACACATAATCCAGAGTTTACAGCTATGGAAATCTATATTGCTTATAAGGATTACATCTGGATGATGGAGATGGTTGAAGAGCTATTGGAGCAAATAGCCATTGATGTTAATGGTGGAGACACCAAAGTTTCATTTGGTGAGAACCTTATTGATTTTAAAGGTCCATATGAGCGGCTTACAATGTTTGAAGCGATCGAAAAATATACTGGAATCGACATTTCTGAAATGGATGAGCAGGGTTTAAGAAAAGTCTGTAGTGATTTGAAAATTGGGATTGATCCGTCAATGGGTAAAGGAAAATTGATCGATGAAATTTTTGGAGAAAAATGTGAAGCGAATTTAATACAGCCAACTTATATAACGGATTACCCAATTGAAATGACCCCTTTAGCAAAAAACATAGAAGTAAGGAAGGGCTTGTTGAAAGGTTTGAGCTATTTGTCAATGGAAAAGAAATTGCCAATGCCTATAGTGAATTAAATGACCCCATAGATCAGAGAAAGCGCTTTGAGGGTCAGCTGGAATTAGCTCAGCGCGGTGATGACGAGGCGATGGTATTAGATGAAGATTTCTTAAGAGCCATTGAGTATGGTATGCCACCTACGTCTGGATTAGGAATTGGTATCGATAGATTAACCATGTTATTGACTAATCAGTCTTCGATTCAAGAGGTCTTGTTTTTTCCCTCAGATGAAACCGGAGGTATAAAGCTGTTAAAAATGCTTAATTCCCCCCTCTAATTAGCAAGATTATATATTCGTTCAATCAAATAGGAGTTAACTATATTATATTTGAAATTCTTTACTATGAAGTTGTTTAGACTTTAATTTTTAAGGAAAATTGGCATCTCAAATAAAGAGTCAAATAACTTTATAAATAAACTAATTACTAATGAAGTTGTATAACAAAAATCTATTAAGTGTCTTGTTGATTTTATTATTATTCATTTCGTGTAAAGAGTCATTGAATAATGATGCTGAAAGAAAAAGACCAATCTGCTGTAAAAAAAGGAAATGTTGAGCTTCCTACCTCTAAGGCTGATTTGGAAAAACTTATAAAGAAAGGAGAAAACAAAGCATATAAATATTCTGTCGAAGACTTCTTTAGAAACCCTGAGAAGACAAGATTTCAAATCTCCCCAGATGGAACCTATTTTTCTTACATGGGCCCCTATGAAAATAGAATGAATCTATTCGTTCAAAAAATAGGGAGTGATAATGCCGTTCGTATAACCTCTGAAGTTGATAGAGATATAGCTGGATATGGTTGGGCAAATAACAATAGATTAATCTATATAAAGGATAGTGGGGGAGATGAGAATTTCTCCCTTTTTGGAGTAGATATTGATGGAGAAAATTTGAAAGAACTTACCCCTTATAAGGATGTTCGAATTCGAGTGTATGATGTACTGGAAGATAATGAGGAGGAAATGATAATTGGAATGAATAAAGAAAATAAATCTTTATTTGAACCTTATAGGATCAATATTAAAAACTGGAGAGATAAGAAAAATAGCCGACAATCAAGATCCAGAAAATCCGATAATAAGATGGAGAACAGACCATAGTGGAAAATTAAGATTAGCGGTTCAGGTGGTAGAAGGAGTAAATCAAAGGATTCTTTATAGAGATACAGAAGAGGAACCATTTAAAGAGTCCATCACAACTAATTTTAAAACAGATGTCAACCCAATGTTTTTGATTTTGACAATCAAAATGTCATTTATGCAATTTCTAACTTAAATAGAGATAAGGTCGCCGTTGTAAAGTTTGATTTGGAAGCAAAGAAAGAAACAGAGGTGCTTTATCAGAATCCTGATGTTGATATTGAAGAGCTCGATTACTCTAGAAAAAGAAAGGTAACTACTTATGCTTACTATAATATGGATAAACCCAAACGACATTTTTTTGATTCAGAGGTAGAAGCCATTTATAGAAGAATTCAAGAGGAATTGCCCAATTATGAAATTAATATATCTAGCTCCAATAGAAATGAGGATCGATTCCTAGTAAGAACCTATTCGGATAGATCGAGAGGAGGCTATTATTTCTATAGTAAAGAAACCGATGAGTTGACGAAGTTAGTTGACATTAGCCCATGGATTAACGAGGAAGAAATGGCAGATCAGAAGCCTATAACGTATACCTCCAGAGATGGACTTACAATTCATGGATACCTTACCCTACCTAAAGGTGTAAGGGCTAAAAATTTGCCTGTAGTTATACATCCCCATGGGGGCCCTTGGGTGCGTGACGAATGGGGGTTTAATCCGTCGAATCAAATTTTGGCTGATAGAGGTTATGCCGTTTTACAAATGAATTATAGAGGGTCAACAGGTTATGGAAAAAGGTTTTGGGAAGCCTCTTTTAAGGAATGGGGAAGAAAAATGCAAAATGATATAACAGATGGTGTAAAATGGTTGATTGAAAAAGGAATTGCTGATCCAGATAGAGTTGCTATTTATGGTGGAAGCTATGGGGGATATGCCACGCTTTCTGGAATTACATTTACACCAGAACTATATGCTTGCGCAGTAGATTATGTAGGAGTGTCTAACTTGCATACCTTCATGAATACAATTCCACCTTACTGGGAACCTTATAAGAAAATAATGTATGAAATGGTGGGAGATCCCAAAGAAGATAGTGTTTTAATGGCAGAGGCTTCTCCTGTAAACTTTGTAGACAGAATTAAGTGCCCATTATTTGTTGTTCAAGGTGCTAATGATGTTCGTGTAAATATCGATGAATCTGATCAAATTGTTGAGAAATTAAGAAGTAGAGGAATAGACGTTCCTTATATGGTTAAGTATGATGAAGGGCATGGTTTTGCAAATGAAGAAAATAGAATTGAGTTTTATAAAGCAATGCTTGGTTTTTTTGCAAGTCACCTATAGAAGCATTAATTGCTGAGTAATCAAAATCGCTAAATAGTTTTCCTTCTGAAGTCAACTTTATAGTGTCGTTTTCATGCTGAACCCATTCACGCTTTATAGATTTTAGGGCTTTATATAGAAACGCACTTCTTTTACTTCCAAACAGGTTTTCAACTTCATCTAAATGAATCCCCCACATAGTTCTAATTCTGGTCATGATATATTCATTAAAACTATTTTTTTCGGAAAGCTTTTCTTTTTGGGGATTGAAGCAACCAGATTGTATCTGAGCTATATATTTTGAGTTGTTCGAAACATTCCAAAATCGCATTAAACCATTGTATGAGTGCGCTCCTGGACCGACGCCTAGGTAAGGGGCATTAAACCAATAAGAAGTATTGTGTTTAGAATACATTTTTTTTCTTGCAAAATTCGAAATCTCATAGTGTTCATAGGCAGCATTTTGGAGCATTGAAATCATTATTTCAAACTGAGTAGCCATATTCTCATCTTTTAAAGGGGCGATCTTCCCTTTAGCAATATTTTTTGTTAAAGCCGTATTTGGCTCTGCTGTGAGACCGTAACATGATAAATGAAGGATGTCTAAATCAATCATGGTGTTTAAATTGTATTCCCAATTTTGATTAGGTAAAGTTGGCGTTCCATAAATTAAATCACAAGTGATATTTGCAAATCCAACGTTTTGAGCTTCTTTGATCGCTTTATAAGCCTCCTGTCCGTTATGACTTCGATTCATGAAATCTAAATCTTCATTAAAAAAAGATTGTACTCCAATACTTAATCTATTTATGAGTGTATTGTTTAATAGGTCTTTTAGATATGGACTTGTTAAGTTCTCAGGATTTGCTTCAAAAGTGACTTCCATTTCTTTTGAAAGGGAAAAATGTTTAATGATGACATCTAAAACACTATTGATTTCTTTTATAGAGAGCAAAGAGGGAGTCCCTCCTCCAAAGTAAATGGTTTCAATTGTTGGTTTTCCTTTGAAAAAATTCTTTTGAAGTAATATTTCACCTTTTATGGCTTCAATAATTAAAGGTTTTAGTTTCAAAAAAGTAGAAAAATGAAAGTTGCAATAGGAGCAGGCTTGCTTACAAAAAGGAATATGAATATAAAGTCCTGCCATAATTATTTTCTAAAAATGAAGTTATTGAAGTAGTTTAAATGTTTTTTTAATTAAAAGATGAATTTTAAGGTTATCATACATATCATTTGTTTGTTTTTATTTTTTAAAACAAGTCTTTTAGCACAAGATAAAATGTTATTAGATGTAATTCCTTTAGAGCATAGAAAAGAACTTTCTAAATACGATTTTACTACCAAGGAAATAGATAAAGAGGAAATCAATGTTTTTTTAAAAGCATTTTTGTCAAAGCTATATACAGATGGATTTGCATCTGCATCTATAGATAGCGTTTTATGGAGTGAGGAAAGGGTGAAAGCCTATTTATATATTGGCAAAAGATACTTTTTAAAAGATATATCGGTAGATGAAGCGTTACAACCTTTTTATAGTCCCTTGGAAAGAAATAGAAAGCAACGGTTTCATTACGAAGATATTGAAAGAATAAAAGAAAAAACGCTTTCAAATTTGGAAAACAATGGATATCCTTTTGCAGTACTTTTTTTTGATGCAGTCAAAATTGAAAATGATTCTTTTAGCATAAAACTCAGTGGTAAAAAAGGGCCAATTATTCTTTTCGATACACTGGAGAACAGATTGGAGGCAAAAATATTTCAAAGGTATTTACAAGCTTATACTGGTATAAAACCTAATGCTCCATACAGTGAAAGCAAATTGAATAATTTAGATGTAGCATTAAAGAAACTTCCTTTTCTAGAATTGGAAGAACCAAGTAAAACATACTACAAACATGACAAATCTGTTACGGAGGTATATTTAAAAAACAAAAAAATAAGTCGTTTCGATTTTTTAATTGGAGTTTTGCCTAATAATCAAGAAACCAAAAAGCTTTTAATTACTGGACAAGCGGCTTTGGATTTAAGAAATCCTTTTGGAACAGGTAAACGAATTTCTTTTCAATGGAGTAGATTACAACCGCGTTCCCAAAAGTTAGATTTGTTTTTTGATTATCCATACATAGTAGGATCTCCCATTGGTGCAGATATAGCATTTGAATTGGACAAAAGAGACACCCTTTTTTTAGACTTGACTTGGAAGGTAGGCATCAATTATTTAATAGATGCACAAAACAAAGTGGCACTTTTTGTTAAGAATGATCGGACCATAGTTTTAAATGTTGATACAGGAAGTGTAAGAATCGAAAAAACGTTGCCGACAACATTAGATCAATCATCTGTTTTGTATGGACTAAAATTAAAAATGGATCAACTAAACTATCCATATAACCCAACTAATGGATTTTTTATAGAGATCTCTGGTGCAATGGGAACAAAAAAAATTAAGCAGAATAGCTCAATTACTTCTTTATCGGAAGGTGATTTTTCGTTCGAAAGTTTATATGATAGCATTTCAACCCGAAGTATTAAGGGAGAGTTGAGCTGGGAAATTGCAAAATATTTCTCTTTAGGTAAGCGTCAGGTTTTAAAAACATCTATAGTGGGGGCGTCTCTAATAAACAAGGACCTATTGAAAAACGAACTTTTTAGAATTGGAGGAACAAATCTTTTAAGAGGATTTGATGAAGAGTCTGTTTTAGCATCGACTTATAATGTGGCTACATTAGAATATAGATTTTTGCTGGATAAAAATGCCTATTTTTATACTTTTTTTGACGCTGCATTTAAGGAGTCAAGAACAAGTGGGAATGTCTCTCATGACTTTCCCTTTGGCTTTGGTGCGGGTATGACATTTGAAACAAAAGCAGGAATATTTGGTGTAAGTTATGCAATGGGAAGACAAGAAAATATATCCATCGACCCCAAGAACTCTAAAATTCATTTTGGATATATTAATATTTTCTAGTAAACCATTTCTATTTTCCTTTTTTTTAATAGCTCATTTTAGTTATTTGAGTGCAAACACAGATAGTATTAGTGAATCTATGCTTATCAATGGAGCTTCAAGTTCAGATTCATCAGAAATAACTATCTATGAAGACATTACAACTACGACCAACGAGGATTTATTCATAGAGCCTGAAGAAGTTTCTGGCTCTTTTGAAATTCAGACGAGGAAAAAAAATCTATCAGACTTTTTTATAACCTTATTGTTTGTCTTAATGGTCATTAATTTTTTTATCTGGGCTAATTTCCAAAATTACACGCAATCTTTATGGAATAGCTTTTTTAATCATAACCTTTTAACACAAACCTTAAGAGAAAAACAGTTAATCCCATTAATACCTTCACTTGTTATTTTGGTTACGATAGTTGTTGTAACAGGAATAGCTTCCTATCTTTTTTTAGAAAGATCTATTTTAAGTGATGAACTTAAACTAAGACTTGGCCTGTTTGGAAAAATCTTACTACTGCTAAATGCTTATTGGATTATTAAGTTGTCTATCACCTATTTACTAGCATGGTCATCTGGTAATTTGAAACTTTTTAGGGCCTTGGCTTTTTTAAGATTGTGCTTTTATTGGTTGATTGGATTAATGGGAATTGTTGCATTAATTTCTTTTTTGGCATCTCAAGCAGCACAAAAAATTGTATTGCCTATGGCTCTTTTAATAGCTTTTTTAAGCTCATTATATTTTGTATATCGAAGCCATAAATGCTTTTCTCTTGTCAATGGTAAGATATCTGTTTTATTTTTTATTTATCTTTGCAGTTTCGAATTGATGCCTGTATTAATGCTTGTCTATTATTTAAGGACTTAATTTTTAGGGAATTAATTTGAAAAAATGCACAAGAACAGTAAAATTTAAATTTATGAGTGGAGGAAGTGCAACAGTTAAATCATTGAAAAAGATAAAATCTATATTGGTCTCTCAACCGAAACCTGAAAATAGCAGGTCTCAATACTTTGCGATAGCTGAAGATTATAAAATAAAGGTGGATTTTAGACCTTTTATTCATGTTGAGGGAGTTCCTGGAAAAGAATTTAGGAGGACAAGAGTATATCTTAATGAATATAGATCTATTGTGTTGACTAGTAGAAATGCAATTGATAATTACTTTAGAGTAGCAGAGGAATTGAGATATAAAATTCCTGAGTCAAATAAATACTATTGCTTAAGTGAGGCCATTGCTTTATATCTTCAAAAGTACATTCAATATAGAAAGAGAAAGATATTTTTTGGCGATGGGAAATATCCAAAATTAGTTGAGCTTATTAATAAGCACAAAGGGGATCATAAATATCTTCTACCTTGTTCAGATGTTAGAAATGAACGGTTATCAAAACTCTTAACGGAAAATGAAATCGATTTCTCTGAAGCGATTTTATATAGGACAGTAGTAAGCGACTTGTCCGATTTAAGTGATATAAAATATGACATGATCGTTTTCTTTAGCCCATCTGGAGTAGAATCTTTATATAAAAACTTTCCTGATTTTAAGCAAGAGGAAACTAGAATTGCAGCTTGGGGGAAAAATACTGCCAAGGCTTTGGAAGAGAATGGGTTAAGGTTAGATGTTAAAGCGCCTGATGTAGATACTCCTTCTATGACAATGGCCATAAAAAAATACCTTAAGCAATCAAATAAAAGGTAATATAATTTATCTTTTCAAATTTAAAATTTCACCTAAACTAAATCGTTAGTTTAATAGTTTGGCGTTTATTCAATACATACAAGTACGTAGCATGTGGTATCTGCTTACAGCAGGACTGCTGCTTTGCATGAATGGTCATGCTCAATTTCAAAGAGAAACGACACATAATTTTGTTAATAATGCATTTTTTAATCCGGCAGAAGTGGGGAGTAATAATGGTCTTTCTTTATTTGCAAATTATAGAGGGCAATGGATTGGGATTGAAGGAGCCCCTCAGGAACAACTTATAGCTGCAGATTTAACAATATCAAGAATTAAAAGTGGTGTTGGGTTCGTACTTTTTAATGAGTTTGTTGGAGCTTTTAGATCAACGACGTTTAAACTCCAGTATGCTTTTCTTCAAAAAATAGGAAATAATTTTAGCCTTAGCTCGGGATTGGGAATTGCTTTAAGACAAGCTTCTTTAGACGGTAGTAAGTTAACAACTCCATCTTCAAATGATGGTTTGCCAAACGATCCCAATTTATTAGCAGAAAAACAAGGGAGCTTTGGCTTTGGGATTGATTTGGGGTTCTTTTTAAAAGGAAAGGGGTTAGAAGTAGGAGTTGCAGTTATTAATCTTACTGATTTGCCACTTAGATTTGATGGAGAAGAGGTAGGTCTAGAAACCTCAAATGGCAGATCATTGAATTTAACAACATCATATAAGATAGATATTAATAGGAAACTGGCTATAACTCCCATGCTAGATTTAAATACAGACTTTAAGAAGTCTCAAATGCAATTGCATGCATTATTTAATTACAATGACTGGTTTGATGCAGGAATTTCTTTTAGAGGATACAATAGTTCTTCAATTGATGCGTTAATACCTGTAATCGGCTTTCAACCGTTAAAAAGCATGAATTTTTATTATTCTTATGAAATAAGTTTAAATAGTTTGAGAAACTCAACATCTGGGACGCATGAAATTTCATTTAAATATGAAATACCAGAAAGCAGGTTTTTTAAAGGCGGAAAAGTCATATATAATCCGCGTTTTTTATAAAGTATTGAATTTCAGAAAGATGTATAAGAAAAAATAGTTTTCTTATTATGTCATTTTATTTTTATTTTTGAAGTCCTTTTAAACTGGCGAAAAATATGAAAGTGAATAAACTATTAAAAAATGGTCTGGCACTCTTAACTCTAATTTTCTTAGGGGGGTGTAAGACTGGAGATAATGGACAATTGACAGGGGTACAGAATAGGCCTGCTTGGAATAGTAACATTGTTCCTTATGGAATGGTTTATGTTCCTTCAGGAACTTTTCACACTGGACCATCAGATCAGGATGTGAATTATGCATTGATTTCTAAGAATAAAGCAATTTCCATTGTTGGTTTTTATATGGATGAGACGGAAATCACTAATAACGAATATCGCCAGTTTGTTCAGTGGGTTAGAGACTCTATCGCACATAAAATGATTGGTGGAGACCATTTAATTGAAAATGAAGATGGAACTCAAGTAATTAATTGGGATATGCCTATTGATTGGTCTGCAGGTAGTGATGATGGACAAGCATTAGAAAGCCTTTTTTATCAAGGAGAAGACAAGTTATATGGGAATAGAGAGATGGATAATAGAAATCTGAAGTACGAGTATGCTTGGTATAAATGGAGAGAAGCTGTAAAAAATAGAAATCCAGAAAGATCAAGAAGTGACTTTATAGAGAAAAAGGAAGTTGGAATTATTCCTGACACATTGGTTTGGATTAGAGACTTTACGTATTCTTATAATGAGCCGATGACAAGAGCTTATTTTTCCCACCCTGCATACGATGATTATCCAGTTGTTGGAGTGAATTGGGAGCAGGCAAACGCTTTCTCTTATTGGAGAACCCAATATTGGAATAACTATAGGAGGAGCAATGGGGAGGCAATGATGGAAGAGTTTAGATTACCTTCTGAGCATGAATGGGAATATGCTGCCAGAGGAGGTAGACAATTGTCTCCATACCCTTGGGGAGGACCTTACTTAAGAAATTCAAAAGGATGCTTACTTGCTAACTTTAAACCAGGAAGAGGTAATTATCCTGAAGACGGTGGATTTTATACTGTAAAAGCACAGTCTTACTGGCCAAATGATTATGGCTTATATAATATGGCAGGCAATGTTGCAGAATGGACACTGACTGCATTTTATGAGAATTCATATTCTTTCATGCATGATAAAAACCCTGATATTAGATATGATGCTAAAGAAGATGACCCTGCTGTGCTTAAGAGAAAAGTTATTCGTGGAGGGTCTTGGAAGGATATTGGATATTTCTTACAAACAGGTACAAGACATTGGGAATACCAAGATTCTGCTAAATCATATATCGGATTTAGATGTATTCTCCCCTTTATGGGAAGGTCAATGAATGATTTTAAATAGAATTGGTCTCATTCATTATTTATTAATCTTAATTATTTATTTCACTTAACTAACCACAAAATTTTTTAAAATGGCATTTTACAAAACGAAGCAATTTAAGTACTTTCAAAACTTGATTTTTGGAATCGGGGCGGCTATTGTAATGATTGGAGCTGCATCAAAAATCACTCATCAAGCAATTCTTGGAATTGATGGAAACATATGGATATTATTAGGTCTTGGAACAGAGGCATTATTATTTGCTTTTTCAGGAATAATACCACCACATGAAGATTACTATTGGCAAAAGCTTTATCCAGGGCTAGATGAATATGACGGTTCGGTTGAAGGTGCGACTGCTTTATCATCTTCTGGGAACAATGCTTCTTCCCTAGATCAAATGCTTGAAAATGCCAAGATAGATCAAGATGCGATTAATAGATTAGGCACCAATCTTAAGTCTTTAGGAGATAACGTTTCTCAATTAGGAGCTGTTGCAAATACAACTGTAGCAACAGATAGTTTTGCAAGAAATGCTGAAGAAGCAGCCAATGCCTTAAGTTCTGTTAAAGGAGCATATTCTAATGCTGCTGATGCAATGGGTAAGTTGGCATCGGCATCTGAAGATACAGGAAAGTATCATGAGCAAGTTCAAATTGTAACAAAGAATTTAGCTTCTTTAAATGCTATGTATGAAATGGAACTGCAGGATGCTGATACACATCTTAAAGCAATGAATAAATTCTATGGAAATATAAGTACAGCAATGAGTCATTTGGATAACTCTTTGGAAGATGCAGAGAAATACAGAAGTCAAATGGCTAAACTTGCAACTAATTTAGAGCAGTTGAATAGTGTTTATGGAAACATGTTAACTGCAATGAGATCTTAATTTCTTTCTCGATATAGAGTTGAATATTTTAAAATTTTAAAAAGAGTAAGAAATGGCAATACCAAAGGCGGTCAGGCAACGAATGATAAACGTGATGTATATCGTTTTGCTTGCCTTATTAGCACTGCAAATACCAAAAGAAGTAACGCAAGCGTTTATTAAAATTAATGATGGAATTGAATTATCAAATTCGTCTATTGATAAAATAAACAACGCAACTATAGAGGGATTAAAAGAGAAAGGGAAAAAGGACGCTGATGCAGAGAAATATGCTGAATTGTCGTTGAAGGTGAGAGAAAAAGTTGCAGATTTAAATAAGTATATCGAAGATATCAAAAAGAGCATAGTTGATAAGATTGGGGTAGATCCAGAAACTGGAAAAATTCAAAGTCCAGAAGAAGTTAATATGACTTCTGAAATTCTTGTTAAAGGAGAGCCTAATGGAGTGAATGATGGAATAGCATATGCTTTAAAAGAGAGAATTAACAAAACTAAAGAAGAGATATTAGCGCTTCTACCAAAGGAAGAAATGGAAGATTGGAAAGAAGGGCTATATAAGGAAACAGCGGAAGCATTACCATTAAAAGCTGAAGCTCATGGCACTGCAGCGGATGGTTTACATGGAGGAGATTGGGTGTTTGAAACCTTTGATCATATGCCAGCTGCTGGAGCAATGGCAATGCTTAGTCAAATTCAAGCGGATGCAAGTTCTTCAGAGAATAAGATTGTTGATGCACTTAAGCAAATGGTCGGTTTACAAAGAGTTGAAGTAGATCAATTTAGTGCAGCAATAGTTGCTCCTTCTTCTTATGTATTGAGAGGGAAGCCGTTTGAGGCGGAAATTTTCCTTGCAGCATCTAGTTCTGATAATTCTAATGTTACAATATCTGCAAACGGGGCACGTTTACCTATTAATAAGGAAGGACGAGCTGTTTTCAAAGGGAATACAGGATCTACCGGAGAAAAAACAATAAATGCAGTTGTTAATGTAACCAATAAAAAAGGAGATATAACGCCTTATAAGACAACTTATAAATATACGGTAGCAGATCCATTTGCAACTGTAACACCAACTAAGATGAATGTGTTTTATATTGGTGTTGACAACCCTGTTACAGCTTCTGCTGCGGGTGTTTTAGGTAAAGATTTACGTGTTAACATGTCTAATGGAACAATATCTGGAAGTGGAGGAAATTATACCGTTAGAGTGAGCAAGCAAGGTGATGCTAACATTACTGTTTCCGATGCTGCAGGAACTCGCTATGGCTCATTTCCTTTTAGAGTTAAAATGATTCCTGATCCAATTGCTTCAGTTGGTAAACTTGAGGGTAGTGGCAATATGAGAGCGGCTGAGTTAAGAGTTCAAAAAGGTGTTAGAGCAATTCTTAAGAATTTTGATTTTGATGCAAAATTTTCAGTATTGAGCTATGATATGGTTTTTGCTGCTAGAAGGCAAGATTTAGCCGTTTCGAAAGGCAATGGTCCTATCTTTAACCAACAGATGAATAGTTATATACAGAGAGCTAAGCCAGGAGATCTAGTTTATATTGAGAACTTGCGTGTTAGAGGTCCCGATGGAACAACAAGAAAGATTCCTGGTATAACAATTAAAGTGATTTAAAATTATAATTATGAATGTACGTCAGTTAACATGGTGTTTTATCTTAAGCTTTATTTCATGCGGTGTTTTTGCGCAGGACTTATTAGGTGAAGGTGAGGAAGTTATTGAGAATTCTGAAGATGGAGCTATTGAAGAAGAGGAAAATGTAAGGAATTTACTTCCATGGAGTCAAAGTGCTATTAATGAGCGAGTACCTTTGGCAAACACTGTAGTTAGAGAGGCTGATGTATTTTGGCATAAAACTTTGTGGAGAGTAATTGATTGTAGAGAGAAGCTTAATCTACCATTTAAATATCCTAAGGAGCCTTTAATTGAAATCATTGTTGGTGCAGCTGAGAGTGGCTCGGTGACAATATACGATGGTTTAGATGATGAGTTTACAACACCTATCGAAGCAGGCCAGATTGGAGGAATGGATGCAGGCATCGATTCTATTTGGGTGCCAGATCCTATTACGGGAGATATGGAACTTCAAGTAATCAAGAATGAAATTGATTTTCAAAAGGTAAATAAGTTTAGAATTAAAGAGGTTTGGTACTTTGATGAGCAAACTTCAACAATGCAGGTGAGAATTATGGGAATTGCACCTATTTTGGATAGTTACGATGAGTGGGGCAATTTTAGAGGGGAGCTTCCAATGTTTTGGGCTTATTTTCCTGATTTAAGAAATATTCTCGTACGTAAAGAAGCCTATAATCCTTTTCCTAATGGTCTGAATATGACATGGGATGATCTTTTCTCAATGAGGTTATTTAGCAGTTATATAATGAAAGAAGGAAATGTTAAAGACTATAGGATTCAAGACTATACTTCTGGTATAGATGCATTGTATGAGTCAGAAAGAATTAAAGAAGAAATTTTTAATTTTGAGCACGATCTATGGTCTTATTAGAGTAAAGTGTCTTTGAAATAAATAATTGATGATAGATAGCTGCATGGTGAGAACTTTGCAGCTATTTTTTTTCTCCCTCAAAATAGTGCAGTAACTGTTGTGCCTTTTTATTTCCAAGTACTGCTATTAGTTCATTAGGGTTTGCGCTAATTACACCTTTAACAGATTTGAAATGTATAAGTAGTTTTTCAGCTAATACCTTTCCAATACCGGGTATATCAGTCAACTCTGTTTTAAAGGTATTTTTTGATCGAAGATTTCTATGAAAAGTGATAGCAAATCTATGAGCTTCATTTCTTAGTTGTTGCAAAACTCTTAGAGTTTCAGATTTTTTGCTTAAATGTATAGGGTATTTATCTCCTGGAAAATATAATTCCTCAAGTCTTTTCGCAATCGAGATTAATTGGATTTCTTTATGGAGTTTTAATTCTTGGAGCGCTTCATAAGCAGCATTTAATTGCCCTTTCCCACCATCAATCACGATTAGCTGTGGAAAGGTTTGTTTTTCCTCTTTTAATGTTCGGTATCTTCTATAAACAACTTCTTTCATAGAGGCAAAATCATCAGGGCCAATGACTGTTTTAATGTGATAATGTCTGTAATCTTTGTTTGAAGGTTTTCCATTTTTAAAAACGACCATTGAGGCAACAGGGTTACTTCCTTGCATATTTGAATTGTCAAAACACTCTATATGGAAGGGTAATTGTTTTAGTTGTAAATCCTCTTTTATTTGTTGTAACAACCTTTCTTTATTGTTACCTAGTTTATATGAAGTATGTTTATTCCTTAATTGCATAGCATTGCTTAGTGCTAAATCGAGTAGTTTCTTTTTATCGCCAATTTTTGGAACAGCATAATTTATATAGTTGTTGGTCAATTCGGAATTTAGTTCGAAGGGAACAATGCAAAGTTTAGTATCATCTATATCATCCACAAAATGACTTACTGCATACAACAACATTTCTTCTTTAGTTTCTTCAAGTTTTGCTGTTACCACTAAACCGTTTGTTTTGATAATCGTTCCATCTACAATACGCAAGTAACTTATATAAGATTTATTCTTATTTTCTGTATATCCAAATACATGTAGATTTCCTAGATTTGGATTTACAACTGTAGAACTTGCAATATATTCGCTTAATGAATCTAATTTCTTTTTCGTGAAATCAGCTTTCTCAAATTCCAAACGTTCTACTTGTTCTTCAAGTTGTCTCCTTAATTCTTTTTTTACGACAGTAACTTTCCCTTTTAAGATTTCCTTTATCTGGGCAATATTGTTATTATAATCGTTTACATTTTGCTTCAATTCACAAGGTCCTAAACAATTTCCAATGTGATATTCAAGACATACTTTATATTTCTCCTTTTTGAGGTGTTTCTCGGCAAGGTTTAAGGAGCAACTTCTAATAGGGTAAATCTTTTTTATGAGGTTCAAAATGCTACGTACCCGTTTTACAGAGGTGTAAGGGCCAAAATAATATGATCCGTCATCTTTAATTCTTCTGGTTAGAAAAATTCTCGGGAATGCTTCATTCAGTATAACTATGTAAGGGAAAGATTTATCGTCTTTTAATTGGATATTGTATTTAGGTTGGTGTTGTTTTATTAAAGAGTTTTCTAACAACAAAGCATCTTTCTCAGAATCAACTATAGTGTATTCAATTTTTTCAATCTTCTTAACTAAGAGTTTTAATCGTGCACTGGTAGAACGTTTTTCAGTAAAGTAGGAAGCCACTCTCTTTTTAAGATTTTTTGCTTTTCCGATATACAAGATTTTTTCTTCAGCGCCATAGTATTTGTATATCCCTGGTTTCTGTGGTAGATTACTTACTTGCTGTTTTATCGAAATCATCATTGCACATTTGCAAACAAGATGAAGTTAAATAAAGTTGCGGAGAGTTGAACTTAATTAATCAAATTCACTATCAAGGTCTTTTGGAGGCTCTTTTACGTCTTCTTCTATTGATTGGTTTAGATCGATGTCAGGATCAATATCCTGATTATGAAGACTGCAATCCCACTCAATATTTAATTCTTGTTTAGGTTCGAAAAATGTACCCTCTTTGTTTAATCCTAACGACTTATCTGCAAACGATTTTTGGAAAAACTTAGCCCAAATAGGCATAGCCATTTTTCCCCCTGCACCATACCTTAATTCTCTAAACCTTAAAAAAGGGTCATCGCATCCAACCCACGCACCTGCCATGAGCTCTGGAGTAACGCCCATAAACCATCCATCTGTATGATTATTTGTTGTTCCTGTTTTTCCTGCAACATCTCCCGGAATATTATATCTGAATTTTACACTTGCAGCTGTTCCTCCAGCATTTACAACACCTTTCATCATTTCTAGCATAATATGGGCAGTTACTTCACTCATTACTTCAACCTGTTCACTTGGGAAAGTTTGTATAGTATTCCCATTTTTGTCTTCAATTCTATTTATAAAAACAGGTGTGGTTCTAACTCCTCCATTAACGAAAGTACTGTAAACGGTCATCATTTCAGTAAGAGAAATGTCGGCAGAACCCAATGCCAAAGAATAAACAGGGGTGAGAGGGCTCATAACCCCCATTCTTTTTGCCATTTCTGCTAATGCGTATGGACCTAAGTTTTTGACGATATATGCCGCACAGTTATTTTTTGATTTAGCTAGACATTTTTTTAACGAAATCTCTCCACCATATCCATCTCTATCAGAATTTTTTGGAGTCCAAGGATCACCTGTTTCGGTGTATATGGTAACAGGAACATTTGGTATTTTTAGACAAGGAGACCATCCATTATCAACTGCCAAAGCATAGAGAATTGGTTTAAAAGTAGATCCAACTTGTCTTTTAGTATTGATGTTTACATGATCATATTTGAAGTGTTCGAAATCAATACCACCAACCCATGCTCTTACATATCCTGTACTTGGCTCCATGGCCATAAATCCAGTTTGTAAGAACATTTTGTAGTGTTTGATCGAGTCTAAAATACTCATTGTTGTATCCACTTTTCCATCCCAAGTAAAAACTTCCATTTTTCGTTGGCGGTTCATTACTCTGTCAATACTGTCTTTAGGGGCACCCTTCTTTTTTAGGGCTTTGTAGGTCTCGTTGTTCTTCAAGGCTAGGTTCAAAACTTTTTTTCCATCGTCCTCCTTCCACGGTTTCCAATATCTATATCTCTTAAATTGATTATAAAAGGCATCTTGCAATTCCGATAAATGTTCCTTTACAGCTTCTTCTGCATATCGCTGCATTTTAGAATGAACAGTAGTATAAATTTTAAGCCCATCTTTATAAATGTTATACTGAGATCCGTCAACTTTTAAATTATTTGTACACCATTCTTTCAAATATTCAGCAAGAACACTCCTAAAATAAGGGGCAAGACCTTCAATATGGTCTACTTTGGTATATTTAGTATTGAGTGGTTTTACAGAAAGTGTGTCGAATTGAGTTTGATCGATATGGCTTTGTTCTTTCATTAAAAAAAGCACCACGTTTCTTCTGTCTAATGCATATTCTCTAAATTTCTCATTCCTGCTAATTGGATTATATAAACTTGGGTTTTTAAGCATTCCAACAAGGGTTGCTGCTTGGCTTTCCGTTAGATCTTCAGGAGTAGTGTTGAAATAGATTTTAGAAGCACTTTTAATACCAACCGCACCATTGATAAAATCGAATGTATTTAAGTACATTGCAATAATTTCATTTTTTGTATAACTACGTTCTAAGCGAATGGCGATGACATATTCTTGCAGTTTTTGCTTGATTCTTTGAATTCTGCTTTTAGAACCCTTCGTGAACAGCAATTTTGATAGTTGCTGAGTGATAGTACTCCCACCACCTTTTCTACCCATAAAAAAAAGCATTCTAGCTGTTCCTTCAAGATCAATACCCGCATGTTTTCTATAGCGTTTATCTTCAGTTGAAATAAGTGCATTAATCAAATTTTGTGAAAGGTCTTCATAGCTTACGTTAGTTCTATTATCGATATAGAACTTTCCCAGTAAAACACTATCTACAGAGTAAATCTCAGAGGCTAAATTACTTTGAGGATTTTCTAGCTCTTCAAAATCAGGAAGAGGTCCCAAACCACCTTTACTTATAAAAAGAAAGAACAATGGAATAAATAAAAGCACTCCAATAAAGCCAAGCCATAATACAGGCCAAAACATGCTAAATTTTCGATTTTTCTTTTCAGACATTTTATTTAAGTAGATAATTTTTTATAAAAAATTGTCTGTATGCATTTACGTCTTTTGTCTGAAACAAAGTTCGAAAGTTATTTTGAGAAATTATGAAAAGTTCTATGTCTTCTAAGTTATATTTTCCAAAAATATCAGCTTTTTCTTCTTGCAAAGTGTTAAAATATGCTATACCATCCGCTTTATCTCTAAATCTTTTGATAATTAATAAGGGTTCTTTTATACTTAAAAAGGCATTGCTAACTTTTAATTTTCTATCGGTGTATTTTTGGGCGTGGTAATCATTTATATTTTTTACAAACTCCTGAATAGGGAGACTATTATCTCTGATATAAACCAGAGCAAATAAACCAGGTTTAGTGTCCATTTTATAAATAGATTCTTCTTCTTTTGGCTTGTCTTTACCTTTTTCTTCTTGAGAAGAAACTTCCTTATTCGTTTTGTCTTTTTCTTGAATTTCGCTTTTATTAATTATGGCTAAATATTCAACTGCTTTATCCTTTATTTCATGATCTGGGTACTTTCTAATAATTTCAGAAAGACTATTTTTTAATTCTATTGTTTTTTTAAGATGCCCAAAAGAAAGTGCCTCTAAAAATTTAAACTTGGGGGTAAAATAATTTTCACCATACTTTTCTAGTGCGGACTTATTGTTTTCCAATACTTTTAGATATTCTCCATCTTCAAATAAGCTATACGTAGAAGCATACATTATTTCAACTTCATCTTTTGCTCTTTTTGTCTTTTCTCTTACAACCTTATAGTCAGTAGTGATGGCATGCGCAATCATCGAGTGAGGGTCTTTATTTAATAGATAGTCCTTGTGCCTATTTGCTGCAATTAGGTTGTTTTCTTCTGTATGCAATAAGTAAAGGGCATATCTTGCTTTATCGTTCAATTCATGATCAGGATACTTGCTTATTAGTTTTTCAAAGTAATTGATAGCTTTTGGTCTATTTTCCAAATTATGCATAAAGATGGTTCCAGTATTGTAATATGCCTGAGCAATAATTTCATTTGCATTTTTAATATCTTCTTTGCTCTTAGGAATTTCCAATACCTCTTTTTCTGTATTTGCCCCGTTTGATATAGTAGTATCTTCTATAACTATAGTTTCTTCAGTGGTAATTTCAGCATTGTAACTGCTTCTTCGCCAATTGTCTTCATTCTTTACATTACCCCAAATACTTTTAAATTCATTAAATCCTCTTGACATGATCTCCTTATTATAAAAATACCATAAACCCGAAGTATTAGATAGAGTAGAAAAAGAACTGTTACTATTATTGATAAATACTTCTCTTTCACCTTCTTCTATTAAGCCCTTAAATTTCCTTTTTTTGGGACCTTTTTCTTCAGCTTCTTTGAGATATTCTTGGAGTTCTGTTTCCGTCATTGCACTTAGCATGAGCAGACTGTCTTGGACTGTTATATTGTTTAATTCTTTTACAAGGTTTTTCAGAGAAGCGCTTTTGTCCTCAATTCTTGAAAAATTATCTAGCTTTTGCTTGTCAGCAGTTACAACTGTACTATCATAATATGCAGATGCCAACATATAATTTTCTTCATCATAATATAATTCTCCAAGCTTCAAAAATGCTAATGCTTTTTGATCTATATCGTTTTCACTTTTTTCAATTGTTTGTGATAGGTGATATTTAGCTTGGTCTATTTCACCAATGTTTAAGTGCAAATTAGCAAGGGCAAAATGTATTTTATGCTTGTATTTTTTGTTTTGCCCATTTTTAAGCATTTTATTAAGCATTTTAAATACCTCTTCATTTGAGGTAAGATTGTTTTTACTATATATATCTGCCTGATTTAATTTGGCAAATAAATGAATTTCATAATCTGCCTTAGTTGCTAGCACTTCATTGTATTGCTCAATGGCTTCATTTGGAATATCAAGCTCATTATAAATTTGTGCAAGTATAAAACCGTAGTACGCTTTATCCTTCTTTTTTGAATATTCTATCGCTTCTTTTAATGGAGGTATGGCAAGTCGATAACTATTTTGACGTACATAATAATATGCATCAATTAGATACATATCCCTACGTTGCTTCTTGGTTAATTTTCTTAAAGCTTTTCCATAAGTAATCATACTTCTTGCATCAGCGTAATTCCCAACATCCATAAAAGTTTTAGCCATCCAAACAATAGCTTCTGGGCGTGCTTTTTTATGTTTGATTTTTTCCCAAAGCGTTAGATCATCAAGGTTCTCTTTTGTGGTATCGACAACTACACTATCGTTATCGATTTCTTCTTCTCTAATTTTTTCGAAATAAATATTTTTGTACTTATCTAATGAGCTGTTTTTCTTTTCTGTTGCTTCTTCCTCTTCTTCTTCTTCTTTTGTCCCCTTCTTTTTGACGGTAGGTTCATTCTTGCCAATATCTCGGTAATCTTTCTTTATTTTTTTTCCTTTCTTTTTTCTTTTAAGATTTTTCTTTTTCTGCTTTATTTTTTCTGCAATTTCTTTTTCTCTAGCCTTTTTAATCTCTGCAATCTCCTTTTTCCTTTCTTCTATCTTTTTCTTTATTTCTTCATCTCTTTGTTGCTTAAAAAATTCAATTACTTTTTGCTTTTCTTTATTCTTCTTATCAATTTCCTTTTGTTTTTCTTTTAAATATTTTAAACGTGCTTTATGATCATATTTGCTTTCTTCACGAGCGATATCTCCCTTCATCGTTGTTACAATGTACTTAAACCCTCCTAATGCTTGAGTGTAATCTTTTTGTAGGTATCTAGCTTTAGCTAACAACAGATAACAGTCGTCTTTCCATCTCATATTATCGTGTAATTGCAGTACGATAGATGTTTTTTTAACTATTGTTTCTAAATCTGCAGAATGGGTTGAAAAATCAGCATCCCAATCATGAAAGTAAAAAGGCAATAATTTACTATAATCTGTAGTTTGTGCGGATTCCTGTTTTTTGAGCATTTCGTTAAAGAGGATGTTTGCATTGAAATAATAATTATTTCTTGTCGTAACATCGTTATATGCTCGCTTAAGGATATTTACCTCACTTTTTTTACCCTTGTTGTATTTTTTTTTCTTGTTTTGTGCGTTTATGTTTTTTGTAGCACAAAAAGTGATCAAAAGCACTAGGCAAAAATATTTATGTAAATTAAAGTTGTACACTACGATTTATGCGTATTTACCATAATAAAAACGCAATTTCTTAAAATTATTTTACTTTTCGAGAAGTAAGCAGATTTAATAATGGTTCGTGATAAAAATAAGAAGAGAGGTTTTGTAAGAAAATGGAGGAATAAATATCGTTTTATGATAATACGAGATGATATTTATGAGGTTAAGACTTCTTTCAAATTAAGTCGGTTAAACATCCTCTTTTTGTTAAGTATGATCTTTATATTGCTTAGCTCATTGGTGTATAGTTTGATAGCTTATACTCCAATGAAGCAATATATTCCTGGTTATGGGAATTATAAAGACCGTAAAGAGATGTTAGATCTTAAAATTAAGACGGATAAATTGGAAGCAGAAATAGAACGGTCTGATAATTTCATTGAAAATTTATCAAAATTGATAAGGGATGATATAGATACTCACTCTATAACTGTGCTTGAGCAACAGTTCAATTATGATAGTATTGATATATATAGTATTTCAGAAGAAGATAGTCTTTTTAGAAAGATAATTGAAGAAAAAGAACAATTCACTATATATGAGGGCGTCGATAAAAAAGGATTAGAAGCCCTTGAAAATCTGATCGTTAGACCTGTTAAAGGTATTGTTAGTGATGAATTTGATTATAATAAGGGACATTTTGGGATAGATATTGTCGCAAATAAAAATACTCCAATAAAGACAATTTTGGATGGAAGAGTGATATTGTCTTCTTACACTATTAAAGAAGGGTATGTTTTAGCAGTTGCGCATGAAAATGGACTAATAAGTATATATAAACATAATACTGAAGTATTAAGAAAAGTTGGTAATTTAGTGAAAGCTGGGGAAGTAGTTGCTAGACTTGGCAACACAGGAGAAAAATCATCTGGACCACATTTACACTTTGAACTTTGGTATAATGGTGTTCCGGTTGACCCTAAAGATTATATTGATTTTTAATTAAAGTTGTAAATTGCAAAGAGATGTTGGGAAGTACAAAAAACAAAAAAGTAAATAGAACCACTGTGGAAAGTAATGTAGCAAACCGGATTAACTCAGGTAGTTTTATTCAAGGAGAAATATCTTCTGATACTGATTTTAGGGTGGATGGAAGAATTAAAGGAAAGCTAGTTTGTAAGGAAAAAGTGATTATTGGAGAAACAGGAGAGTTTCATGGAGAGATTGAATGTAAGGAGGCGTGCATTATTGGAAAGATGACTGGAAAAATCCAGACAAACGGATTATTGCGTCTTACTGAAACTTGTAGAATAGAAGGAGAAATTCATTATAAGCGTATTTTAGTGGAGGAAGGGGCTGTTGTAATTGGTTCTTTAACAACCAAATCTGCTAAGTCTGCCAATATCAATGATTCTTCTAGTAACAAGAGTACTGAAAAATCCAATTCCGGGAATAGAATTGAGCAAACTGCCTAGCGAGAACAAAAAGCCTTATTTAGAATACTTGAAGTATTCAGGTTTGGCTTTTGAAATGTTCATTGTACTATTTATTTGTGTTTGGATTGGCAGTAAAATAGATCGAAATCTACAATTCGAAGTCCCATTGTTTACAATTTTATTTCTTTTTTTTGGACTTTTTGTTTCTTTTTATAGACTTTTCAGGTCATTAGGCGATAAAAAGAAGTGAAATCAAAGAATATATTAGGAGGTTATCTTGTGTACAGCTTGGTGCTCTTTGCAGCAATTGCGATGGCGTTCCCAAGTTTGACAGAGTCCTATAAGTGGAAAACACCGGTTATTTTTTTTTGTTGTTTGAATTTTATAGTTCATTTTATCTTTATAGCAGTTATCCTAAGGCAATCAAATAAAACGGGAAAAAAAATAGTGGAGAGCGCTTTGGTTGGATTATGTGCTAAGTTTTTCTTTTTAATTATTGCCTGTGTAATTTATGCTTTTGTTTTTGGGTTTGAATATAAATGGGACGTCTTAATCTTTATTTTAACTTATTTAGGATTCCAGATCCCTGCACTCTATCAAATTCAAAATATAGAGAGTAAAACAATAGCTTAACTTTTAAGTAGGTTGTTTTTTTCGAGAAACTTAGTATCAAAATTTCCATTGATAAAGTCTTCATTTTTCATAAGTGCCTTGTGAAAGGGAATCGTAGTTTTTATTCCTTCAATGTAGAACTCATCTAGTGCTCGAATCATTTTTTGAATAGCCTGTTCTCTAGTATGGGCTCGGCAAATAATTTTAGCAATTAAAGAATCATAGTGAGGTGTTATAGCATATCCTGCGGTAACATGACTATCAATACGAATGCCTTGTCCTTTACTGAAATGTAAAGAGGTTATTTGTCCAGGGCAGGGAATAAAATTCTTATAAGGATCTTCAGCATTGATTCTACATTCAATTGCGTGTGCAGTAGGATAGTAATTTTTATTTTCAATTGCTTTACCTGCAGCAATTTCTATTTGCATTTTAATGAGGTCTATATCCATTACTTCTTCAGTAACGGGGTGTTCTACTTGTATACGTGTATTCATTTCCATAAAGTAGAATTTTTTGTGTTTGTCTACTAAAAACTCTACTGTTCCAACACTTTCATAATCAATAGATTTTGCGGCATTAATAGCGGCCTCTCCGAGTTTTTGTCTTAAAGTGTCGTCAATAAAAGGCGAAGGGCATTCTTCTACTAATTTTTGATGCCTTCTTTGTATAGAGCAATCTCTTTCTGAAAGATGAATAACATTGCCATGCTGATCACCGGCAATTTGAATTTCAATATGCCTCGGTTCCTCAATAAATTTTTCAAGGTAAATCCCATCATTGCCAAATGAAGAGCCTGCTTCTATGCGCGCCATCTCATATGCATTTTCAAACTCGGATTCTTCCCAAACAATTCGCATTCCTTTGCCTCCGCCACCAGCAGTGGCCTTTAGGATAATCGGATATCCTATTTCCTTTGCTACAACAAGCCCTTCTTTAACACTATTTATTAGTCCTTCTGAACCTGGAATTACCGGTACACCTGCCTTAACCATTGTTTCTTTAGCTGTAATTTTATCGCCCATTTTGTTAATCATCTCCGCATTAGGACCGATAAATTTGATATTATACTCATTACAAATTTCAGAGAAAGACGCATTTTCAGCTAGAAAACCATATCCGGGATGTATAGCATCTGCATTGGTTATTTCTACAGCAGCCATTAAATTGGGGATACTTAAATAAGATTCATTACTAAGTGGAGGTCCTATACAAACAGCTTCATCTGCAAAGCGTACGTGCAAACTATCTTTATCAGCCGTAGAATAAACAGCAACTGTGGAGATACCCATTTCTTTGCATGTTCTTATTACCCTTAAAGCAATTTCTCCTCGATTAGCAATTAATATCTTTTTGAACATTTGAATGTGCTATTTTGCGAAAAAGAAGAAGAAAAAAAACTAAAATCAAAGAAATAATTCTTAGAACTAGGTCGTTAATTTTCTTTCTATTCTCTAATTCATAAGAAATTTATTTAACTAGGATCAATTAAGAAAAGTGGTTGGTCATATTCAACAGGGGAGGAATTGTCTACCAAGACTTTAATGATTTTACCACTGACTTCTGATTCAATCTCATTAAAAAGTTTCATCGCTTCAATGACACATAGAATATCTCCTTCATTAACATGATCTCCAACTTTTATATAAGGCTCTTTATCAGGGGCAGGTGATCTATAGAAAGTACCTATCATTGGTGATTTTATTTCTACTCCATTTTCTTTTTCTTCAGAGAGTTCGTTTTTGCCGTCTTTTCCTTTATTGGAGTTATCTAGAGCGGTATCCGTTTCTTTTATAGTTAATCCTTCCGTTGAGTTTGGAATAGCTATAGATTGTTGCGGTACGGCTATACTTCCTCCATTACTTTGGATTAGTTTTTTTGTATAGTTTTTATGCGTAATCTTGAACTTAAAATCTCCTTCTTCGATTACAAGCTCTCCAATGTTTGAATCATCAGAATTGACAAGCTTTATGAGTTCTTTAATTTGTTTGTACTCCATAAAATATTATTTAACCCGCTCAACATACGAGTTTGAAGCAGTGTCTACTTTAATTTTATCTCCTTGGTTAACAAAAAGTGGAACCATAACTTTGGCTCCCGTTTCTAGTTCGGCAGGTTTTAAGGTATTAGTGGCTGTATCTCCTTTAATCCCAGGTTCTGTATAGGTAACTTCAAGTACTACATTTTGAGGCATCTCACAAATCAATGGAACTTCTTTTTCTGCATGATATAAGATTTCAACAGTTTCCCCCTCTTTTAAAAGCAGAGCATTACTAATAAATGATTTTTCTAGTGCAATTTGCTCGAAAGTTTCATTATCCATAAAGTTCATAAGATCTCCTTCTGGATATAGATATTGAAATTTCCTTCTTTCAATTCTTACAACATTTATCTTATGACCAGCAGGAAAAGTATTATCTAAAACTTTGCCATTAGTAAGACTTTTAATCTTTGTTCTAACAAAAGCAGGTCCTTTTCCAGGCTTTACGTGTTGAAATTCAACAATTGAAAAAATATCACTATTATGTTCAATACATAATCCGTTTCTAATATCAGCAGTAGTGGCCATATATGAAGTTAATAATTAAAAGATGAAATGAAGATAAAAATTTACCTCTAATATTCTTAAAAGGAAATTATACTTTGTATGAATTAGAGGAAACAAATAGGTTTAATGAATGTCTATCTGTTCATTGAATGAACTAATTACATATTAGGAATGATTACAGTTTTTCCCCCTCGCTAAATAACTTGCCTCTGTAGTATAAGTCTCCATCAACAAAGTAAGCTCTATGTCTTAAATAAGCTTCTCCATTATTTTTGTCTACTAAAACATGAGGTGTTTTAGCTTTAACATGAGTTCTTCTTTTATCTCTTCTTGTTTTAGACTGCTTGCGTTTCGGATGTGCCATGTCCTAATATTTTAATTTTTTTAATTGATCCCATCTTGGATCATGCTCTTCTTCTTTTTTTTCAACTATCTCATCAGACTCTCGAATATACTTTGATACTTCCATGTCACAATACTGTGTTTTAAATGGGTCATCACAGCTTTTTATGATCGGCAATGATAGATTTACAAAATCATAAATTAAATTTTTAACACTAATAAAATCTTGCTCATTGTCTATGAAAATTACTTCTTCACCTTCTTTATTTTCTGCTCTATTATTGAATTCAACATAAATTCTATAACTCCCGGTTATTGGAACATCTATGTTTGCAAGGCATTTATCGCAAGCAGACTTAAAAGTTCCATTTATATCAAAATCAATAACATAAGGTTCAGATGATTTGTTAAATGTAAGATGTACATTTATAGTACACTCTTCAACTAAAGTATGTTCAAAATCCTCAAAGAACTGTTTCCCTAATTCAAACTCAAACTGATGAACTTTATTTTTTAATCCTCTAAATGGAATTCTAAAATTACGCTCATCTATATCCTTCATAACACGAACAATAACAAATTATTGTTTCCCTATTGGGGGTGCAAAGATACGCATTTTTAGTCGTAAATGTAGCATATAGGCAATTAATTGCTATTAAGAAATGTTTGTGATTGGGAAGAAGTAGATTTTTCTTATAGCTAAAACCCGAACTACAGCGTAAATAGATTTTAGTGTATTGCTGAATTAATAATAGTGAAATCGTCTAGGATAAAATTTATTTAAAGTCAACATCTACTTTTTAAGTGCATTTGATTTTCTTTCAAAATATTCAGAACGATTAGAATGAATATCAATAGCCATATAAATCGCATTTAAAAAAGAAGTATTATCAGCCTTATTTTTAGCAACAATGTTTTCAGCTGGTCCATGATCGGGAGAAGTTCTTATTATGGGCAATCCTGCCGTAAAATTAACGCCTTTTTCGCCAGCAATATACTTGAATGGGATAAGCCCTTGGTCGTGGTACATGGCTAAAATAGCATCAAATTTCAAATGATCACCTTTCCCAAAGAAACCATCTGCAGCATAAGGACCAAACGCCAATATATTTTCTTTTTTTATTTGATTTATAGCTGGTATAATTATCTTTTCTTCTTCATCGCCAATTAACCCTGCATCTCCACAATGTGGGTTTAATCCCAAAACTGCAATTTTAGGTTTCTCAATCCCAAAGTCTTCTTTTAAAGAAGCATGCATTAGTCGTAACTTGGATTGTATCGTTTCAACATTAATTGCATCTGCGATTTTTTGAACAGGTAGATGGTTAGTGACAACACCAACTTTAATTTTTTCTGAAACCATAAACATTAATGATGGATGATTCCCAAATTCTTGTTGTAGATATTCGGTATGACCTATAAAATCATTTTTATTTTCACTAACTGCTTTTTTGTTAATAGGACATGTTACAAGTGCATCAATTTTTCCATCTTTTAAGGCATTTGCGGCAGCTTTAATGGACTTAAGTGCATATTCTCCAGAGGTTTTATTAGGTTTTCCTATTTCTATTGTAACTTCTTCATTCCATGCGCTCATAATATTTAACCCATTGTTATTTAGGTTGTCTAAATCTTTAACGGTAACATAGTTAAGTTTCTCTATCGATAGAGCTTTCTTGTAGAAGCTTATTATTTTTGGATTAGCAAATACCACAGGTGTAACCAATTTAAAGAGTCTATTGTCTTCGAAAGACTTTATTATCAACTCTGGACCTATTCCGTTAATATCTCCAATCGTTATCCCAATTTTCAATCGCTTTTGTTTTTCCGACATTTTTATATGTTCAATTTGTTTAAGTTAACTTTGCATCGAGAAACATTACGTTAACTAATAAGTTGTTGATTTAGAAAGTGGGTAAAAGTAACACATTAAGGTGGTATTCTGATGAAGAAAGTAACTCCTAATAAGAATTTAGGGCAACATTTTTTAATTGATGAGTTGATTATTGATAAAATAATTAATGCTGTAGATCAATATACAGATTTATGCAAGCCAATTCTTGAGATAGGGCCTGGTGTAGGTGCAATAACCAAACACTTATATAAAAAAGAGCAATACAAATGTATAGAAGTTGATAATCGTTGTATTGCAGCGCTAAAGGAGACATATCCAAATATTGAGACGAAGATCATTCATGCTGATTTTTTGCAAGTAGATTTAAGAGATATTTTAACAAGTCATTCGTGTTTAGTAGGTAATTTTCCATATAATATTTCAAGCCAGATAGTGTTTAAGGTTTTAGAAAACAAGGAAAAAATTGATGTTGTTATCGGTATGTTCCAAAGGGAAGTTGCAAATAGGATCTGTGCGGATAAGAAGGGGAAAGATAGAGGTGTTATAACAATGCTTTCACAACTTTATTATGATTCTGAAAAGCTTTTTGACATTTCTCCTCAAGCATTTGATCCACCCCCGCAAGTATTCTCTTCAGTTATTGTAATGAAAAGAACCAACAAGTTTAAAATGGATTTCAATGTTAAACTGTATAAGCGATTGGTAAAAGTAAGTTATAACCAGAGGAGAAAAATGATACGTAATACTTTGAAAAGGTTCTATAATTCGGAGCAACTTAAGTCGATTTTTTTTCAAAAAAGGCCAGAAGAATTAGGTGTTGCTGATTTTATAACGCTAACAAAATGGGCAGAAAAAAATGGTTAGAAAAATTCTAATTACAGATAATGTCCACGCTATGATTATTGACCAATTTCAAAAGTGGGGATTTGTAGTAGATTTTATGCCTGAAATATGTATGTCCGAAGTAATGGATATTATTGATCAATACGAAGGTTTGATAATCAATAGTAAGATTGGCGTTGATAAGAGTTTAATTGACACCGCTGTAAATCTTAGGTTTATCGGAAGAGTGGGATCTGGTATGGAACATGTAGATATAGCATATTGCAAGGCCCAAAAAATTGAATGTTTTCGCTCCCCAGAAGGGAATTGTAATGCGGTTGCTGAACATATAATTGGGATGCTATTAGCACTAGTTAATAACATTGGAAGAGCCCATATTCAATTACGAAATGGCAAATGGCATAGAGAAGAGAATAGAGGCGTTGAATTAAGAGGTAAAACATTGGGAATCATAGGTTTTGGATATACAGGAAGAGCTTTGGCTAAAAAGATATCCGGATTTGACATGGAAATAATAGCTTATGATAAATATAAATCTGGTTTTGGAAATAAGGAGGTTAAAGAAGTAGGATTGGAAGAAATTAAGAAAAGCGCTGATATTATAAGTTTCCATGTTCCGTTAACAACTGAAACCAGACATTACTTAAATAGTCATTTTATAAATGACTGTAAAAAGAAACCGATAGTTGTAAATACTTCAAGGGGAGGTATTATGAATACAAACGATGTATTAAATGCACTTAATTCGAAAGCAATCTCTGGCTTATGTATTGATGTTTTTGAAGATGAACCTTTAGATAATGGGAAAATGAATGAATATGTTGTTTATGAGCAGTTGATAGGTCATAAAAATGTAATTGCCACTCCGCATATTGCAGGTTGGACGAATGAATCTAAAGAATTATTAGCACAAGTTTTGTTAAATAAAATAGGCGCTTTTTTGAATACTAAATAGAAAAACACCCCTTAGAGGTCATTTTTTAAATAATTATATATATTTGAATATAGAAGCACGCTCCAAACTGGGCGTGTTTTGTTTTTTTATTCATGCAAATGATTGATTATGAGCGAGGTACAATATTTTACAGAAGAGGGTTTAGAAAAACTCAAAAAAGAATATGAGCACTTGATGAAGGTAGAACGTCCACAAGCATCACAGGCAGTAGCACGTGCTCGAGAAAAAGGAGATTTATCAGAAAATGCTGAGTATGATGCCGCGAGAGAGGCTCAAGGGCTTCTTGAAATGAGAATATCAAAATTAGAGGATGTTTTAACAAATGCTCGAATTATTGATAAAAACTCAATAGATACGTCCAAAGTGACTATACTTTCTAGGGTTAAGGTTAAAAATCATAAGTTAAAGAAAGAATTCACGTATACATTGGTTTCTGAAAAGGAGTCTAATATTAAAGAAATGAAGATTTCTGTAAAATCTCCTATTGGAGAAGCCTTATTGGGTAATAAGGTTGGTGATAAGGTAGACATTAAAACACCAGGGGGTATGATGACTTTAGAAATTCTAGACATTTCTCTTTAGTTCTTATCCCTCGCACTCGAAAACTAAATTATCGATTGTATGTCATCTATTTTTACTAAGATTATTAATGGTGAAATTCCATGTTTTAAAATTGCAGAGAATGAAGATTACTTTGCTTTTTTAGACATTAATCCACTTTCGAAAGGGCATACTTTGGTAATTCCTAAAAAAGAGGTCGATTATATTTTTGATCTTGAAGATTCTATATACCTAGGTTTAATGACCTTTGCTAAAAAGGTAGCTCAAGCTATTGAAAAAACAATTGTATGTGAGCGAATAGGTATTGCAGTAATAGGATTAGAGGTGCCACATGTACATGTGCACTTATGTCCAATTAATGGAGTTCATGATTTAAATTTCTCTAATCCGAGAGTTCAATTATCACAAGAAGATTTTAAAGAAATTGCCCAAGAAATAAGTAATAATTTTAGCGCTTAATTCTATTAGGGTTGTTTTTTATAAAGCTTGCCCAATCCTTTGATTTGCCCAATCCTGCCAAGGGGTTGCTTAATGAAAAATGGTGGCATACAGCAACTGCAAGAGCATCAGTAGCATCTAACTTCAAATCTTCTTTTAAGTGAGGGCTGCTCGAAAATATTTGTCTTAGCATAGCGGCAACTTGTTCTTTGGCAGCATTTCCATTGCCGGTAATGGCTTGTTTTACTTTTTTTGGGGAATATTCAGTTACAGGCAGATTACGTGTCATCGTTGCAGCCATAGCAACACCTTGTGCACGCCCTAATTTTAATAAAGATTGTGGGTTTTTGGCATAAAATGGGGCTTCAATAGCAAAGTGATTCGGCTCATATTGATTAATTAAGCCATATACCTTATTAAAAAGAACAGTTAGTTTTTTGTGTGGAGTCTTATATTTTTCAAGTTTAATGATGCCAATTGCAATTAAATCCATCTTTTTTTTGTTCGATTTAATTACTGCATAACCCGAAACTAAAGTTCCAGGATCTATACCTATAATAGTTGTAGGATCATCCATCAACTGATAAAGCTAAATTTTATATTGGTTTTATTAAGTAGAACTTAATAACAAATGAATAAGAAAATTTTGAATAAGGTTGTTAGTTAACCGTTAGTTTTCCAGTAGAAAGGATTTTACTATTAGATTTTAGTTGATAAAGGTATACGCCGTTTTCAAAATTGAATTTATCAATTCTGACTTCGGTAGCTTGAACACTTTCAATTCTGTGCACTTCAGCTCCAATTAAATTATAAAAATGAATGCTGATGTTATTTTTTTCAACTTCAACAGAAGGATCAATTTTTATGATTGATTCACTTTTTAATGGGTTAGGGTATATTTTAACAATATCTTGAGAAATAAGACGATCCCCTTGAGCGAAAACGCTGATACTCAGGGCACATACAAAAAGTAAAATCGTCAAATTCTTGATCATAGACACACTTATCTACACTATAATTGATCCAATATAAAAATTATTTTCCACAATTGCATAATATTAACACTTAATAAGCGTTAAAAACTGATTTACCTCAATTAAAGCATTATTTTAGCTCAAAATCGATATTTGAAAGCCGTAATATTAGCAGGGGGTAAGGGGACAAGGCTCGGAGATAAAACTAAAACCATTCCAAAGCCAATGATGCCGATAAAAGGGAAACCCTTATTAGAATATCAAATCGAATTAATTAAAGAATATGGCATAACAGAAGTTTTTCTAATTGTAAATCATCTATTCGAAACTATAAAAGCTCATTTTGGAGATGGGAAAGCTTATGGCATTTCTATAAAATATTATGTCGAAGAAGAACCACTTGGAACAGTTGGTGGAATTAAAGCTATTCAGTCTCAATTAAATGATGATTTTCTTGTCTTTTATGGAGATGTAATGGTTAACATGGATTTAGCGAGATTGATTAAATTTCATAAAGACAAGAAAAGTGAAGCTACATTAGTTTTGCATCCTAATGATCATCCTTATGATAGTGATTTAGTAGAAATGGAGGAGGATGGTAGGATTTCAGCATTTCATTCAAAACCTCACGAATCAGGAAAGTATTATTCAAATATGGTAAATGCTGGCCTTTATTTATTCTCTCCAGCAGTTTTTCCTTTTTTAAAAGAAAATGTAAAGGCAGATTTTGGAAAGGATATCTTTCCGGTACTTTATGATAAAATAAAAATGTTCGGTTACAATACTCCTGAATACCTTAAGGATATGGGTACTCCTGATAGATTGGCAAGAGTAGAAGGTGATTGGGAATCGGGAAAAGTAGAGCGGTTTAATTTAAAAAATAAACGAAAAGCTATTTTTTTAGATAGAGATGGCGTGATTAACAAACATAACGATTACATATTTAAGCCTGAACAGTTAACACTCTTTTCTTATACGGTTGAAGCAGTTAAAAAAATTAATCGATCTGATTTTCTGGCAATTGTTGTGACCAATCAGCCAATTATTGCCAGAAATATGACTTCTATAGCAGGGTTGAAGGAAATTCATAATAAAATGGAAACCGAATTAGGAGAGCAGAGAGTGAAGTTAGATGCTATTTATTATTGTCCTCATCATCCTGACAAAGGATTTCCCGAAGAAAATAAAGCATATAAAGTAGATTGTGACTGTAGAAAACCTGCACCTGGAATGCTGTTGAGGGCAGAGGAGGCTTTTAATATAGACCTTCAATCTTCATATATAATAGGAGACTCATGGAGAGATATGGGAGCAGGGAAGGCTGTTGGAGTAACAACAATTGGTGTGATGACAGGCATGGGCAATCGTTCAGGAAGAGTTAATCCTGATTACCTTTTCGCGAATGTTTTAGAAGCGGTTAGTTTTATTATGGATGATCCATTTAGAGATGCTTTTGTTCAGGTAAAAAAGAAATTTGAGAATAAAAGAAAGACTGAAGCTCCTTTTGTAATCAACATCGGAGGAAATAGCAGAACAGGGAAAAGTACGTTAGCGATGTACTTGAAAAAGAGCTTGGAGGAGATGGGTGCTGAAACGCTGATAGTTTCATTGGATAATTGGATAAAGCCTAAGTCCAGTCGTGAGGAAAACGATGATGTGTATGGTCGGTTTCAGTTTAACCTTTTAGAAGAGGCGATATCTGAACTTTTCACCAAGAAGAAAGTAAGTATAGAAGCTCCCTATACACCAATAAAATATCAGCAAACAGGACCTATAACCTACAATTTTGAAAATGCTAGAATTATCATCTTGGAAGGAGTTGTAGCATTGGGAATAGAATCGTTGAGAAATTATAGTGATTTTAGCATTTATATTAATTCAAAAAAGATTGATCACAAGGCACGTATTTTTGATTTTTATAAGTGGAAAGGTAAAGAGGAGGAAGAAATAGAACATATTTATCAATCAAGAAAGAAAGACGAATATGATATAATTGAAGAAACCGCGCAATTTGCAGATATTGTGATTGATCCATTGATATTATGATTATAACGAGAACACCATTTAGAATAAGTTTTGTAGGAGGAGGATCTGATTTAGAGGCCTTTTATAGTAGAAGCCCTGGAGCTGTATTAAGTACAACAATAAACAAGTATATGTACATTTCTTCTCACCAGTTTTTTGAAGAGGAGAAGATCCGTGTTAAATATTCGAAAACAGAAACAGTTGATGGAATTAGTGATTTAGATCATCCTATTTTAAAAACGGTTTTCAAGCATATGCAAATCAGTGGAGGCATTGAAGTAAGCTCTATTGCGGATGTTCCATCAGGAACTGGCATGGGGTCATCTTCTTCCTTTACAGTAGGTGTTTTGCATAATTTATATGCTGCAAAAGGGAAGTTGGTCACTAAAGAAAAATTGGCAGCAGAGGCGTGTAATGTAGAAATAAATATTCTTAAGGAACCAATTGGCAAACAAGATCAATATGCTGCCGCTTATGGAGGATTGAACATCATTCGATTTTTAGAAAACGGTAGTGTTCAGGTAGAGCCATTGCACTTAAAAATGGAAACGTTGCAAAGGCTTGAAGATAACTTGATGATGTTCTATATTGGTAATCAGCGTAAGGCTTCGAGTATTTTGGAAGAACAGAAAAAAAATACTAATGCGACAGATAAGTTTAATGCGCTAAAAAATATGGTTGCTTTGGTAGATGAATTGAAAGAAGCATTATATAAAGATGCGTTAGAGGACTTTGGAAAACTCTTACATGAAAATTGGTTATTAAAAAAGCAATTGGCTTCAGGAGTCACAAATCCGTTAATTAATGAATTGTACGAAAGAGGATTGAAAAATGGAGCAACTGGTGGAAAGCTTTTGGGTGCTGGAGGAGGTGGTTTTTTGCTTTTTTATTGTGAAAAGGAAAAGCAGCCAATCCTTAAAGATGCGTTAAAGAAAGTTCGCCATTTCGAGTTTAAATTTGATAATGAAGGTTCAAAATTAATACATTATGGTATCAATTGATCAGTTTAGGGCGTATCTAAAGTTATTAAAATCTACTTGTGATAACATTGATTTAGAGGTGTTGGAGCAGTTAAAAAATGAAATGCTTAACACTTATAATAAAAATGGTGTTATTTATATATTTGGAAATGGGGGAAGTGGAGGAACTGCTTCACATATGAGTGGCGACTTTTTAAAAGGAGCAAGCTATGGTTTGGAAAAGCGTTTCAAAATGATTTGTTTAAATGACAACTATTCAGGGCTTGCTGCGATTGCTAATGATATAGGTTGGGAGGATGTCTTTGTTGAGCAATTGAAAAACTTTCTATCTAAAGATGATTTAGTAATTGGTATTTCGGGAAGCGGCAACTCTAAAAACGTTGTTAAAGCAATGGAATATGCCAAAGAGCAGGGAGTTAAAACGGTGGCAATGTGTGGATTTAAAGGTGGAAAAATTGGCCAAATGTCGGACATAGTTGTCCATGCTAAAGTTATGGATATGGAGGTAACTGAAGATGTGCATATGGTGGTTTTACATATGGTAAAACAAGCATTAATAAAGGAGTTACACGGCGAGAATGGTCCCAATTATGGAAAGGTCTATGAAGAGAGAATTAACTAATCGTTTACGAGTATAGTATATAGAATAAAAAAAGCCGTTGTAATTACAACGGCTTTTTTTATTCTATTAAATTACAATGCTTATTTAAACATCTGCAGTCTTAACTGTTTTAATGATTCTTGCTGCAATTTTGTATGGATCACCATTAGAAGCAGGTCTTCTGTCTTCTAACCATCCTTTCCATCCTCTTTCAACAGTTGCAATTGGAATACGAATAGAAGCACCTCTATCAGAAATTCCATAACTGAATTTATCTATGGATTGTGTTTCATGATGACCTGTCAAACGCATGTCATTATCTTCACCGTAAACAGCAATATGAGCATCTATTACTTCTTGAGAAGCACCAAACGCTTCACAAATTTTGTTGTAAGTAGCCTCATCACCACATTCTCTTAATACAGAATTTGAAAAATTGGCATGCATACCTGATCCGTTCCAATCTCCTTTAATTGGTTTAGGATGAAACTCAATATAATAACCATGCTTTTCTGTTAATCTTTGAAGAATATATCTCGCAATCCAAATTTGATCGCCAGCCTCTTTAGCACCTTTAGCAAAAATTTGAAATTCCCACTGACCTGCTGCCACTTCTTGATTAATACCTTCAAAATTCAAGCCCATATCGATACATGCATCAGCATGCTCTTCTACTAAGTCTCTTCCCCATGTATTTCTGCCACCAACAGAACAATAATACAATCCTTGAGGTCCTGGGTATCCGCCTGGAGGGAATCCTAAAGGTAATTGAGTGTCTCTATCCATAATAAAGTACTCTTGCTCAAACCCAAACCAGAAGTCATTATCATTATCTTCAATCGTAGCCCTTCCGTTTGATTCATGTGGTGTGCCATCTGGATTCAGTACTTCACACATTACTAACCAACCATTTTTTCTATGAGGATCTTTATAAATGCTTACTGGTTTCAAAATACAGTCAGAAGAACCTCCTTCAGCTTGTTGAGTAGAACTACCGTCAAATGACCAATTGTCTAATTCCTCTATAGTTCCTTTAAAATTGTCGTGTACTTCAACTTTTGTTTTACTTCTCAAGTTTTGTGTAGAGTACCCATCTAACCAAATGTACTCCAATTTTACTCTTGTCATTTTATATTTTTTTTTATATGAAAAATTGTACTATAAATTTAAAAACTTTTATCTGTTTGTAAAAATTAATCGAATTTATTATAGTTAAATTAACGTTTGCGTTCATGGTGGCGTGATTTAACGTAATAAAACTAAAGAGCCTCTCAGTTTAAAATAGGTGCCATCCTCTTTATGCCCTTCAACAGCATATATATATTTATCCATTGTCATAGGTTTATTTCTATATGTTCCATCCCAAGATACGTCAAAGCTATTAGTCGAAAAAATGCATTCTCCCCATTTATCAAAAATACTTAACGTATAATCTTTAATATTTTCATCGATCACATTGAAAGTATTATTTACACCATCTGGGGCAAATGCTGTTGGTATATATACATCACACTTATTACTAATATATATAAAGTCACTATTTGTGCATCCATCTTTTTCAATTCTTACATTTAGCCTTGTTAATTGATTAGTTATTGGGATAGAATCTGTGGTTGCTCCAGTTGACCAAAGGACATTTCCATTGTTTCGATTATTTACTTTAATGTATTCAACAGTCCCATCACAAAGGTCTCTATTGTTACCAAGAGAAGCATCGGGTGTTGGTTTCACGGTTATAATTTTTTTGATAGAATCAGCTGGACAAACAGCACTATATGAATTCAGTTGGACCTGATAATTTCCAGCTACACTATAAACATGAACTGGTTCAAAAAGATTACTCGAGGTTCCATCACCAAATAGCCATTCTGACCTTGCTAAGTATCCGCTTGAATTATTAATAAATGAAGCAATTTGTGAGGAGCAAATAGTGTCGCTTGAAGTGATGAAATCACTTTTTATAGGAGGCCTAACAATGATTGATTTAGAGATAGTATCAAAACAGTTATTATTAGACTGGACAATAAGTGTTGTTAGAAAAGTGTCTATTGAATTAAAAATGTAGTTGGGGTTTTCATCAGAAGAAATGGGGGAGTTGTTAATTTGCCAAAATTGTTGTTGAATACCATCAGGGACATTACTTAAGTTTTCAAAAGTGTAGTTTATATTTAAACAGGCGTCATTGTTATTAAAGTCAGCAGTAGGTATGGGATATGCTTCAATCTCTTTTTGAATAGTATCTTGACACCCTTTTTTGGTAGTAATAGCTAACGTTACATCATAAAATCCTTCGATAGTAAAAAGAGCTTTTGGATTGGCTTCAAATGCCGTGTTTCCATTTCCTAAATCCCAGCTCCATTGTATAATATCATTATAGCTTGAAAAGGAGGCATCATTAAAAATAGTAGAATCATAGATACATGTTTCAACTACATTAAAATCTGCACCTAATGTTGGGTAGATAAAAACAGGGACTTCAACAGAATCCTCACATTGCTCGCCAACATTTATAAAGTGTTTTACATAATAGGTGCCGCTATCTGGATAGGTAAATGAAACTTCTTTAGAAAATGAAGTGTCTGTAGAAATAGAAGCCACTCCAAAATCCCAAAAGTAATTGTTGGCGACACTCAAGCTTTTAAATGTAATGGTAGAGTCTATACAGTTTTTATAAGATGGAGCATCCGTTTGAGCGGTGGGGCCTTCACAAAAATAAACGTTGAATTGAAAATCTCTTTGAATAGACCCATATAGGCTTCCATTTTTGTAGGCTTCTGCGCAAATACCTACCATATAACGACCTTCTCTTTCAGGGTTGACGCTCAATTTACCGCTACTATCGATACTGATAGTAGAGGTTATTCCTAAAGGGCTGAACTCACTAAAGCCATTGTCATAATTGATCTTTGAATAAGGCAACAATTCTGTAGGTGCAGGCTCATCAGGGGAGCCACCATTAAATGGTGTACATATGCTATAGTTGATAGTGTCAGAAAAAGACATGGTTGCTGAATGATCAATTTCTAAAGTTGACAAAGCGCATAATTGAATAGAAGGGAATTGATTAAATTTTAAAGACAAGGGAGTATTTCCAAAATTACAATCCCGAACTAAATTTTGAGAAACAAACAGCTGATAGGTTGAACCCACACTGCTGGGATCGTTGATGTTAGATATTCCATTGTTTCTACAGCATCTTTGATTTATAATTTTATACCCATTTATATTTTGTGGTAAATTGATTATTCCTGAAAAAGTTGCTCTATTTATACAAACAGGATTGTTATTGTCTAAACAGGGCCCTAAATCATTTGGAGGTATTTCTTTTTCTTCAATTTTATCGAATTCATATTTGTCATAATTGCCACTTGGGTTGTCTAAGTCTACTATTAATATAATTGATGACAAGTCATTATTTCCTTCTATAAGTCCTCCATCATTACAATCTCTGTATTGATATAACGTCATATTAAATTGGCCATTTCCATTACATTCAAGAATGATTTCACCTCCAGCCAGGTGATTTGAGTGGACTATTTTTGATTGAAATATCAAAAAACAAATTATAAAAATGGACTTAAATAAGCCGTTAAAAAATCTCACGTATTTTAACTTTACTTTTCTTCTTCATATAAACATCAAATAGCTAATTAAAACCATTATATTTGCCTCAATTTTATAACGGCTAATTTTCTCATTTAATGCCTAAAGATACATCTATTAAATCGGTACTAATTATTGGCAGCGGTCCTATTATCATTGGACAGGCATGCGAATTTGATTATTCTGGAACTCAAGCTTCCAGATCATTAAGGGAAGAAGGGATTGAAGTTACTTTAATAAACAGCAATCCTGCTACCATTATGACGGATCCACTTACTGCTGATCACGTTTATTTGAAACCACTTACGGTAGAATCTTTGGAAGAAATATTAATTAATCATCCACAGATTGACAGTGTTTTACCTACTATGGGAGGGCAAACAGGTTTAAACCTCTGCAAAGAAGCAGAAGAAGTTGGATTGTGGGACAAATACAATGTAAAAACTATTGGTGTCGATATAGATGCTATAGAGTTGACAGAGAATCGAGAGGAATTTCGAAAATTGATGGGTAAGTTGGGAACTTCAGTGGCCCCATCTATTATTGCTAATTCGATGTTGGAAGGGAAAGATGCCGCTCAAAAACTAGGCTTTCCATTGGTTATTCGCCCTTCATATACACTAGGCGGTTTTGGTGGTGGATTGGTTCATAATAAGGAAGATTTTGAAGAGTCCTTATCAAGAGGTTTGCAAGCATCCCCAACCCATGAAGTATTGATTGATAAAGCTGTTTTGGGTTGGAAAGAATATGAATTAGAGTTGCTTAGAGATAATAATGATAATGTAGTGATTATTTGTACGGTTGAAAATATGGATCCAATGGGGATTCATACAGGAGATTCCATTACGGTTGCTCCAGCAATGACATTATCCGATCCCGTTTTTCAGGAAATGAGGAATCAGGCGATTTTAATGATGCGTTCGTTAGGGAAATTTTCAGGAGGGTGTAATGTTCAGTTTTCTGTAAACCCAGAGACAGAAGAAATTATCGTTATAGAAATTAATCCGCGAGTTTCAAGGTCTTCTGCGTTAGCTTCTAAAGCTACGGGCTATCCTATTGCAAAGATTGCGGCTAAACTGGCTATAGGTTATAATTTAGATGAGCTCAGCAATCAAATTACTAAGACAACTTCTGCATATTTTGAGCCGGCACTAGACTATGTTATTGTGAAAATCCCTAGGTGGAATTTTGATAAGTTTAAGGGAGCAGATACGACTCTAGGGTTACAGATGAAATCTGTTGGAGAAGTAATGGGGATTGGTCGATCTTTTAAAGAAGCGCTTCAAAAAGCGTGTCAATCTTTAGAAAATAATAAGATTGGCTTAGGTGCAGATGGCAAATCATGGACCAGAACACAAGATATTCTAGATGGCCTTGAAAATGCTTCTTGGGATCGTGTTTTTATTTTAAAAGATGCTATAGAAATAGGGATTCCAATTCATACCATACAAAAACTGACCGGTATGGATAATTGGTATTTAATGCAGATTCAGGATTTAGTAAATTTTGAAAAAGAAGTACGTCAATATTCCATTCAAAATATTCCTGTTGAGACATTGGAAAAAGCTAAAAAATGGGGGTACTCAGATGAGCAATTAGCCTATTTGCTGGGAAGAATAGATGAAGAGGAAGTGTATAAAAGAAGGAGAGAAATTGGTTTAACGAGAGCATACAAAATGGTGGACACATGTGCAGCAGAATTTGAAGCACAAACACCTTATTTCTATTCTACATTTGATGATGAAAATGAGAGTATCGTTTCTGATAAAAAGAAAATTGTTGTTTTAGGTGCTGGGCCAAACAGAATTGGGCAAGGTATAGAGTTTGATTATTGCTGTGTGCATGGTATTAATGCCATTAAGGAAATTGGCTATGAGGCCATCATGGTAAATTGCAACCCTGAAACCGTTTCTACAGATTTTGATATAGCAGATAAATTATATTTTGAGCCTATCTTTTGGGAGCATATTAAAGAGATTTTAGATTTAGAAAAACCTGAGGGGGTGATTGTTCAGCTTGGAGGACAAACAGCATTGAAATTGTCTGAAAAAATATCCAATTATGGTTATAAGATCATAGGTACAGATTTTGAGCATATGGATTTAGCTGAAGATCGTGGTCGTTTTTCAGATTTGTTGAAGGAGCTGGGGATTCCATATCCAAAATATGGAACAGCTACTTCTGCTGATGAAGCACTTAAAGTAGCTAACGAAGTGGGATATCCGGTATTGGTGAGGCCATCATATGTTTTAGGTGGTCAACGTATGAAGATTGTCATCAACGATGCAGAGTTAGAAAGAGCTGTGATTGATTTGTTAAAACACATTCCTGGAAATGTTATTCTGATAGATCATTTTTTAGATAGGGCGGTTGAAGCAGAAATAGATGCGATATGTGATGGTGAAGATGTTCAAGTTATGGGTATTATGGAACATATTGAACCTGCAGGAATTCATTCTGGAGATTCAAATTCGGTTTTACCTCCATTTGATATGTCAAAGCATGTAATCGATAAAATGAGTGAGTATGCTGCACAATTAGCACATGCTTTAAAAATTAAAGGATTGATAAATATACAGTTTGCAATAAAGGACGATAAGGTTTTTGTTATAGAAGCGAATCCACGCGCATCAAGAACAACCCCTTTTATTTGCAAAGCCTATCAGATTCCGTATTTAAATGTTGCAACCAAAGTAATGATTGGAACGCATAAACTAAAAGACTTTGAGTTTGTAGAAAAACTTGAAGGATACGCTATAAAAGAACCAGTATTTTCTTTTAATAAGTTTCCAAATGTCAATAAAGAATTAGGACCGGAAATGAAATCGACAGGGGAAGCAATTTATTTTATTAAAGATTTAAAGGATCCTTACTTTAGAGAATTGTATAGTAAGCGTTCGATGTATCTAAGTAAGTAATGTAATTTGTTGCGATTAATTTTATATATCGTCCTAGCTTTTATAGGATATTCCTACATCAAAAAGCTATTTACATCTTCATCTCAAGTTTCAAATGAAAAAAAGGAGGGAGATATTTCAGTTCAAAACAATGCCGATGACGATGGAGAATACATTGATTACGAGGAAGTGGAGTAATTATAAACAATATTCATGAGTTTAGACAAAGAAATTAATGCGCATATAAAGGCTGCTATGTTGGCAAAAGAAGAAGTAAAACTTCGAACGCTAAGGGCTATTAAATCGGCTTTCTTACTCGCGAAAACGGAGAAAGGGGCAGCGGACAAATTAACGGAAGAGAGGGAGTTAAAAATCCTTCAAAAAATGAAAAAACAACGACAAGATTCTGTAGATATTTATGAGAAAAGCGGTCGAAGTGAATTAGCAAAAAAAGAGATAGAAGAAATAGAGATTCTGGATACATTTTTACCTGCTCAAATGAATGATGAAGATCTAAAGAGTGTTTTGCAAGAGATTATTACTAAAGTTGGAGCGTCTTCACCAAAAGAAATGGGAAAAGTTATGGGTTTAGCAACTAAAGCGTTATCTGGTAAAGCAGATGGTAAACGTATTTCTTCTTTAGTGAGAACATTACTTTCTTCATAGTTATTACTTATTTTTTGTGGGACTTGATATTGCTTTTTTGATTGCTTCATTAATTGCCTTTTATAAAGGTTTTAGAGAAGGCATTATTAGATCTGTTATTTCATTGGTTGCCTTGTTGATTGGTATTATAGCAGCTTTTCATCTAAGTTATCCTTTATCTGTAAAGCTTGCAGCGACCATTACCTTAAATCCTAAGGTATTAGTCTTAATTGCTTTTGGAATACTTTTTATTGGGATTATTATTGCTTTTAAGCTAGTTAGTTGGGTTATTGAAAAGATATTGAAGACCCTCTATTTGAATTTTTTTAATAAGATTGCTGGGGGGGTGATTTGGTGTATTATTCCATTAGTAGCTTTTTCTTTAGGCATTTTCTTTTTAGAAAAAAACAACATTATTAATGGTAATCAATTGTTGACTTCATCAATAATTTACCCTTTTCTAATTGAGCTAGGACCTTCAGTTTTTAAGATTTTTTCTGTAATACTTCCAAGTTTAAAGGAAGTGTTTGAAGGGTTTAATGAGCTTTTTAAACAAGTTTCGGAGGCATCAGCGTCTTAATTTTCTTTTTTTAATGCAGTAATATCTTCTATTATTCTCTTCATCTCTATTTTAAGTGTACCGTTATACACCCCCCTTATTCTTCTTTTTTTGTCAATTAAATAAAAATTTTCGGTATGGATAAAATCTTCTTCTGGAGAATAGGTTTTACCAAAGTCTTCATCAGCAAAATAGGAGAAACGAGCATGACGATACAATTCATCTCTATGACCTGTTATTAAATGCCATTTATGCGTGATAATTTTATGGTCATCAGCGTATCTTTTCAAAACTGATACTGAATCAATCTCAGGAGTAACAGAATGAGAAAGGAAGAGTACTTCATCATCATCTATGAAAAAATCTTGTAACTCACTCATCCTAACTTCCATTTTTGGACATATCCCCGGACAAGTCGTAAAAAAGAAATTAGCAATGTAAATTTTATTTTTAAAAGTGTGATGAGTTATCTCATTTCCATTTTGGTTAGTAAAACTAAAGGGTTGAATCTTGTGCTGTTCATGTTTTTTTGAGTTCCATTCTGGAGTAAATGCCTTTCCATTATAATAAGGGAGCCTTTTTTTTGGATTGGTACAAGCTGAAATTATAGTAATGCAAAAGAGAAAAATTAAATACTTATTCATTGGGACTATTTTTAACCGTTACACATTTTTTTAACCCCAATAAACCAAAACGCCTACCATTTTCATCTATATAATAGTTGGCTCTAATTTTACCATCTGGACGCCACATTTTTTGATAACCAAATTCGTACCCTTTCATGTAATTAAAATCTTTAAAGAGTGTGCCATCATTAAACCAATCTTTATGATTGCCTTCTTTAAATCCATTTTTAAAAGGGTAGAATGATTTTTTTGCACCATCGGGCCACCATGTCAAATGGATGCCTTCTTTTTTCCCCTCCAAATAAAGCCGTTTAAACCATCGCGATCCATCTGGGTACCACCCTTCATAATTTCCGTGTCTTTTTCCTAAACTATATTGGCATTTGGATTTGATGGAATCATTAGGGTACTTATCAACTAAAATTCCTGAAAAAGGAATATTTTTTATATAAATTATTCCGTTTACTTTTTTTATTAATGAATCGGTTTTAAGTAGCTCCTTGCCGATGTATCCATTTGGGAAATCAACATCCTTTTGCAGTGATTTATCATTTGTTTCACATTTAGCAATTAGACCAATAGCTATAAAACAAATAATCTTATGGACCAAACCTTCTTTATTATTAGTTCACACTTCCTGGAGATCCATAGTATCCATCTCCATTAATATATGGGTCATCCTCAGTAATGTGATAATGATAAATACCACAAGGGAAGTCAGCAGTTGCTCCAAAATGTCCATGATAATCATCTAAGTCATCACTGCTCAACGTTATTCCTCTTTCGACAGGTCCATAAACAGGAAACCCATCAAGTAATAATCCTAAAAAAGCACTATCGCTTTTTTCACTAATCAAATAGGTCGGTTCAATATGATAGTGATAAACGCCTGAGTTTTGAGGGTGTCCATTGTATTGATCAAAAGAATTTATTTCATTAGTTAAAGGTTGATTGTTGGGGCCTGCATATTGATTAAAGAAAGCAACACCATTCAAAGATACTCCGATTGACCCTAAACTGGTTGCCGATTTATTCGCAGCCTCAGATGGGTTTTTAGGGATTGTATAGGTGTTATCTTGTTCAGAGATACGATTTGGATTGAGATTAAAACTAGTATTAGTACCGTTATAAGCTTCGTACAATGCATTCCCAACTCCCCAATAAGGACTTTTATGATCAGGAACTCCTTCAGTTGTAATAATTAAATTATTGCCACTGACAGTTATTGAAACATCGTTGCCAAATTTACAAATGATTGGAGCGAGCGTTCCATAATCGTTGTTACTTCCATCACAATTCGTCGAACTTACGTCATCTGTATCTGTATTGTCCGATACATACCCATCTGGTTGATTACAAGCTGATAAGCTAACACTTGGGTTGCCCTTTCCATCACAATCTGCATCTTGATACCACGTAGTAGCACCATTTCCATCACAAATGCCACATACATCAATTGTACCCGCACAGGTTTCTTCATCTTCATCACAAGCATTTATAATAACCAATACAGTAAGTAAGGATAAAAGCCCAAGTAAGTAATTAAGTTTTCTCATTGTATTTAAATCTTTATTAGATGTGATTTAAAATGCAAGTTAATCATTTATTTAAAGGATAATGCCTTTGAAAGTGTTTGTTAAAAATGCATTTCTGATTCAGGTATCGTTTGAATTGCACCCTTTTCAGCATGTGTTTTTAATTGTTGTAGCCAGTAATCGTGCCATTTCGAAATTTGATAGCGTACGGCTTTTTTAACTAAATATAATGGCCACCCAATTAAAGTTTCTTCTGTAATAACATGGCAACCATTAGGTGTCTCGTGTAATATCCATGAATGAACACCTCGAATACCCATATCTTTTCCTGTCCAAGCAAGTTGCTTCATTGGATGAAAATCTATAACAGTTGTAGGCACACTGTTTCCCTTGATTTTCGGAGTGAAAACGTCTCCGACTTTTTTAATTGCTATTTGCTTTTTATCATCGAATCTGACATTCTTCCAATGTTTGTACCATTGATGATACATCCCTGCAGATACTAACCAACTCCAAGTTTGTTCAGTACTTGCATTTATATCTATGGAATTACATATGTAGACAATAGACTTATTAGGATGTGATTCTTTGGGCCAGTTGTTGTATTTTGAATATGGCATAGTCGTTATTACTGCACTTTAATTTTTTTCCAAAGTTTTGATAAGATGATAATAGCTGCAATTGTTATGATTGTTAAGATAGAAGCCAATTTTGTATTACCGTAAATCCAGTTTCCTGTTGCTATCAATGCACCATATACGGTTAAACACCCAATTAACATAGATAAAATCTCATATGCGAAACTATGTGTTTTCTTAACTGTATCGTTTTCTTCGATTTCTTGTGAGATTACTTTCCACCCCCATCCACCAGGCTGTATTTTTTTGTAAAAATTAATTAACTTTTCTTTTGATGTTGCTGGAGTTATAAAAGTTGAGAGCATCCATATTGTTGACGTTATAAAAGTACCATAAGTGAATTTTTGCCATGACTCTAGAGGAGGCATTCCAAGTTTATCATGCAGAAAGGTAAAATAAATAGCAACAATCAAAGAAGAAATCATTGCAATAATTTCAGTATAAGCATTAATTCGCCACCAAAACCATCTTAATATAAAAATTAACCCTGTTCCTGATCCTAACAATAAAATTACGTCGAAAGCTTGTTTTGCATTTACCAAAATAAGTCCAAACCCAACTCCCAGAATCATAGACAATACAGAAAACATTCTTCCCCATTTTACCAATTGTTTGTCAGAAGCATTTGGATTTATAAATCGTTTATAAAAATCATTGACCAAATAAGATGCCCCTAAATTGAGCTGTGTGGACATGGTAGACATAAATGCCGCAATTAGAGATGCAGCTACTAAACCTAAAAGGCCTTTAGGTAGAAGTGTTAGCATCGCAGGATAGGCAACATCATGTCCTAATTTATCTGTGCTCAAGTTTGGAAAGGCTTGTTGTAGGTCTTTAAGTTCTGGAAAAACAACCAAAGAAGCCAAAGCAATTAAAATCCAAGGCCATGGTCTCAATGCATAATGTGATAGGTTGAATAAAAAAGTCGCTCCAATCGCATTTCGTTCGTTTTTTGCAGAGAGCATTCTTTGTGCAATATAACCACCACCACCAGGCTCTGCGCCAGGGTAATAGGAGGCCCACCATTGTACCGCTAAAGGGATTAACATTAAGGGTATCCATACATCAGGATTAGAAAAATCTGGGAAAATATCCATTTTTGCTCTAACGACATCTTGCTGAAGCAGTGAAGAAAGTCCACCGATTTGTTCCAAATTTAGAATGTAAATAGTAGCCCATATTGAACCTATCATGGCTAATATAAAAAGCACAAAATCTGTAACAATAACTGCTCTTAGCCCACCTATAGTACTATAAACAAGTGTTACAAAACCTGCAATTAGTAATGTTTGCCAACCAGGTAACCCTAAAATAATTTCACCGAATTTAATAGCTGCCAGCGAAACACCCCCCATTACAAAAACATTAAAGATTAAGCCAAGATATAACGCTCTAAAACCTCTTAGAAAGGCAGCAGGCTTGCCACTGTATCGTAATTCATAAAATTCAATATCTGTTAAGACATCTGATCTTCGCCATAATTTTGCATAAACGAAAACGGTGAGCATCCCCGTAACTAAAAAAGCCCACCAACTCCAGTTTCCTGCCACACCATTTTGTCTAACCAAATCAGTGACAAGATTGGGCGTGTCAACTGAAAAAGTAGTGGCTACCATTGATATTCCCAACAACCACCAAGGCATATTTTTTCCTGACAAAAAAAATTCAGAAGTATTAGACCCTGCCTTCTTTGATGCCCATAGTCCTACTAGAATGGAGAAAACAAAAAAACTGACTATAATGGTCCAATCAATAAATTGTAATTGCATAATTGTTGATATATCTCGTTGAAATTAGATATTTTTTTTTAATTACTTTCGAGTCAATTAATAACATAGATAAATGAAGCCAACATTATTGATTTTAGCAGCTGGTATGGGAAGCCGATACGGAGGATTAAAGCAAATAGATCAAGTAGGGCCGTCGGGGGAGGCGATTATTGATTATTCAATTTATGATGCTATACGAGCGGGATTCGGTAAAATAGTTTTTGTTATACGTAGAAATATTGAAGATGCTTTTAAAGAGGCCATTGGAAATAAATTTTCCGATAAAATAGAGGTAAAGTATGTATTTCAAGAGTTAGATATGCTACCTAAAGGATTTACTTTACCAGAAGAAAGACAAAAACCTTGGGGAACGGCACATGCTGTTTTGGTTGCAAAGGAAGTAATTAATGAACCATTTGCAGTAATTAATGCAGATGATTATTATGGTGTTGATGCTTTTAAGGTTTTGGCAGATTTTCTTTCAGCATCTGATAATGAAAGTATGGAGCAAAGCATGGTTGGGTATTATTTAAGAAGCACACTTTCTGATCATGGTTCTGTAAATAGAGGGGTTTGTACAACAGATGCAGAAGGTTATTTAAGTGGCATAGTAGAGCGTATTAATATTTCAAAAGAAGACGATAAAGCTTTTTACGCCCTGATGGAGATAATCGAATTGAAATAAATATCAATTCTGTAGTTTCTATGAATATGTTTGGCTTTACTCCTGCACTTTTTAATTTGATGGAAAGTGATTTTATTCAATTTTTGACTGCACGAATTAATGAACCTAAGTCTGAGTTTTTTATTCCTTTAGTCATTAATAAAATGATTTGAAGAAGGTACTGGAAAAATGAAAGTACTTAATAGTGATGCCCAATGGTTTGGTGTAACTTATAAAGAGGATAAACCGATTGTCCAACAAAAACTGAAAGATTTAATAAGCGAGGGAGTTTATCCCGAAAAACTTTGGGGTAGCGATTAACCTTTAATGTATGCTTTTATCAATTTGATAGAAACGGTAAGTTGTCCTTGATGTGTGCCTTCATGCCTGATTATATGCATCAGGCCTCTTCGGTTATCTCTAAAATTTAATGAAGTGATTGGAAAAGGGTTAGCTAGAAATTCATTATCTAAATTTTTCACAAAGGATAGTTTTTTGATCGTGAATTTCATTAAAAGTATTTATTAAAACATCTATGTCTGGACCATTTTCGACATCTCCAGAAGTATTAAATCCAAATGCTTTAGTCCATTCTATAGGTTTGAAATTTGGGTTTAAAGCTTCTAGACAAAGGAATTGATCTGCCCAAACTAGATGACCGATCAACCAATATGGACTGTTTAATTTTTGATTATTGAATGTTGGTCGAATGTGCCAATGACTTTTGTCTAATGTCTTGAGATACCATTTTGTTAAACGACGAGTATTGTCCATCATATCAGCCAAAAATTCTCCGGTAGTCATATTCTCTCTTGAAGTTTTAAATTAAAAATTGACCTAAATCTAGTTGGAACCCCTTTTTGAGTATCAAGAGTGCCTGTTTTCATAAAGTCAATATCTTCACTAACGCTACTTTTATATATTTCCTTTCCTTCTTCAAAAACGATAAAATAAAAATCTCCTTTAGTTTCCAAAGGAGAGTCTTTAGATTTATACTTTGCTTCTGAAAATGTGAAAAGCGCATTTCCTTCATTATCTAATTTGCTTTCAGCAAGTAAATCATCTTCCAATAGATCTTTATCATATAATTTTACAATTATATTTTCACTGGTTAAGGGGTTTCCGGTGCCTTTTTCCAGTAATTTCAGCTTTGCATTAATGATTCTATCCATAGTATTTTTTTCTGAGCAAATTTATCATTATTTATTCTTGCAATAAGATGAAAATTTAATTAATCACCCGATCCGCGCTAGTTACAATGGAGGCAATTTTGATGGCATCCCAAATTCTTTCCTCGCTTCCTCCAGCTTCTAATACAGATACTTCATGAGATTTGACGCACATTTCACAACCGTTTACTGAAGAAACAGCCAAACTTATTAATTCAAACAATTCCTTACCAAGTAGTGGGTTCATCATAATATTCATTCTAATACCTGCACGCATTTGGTCATAGGGTTCTTTAGAAACAAAGTGTCTGAAACGATACAAAACATTATTGGCACTTAATAGTGAAGCACATGCTTGCGCTTCTGCAATTTCTTCATTATTGGCTTCATATGATTTAGCATGTGCGCTATAAGTCTTTATTAGAGCATTGTTTTTTGTTGTTCGTAGCAATAGATAATGCAATTAGGGCAATCTCTTTTGGCAGATAATACCTTTGATTTATAGATGCTTTTAAATTCATTCTTAAATCTCTGACATACCTTGAAGATGCTGCTGTTAAATTGTCTAAGTACTTCTGCACTAAAATTTTTCTCCTAACTGAAGATCGTTTAGTAAATCTATTTTTGTTTCTTGCATGATAAGTTATTTAAGTAGTAAAATAAAGCCTCGAATTAGTATTAAATCCGAGGCTTTAAATTGAAATTCTAATTTTGCTTTTAAACTTGTAAAGTCTCTTGTCCTTTTTCCCAATTACAAGGGCATAATTCGTCAGTTTGAAGAGCATCTAAAACTCGAATAACCTCTTCTACGTTCCTTCCTACAGAAAGATCATAAACACTTACCCATCTAACAATTCCTTGAGGATCAACAATAAATGTAGCTCTATAAGCAATTTTTTCACTCGTTTCCAAAATACCTAAATCTTCTGCTAGAGATTTAGAAGTATCAGCTAACAAAGGAAATTTTAAACCCCTTAAATCATCGTGATCTCTTCTCCATGCCGCATGCACAAATTCCGAATCCGTAGAAGCGCCAATTAAAACAGCATCTCTATCTCTGAATTCTTCATATTGATTATTGAATTCTGCAATTTCAGTTGGGCAAACGAAAGTAAAATCCTTTGGATACCAGAACATTACCATCCATTGACCTTCTTTTTTATGATCTTCACTAGTTATTGTGGCAAATTCTTTCCCTTTTTCTATTGAGACAGCAGCCAATTTTTCATAAGTTGGGAATGGCTGTCCTACCGTAATCAGTCTATTTGTTGTTTCCATTCTTTTTGTTTTTAATTAATGAGAGCACAAATTTGCAACATAAATGCGTATAAACAAAATCAATAATTTTTATATCTTGATAGAAAATAATTATAATGATTTCTCTAACTCAACTTGAGTACATTGTAGCCATTGATACTTATAGGCATTTTGCAACTGCAGCTGAAAAATGTATGGTAACCCAACCAACATTAAGTATGCAAATAAAAAAGGTAGAAGAAGCATTAAAAGTATCCATTTTTGATAGAACAAAACAGCCAGTTATTCCCACTGCCATTGGAAAACTAATTATAGAACAAGCACGAAATGTATTAAGAGAATCGGGTAAAATTGGGCAAATAATTTCAGATCATAAACAAAATATACAAGGTCATTTGAAAATTGGAATAATTCCGACTTTAGCGCCCTATTTATTGCCCTATTTTCTTGGAGATTTAATTAAGAAAAACCCTAAAGTTCAATTGAGTATAAGAGAATTGATGACCGAAGACATTATTGGTCTTTTAAAAAAAGATGCTTTGGACGTTGGAATTGTAGCGACACCTCTTTTAGAGGATGAGTTGAAAGAAGACCCTATTTTTTATGAAGAAATAATGTTGTACGTACACCCAAAGCATCCTTTAACAGAACGAAAAAGAATTGATCCAACACGTATTAATAAAAAAGAATTGTGGATGCTTTCTCAGGGTAATTGTTTTAGAGACCATGTAATAAATCTTTGCCACTTAGATTTAAACGAAGAAGGAAGAAATTTAAGATATGAAAGCGGATCGATAGAAACGTTAAAGAAAATGGTAGAAATAGAAGGTGGGGCTACTCTTTTGCCGGAATTAGCAGTTTTAGAGCTGTCGACAAGAAAACTAAAACAAGTAAAAGGGTTTATTAGTCCAAAGCCCTTAAGAGAAATTAGTTTGGTTTATTATAGAAATATGGCCAAAATATCCCTTATTGATCACCTAAAGTCCTATATATTATCGAATATTCCAGAAGAATTATCTAATAAAAAAAGAGGGACAATTGTTCAATGGAAATAAACTATACTTTTCTATGGTTCTTCAGAACCTGATTAAAAAAACATTAATCCAACAAAAAAAATAAGGCTTATTTGGAATTATTCTAATAACAAGTTAGTTTTATAATAGAAATGGGAGAAAAATATCAAATAACTACTTGTTGCTGTTGTTGTTTTACAACAATTGCTGGATAGGTATTTGATTTTATAATAGCATATTAGTAGAGCCTTTCCAAAGCGTATTAGTGGGAAGGCTTTTTTAATAAGGCGACAAAAAATAGACTTTTGACCATTTTTTTTGAACAAAAGTATTGATTAATAATTCGAAACTATAGTAAATATGGGAGTTGAAATTAGTAATAATGTATCTAAAAAGGCTGCGGAAGATATTCGCGAATTAGAGTATAAGATTCAGTTGTTTAAGGATGAAAAGATGCCAGAGGATAAGTTTAAGGCTTATAGGCTTACAAGGGGAGTATATGGACAGAGACAATTTGGAGTTCAAATGTTTAGGACAAAACTTCCTTATGGAAAAATAACACCAAAACAATTGGTTCGATTGGCTGATGTATCCGAAAAATATGCTACAGGTAATTTACATCTTACAACGAGACAAAACATTCAACTTCATTATGTGAAATTGGATGATTCACCAAAAGTTTGGACAGAATTAGCAGACGTTCAAGTAACAGCAAGAGAGGCTTGCGGTAATACGGTTCGTAATGTTACCGCTTCTGCTACTGCAGGAATTGATCCAGAAGAACCCTTTGATATAACGCCATACGCTCATGCGACGTTTGAGTATTTCTTGAGAAATCCTATTTGCCAGGATATGGGAAGGAAAATAAAAATTGCGTTCTCTTCAAATGAGCAAGATACAGCGTTTGCCTATTTCCATGATTTTGGTTTTATACCAAGAGTTAGAGATGGTAAAAGGGGCTTTAAAGTTCTAGTTGGTGGTGGGTTAGGAGCACAGTCTATTATTGCCCCGACAGCATATGAGTTTCTTGAAGAAGAGAAAATTCTTCCATTTATGGAGGCAGCCATAAGGGTCTTTGATAGATATGGCGAAAGAGCGAAAAGGTTTAAGGCTAGAATGAAGTTTCTAGTAAGAGAAATGGGATTAGAAGCTTGGATGGAATTGGTAAAAGAAGAATTACAATCTTTAGCGAATCAGACTGTCGCTATTGAAACAGATGATTTTCCTTCTGCAGTGCCAAAAGCAACTAAAGATTTACCGAGTATAAATATTGAAGACCAGAAGAAATATAAAGATTGGTTAGCAACGAATGTTTTTGAGCAGAAGCAAAAGGGCTTTTTCGGAGTTTATCTCAAAGTATTAAAGGGGGATATCGACCATAAAATTGCTCGTAAACTGGCCGCAATAGTTGAAGAAGTTGCTGCTGATGACATGCGTGTAACTGTTAACCAAGGACTTTTATTGCGTTTTGTTAGAGAAGAGGCCTTGCCTTATCTATATCAAAAACTAGATGAATTGAATTTCGCAAATCCTGGGTTTGATACAATTTTGGATATAACAACGTGTCCAGGAACAGACACTTGTATGTTGGGAGTAACAAATAGTATGGAGCTTGCAAAAGTGCTTGAGGATGTATTAAAGAAAGAATATGAGGATTTGGCACATGAGAAAAATATTAAAATAAAGATGAGTGGTTGCATGAACTCTTGCGGGCAACATATGGCTGCCCAAATAGGATTTCATGGCAGCTCTATAAAGGTAGGAGATTTAGTGGCTCCTGCTATGCAAGTAATACTTGGTGGAGGTGTGGATCCAGATGGTGCAGGAAATATAGGAGAAAAGGTTATCAAATTACCTACTAAGAGGATCCCTGATGTACTGAGAACAATCCTTCAAGATTATGAAGATAATGGTACTGAAGGAGAGTACTTTAATAGCTACTTTAGGAGACAAGGGAAGAGGTATTTTTATGGAATTCTAAAGGAATTAGGCGATAAAGAAACCTTTAGGCCAGAAGAATTCCAAGATTGGGGACATACGGAAAACTTTGTTCCAGAGATAGGGGTAGGAGAATGTGCAGGTGTAATGACAGACTTAGTGGGGGGCATCATAAGAGATGCAGAAATTAAACAAGAAGAAGCAGAAGCATACAAAAAAGAAAAACTTTATCCGCAGGCTGCTTACAGTGCTTATACAGGATTTGTAATTGGAGCGAAGGCGTTACTTTTATCTAAAGATATTGCTTGCAATACCCAAATCAATATCATTAAAGATTTTAATGAACATCTTGCAGATCAAGGTAGTTTCTCAGCACAAGGAAAAGACTTTGGAGAATTAGTGTTGAGCATTAAGGCGAATGAACCAAGTCAATCATTTGTGGAGGGTTATTTAAACCAATTGAGTCATTTTTTAAATGAGATAAAGGCTTATAGAGAACGCCAGAGAAATGAAGAAGGAAGCGAAAAGGATAAAGAAGTGATCGAAAATTATTACAAAGCGTAGATGAATAAAACACCTAAAATAACATTAGTAGGAGCGGGTCCGGGAGATCCTGATCTAATTAGTATCAAAGGTTTAAAAGCGATTAAAACAGCTGATGTTATTTTATACGATGCACTGGTCAATAAAGTGCTTTTGGAAAATGCAGCTAAGGATGCGCTTGTTGTTTTTGTGGGTAAGCGCGCAAATAAGCATAGGTATACTCAAGATAAAATCAATGAGATGCTAGTGGCCTATGCATTTAATTATGGACATGTAGTTCGTTTAAAAGGGGGAGATCCATTTGTTTTTGGCAGGGGGCATGAAGAATTGGAATATGCCAAGGCATTTAATGTTGCGGTAGAAATTGTTCCTGGCATTTCAAGTGCAATTGCTGTTCCTGCGTTGCAAGGAATTCCGCTTACTAAAAGAGGAGTAAATGAAAGTTTTTGGGTGTTAACGGCAACGGCTAAAAAAGGCCGATTTGCAGAAGACTTGGCTTTGGCTGTCAAAAGTAGTGCGACACTAGTGATTTTAATGGGGTTAGGAAAATTGTCTTTGATTGTTGAGCTTTTAAAAGCAGAGGGTAAATCTGAATCGCCAATTGCAGTTATCCAAAATGGAAGTCTTTCCTCAGAAAAGAAAGCATTGGGGACAGTAGACAGTATTTTAGAAGAAGTGAAACTCCAAAAAATAGGAACCCCTGCCATTATAATTATTGGGAACGTTGTTAATGAGCATCCTGAAATTAATTGGGTTTACATCGAAGAAAATTATTTAAATGGAGATTTCTCGTAATAACTTATTTCCAGTTTTCCTAAAAACAGAGCAGTTAAGATTTTTAATTGTTGGAGGAGGAGTTGTTGCTGATGAAAAACTACACTTTCTTTTAAAAAGTAGTCCTTTTGCCCAAGTAAAACTTGTAGCGGAAGAAGTTTCAGAAAGGATAAGTTCAAATAAGTCATATAATACGATTGAAATTCATAAAAAGAAATTCGATGAAAAGGATTTAGAAGAAATAGATATTGTAATTGTAGCAACTAATAACAAAACAATTAATGAATTTATAAGAGTAAGTTCTAAAAAAAAGGGCTTGCTTGTAAATGTTGCAGACACACCTGAATTATGTGATTTTTATTTAGGCTCTATAGTTACCAAAGGAGATTTAAAAATTGCTATTTCTACGAATGGAAAATCTCCAACATTTGCCAAGCGATTTAGGATGCTTTTGGAAGATTCATTACCTGAGTCGATTCCGGAGATTCTAAAAAATTTAAGAACGATCAGAAATAGTTTAAAAGGGGACTTTAAAAATAAAGTAGATCAATTGAATGAAATTACTTCTGTACTTGTTGGGAAGAATTAACAGATGAAGCATGTAAAAGGGGAAAATATTATGAATGTAAAATACTTGGTAGAAAAGTACAATCCTTTATCTCCTCAAGAAAGAATCGTACAATTCTATAAGGATTTCTATGAGGACGATGTCCTTATTACTTCTTCTTTTGGAACTTCTTCAGCGGTTATGTTACACTTAATAAGTAATGTAAATAAGAAACAAAAAATTCATTTTATTGACACGACGTATCTTTTTAAGGAAACACATAATTATAAAAACGAACTGAGTGAAAGATTTGGCTTCGATGTTGTTACTTTAACTCCTGAACAATGGAAAAATGATTTCACTAATAAAGATAAAACTTGGGAAAAAGACCAAGATCTATGTTGTTCGGTAAATAAGGTTGAACCCTTAGATGCTGTTCGGGCTAATTATAAAGTGTGGGTTTCTGGTCTATTAGCGTATTCAACTCCTTTTAGACAAAACCTCGACGTCTTTGAAAAAGTGGATGACGTTCTAAAATTTTATCCTTTAATAGATGTTGCACCATCTTTTGTTCGCGATTATTTTGAAGAACACAATTTACCGAGACATCCTTTGCAAAAACTTGGTTATGGTTCCGTAGGTTGTACACACTGTACTTTAAAAGGTCAAAATCGATCTGGAAGGTGGAATAATTCTACAAAAACGGAATGTGGGCTTCATATTAAAAAAGAAGTTAAAGAACTACAGAAAAACGGTTATTCAAAAGGATAGCGATACCTTTTATTGTCAATGTATTTAAGGGGTTTAAAATTTTTTCACAAAAAATGTGACCAAATTTTCTTTTTGCGTCAAAAGAGTACAAAATTGCAAACACTAACACTTGTCTATAGACACTAACACTAATTGCGATTTTTTAAGAAAGTATGTAAAGCTATATAAGAATTTGTTTTCATGGCTTGGTGTCGCCGCTGTAGTTGGTTACTATAGCGGCTTTTTTATGTAGAGACCAAAGCTTCAATTGTAGATTTTATACAAAGTACCGTTCGCAAAAATCCATTGTATTTTTCTGAAAGATTTTATTTAAAATCTCCACAGGCTCATAATCAAACCATAAGTCTTTTTGGTAGTTATTCTTTTCAATAAAATCTCTCATGTCGTCAAAAAGATCAGGCATTTTATCCGCAGAATCGTAATAATCGATGTGCTGTATAGCACCATCATAATCTGAGCCAATAGTAATAATATCCCATGCTGATTTATCGCCTATGGCGTGTATTATTTGAAATATATTATCCCACAAAATTTTCATAAATAAATCTTTTATAGCAACATCATCTTTTGCTTTGGATAATGCTGCGTAAAACTTACCACCTCCCAATTTTGTTTTATCAACCATAATTCCGATTAGTCCCTTGCTTTCGTGAATTAATCGAATCTCTTCATCAGAAATGTTTATAGTCCATCTAAACAAGTACCCTTCATTCTTTTTTGAGGTATTGTCTTTTGTGAGCATGTTCCCTTTCATGGTTTTATAACCACTTGCACCTGTATGGCTACAGATAATTGGGATGTTGTTATTTTTATTAATGTAATTGTATCCTCGTAACCATTTATAATATTCTTTTCGAGCTTTTAAGCTCATATGTTTTGTATCTATATGAATACGTTTCCCGTTGCTATTGCTTAGCATCTCAGTCATAATTTTTGTGCCAAGCCCATTAATCCCTAAATCTAATCCTCTTTTTTGATTCAGTAGCCCTTCGGCAATTTCTATTTTAAAAAAGCTTTTAGCATGTCCACAAAATCCATGATAAAAATGATGAGCTACATTAACAATAAAAGGAGGGTGTTCCCATTGTTTAATGGATTCAATGTTATTTTTTACGGCAACTTTCATTTCTCCTCTAGTCAGTTTCCCAGATAACATTTTTTTATCTAAAAAAACATGAGCACCTTCAATAGTAACGATAGATGATAATGCTGTTTTGTCTTTTAAAATTTCTTTTAAATGGTTAAAATTCTTTGCAATCTCAAATCGATGTTGCTTATCAGGAGAAAGGCCTTGTTGACTTTTAAAATATTCATACTCTTCATGAACCTCTTTGAAATAATCAGTATTTTTTTTGAGGTGTGCAACTCTATCAGCAGACATACCTGTAAGAAGTCCGATTAATTCATGTTGTACTTTGTTTCTTGTCAGTGCTTTGGGGATATTTCTTAAATTTATAAAGCCTCTTTCTATTGGGTATAGAGAGTTAAAAAATACTCGAACTTTACCTTTTGCTAGTTTATATAAATTAGCTTGTGTGTACTTTGCTATTTCTAGAGAGTTTCTTGATACATATCTTGCTGTTCTATATTGAGGAATTAAATGATCAAAGTCCTCCCAAATATTATACATTGGCTTAGGATGACCTGAATTAGAAGATTTTAAGGTTACATGTAAATGGATGTCTGTAAAAAAAGGAACTCTTCTTGCCAAAGCTTGTTGTTTTTAAAGTTATTAATAGTCTGAATATAGATATAAGTATTCAGCATTTGTATTGATTAATATCATAATTTTAGAAGATGGAGAATTTGATTGGCGTTTCAGAAGCATTTTTGTCTGCAGTAAAGTCAAAAGAAAAATACGATGAGTATATTGATTTACTTGCGCAAATAGATAGTAAGAGACTATACAGGGAAATCAATAGCGATGACAAGAAAAAGCTTTTTGGATCAATTTATATAATGCCTTTTTTCAGGTTGCAGTTCTAGAATCACCTGCTTTATTTGAGAAAAGGTATGCTTTGTTTTGGAGAACAAAATTTATGGTAGCAAACGAATTACTTAGCCTTTCGAATATAGAAAATGACATTTTAAGAAGAGGTAACTTTGCACTAGGTTTTGGTTATATAAAAAACCCACTCATAAATTCTTTTTTAAAGAGAGCTATGGTTGATCAATTAGATCCTCGGATTCATTTTGCCTTGAATTGCGGTGCAGTAAGTTGTCCGCCAATACGTTTTTATAATTATAAAAGAATAGATAGCCAGTTAAATTGGGCAACACAAAGTTATTTAGATCAGGATATTGAAGTCATTAATAATAAGGTAAATGCTACAGCTTTGTTTAGGTTATATCCTGGAGATTTTAGAGGTAAGAGAGGAATATTGCAATTTTTAAGAAAGTACAATTATATAGATGAATCTATAACAAAAATCAGCTTTAGAAAGTATAATTGGTCTAAAGCATTTAATAACTATGCTGAGTAAAACTTAAATCCTATGGCCTGCTACTTATTAACATTTGATAATGGTATTCCTATTTTTCGCTATTAATATTGTTGCTTCATTTAAATAATACAATAAATAATGGAAGCCTTTTTAAGTTTTTTTGAGCAAATGCCCTCTTGGCAAAAATTAGTTTGGATTTTTATTTGCCTGTCGTTTAATTGGATAGGAGAGTTTTTAAAACCACTATTTAGTTTTGATTATAAAAAAATAAGGCATGTTAGTGTTAACTTGTTTTTTCTGTTTTTAGACATGCTAATAAATGTTGCTTTTGGACTAGTAACCATAGGCTTGTTTTCATGGGCTAAAGCCAATGAATTTGGGGTGCTTTTTTTAGTTGATTTTCCAATTTGGGTAGAATTAATTATTGCAATATTAATACTTGATTTTATTGCGCAATATTGTGTGCATTGGTTGCTACATCGTGTTCCATGGATGTGGAGATTTCATATGATACATCATTCAGATACACATGTAGATGCAACTACAGCAACTAGGCATCATCCGGGAGATTACATATCAAGAGAGGTATTTGCATTAATAGCCATAATATTATTTGGAATTCCTTTTTCTTACTACATCTTTTATAGAATGATGACAATTTTCTTTGGATATTTTACACATGCAAATATTAGTTTGCCAAATTTTTTGGATCGCATGCTTAGTAAAATCATTGTAACTCCAAATATGCATAAATTCCATCATCACTTTGAGCGTCCTTGGACTGACACTAATTTTGGAAATATTTTTTCTTTTTGGGACCGAATTTTAGGTACATTAACATATAAAGACCCTAAAGATGTAATCTATGGGTTAGATATACTAGACAATGATACTGATGAAGACATTCTATACCAATTAAAAATCCCTTTTAATAAGGATATAAAAACAGACCCAGATAAAGGGTTTTGGTGGTAAAACTGGAAATTACAGGTTTACCATTAACATTTGCAACAATCCAGCTACAAAGCCAAGAGCTGCTCCTGTAACAATTAACTTCCATTCATCCTCCTGGAAAACGGGTCTTAGAAATCCTGCAAACCTATCTGGTGGCAAGGCAGCCATCCTTGTTCTAATGGTTTCTCTTAAATCTAGTTGTACCGTTATAAAAGGGAATATTTTTTTAAATCCTTGAGGTAAGAAATTTGCAAATTCATCAACCAGCTTGGTTCTAATTTTTTCTATCTTTTCTGTTGCAGAATCTAAATTTCTTTGAATGGTTTTAATGTTCCTTAAACCTGGAATATCATGGGCGGCTCTTTTCAACCTGTCTACAACATCTAAATATCTTAACCCTCTATCAACAGCAGATTGAACATGCTTTTTTCCCATTTCCATCACCAAATCACTTTTCTCTCCTTCAAAAATCACCCCGAACATATTATCCGTTGTAACTACTTCTTTGGTTACAATATCTGCATATGCTTCAGAAATTTCTTTTTGCCTTTTGATGTACATGCCTTGTATGGTCATTCCAAAGATTTTAATTGGATTAACAGGGTTAAAAATGAGCTTAATAGCCAAAAAATTTGTCATAAACCCAACGACCAATCCTCCAACAGGTAATATCCACCAAAAGTCCTTGCCAGCCTGAGTAGTAAAGTACCACAGAGCGGCTTGCGCAATACCAAATAAAAACCCAAAGTAAAATCCTGAACGCTCTATAAATCTAAATTCTTTATCTCCTACTTCTAAAAATGTCCTGTTTAATAATTCCTTATCTTCTTCAAAAACTTTTACAGTCATTTCTTCAAGGTCTAAAACATCCGCAATAATTGGATTGAGATCTTCCATCAAGTGCTTGGTAACCATTGGAAGCTCCTTATTGGCCTCTCTAAAAATCAGCTCTTTACCGGCTTGCGAAATGGAACTCCATAAAATTGGAAATTCTTTTGCCATAGATTTGTCTATTGTTTCCTTACCGTAGGCAGTTGTATGCTCATACATAGCATCAGCGGTATCTTGCGGATCTAATTTTTCAAATTGCTCATCTATTCGAACCAGATCTTCTGTCATAATTTGGACAGATGTTCTTGCCATTTTCTCTGCCTTCATGGGAATAATCCCCTGCCAACCAATTGGAACGTTTCCAATTTTAAAACCCCATAATTCGATTGGATAGAAAGTCATCTTTAGAGCGATTACATTGGTTATCCATCCTATAAAACCGTTAATAAAGGGAATGGCTATAAGCATAATAAGGATTTTATTACTCATAGCTAAAAGGGTAATGGTCAGTTCCATAGATTTATTGTTTAATTATTGATTCGTTGCTCTTTATATGTCAAAGTTTTCAACATTGAGGAACCGAAAATAAGGAAAAGTAATATAAGAAAGAAATTACAGCAATTATAGGTATTTAAATGGGGTGCTGCTAATAAAAAAGGTTCATCTAGCTAGATGAACCTTTTTTATTTATTCAATACACTTTAATTAAGATAACTTGCTGATGTGTTTAGCAATTTTACCTTTAATATTAGCGGCTTTATTTTTATGGATGATATTCTTTTTAGAAAGCCTATCTATAAGAGAAGTAACTTTTGGAAACAGCTCTTCAGCTTCCTTCTTATCTGTTAAACCATAAATTTTTCTAATGGCGTTTCTTGTCGTCTTACCATTATATCTATTTCTCAATCTTCTTACTGCAGATTGTCTTATTCTTTTTTTCGCTGACTTGTGATGCGCCATATATTTAGAATTTTTCGGACTGCAAAGTTAATAATAAATGTAAAAAATCCACATTAATAAAATATTAGAGATTTTGTAAAACTAAAATGCCTAAAATTTAGTTATAGAATCGTTTATAAAATGCAGAGCTTTATTACATTTAGACTAGAATTTGAAAAATGGAAGACTTATCCTTTATAGCTAATGCCCATCCTAATTATATAGAGTCATTATATAAGCAATATTTAGACAATCCTAATGGTATCGAGGAAGAATGGAAAAAGTTTTTTGCAGGGTTTGAATTTGCTTTAGCAGAGAGTAAAGAAAATGGCAATACAGCAATGGTGCTTTCTCCTAAGGAGTTTAGTGTTATTAAATTAATTCAGGCTTATAGAGAAAAGGGGCATCTGATTTCTGATACAAATCCAATAAAGCAGCGTAAGGACAGACATGCAAATTTAGAATTAGAAAATTTTGGTTTATCAGATGAAGATTTGGACATTTCCTTTTTTGCAGGGAATGAACTGGGTTTAGGGAAAGTCACTTTAAGGGAAATCATTACGTATCTCAAAAAATGTTATGCTAGAACAATAGGTTTTGAATACGATTACATTGTTGAAACAGAAGAGAAAAAATGGTTCCAAAACATTGCTGAGAAAGTCTACCTTGATTATGAATTGTCTATAGACAAGAAAAGGAGAGTGCTTAAGAAATTGAATGATACAGCTGTATTAGAAAAATTTTTGGGAACCAAATACATAGGTCAAAAAAGGTTTTCATTAGAAGGAGGAGAGGCAACAATCCCCGCTTTGGATGCAATTATCAATACAGCAGCAGCTCTGGGAGTTAAAGAAGTGGCGATTGGTATGGCACATAGAGGACGTTTGAACGTGCTTACTAATATTATGCAAAAGACCTATGAAGATATTTTTTCCGAATTTGAAGGAACTACAAAGGTAGATTTAAATATGGGAGATGGAGATGTGAAATATCACGTAGGATATTCTTCTTTATATAATACGATGAATGGTGATCAGGTTTATCTAAAATTGTTACCTAATCCATCGCATCTTGAAGCTGTAACACCAGTTCTTGAAGGATTTTGCCGGGCTAAAGCGGACTCTGTTTATGATTCTGACTATGATAAAATATTACCAATAAGTATACATGGTGATGCAGCAATTGCGGGTCAAGGCGTGGTGTATGAAACATTGCAAATGACCGATTTGGAAGGTTATAGAACAGGGGGGACCATACATTTTGTAATTAATAATCAAATTGGGTTTACTACAGACTTTGATGATGCAAGATCTTCAAACTATTGTACTTCTGTAGCAGCTACTGTACTTGCACCGGTAATTCACGTAAATGGAGATGATGTAGAGGCGGTAGTTTTTGCAGCTGATATGGCAGCAGAATACAGACAAAAGTTTAACAAAGACATTTTTGTCGATATGGTTTGCTATAGGAAACATGGCCATAATGAGGGAGACGACCCTTCTTACACGCAACCCCAAATGTATAAAGCAATTAAAAATCATCTGGGAGTTCGTGAATTATATTCTCAAAAATTAGAAGCTTCAGGAGCTATAGGTAACGAATTGGTTACTAAACTAAACGAGCGGTTCTGGCAAGATCTTCAAGATCGGTTAAATATGGTTAAAGAAAAACCTAGGCCATATACGTATCAAAACCCTGAGATTGCATGGCAAGAACACAGAAAGTCTATTCCTGATGATTTTCAAATATCTCCAAAGACCTCAATTACAAAAGATAAAATCTCAACGATTGTAAAGGGATTAATTAAAAAACCGGAAAATTTTGAGCCATTAAGGAAAATCCAAAAGATGTTGGACAATAGGCGAGAAATAATGCGAAAGAATAAAAGTGTTGATTGGGCAGCTGCAGAATTATTAGCGTATGGCTCCTTTCTTTTAGAAGGTAAAGACGTGAGAATGAGTGGTGAAGATGTAAAAAGAGGTACTTTTTCTCATAGGCACTCTACTATTTATGATCAAAATACAGGAGAAGAGTATAATCGTTTAAACAATCTGGCAATAGAAGAGGAGCAAGGGAAATTTAGAGTATTTAATTCTCACTTGTCAGAATTTGCAGTATTGGGATTTGAATATGGATACTCTTTGATTGACCCAGATATTCTAACGATCTGGGAGGCGCAATTTGGAGATTTTTCTAATGGTGCTCAAACAATTATTGACCAGTTTATATCCTCTTCAGAAAGTAAGTGGCAGAGAAATAGCGGGTTAGTAATGTTGCTGCCTCACGGCTATGAAGGAATGGGGCCAGAACATTCAAGTGCTAGATTGGAAAGATTTTTACAGATGTGTGCAGAATTTAATATGTGTATAGTGAACATTACGAGTCCTGCAAACTTTTTTCACGTCATCAGAAGACAGTTGATATGGCCTTTTAGAAAACCTCTAGTGGTCATGTCTCCTAAATCTTTATTAAGACACCCTAAATGTGTTTCTGATATACAAGAAATTTATAAGGGCAAGTTTGAAATTTTAATAGATGATGAAGATACAACAGCAGCTACCAATGTAAAAAAGGTACTTTTTTGCTCAGGAAAAGTTTATTTTGATTTGTTGGCAAAAAAGGAAGAGGATAAGAGGCAAGATGTAGCAATAATTAGAATAGAACAGTTATATCCATTGCCATTTAATGCAATGGACGAGATAATTGATAAATACTCTAATGCGGAATATGTTTGGGTACAAGAAGAACCAGCTAATATGGGAGCATGGTCGTATATGAGAAGTTGCTATAGAACAGTTGAATTAGAAGTGGTTTGTCGCAAGTCAAGTGCATCCCCAGCGACTGGCTTTAATCATATACATCAAGAAGAACAGAAGAGAATTATAGAGACTTCTTTTTCTTAACATGTAATTAAAAATTTAATTAATATAACAAGTAATTTTACAGTGTCTTAAGTAGATGTTGAAATAAAAGAATAAAAATGGAAGTAGAATTAAGAGTGCCAAATATAGGAGAGTCAGTAACAGAAGTAACGCTTTCAGAGTGGTTTAAAGAGGATGGTGATTATGTAGAACTAGATGAGGCAATATGTGAATTTGAATCTGATAAGGCAACGCTAGAGTTTCCTTCAGAAGCTGCTGGGATTATTAAGAGAGTTGCGAATGAGGGGGACGATTTACCAATTGGAGGACTTGTTGCAATTATTGATTCTTCAGGAGAAGCTAAACCTGCTAAGGAAAAAGAAACTGTTCAAGTTAAAACTCAGGCAGAAGAGAAAAATACGGATAACAAAAGCGATATTCAGGACAAATCTGAAAATAAAATTTCAGGTGAAAAGAAATACCCTTCTCCTGCAGCTGAGAAAATTATGAAAGAAAAGGGCATTTCGTTAGATGAAGTCAAAGGAAGTGGAAAGGAAGGACGAGTTATCAAACAAGATGTGCTAGGAGTTGAACCAAAAAAGGAGGAAGAGACCAAAAAGGTTGTGGAGCAAAAGGTCCCAATGGAGTATAAAAAACCAGAAGGAGATTTTAGTAGGGAAGAAAGAAAAGAAAAAATGTCTCGATTGCGTAGAACAGTTTCAAAGCGCCTAGTAGAAGTGAAAAATGAGACAGCTATGTTAACTACCTTCAATGAGGTAGATATGAGCAGGATTTTAGCGATAAGAAAGCAGTACAAAGAGGAGTTTAAGGAAATACATGGCATTGGTTTGGGGTTTATGTCTTTTTTCGCAAAGGCTAGTGCAATGGCATTACAAAATTTTGATGCCATCAATGCTTATATAGAAGATGACCATATCATTTATCATGACTATGTAGATATTTCAATTGCTGTTTCAACACCTAAAGGGTTAGTTGTACCGGTTATTAGAAATGCCGAATCTTTATCCTTCGCAGAAATTGAAAGCGAAGTTAAAAGATTGGCAATAGCAGGAAGAGATGGAAATCTTAAATTAGAGGAGATGAGTGGAGGGACATTTACATTGTCTAATGGGGGCGTTTTTGGTTCTCTTTTGTCAACACCTATTATTAATAAACCTCAATCTGCGATTTTAGGTATGCATAAGATTCAAGAACGACCTGTAGCAATTGACGGTAAAGTAGAAATAAGACCAATGATGTATTTAGCACTTTCCTATGATCATAGGATAGTCGATGGAAAAGAATCCGTGAGTTGTTTAGTAATGATTAAAGACTTTTTAGAAAACCCTGAAAAGATGCTTTTGGGAACTGACCCAGTTAGAGGGTTGTTGAAAATATAGATGTAATATTGATATGCAAAAATTTGATGTAACAATTATTGGTTCAGGTCCAGGAGGATATGTCGCTGCTATTAGATGTGCTCAGTTAGGTTTAAAAACGGCAATAATTGAACGTTATAAAACACTTGGAGGGACGTGCCTTAATGTTGGATGTATTCCCTCAAAAGCACTTTTAGATTCTTCAGAGCATTATTACAATGCCAAAAAGAATTTTTCCGTACATGGAATAGATGTTACAGAATTAAAAATCAATTTTGATCAAATGATAAAAAGAAAAGCAGGTGTTGTAGAACAGACTTGCAAAGGGATTGATTATTTGATGGACAAAAATAAAATAACGGTTTTTAATGGGCATGGAAGTTTTGAAAATGAAACGCAGATAAAAATAAAATCGGAGACTGGGGAAGAAGTTATTCAAACCGATAAAACTATTGTTGCAACTGGATCTAAACCATCATCCTTGCCGTTTATAAATATAGATAAGAAGCGAATCATTACTTCTACAGAAGCTTTAAGTCTTAATGAGCTGCCTAAAAGTATGGTTGTTATAGGAGGAGGAGTTATTGGTGTTGAACTGGGTTCTGTTTATGGTAGACTAGGTACTGAGGTAACAATTATAGAGTACATGGATGGTTTAATTCCGACCATGGATAAAGAGTTGGGTAAAGAACTTGGAAGGTCCTTGAAAAAAGCAAAATTAAAAGTTAAAGTAAGCCACCAAGTTACAGAAGTCAATAATTTGGGAGAAGAGGTGGAAATAAAAGCCAAAGACAAAAAAGGAAATGAAGTTGTGTTTAAAGCAGAGTATTGCTTGATCGCCGTTGGAAGAAAACCATATACTGAAGAACTCGGATTAGAAAAAGTTGGTATAACAACAAAGGATCGTGGTTTTATAGAAGTGAATAATTATCTGCAAACATCAAATAAAAACATTTATGCTATCGGAGATGTTATTGGAGGTGCTATGTTAGCGCATAAAGCAGAAGAGGAAGGTGTTTTGGTCGCAGAGCAGTTGGTTGGTCAGAAACCGCATATTAATTATTTGCTTATTCCAGGGGTAGTATATACGTGGCCTGAAGTAGCAGCGGTAGGATATACTGAAGAACAGCTAATAGATAAAGGAGTAGATTATAAGAAGGGAAGCTTTCCGATGAGAGCTTTAGGGAGATCTCGAGCGAGTATGGATATTGAGGGGGTCATTAAAGTATTAGCAGATAAGGAAACAGATGAAATCTTAGGGGTACATATGATTGGTGCGCGAGCTGCAGATATGATTGCAGAGGCAGTTGTAGCAATGGAATATAGGGCGTCGGCAGAAGATATTGCTCGTATTAGTCATGCACATCCCACATATACAGAAGCTTTTAAGGAAGCATGTTTAGCGGCAACAGAAGATAGAGCATTGCATATTTAATGACAATTGAATTAAAATCAATTATTGATGAAAATTTATAACCTTCGTATACAAATTAGTAGTGCTCTAACTTTAATAGTTTTTTGTTTTTTAATAGCATGTAACCCTACAAAAGAATCAGAAGTTAATGAGCAACCTGATAAGAGTAAAACATCTTTCCAACAACCAACAGCAGCAGAATTAGATCGAGGAGACATTAGATTTGTGTTTTATAATGTAGAAAACCTCTTTGATACTTATGATGATACTTTAAAGCACGATGAAGAATTTCTACCCTGGGGAATCAAGGCTTGGAATTCCGAACGCTATAATAGAAAGCTCAAGCAAATATTTAAAGTGCTAACCAATATCGGAGGATGGGAGTTGCCTGAGTTAATAGGATTATGTGAAATTGAAAACCGATTTGTTTTAGAAGAGCTAATAAAGAGAACGCCGCTTTCCAGAGAACGTTATGGAATTATTCATGAAGAATCTCCAGATGCAAGAGGAATTGATTTAGGACTTTTATACAGAAAGGATGCTTTTATTCCTATTAAGCATGAGGCTATAAGAATTGATTTTCCATTTGATTCAACATATAAAACAAGAGATGTAATTTATGTACAAGGGGTTATCAATAAGAGAGACACGCTTAATATTTTTTTATGTCATTTCCCCTCTCGCAGAGGCGGACAACTTACAAGTGAGCCACGTCGGTTATTTGTTGCTGAGCAAGTGCGAAAAAAAGTAAATCTAATTTTAGAAGAGAATAAAGACGCAAACATTGTAATAACTGGAGATTTTAATGACGAACCCACTAATAGAAGTATTTATGAAGTGTTGCGTGGAAAAGGGGAAAGAGAAAACTTAGAAGAAGGTGATTTGTACAATTTTATGCATTACATGAAGGTCAAAATGGGCTTAGGTACATATAAATACAAAGCATTTTGGAATATGCTAGACCAATTTATAGTGTCGCAATCTTTGCTTTCAAAAGATGCAAATGTTTATACAAAGTATAATTCTGCTCGAATATATATGAAAAGCTGGTTGATGGAAGATGATGTGGAAGCGCCTGGAAGAAAGCCTTTTAGAACATATGGTGGAGCTTATTACTATGGAGGTTACAGTGATCATTTCCCAATATTCTTAGACCTATTTTTCAATAATCATACTGAAAACTGAAAATTGTTGTTGAAGTTGTGAAAAGTTAAATGGTAAATACTGAAATAGGATTATTTTTTCTCAGATTAAGGCATTTTTTGAGAGTCATAGCTACGGCTCGAAAAAATAACGCAAAGATGAGATAAAAGAGCATTTTTCCATTTAGTGATTTAGCTTTTCACAACTTCATCACCAAAATGATTGGCTAATTAACTTTAAAACTACACAGTCGTGAATTTCTGATAACAGCTTCCCCTTATTTTTGTATTCAAAATAATATCTAACAATGGCAAAGTTTAATTCTATAATAGAAGAAATTATTGATGAGCTAAATGTTAAAGCAGAAGACATTAAAGAAAATTTTGAAAGTTTTAGAGAAGTTGCTTTAAAGGAAATGGATATTCAGTCTAAAAGCCTTAAAGATTATTCAGATCGTTTGCAATCCACGATTGATTCAAATCTAAAGGTGGAAGACTTTGTAGAAGACTTTAAAGAAGAGGTAGAATACATTGTAAAAGATTTACGCAGTCATGTAGATCGTTTTTACAATCAAATTAAAGAGTCAATCGAACAAATAAAATAACTGCCGTTTACCTTTTCTTAAACCGTGTTTAAAATACGGGCATATATCATCAAGGTTTCTTAAAGAAGCTCTAACCTCTAAATAAAATTCACCACCTAATTTTGTTCTATCAAAAATAAAATAGTAAAGAGTTATGGCTAAGAAAAAAGGAATACAAGAAACCTTTGAAGGCATCTTAAAGGAATTTAATGGAAAGGTGGAAGAGGTGAAATCTAACGTTGAAAATTTAAGTCAAGATATTAGGTCACAAGTTGAAGGTCAAAGGGAAAACTTAACAGATTATAGAGAGAAGTTAGTTTCTAAATACAGTGATTTGGTTGATTTAGACAAAATGAAGAATACTGTTTTAGCAGAAGCTGAAAATTTGATTGATGAATTAAAAGAAAGAATTGACAAAATTTTTGATTTTATTCAGGATCAAGTGAATACAGATGTTGAAGTGAAAGTGAAAAAAGCTAAAAAGGAGGTAAAAGCTAAGGCAAAAAAGACAACTACAAAGGCTAAAGCAACTGCTAAGAAGGCATCCACAACTGCTAAGAAGGCTACTAAGAAAGCATCTACTACCGCAAAAAAAGCAACTACAACAGCTAAGAAAACGACTAAAAAGGCAGCAACAACAACTAAGAAAACAACTACTGCTGCAAAAAAAGCGGCGACTACTAGAGCTAAGAAAACAACTAAAACAGCGAAAAAAGCAGCAGAAAAAATAGAAGCTGCAGTAAAAGCTGCTAAGTAAGCTTTAAAATTTATAAAGTTAGTTAAGGTTCAGAAAAGGCCATTGAGAATTCTCAATGGCCTTTTCTTTATTACTCTATTCCAACCTGTTAGGTTACTTTTGAATCTTGCTTTTGAGCGATTTTAAAACTGATTTTCAATTGGTTGCAATTATTTAATGTATAAAATTAGTTGCAATTGTTGTTAGAGCAGTGCTTTATATGTATCTTCGCAGCCCATTTTAGAGGAAAAGTTAAAATAGATAAAGTGAATACACAATCTTATAAAACAAAAACAGTTAGTGCAAAAGGCATAAAGCGCAATTGGTTAATTGTTGATGCAGAAGATCAAATACTTGGTAGAATTGCTTCGCAGATTGCAAAGGTACTTCAAGGTAAACATAAGGCCTCATACACGCCTAATATTGATACTGGAGATCATGTAATTGTTGTAAATGCAGATAAAATTAAGCTTACAGGTAATAAGCTTACAGAAAAAAAATATTTGAGCTATTCTGGTTATCCCGGGGGGCAAAAGTCAAAAACTGCAGAACAGATGTTGAATAAAAAACCGGAATTTATTATTGAAAATGCAGTTAGAGGCATGTTGCCAAAAACAAGATTAGGAAGAGTGATGTTTAAAAAATTGCATGTTTATGTAGGAGCTGAGCATCCACATGAAGCACAAAAACCTCAAGAGTTTAATATTTAAAAAAAGAGTAAATAATTAGAATGAGCTATACTACTGCTACAGGAAGAAGAAAAGCCGCTATTGCGCGTGTATATCTTTCTAAAGGGAAGGGTAAAATAACAGTCAATAATAAAGACTTTAAAGAATACTTCCCGGTTGAACACCTTGCATTAAAAGTTACACAACCTTTGGTTGTTTTAGACATGGAAAAAAAGTATGATGTAAAAGTAAATGTGAAAGGAGGAGGTGTCAAAGGTCAGGCGGAGGCTATTAGTTTAGGTATTGCCAGAGCGCTTGTCAAAGAAAATGAAGAAAATAGAGCAGGTCTTAAAGAAGACAAATTATTAAGAAGAGATTCTAGAGTTGTTGAGCGTAAGAAAGTGGGTAAGAAAAAGGCGAGAAAGAATACTCAGTTTAGTAAACGTTAGAGTTGAACGTATCATCTAAAATTTAATTCAATTAGTTAAATGAAAAAAATAACACAACAAGAATTGTTAGACGCAGGGGTTCATTTTGGACACTTAAAGAAAAAATGGAATCCTAAAATGTTACCGTACATTTTTATGGAGCGTAAAGGAATCCATATTATAGATTTAAATAAAACGGAGCAAAAATTAGAAGATGCGGCGGCAGCGATGAAGTCAATTGCAAAGTCGGGACGTAAAATTTTATTTGTTGCAACTAAAAAACAGGCAAAAGAAACAGTAGCAAATTTTGCTAGAGAAGTAAATATGCCTTATGTAACGGAAAGATGGTTAGGTGGTATGCTTACCAACTTTAGTACGATCAGAAAGTCCATCAAAAAGATGCAAAGTATTGACAAAATGCTTTCTGATGGAACACTTGAAAATGTAACCAAGAAAGAACGTTTGATGCTTACGCGTCAAAGAGATAAAATGGAAAAAGTAATTGGAGGTATTGCAGGTTTAACTAGAACTCCGGCAGCTCTCTTTATTGTTGATATTAATTACGAACACATCGCTTTGTCCGAAGCTAGAAAATTAGGTTTAAGAACATTTGGTATGGTAGATACTAATAGTAATCCTAACCTGGTGCATTTTCCAATTCCTTCAAATGATGATGCTTCCAAGTCTATAGAATTAGTGGCTAGATACGTAACTGATGCTATCAAGGAAGGATTAAATGAAAGAAAAGCTGATAAAAAACAGCAAGAGGAAAGCAAAAAGGAAGAAGCAAAAGAACCTACTAAAGAAGAAGCGAAAGCTTAATCATTAGTCATAAGATTCACACAAAATATTTTAAAAATTAAATAGCTTATAGTCATGAGTATATCTGCTGCTGATGTAAAAAAATTAAGAGAAGCTACTGGAGCTGGAATGATGGATTGCAAAAAAGCGCTTTCAGAAAGTGGAGGGGATTTTGATGCTGCAATTGATTATTTAAGAAAAAAGGGACAAAAAGTAGCAGCCAAAAGGGCTGACCGAGATGCAAATGAAGGAGTTGTTGTTGCAAGAAATTTAGGTAATAAAGGAATTGCACTAAGTGTAAGCTGCGAGACAGATTTCGTTGCTAAAAATGAAGGATTTATTGATTTTGCAAATAGCATTATTGATGTTGCTGTAGAAAATCAACCTTCTTCAAAAGAAGAGTTATTGTCGTTGACTTTAGGAGGTCAAACAGTTGCTGAAGCACTCATTGAGCAAACAGGTAAAATCGGAGAGAAAATTGAAGTAACAGATTATGTTGTTTTAGAAGGAGAAAATATTGCAACATATATTCATGCTGGAAGCAAAATAGGCGTAGTTGTAAATTACAAAGATGGAGGAAAAGAGGGTGCTGATCAATTTTTCAAAGGAGTAGCGATGCATATTGCGGCTATGAAACCATCAATTTTAACACCTGCTGAATTTGATGCAGACTTTATAGCAAAGGAAACAGAGGCTTTCCAAAATCAGATTAAAGCAGAAAATGAAGAAAGAGAAAGGTTAGGTAAACACCTTAAAAATGTTCCTCAATTTGTGAGTATTAGCCAGTTAACACCAGAAGTTATGGCGCAAGTAGAAGCAGATATTAAAGATCAATTGAAAACGGAAGGTAAACCTGAAAAAATTTGGGATAGAATTTTACCTGGTAAGCTAGAAAGGTTTGTTGCTGACAATACTTTACTTGATCAAGAATATTGTTTGCTAAATCAATTTTATGCATTAGATGATAGTAAAACAGTTGAAGAGGCAATTAAAGATTTTGCGGAGGGAGCAGAAGTACTTTCGTTTAAAAGGTTAAGCATAGGGAAGTAGGGGAGCTTTATAAGTTTTCTATTTATAACAAAGAGACAAAGGGTTTAATCGAATTTCGGTTAGGCCCTTTTTACATTAGCGACATTTCTTTTTATAATGATAGGTGTATTTTTAAATTCAAAGGAATTACAAAGTACAGATCAACACATCAAAAAAAAATCCTATTTTCACAGCCAATTACAGGTTTAATATGGGGCATTACAAACGGGTACTACTAAAACTAAGCGGTGAGGCATTAATGGGAGAAAGTAATTACGGTATCGACCCTAATATGATAGATCACTTTGCTTTGGAAATTAAATCCTTGGTAGATAAAGGAGTGCAGGTAGCCGTAGTTATTGGAGGAGGAAATATTTTCAGAGGACAACAAGCCAATAGTATGGGCCTTGAGCGGGTTCAGGGAGATCAGATGGGTATGTTGGCAACAGTTATAAATGGAATGGCGCTGCAGGGAGGTTTGGAAAAATATGGAGTTTATACGCGGTTGATGTCTGCAATAAACATTGCAGAAGTTTGTGAACCATATATTCGTAGAAAAGCAATTAAGCATTTAGGAAAAGGAAGAGTAGTCATTTTTGGAGCTGGAATTGGTAATCCATATTTTACAACTGATACCGCTGCTGCTTTACGTGCAAATGAAGTGGAGGCAGATGTTTTAATAAAAGGCACAAAAGTTGATGGAGTTTATACAGCAGATCCAGTAAAAGATACGTCTGCAACTAAATATAAAGAGGTTTCTTTTCACGAAGCAATTATTAAAGAGTTGCATGTAATGGATCAAACAGCTTTTACTTTATGCAAGGAAAACAATTTGCCTATTATTGTTTTCAGTATTAAGGAAAAAGGTAATTTGCTTAAAATAGTAGAAGGAGATAAAAATATTGGAACATTAGTAAAGTAGGTTAAAATGAACGAAGAAGTTGCTTTTTATATCGACGCTGCCAAAGAATCAATGCAAAATACATTGGTACACCTAGAAGATGAGTTGACAAAAATTAGAGCTGGAAAAGCGAGCCCAGCCATGTTAAATGGCATTAAAGTGGAATATTATGGCTCTATGACCGCTTTGAATCAATTAGCTACTGTTAAAACTTTAGACGCTAAGACATTGGTCATTACACCATTTGAAAAACCGTTGTTGCAAGAAATAGAAAAGGCCATTTTTCAGGCAAATCTTGGCATTACACCACAAAATGATGGGGATTTCATTCGTTTAGTTTTACCCCCTACTACTGAGGAAAGAAGAAGAGATTTAGTAAAACAATCTAAAGGACATGGAGAGCATTCGAAAGTAAGTATAAGAAATGCCAGAAAGGAGGCAAATGATGCAATAAAGGAATTAGTTAAAGAAGGTCTATCTGAAGATTTAGGAAAAGATGCTGAAAATAATATTCAAAATCTAACCAACACATATTCGAAAAAAATAGATGAACTCTTATCGCTTAAGGAGGAGGAAATAATGACTGTGTAATTGCCGTCTTATTTTAATCACAGATAATATCTTAATAAATGGTTACAATGAAATTAGGAATAGGAACACGCATTACCCATCCCAAGTTTGGAGATGGAGTTATTATTGAAGATGCAGAAGCAACGACTTATATTATTTATTTTGAGGAGTATGGTGAAAAAGAAATTGCAAAAGATTTTGATGGGCTAGTTGTCGTTAGATTGGTAGAAAGAGACCCTGATGCAATTTCACTAGATGATGTAAAACGCATTATGAATCAATTAATTGAACCACTTATAGCGCCACAATCAAAAATTGATTTGGGCGAAAAATGGGAAAAAGGCAAATTAATCTTAGTGCCAGGAAGAGAAGGATTACAATCGAAGGAAATTCCTATTGAGACTTTTTTCCATAAGATTGTCATGACAAGAGATCGACTTAGAGTTATGGAACAAAAAATAAACAGCTCCAATTTATCTGAATCTGAAAAAATTGAATTACAACAATATCTTACAAGAATTTATGGATCTCTAACAACCTTCAATGTCTTATTTGATAACAAAGAAGATTATTTTAAAGGTACAAGTTCAAAATAATCTATGATTACAAAGTGGTCTAAACATGAGTTTTTAACTTATTGAATTAACTTTTGATAACTTCTATATAATAATTTAATTAGTCATGCGTTTAGATGATGAAACAAAATAAGATTTATGTCTAAAACCTATACACTTGATTCACTTGTTGAACTTTTATATCGAGAAGTAACCCCTAAAGAAATGAGAGAAATATTAGAAGTTGTCTTCTCTAATTACGAATATCAAGAAGCCTTTATTGATATGAATAAAGGCATTAAGATATTAGATAGAGAAAAATTGAGAGATCCACATCCTACTTCAATTGATATCATTAAAAAGTACTCTCAACAAACAAATCCTTATCAAAAGGCATTATTAGAAGAAGCTTAATATCAATTTTTGATTTTTTGCCGTAATGTTTTAGCCCTTTGATCGGGGCCATCATGACTCCATCCGGGAGGGTAAAAGATATACTTTAACTTATCCGAAAACTTACTTGCCCTTTTAACATCGCGCCATATGGCACCATATTCGTGAGTAGCTACATATAAAGGATTATAAGAGTCTATATTTTTAGTAAGTCCGTAGATGGGTTTTTCAAAATCTTTTTCTTCTGAGAAGGTTCCAAATAGCCTGTCCCAGATAATAAAAATACCAGCATGGTTTCTATCTAAATATCTATGGTTAGATGCATGATGGACGCGATGATGAGAGGGGGTGTTGAAAATCAATTCATACCATTTAGGCATTCTTTTAATTAATTCTGTATGTACCCAATATTGATAAATAAGATTAGCTGCCATCATTGTGAACATCATCAACCCATCAAATCCTAGGAGAGGAATCCACATCCAAAAGATAAATTTGTGTAATCTTTCTCCAACGCCCTGTCGTAGTGCAGTTGCATAATTTAATCGTACAGAAGAGTGGTGACTCACATGTCCCGCCCAAAATAAACGTACTTCATGGTTCATTCGATGAAACCAATAATAGGCAAAATCATCTGCAAAAATTAATAATACCCAAGCCCACCATTGTCTTCCGACCATATCTTTTAAAGGACTTATTTGATGTAAATATTCAAATGCGATTAAAGCCAATACCTTGGGGATAAATTCCACTATTAATGAAGCGATGCCCATAGACATGGAAACAAAAGTGTCTTTGGTCTCGTATATCCCATAATTTTTGCGTCGATCTATATACAGCTCAGCTAAAAGAATGATAAGAAAAACAGGTGTTGCAAATAACAAGAGTTGGTCACTTAGAATTTTCTCTTATTATCTCTGTTAATGACATAAGCATCTTTTTTCAAAATTAAAATAGGACCCTATAATATTAAAATACACCACTTCATTATAAATTTAACTCCTTGAAAATACAATACTCTTTTATTTATCGTAATTTTATTGCAACAATAAAGGGCTTTACAGCCCTTTGGTTAAAAAAGAGATGTCATGACACAGTTATATTTATTTGGATTACCAGGTGGTGCGGAATGGATAGTTATTCTTTTCGCAATTTTATTATTATTTGGTGGAAGAAAAATTCCTGAATTGATGAGAGGGCTTGGAAAAGGAATAAGAGAGTTTAATACAGCACGAGCAAGTATTAAAGAAGAAATAGAAGAGGGTATGAAAGAAGAAGATAAGAAAACAAATAAAGAAGAAGATAAGTAGATCGATTCTTGTAAAGACACTCAAATCCTATATGTTTTATTCCATAAAAGAGCTTCAAAGCGCATTAATACAGGGAAAGGTTTCTGCAAGAGAGGTTGTAGAAGAATACCTAAAAAGAATAGAAGCGGAGTCTCAATTAAATTGTTTTATCGAAGTATTTAAAGAAACTGCTTTAGAAGCAGCTTCAAGAATTGATGCCAAGATTGCCTCGAACGAGCCATTAGGAAAACTCTTTGGGTGTGTTGTAGCAATAAAAGATAATATTGTTTATAAAGGACATAAGGTATCTGCTGCATCACACATACTTGAAGGATATACCTCTATATATTCATCTACGGTAGTAGAAAAAATGTTACAAACAGATGCTATAATCATAGGACGTCTAAATTGTGACGAGTTTGCAATGGGGTCTAGTAATGAAAATTCTTTTTACGGACCTGTATTAAATCCAATTGATGAGGATAGAGTACCTGGAGGGTCTTCAGGAGGATCAGCAGCAGCAGTTAAAGCGAACTTATGTACCATTGCCCTTGGGTCAGATACAGGAGGATCTATTCGTCAGCCAGCTTCGTTCTGTGGAGTAGTCGGTTTAAAACCATCTTATGGTAGAGTTTCTCGTTATGGATTAATTGCATTTGGATCCTCTTTTGATCAAATAGGGCCCTTGACGCGTAATGTCGAAGATGCAGCTTTGGTAATGGAAGTAATTGCAGGTAAAGATGATTTTGATGCTACAGTTTCGACAAAAGAGGTGCCTCTATACAGTGAATTAATGAGCCTTGATAAAAAATGTAAGATTGGTTATTACGAAGAGGCTATTGAACATCCAAGTATTAATGATGAAGTAAAAGCAGCAACATTAAATTTAATAGAACAATTAACTGCTAAGGGTCATGAAGTGGTACCACTTCATTTCAACGAGATGGATTATATCGTTCCCACATATTATGTCCTTACAACTGCTGAAGCGTCCTCTAACCTCGCTCGTTTTGATGGAATTCGATATGGATATAGGGATAAACAAGCTACTGATATAGACTCTACATATAGACTGTCCAGAAGTAATGGCTTTGGATGGGAAGTGCAAAGACGTATTATGAGTGGTACATTTGTTTTGAGTGCTGGGTATTATGATGCGTATTATTCCAAAGCACAAAAAGTTAGACGTATCATCAAAGATGAAACTATTGAACAGTTAAAGGAGTGTGATTTCATTTTGAGCCCTACAGCTCCTTCCCCTGCATACAAGTTAGGAGAAAAAACAGATGACCCTATAGAAATGTATCTAGGAGATATTTTTACGGTACAGGCAAATTTGGTTGGCATTCCAGCTATCTCTCTACCAATGGCTGAAAGCAAAGAGGGTCTTCCAATAGGAATTCAGCTAATGGCCAATAAATTTGAAGAAGAGAAACTCTTGGCTTTCGCTAACGAGCTGATGGCTTATTAGAACCTTATTGTAAATTTTAAACAACTCTTAAAAGATAAACGCTAAAACCATTTTTCGTTTTGAGTAAAACTCGTATTTTTATTGCCCCTTGTGAAAAAAGCAGACTTATATAAAATAATAGCCTTTTTAGTGTTTTTGTGTACATCACAAATGCTGACAAACTTCAATAGCTTTGCTGGTAAGAAAGTAGAGATGTCGCAAGTTGAAAGGGAAAGATTAAGTGCTATTCAAAATGAAGTACCACTTACTTATAATAAGTATGTTGCTCGCTATATTGAAGTATACACAGAAGAAAAAAGCCAAAAGGCATCGCTTATTATAGCGAGATCTGAAAAGTATTTCCCCATGTTTGAGCGCATTTTCTCAAGCTATAATTTGCCAGATGAGTTAAAACATCTTGCTATTGTTGAATCAGCATTAATACCTACAGCAAGATCAAGAGTCGGTGCAAGCGGTTTATGGCAATTTATGTATAGTACAGCAAAGGAGTATAAGCTAAAAATAAATGCTTATGTAGATGAACGATACGATCCAACACTAAGTACGATTGCAGCGGCTAATTACTTAAATAAAATGCACAATAAATTTGGGAATTGGCTGATGGCTATAGCTTCATATAATTGTGGTGCAGGAAATGTTAGAAAGGCTATTAGAAAATCAGGTGGGAGTAGAGATTTTTGGAAGATATATCCTTATTTGCCAAGAGAAACTAGAGGATACGTGCCTGCATTTATTGCGGCAGTTTACTTTATGAAGTATGCCGATGTATTAGGAATAGAACCCAATTATGAATCTCAAGGATATGATAATACAATTACATTAACAACTACTAATGAATTGCTAGTTGGAGGGGTTGCTTCAAAATTAAACATGAATAAGGAGGAACTTTATGCCCTTAATTTGTCACTTTTAAGTCAAATAATACCCACAGGGTATAATTTGGTAATTCCAAAAGAAAAATACGAATTATTTTCAGAGGAGCTGGAAACACTTTATACGGTTTCAAGAATGAAAATAGAGGAATTGGCTTTGCATAGAAAAATGAAAACGACAAAATCCAATAATCGATTTATTCCAGTAGATAAAAACTTAGAGCCGATTATCTATAAAGTAAAAAAAGGAGATAATATAGGTAAGATAGCACATTGGT